>CAYUDM010000012.1:0-64260 GCA_964443625.1 uncultured Smithella sp. | reverse complement strand
GGTTGGCGGGTTTGGTGCGGCCGGCTGCTACTCATTCTACCCGACCAAGAATATGTGAAAGAGATTGCCCAGTCCAGTGAACAGACGCAGAAGATTGTGAAAAGCATCGATGAAATCGCGTTCCAGACCAATCTGCTGGCGCTCAACGCCTCCGTGGAAGCGGCGCGCGCAGGTGAAGCGGGCGCCGGTTTTGCCGTCGTGGCGGATGAAGTCCGCAATCTGGCGATGCGGGCGACGGAATCGGCCA
Organism: uncultured Smithella sp.; assembly: GCA_964443625.1. Taxonomy (GTDB): domain Bacteria; phylum Desulfobacterota; class Syntrophia; order Syntrophales; family Smithellaceae; genus UBA8904. The sequence goes on along the minus strand of CAYUDM010000012.1, from coordinate 64,013 downwards.
AGGGATCGTCAAACCTTATCAGTGATATCGTTCATAAGGTCCGCACCGGAGAAGAACTGGTCACCGCAACCAGCTCCGCATTCGACTCGGTCACGGACAACGCCAATAAAGTCGTCGAGCTTATGGGAGAAATCGCCGCCGCCTCGACCGAGCAGGCCCAGGGCGTAGATCAGGTCAACAAGGCGATTGCTGAGATGAACATCTCCACACAACAGACAGCCGGCAACGCGGAAAATCTCGCAAGCATCATGGCCATTTTTAAGACCAGCGAAGACAGCCAGTGGCAGGATCAAATCCATACCCCCTCACCCGCGGGAAGAATGACAAAGCAGGCGGCGAGTCTTCCGAAAAAACAGCCGGCCGCAATGATCGAAAACAAAGCCGCAAAGAGTGATTTTCATGATTTTTAGCAAGTAAACCGGGTATCGACGGGATGCCCGGTTACTCAACTTATTGTCGAACAAAAAAGGAGGATTTTAAGAAAATGAAAAGAGTATCAGTGATCGCAAGCGTTTTGGCCGTCGTGATGTTATGGTCCGTCGGTCTGGTGATGGCCCAGGGGAAGGTCGCGACCCCGGAACAGGCCAAGGAACATTACAACAAGCTGGTCGCCTACACCAAACAGGTTGGATGTGAAAAGGCTTTTGCCGAATTCAACGATAAAAATTCCCCCTGGAACACTACCTACAGCAACCTTTACGCAAGCGCCGGAGACTGGAACGGCATTACGCTGGTGCAGGGCCGATATCCGATCATGGTCGGTCAGAACCATCTTGATCTCAAAGACGCTGACGGTAAACCCTTTATTCGGGAAGCGATTGAAAAGTGCAAAAAGGATGGACGGGCCGTCCATAGCTACAAATGGATGGTGACGAAAACCAACAAGATCGAAGACCGCACCATGATGGTTGAAGTCATCGATTGCAGCGGCAAGAAGGTCGATGTCGGCATCAGCTACGAAGGCAAGCTATAAAAAACGCTCCGGCGGACATTTGCCGGATGAAATCAAATCTCCAAGACCCTGAAGTTACCAGCTCCATCCGTAATTTCAGGGTTTTGATTTATGAGAAATCCTCTTGTTGTCTTGGAATTTGCCCCTTTGACACCCCCTGAAAGAATGTGATATTGTTTTTTCGTTTATTTTAGAGATAAGGAAGAACCGCCATCAACAGAATATACGGCAATACATCCGGTCTTGGCGCCGCCGTCATTGCATCGATAGAAAAGCTCTATCGCCGGAGCATCCGGCCCGAACAAATCATCAGCCATGAACTTGCCCGGGAACTGGCCTCTCTTTCTTTTTCCGTCAACCGGCAGATCGGTCTGCTGGTCGGTCGAAAAGGAGACATCCATTTTGTCCTTCTGGGAAATTCCAAAGGCATTTTGATTCCCGATCTGGATCATTTCCGCGCCGCGTCCACACGATTTAAGGGACTACGCCTGATTCACACCCATCTGGCCGCCGAACCGCTCTCTGAAGAGGACCTGACGGATATGGCCCATCTTCGCCTGGACCTTGTCGGGGCGCTGGAAGTCAAAGCCGACGGATCGCCCGGCAAGCTTCACTGGGCGCATCTGATCCCCGAAAATCCCCGAGACGATTACTGGCTGGCCCACGATCCTGTGGAGCCACATCGCCTGGAGCTCAACTTCCTGCAATTTATCGCGGCGCTTGAGGACGAATTTGCCCGTCAGCAGAAAACCCGGAAAATTGACGCCACGGATCGGGCGATTCTCCTGCGGGCGGACAACTCTTCGGCCGAGGAAGCAGCCGCATCGCTCGACGAACTTCGCCAGCTCGCCAGGACCTGCGGCGTTGAGGTTTTCGACTCCGTCATCCAGATGCGCCCCCGGATCGACCCCAAGTACGTGATCGGGCGGGGCAAGCTCGCCTCCGTCGATCTGCACGCCACCCAGATCGGCGCGAACCTTCTGATTTTCGACCATGAGCTCTCGCCCGCCCAGGTCCGCTCCATCGCCGATTTCACCGGGCTGAAGATTCTGGACCGAACGCAGATTATTCTGGATATTTTTGCGCGCCGCGCTCACACCCGGGAAGGAAAGATCCAGGTGGAACTCGCCCAGCTCAACTATCTGCTGCCGCGGCTCATGCATCAGGACAAGTCCTTATCCCGTCTGGCGGGCGGCATCGGCGGGGTAGGCCCCGGCGAAACCAAGCTCGAAATTGACCGCCGCCGAATCCGCGAGCGGATTACCCGACTGGAGAAAGACCTCAAATCCATCACCAAATCCCGCGGGCAAAGACGCGGCAAACGGTCGCGCTCCGGTTTGCCGGTCATCTCCATCGTCGGCTACACCAATGCGGGCAAATCCACCCTGCTCAACACGCTCACACAAAGCGCCGTTTTAGCCGAAGATAAACTTTTCGCCACGCTCGACACCAAAAGCGCGCGTCTGCGATTTCCACGCGACACGGAGGCAGTCATCACCGACACGGTCGGTTTCATCCGGCACCTCCCGGCGCAGTTGATGAGCGCGTTTCGCGCCACACTCGACGAACTCCAGGAAGCCGATTTGCTTTTGCATGTCATTGATATTTCCAGCGAACGTTTCGACCAGCAGATCGCCGCCGTGGAAAAAATTCTCGAAGACCTCGACATCGCGGGCAAACCGACGCTCCGCGTGTTCAACAAAGCGGATCGTTTTGAAAACAAGGCGCTTCTGGCGACGCTCTGCCGTCGCTTCGACGCGGTGGCTGTCTCCGCGCTGGACAAAGCCTCTCTTTGGGGACTTCTTGAAAAAATTGAAGCCCTTCTGCCCGGAACGGACTTTTCCAGACACGACAATTATGTTACAAGCGATGAGCTTAGCGATGTCCAAACGGGAGGCGAATCATGAAACGTCTTTTTATTGCCGTGATCCTGGCGATGGTTTTTTGCGCGGCCCAATCGCCCGCCGCGGAAAAGTATCTGACGATTATTCATACCAACGACATGCATTCACATTTCCAGGGTTTCGCCCCGGAAATCGACTATCGGCCCTTTGAAACCCGCGCGGATGACACCCTGGGCGGATGGGCCCGCATCGCAACCATTATTTCGGAAACCCGCGAGAGCCGGCCTCATCCCGTCTTGGTCCTCGATGCGGGGGACTTCTCGATGGGATCGCTTTTTCATATGCTCATCCGCGAGGAGGCTTTTGAACTGCGACTTCTGTCCGCCATGGACTATGACGCGGTCACCCTGGGCAACCATGAATTCGACCTTAAACCGGCCGGTCTTGCCGCCATTTTAAAGTCGGCCAAAGCCAAACGCGGCCTGCCGCCGATTGTTTTCGCCGGCGCGCAATGGGACCGCAACGAACCTTCCTTGGCGCAGCTCGAAGACGCTTTTGCCGAAGCCGGCATCAAGCCTTACATTGTTTTGGAGAAAGACGGCCTGAAAATCGGCCTTTTCGGCATGATGGGCAAAGACGCGGTTGAAGTGTCGCCCTTTGCCAAGCCGCTTTCGTTTCGCGACCCTGTTGAAACGGCGCGGGAGATCGTGAATGTTTTGCGCAAGCAGGAAAAAGTGGACCTGGTCATTTGTCTGTCACACGGCGGCCTGCGGGACAACCCCAAAAAATCCGAAGATGAAATCCTGGCCCGGTCTGTGCCCGGCATCAACCTCATCATCAGCGGCCACACGCACACAAAGCTCGACAAGCCCTTGATTGTGGACAAGACCCTGATTGTCCAGGCCTGGAGCTACGGCAGACAGGTGGGCATTCTGGATCTGGTCATTGACGGAAAGCGGGCCATCCCGACAGCCTACACACCGGTCGCCGTCACCAGCGACATTCCGGGAGATCCAAAAATCCAGGCCATGATCGACGGATTCAAAAAAAGCCTCGATGCACGTCTTCTTGCCGGCCTTAACCTTTCCTACGATCGGATCATCGCGGAAACGAAGTGGGATCTCGTCAACCGGGCAGAGGAATCCCCGCTGGGAAATCTGTTGGCCGACGCAATCCGCTTTACAGTCAATCAGGCTGATTCCGATCCCGCCGATCCGCAAAGCCGGGTGGTCGTCGCCGTCGAATCCAACGGCGTTATCCGCGATGATCTTCTGGCAGGCAAAACCGGGAAAATTTCAGTAGGCGATCTGTTCCGCACGATTCCGCTGGGCATCGGCGTGGATGACACCATGGGCTATCCGCTGATCAGTTTCTATCTGTACGGCTATGAGATCAAAAGAGCCCTGGAAATCGTCACGAGCGTCCGTCCGCTGAAAAACGACGACTACTTTCTTCAGGTCTCCGGCCTGCGCTTTACCTACAATCCCCGACGCATGTTGTTCGATCGGGTGACGTCTATTGACGTCGGATCGGAGGAAGACGGTTTTCATCCGCTGGATTACAGCCGGTCCAACCGCAGGCTTTACCGCGTGGCTGCCAACATTTACAACGCGACGTTCTTAAAGATCGTCGGCAATTTCACCTATTCCCTGCTCGAGATCGTCCCCAAGGACAAAAGCGGCGCGCCAATTGATCAACTGTCGGCGGCTCGGGTGGATGCGGATCCATCAACCCCCGGCATCCAGGAGCTCAAACAATGGCAGGGCGTTATGCGTTATGTCCAGTCGTTCCCGGACGCGGACGGAAACGGATTGCCGGATATTCCCGAAAAGTATCAAGGCAGACTCGGTCGCATTGTCGAGCATCCCAGCTTCAATCCCGTAAGCCTCTTTTACCGGCCCGCAAAACCGACGGTGCTTGTGTTGGCGGCTTTTGGGATTGTCGCGTTGCTTATAATTACGGTGATCGCCGTCATAAGAAAAGGAAGGAAGAGTCGAGTCCAAAAAAGCTAAATCCGCTATTTCCTATAGCCCAAAATACCGAGGTCTTTTATGAACAAGGATTACATCGAAATTCGCTGGCACGGCCGTGGAGGACAAGGGGCGATCACGGCAGCCAAAATCGTGGCGGCCGTCGCATTTGCCTCCGGCTACGCGGGCGTGGTGATGGCACCCACCTTCGGCACGGAACGCCGCGGCGCGCCCGTCATGACATCGCTTAAAATCTCGAAGACAAAAATTTACGATCTGTCGCCGATCGAAACCCCCGACATGGTCGTCGTTCTGGATCACCTGCTGCTTAAGGAAGTGGACGTCACACACGGCCTGAAACCGGGCGGCATTATCGTTTTGAATACACCTATGGCGCATGAGACGTATCATTTTAAGGATTATCGATTGGCCACAGCGGATGTGACCGCCATTTCGGTTGAAGCGGGGCTGCCGCATGGCATGGTCAATATCGGGATCATCGGATCGTTGGAACAGGCCGCCGATCTTCTGGGAATCGATAAATTGATCGGGGGAATCGAGGAAGAATTCAGCACCCGCAGACCCCAGAAGAACGCGCTTGCTGCCCGCCTGGCTTTTGAGCGGACCGAAACGGAAGGTTAAAAGATGGGAACACGCAATTATCGAAGAAAAACGTCGCACAGTGAGCACGGGCCGGGAGACGGAGGAAAAACCGGGTCCTGGCGCGTGGAACGCCCGGTATTCGACCGAAGTCTCTGCATTCCCTGCAAAAGGAATAAGGAAGCCTGCTTCATCTGCTGGCTGTTCTGTCCGGAAATCGTCATTTCCCGCACGATCCCGCCGCAGGTTGATCTCACCTATTGCAAGGGCTGCGGCATCTGCGCGGAAGAATGCCCCACCAAAGCCATCACCATGGTGGATGAAGCGCAATTCGTTGAAGAAGACAAGGAGTAGTAAACCATGCACATCATCGAAGACGGAAACGCGGCCGCGGCCTTAGGCGTGAGGCTGTGCCGGCCGCAGGTGATTGCCGCCTATCCGATCACCCCGCAGACGCCTGTGACGGAGAAACTCTCGCAGTATGTCGAGGAGGGATCGCTCAACGCCCAGTATATTCCCGTGGAGAGCGAACACTCGGCGCTCGCCGTATGCATTGCCGCCTCGTCGGCCGGATCGAGGGTGTTTACCGCCACCAGCGCCAACGGCCTTTTGTACATGCACGAACAGGTGCAGTGGGCTGCGGGCGCGAGACTGCCCATCGTCATGGTCGTGGTCAACCGGGCGGTGGGCGCGCCCTGGAACATCTGGAACGATCAGCAGGATTCCATCTCTCAGCGCGACACCGGCTGGATTCAGATGTACTGCGCGGATCATCAGCAGATTATCGACACCGTCATTAAGGCCTACTGGCTGGCGGAAAAAGTCAGCATTCCAATTATGGTCTGCTACGACGGATATATTTTATCCCACACCTTCATGCCGTTCGATCTGCCGGATCCGGGCCGAGTCGCCGCCTTTCTGCCTCCTTTCAAACCGGACTACGCGCTCAATCCCGGTGAGCCGGCCAATTTAAACACCGTAACGCTGCCGGATGTTCGCGTCGACGTGCGAGGTGAACTGGCGCACGGCTATATGGAGATCCGCTATCTGCTCCAGGAGGATTTGCGCCTGACGCTTTCGGCCGCCGCCGACATGGAGCAACGCTTTGCCGGCATTTTCGGACGCACCGGGAATCCGTATCTGGAACCGTACCTGTGCGACGACGCCGATTATGTGGCGCTGGGTCTGGGATCGATGACCTATCAGATGCGAGTCTGCGTTGATGCGTTAAGACGCGAAGGCGTGAAAGTCGGTGTCATGGGTGTTCGATTTTACCGGCCGTTTCCCGATGAAGCGCTGGCCTCGGCGCTCAAAGGCAAAAAGGGCGTCATCGTTTTCGAAAAGGCGCTCAGTTACGGTTACGAAGGCGCGCTTGTCTCGGACCTGAAATCCGCCCTGTATGAGCACCTGGGGGGCACGGGCTCTCTGCCGCAAGTTCAGAATTTTATCGCCGGTATCGGCGGCCGCGATATCCACACCAAAGACTTGACCGATATTTTAAGAGCCGCGATTCAGGGCCGCGTATCGACCGAGCCTTTATGGATCGGTCTTAAATTATAGGAGCATGTCATGCAACAGGCGAAAACCACTATTTTAAGTTTACCGACAGAGGAATTTGTTCATCCGGGAACGAGGGCGTGCACCGGCTGTGGTCTGTCCATCGCCTACCGGGTAGGCTTGAAAGCGCTGGGACCGGACACTCTGCTGGTTGTGCCGCCGAGCTGTCTGACAGTTTTACAGGGACTTTTCCCCGTGGCCTCCACGAAGCTTCCCTGCCTGAACGTCACGTTTGCTTCGACAGCCGCCGCTGCGACCGGCATTCTCGCCAGCCTCAAGGCGCAACAAAACGATCATACTCTCGTCGCGGCCTGGGCGGGTGACGGCGGCACCAGCGACATCGGCCTGCAGGCCCTGTCCGGCGCAGCCGAACGCGGCGACAATTTCATTTATTTTTGTTACGACAACGAAGGCTATATGAACACCGGTGTCCAGCGTTCCGGCACCACGCCGATCGGCGCGATCACGGCCAACACGCCATTTAAAGGAAAGCTGCAACAAAAAAAAGATGTCGCGGCCATCATGGCGGCGCACAGCCTCAGTTATGTCGCAACCTGTTCCGCCGCTTATCCGTTGGACCTCTACGATAAAATTCTCAAGTGCAAGGATCTGCCGGGGACAAAATATTTCCACATTCACATTCCCTGCCCGCCCGGCTGGGGTTACGATCCGCGCTATGGCATCAAGATCGGTCGCACCGCCGTGGAAACCGGCTATTACGATTTGTATGAAATCCTCAACGGAGAATTCCGTCTGACCTCCGCGTCTGAGAAACAGCTCGAAAAACGCAAGCTCGTGCCTGTGAGCGAATACTTCCGCGCACAGTCCCGATTCAAGCTTCTGACCGACACGCAGATTGCGGAGATCCAAAAATCCATTGATGAGAAGTGGCAAAGATATTACCGCAAAGAAGAATGATTATTTCTCCTGTCCCGCAGAATCGCGAGCCGATACCGGCTTCGCGTTTTCCTGTTGCAGCAGATCGACATCAAGCCCCATGATGCGGGCCCGTTCCTTCCATTGCCTGCGCGCCAGAGCCCTCATGTCCACTACCGCATCCTTTTCGTCCGTAATTTCCATTCCGGTGAGAGTTTCAACAAGGTCTTCCAAAGTGACAAGCCCGGCGGTTCCGCCGTATTCATCAACGACCAATGCGATATGGTGACGATCCTTGAGTAGATTTTCCAGAAGGGTGGTCAGGGATACGGTTTCCGGCACGACGAGCATTTTTCGCTTCAGGGAGGCAAGCGGTTCATCGGCCCGGCCCTGAGCAATTCTCAACAAGACATCATCCTTGAGCACAAAGCCCGTAATGTCATCGATGTCGGTCTGGTACAGGGGCAGCCTGGAAAACGGCTTTTGCTCTATCGACGCCAGACCTTCGGCAATCGTGATGTCCGCAGGCAGCGCTGAAATCACGATGCGCGGCGTCATGATATCGGTTACTTCCATCGAATCAAACCGAAACAGATTTCGTATCATCCGGGCTTCGTTGTTAGCAATCTGACCGGTCTGCTCACCAACCCTTGCCATGGCGACAAATTCATCACGACTGAACACATGGACTTTTTTACCGCGCAAAAACAGTTTGGTAAATTTTTCCGACAACCAGACTATCGGATAGAGCACAACGATCAGACCCTTGACGTAGTAGGCCGTCAGCCCGGCCAGCTTCGACCAGTAGACGGCGCCCAGGGTTTTGGGAAGAACTTCCGACAGGAAAAGGATCATCAGCGTCATAACAGCCGAAAAGACGCCGAACCACGCGCTGCCGAAAACCACCGTTGCCTGAGCGCCCGCACCGATCGCGCCGACCGTGTGCGCGATGGTATTGAGCGTCAAGATGGCCGCCAGAGACCGGTCAACATTATCCTGCTTAAGTTCTTTGAGCAAAACCGCCCGCCGGGGATGTTTCTCCTTCTGGTCTTCAATGTAGGACGGCGTGATACTCAGGAGCACCGCTTCGGCAACCGAACACAAAAAAGAAAAGACCAGCGCCAGAAGGACATAGCCCCCGAGCAACATCAACCCGGAATGCATATCTGTGTGCATTGCCGGCAGCTCTGATTCAGCTCCGGCTGCAGTCACGGAAATCAGGAACAAAGCAATCAGTATAAAAACGGCACGCTGATACCTCGGCAATACTATTACCTCTTAAAAAGTATTCCGGATAAAGATAGCGGATCGGCCCTTTCTCAACAAGTTTTTTTTAGAAATCAATTTTATATCGATCCGTCTTTTCTGTTGTGTTGTTATTTCCGGCAAGACTTGTCACATTCGTAAACGCGGAGAAATTTTCAGGCAAGTTGAAAAAGCAGGAGGGGCAAGCCTCCTGCTCTTTCGATGGCTATTCTTTATAAAGCGCTTCGAGTTGATTACCGTAGCGTTCCATCACGACCCGGCGTTTGAGTTTCATGGTTTGCGTGAGCATGCCGTTGTCCAGCGTGAAATCGTCCAGAATGAATGCGAACTTCCGGGGAATCTCGTAGGACCCGATGGACTTGCGCAAATGGTTTTGCACTTCGGCGGTCAAAAGTTCTTTGAACTTCTGACCCGCGGGGTTGGCCGGATCGAACAGGTCTTTGGGCGCAACCGACAGCTTCAGTTCTGCCGCCAGACGCTCAAGCAGGGTCATGTCGGGCACAATCAGGCCCACATTGTATTCATGACCGGAGCCCGCCACAACCGCGTTTAAGATCCAGGGAATCACCTTCATTTCCAGCTCCACCGTTTCGGGATGGACATACTTGCCGTTGGCCAGCTTATATTCTTCCTTGAACCGGCCGGTGATGAATAAAAATCCGTCGTCGTCCAGTCTTCCCCGGTCGCCGGTGCGCACACCACGCATGCCGTCCTGCTCGACAATCACTTCTTTGGTCTGATCGGGTTTTTTGTGGTAGCCGATCATACACTGGGGCCCGAAACAGATGATTTCGCCGTCGTCACCGTCTTCACCGGTGCGCGTTCGGTCGATGACCACTTTGGTTTTGTTGATGGGCTTGCCCACGGAGCCCAGGCGGTTTCCCATCAGAGGCGAATTGATCGTGATGGCCGGTGACGTTTCGCTCAATCCGTAGGCGTCGTAAGTGGGAATGCCCACGTCAATGAAGAACTTGGCAATTTCCACATTCATGGGAGCGCTGCCGGTGACCGCGTTTTCCAGTCGCCCGCCGAAACGGGCCCGGATTTTCGCCAAAACGATTTTGTCGAGAATCTTAAACTTCAATCCCGCTTTGCCCGTCTCGCGTTTGGCTTTGGCTGCGGCGAGCGCCGCTTCGAAAAGCTTCAGTTTCAGGCCGCCTTCCTCACGCATTTTCGCCCACACGCCGTTGTACACCCGGTTGAAAATCCGGGGTACGGTGATCATGAACGTCGGCTGAACTTTGGGCAAATCGTCGATCAATGTTTCCACGGATCCCATGATACCGATTGACGCGCCGCGCATCATGAAGGCATGCAGATCAGCCGTGATCCCGAAAGAATGCGCCCAGGGAAGCATGGAAATACACCGGCTGTGCTCGGTGAGATTGGGAAACCAGGCCAGACCGGCTTTGACGTTTTCCGCCAGGTTGCCGTGCGACAACAAGACCCCCTTCGGTTCGCCCGTCGTTCCGGAGGTATAGATCAGAACCGCGACATCCGAATGTTTCGGTTTCATCGACGCCACGGGATTTTTCGCGCCGATGTCCTCGAGCGCCGCCATCGTGTTTTCGCCTGCGCCTTCAATCAGGAATATCTTTTTCAGAGTGGGTATTTCAGACGGAAAATCCTTTACTTTTTCCAGAATCTCCGGCCGCGATACGAAAAGCACCTTCACTTCCGCGTCCCGAATGATGTACTTCCACATGGACACCAGTTCTTTTTCGTACATCGGCACGTAGGCCGCTCCCAGTCCCTGCGTCGCGATTTCACCGATAAACCACTCCTTACGGTTGTTGGCAATGATCCCGACGGTCTCACCCGCTTTTACTCCCGCCGCGGCAAGCCCGCCGCGAAGATTGTCGATCCGCGTCGCGATCTGGCTGTAGGTGACCCACTGATAAACGCCCGCCGCATCTTTTTCTCCAATAAACGGATTCGTTGCAAATTTCGCCGCGCTCTGCTCGAAGAAATCGACCAGATTGTCCGGCGGCTCATAGAGATTCTGATACTCGCCAAATTCATAAATCGCCATACTTCCCTCCCCTTTTTATGGTTGACATCCGACCTCCTCATTTACCAACAGGTTCGTTGACAGCCTGCCTTCGGCAACGAACCGACGCGCCCGACTGCATAAAATCCCAGCGGATCACGATGCTTCCGAATTCATTTGTCCTTTAAGGAACGACGTCCAGAGAATGGTTAACGCTTACGCGAGGAACACTTCTTTTTGCAGCTTCACAATAGGAAGATCACCCGGTTTAGTCAAGTAAATTCGAACATAGAAAGATTCCGGAGAAAATCCCGGATCGTCAACAACAGCAACCCGCCCCCGGTTCGCCCGGTTTCGTCTGCGGTCCGCAGCAGCAGTCGTCGGTCCGACCCAGCATTTGGTTGATGACGGCGGCGGCGCAGCCGACGCCGGCCTGCACCGTCAAGGCCCCTGCCGGGCAGTTTTTCTCGCACGCTCCGCATTCCATGCAGGCGTCACGACGATCGATCTGAGCGGTTCGGCCGTTCATTCGAAATACCTGATGCGGGCAGACCGTGAGGCACGTCCGGCAACCGGTGCATTTTCCCGCATCAAACGAAAGGGTCGCCACATTTTTCAAATGCGAAAAATTTTTCATCACAGTCCTCCCCAGGCGGTCAGAAGCGACCCCAGCCATACGACACCCCCCAGGGCCGCTGTCGCAATCTCGGCGGGCAACGCCACACCCATCTCCTTTTTAACTCCAGACAGCGATGTATACGTTGAACTGCCGGTGAAATTCATGGCCAGAAAAGCGGCTATTGACGGAATGATCAAAAGCCAGGCCGCGGTCTCCAGCAAACCCGACCACGTCGTGTGATCAGCGCCTCGCGCGAACACCAGCGCCAGGGCAACAATTCCTCCGATCATCGCCCCCTGCAGAGAAAAAGCACGGACGGGGAAAAACGGCAGCAGGATCGGATGCAAAACCGCCCCGGCGATGACAGCCCCCCCAAGCGCCCCGAAGGCGAACAGACCGTCCGAAATTCCAATAGTCAGAAAAACGCGGAGACCCGAGGCATCTTGACCAGCATAGCGCGCCAGTGAGGCAAACAATGCAAAAAACGCAGCCGCAAGCAAAAAAGGTTTCATAATCGCAACCAGTTCCATAGGGATCAAAACGACCCTGTCTTTAAGACTGAATGAAACTTTGCGCATTGACGCAGAGGCAACCAGGCCGGCATCGAGATAAGCGGGGAGATCGTCGGCGCGCACCGGCCCATAGTGGACCCTGTAGCCGGTTTTCTTCTGCACGACGTGCGCCGCGATTCCAGGTGCCCCTAACTGCGGAACGATCAGTTTGCCACGGGGCGCGGCATTTTTAACGCCGCTGGTTTCGATTCGCCAAATCAGCTCTTGTGTGCCGAATGTTCCTTTTCCCGCTGCGCACCAAACATTGATGCCCTTTGTATCCAGAACCAGGAGCCACGCATTTCGACCGTACAGGGCGGCGCGCAAAACATCAAAACTCATCTTATAATTGGCACTCACAAAGATGTTTGACTGCTCATCGGGATATCCCAGCGCATAGAGTCCCGGATCGATTTTATATTCCATTCTGCCTGCGCCCCATCTCGCCTTGACCGCCCCCCATCTGTCCGCGCCGGTCAGTTTTGCGTCGACCTTCGGCACCGGACCCATAACGGTTGAATAAACACCCGTAACAAAGGCTTGCGAAATACCAGGAGGCGCAGCCTGCACATCCGGCCGGGCGTCGCCGTCAAGAACCGGCAGGACCTTCAATCCGTCCGGCCCCGTTTTAATATCCAATGCTGGCATAACCCGTTGATCTCCTTAATCTAGGCGCAACATTGTTCTTCTCGCGCCGCTTTCCGTATCGCCTCAATGAAATGTCCAACCGCCTGAAGGGTTTTTTCGCGCCCGGAAGACGGCAGATGGTCCGCAACTTTTTTCACAAAACCGGAAAGGCACAGGCGAACGTCCGCATGTGTTTTGCGCCCTTTGTGAGTCAGGCAAAGACGTACCGCCCGACCATCTTGCGAGTCTGCTTCCCGTTTGACCAGCCCCCCGGCCAGAAGCGGGGCCACAAGCCGCGTGGTCGTGCTTTTGGCCACGCCCAACCGCGGATGGAGCTCCGACAGGGCAAGCCCCTTGTCGGCCGCCAGAAACTCCAAGATCATAAATTGATGAAACGTGACGCCCTCGCAAAACGCCTCGTCTTGTCTACAAAAACGCGTGGCCTGGGCCAATCCGATAAAAACATCCAGCCATGCGGCTTCTTTGTATCCGTCCTTCTTCATATTGATTGCATAGTACAACTATTTTTAATTTTGTCAAGCGGCTGATTTTGTGGAGTCGGCGATTCGGATTCCCGGCCGTTTCTTTTTCGAGTGAAAGATGGTATTGTTTGACGCGTTTTGAACGTAAATGCCGCAGCGACAAAAAAGGAGGAACGATGAGTCGTCGAGCCGATCTTGCCGAGACCTGATAAACGGCATCGATCTCGCAACAGAGGCGGGACAGAAGGATTTCATCGAGCGGCACTGTTTCAGCCGGATCTGTCGTCCCTGCGTCCGCGACGCGATCGAAATCGTCGAGTCACTGATTGAAGATTCATAAGGAGGATTTTTCATGAAACGTTATCGGATCGGCATCATCACCCTGGTTTGCCTTCTATTGTCCGCGATGGTCGCCTGGGCGGAAAGCTCGGTCTGGGTTGTTCGCGGGCCGAAAGCCACGGTTTATCTGGCCGGATCCTGCCACGTGCTTCGCGCCTCCGATCACCCCCTGCCGGCCGAATTCGACGCGGCATACGAAGGGTCCGCAAGGCTGATCTTTGAGGCGCCGCCCGCCGATCTGGAAACACCGGAATATCTCCAGAAACTGATGCGGATTGCGGCGCTTACCGACGGCACAACCCTGCGAGACCATTTATCTCCATCCGTCTACGCGAAGGCGAAAAAATTCTGCAGGGACCGAGGGTATCCGTTTGATCAGTATCAATTATTTCGTCCCTGGATGCTTGCGATGTTCCTCACCATGCAGGAACTGACCCGAATCGGCGTCACGCCGGAATTCGGCGTGGACAAGGTCTATTACGACAAAGCCAAAATAGACGGAAAGCCGACGGGCGGGCTTGAGTCCGCCGACGACCAAATCGGTTTTCTGGCGGCAATGGACACGAGTCTCGGCAACGATCAGGTGCTTGAAACGCTGGAAGATCTTCTCACTCTTGATGCGAAAATACCCGGCATCCTGAAAGCCTGGCGCGCAGGCGATGAAGCCGGCATTGAAGCGTTCACGCTTCGTGAGTTGAAAAATCATCCGGAACTTTACAATACGCTGATTGTTGGGCGTAACCAAAAGTGGGTCGGCCGAATCGAAACCCTGATCGCGGGCAATCAAAATGTTATGATTATCATGGGCGTGGCGCATCTGGCAGGCGCAGACAGTGTGGTGACCCTCCTGAAAAACCGGGGCCACAAGGTGACCAAACTTAAGATTCAACCTTGAGGAAACACGATGAAAGTGCCGTTATATCAGGTTGACGCTTTTACCTCAGAGATTTTTTCCGGCAATCCGGCGGCGGTTTGCCTGCTTGATATCTGGCCTGACGATGGATTGCTCCAGTCAGTGGCAGCCGAAAACAATCTGTCGGAAACCGCTTTTCTGGTTCGGCGGGGAACCGTCGTCGAACTCCGTTGGTTTACGCCGCGCGCTGAAGTGACGTTGTGCGGCCATGCGACGCTTGCGGCCGCCTATGTGCTTTTCGTTTGCAAGCAGTGGTTGCAGGACCGCATCATTTTCAAGACACGCAGCCGGGGCGAATTGATCGTCACGCACAAAAACAATCTTATCGAAATGGATTTTCCCGCTTTGCCCGCCACGAAAAGCCTGCCCGTTGCAACGCTCAAACCTGCTCTGGGCGTTTTGCCGATCGAGTGTTTTGCCTCCGACGAGGACCTGCTGGCAGTGCTGGATTCGGAAGAAGCGGTCCGGCTGGCGACTCCCGATCCGGCGGCGCTTGCCGCCGTGGACTGCCGCGGCGTCATCATCACAGCGCGCGGAAGCAGCTGCGATTTTGTCTCCCGTTTCTTTGCCCCGCGTGTCGGGATCAATGAAGATCCGGTCACGGGATCGGCGCATTGCGTTTTAGCGCCTTACTGGGCGGACAAACTGGCCCGAACCGAACTGCGCGCCCGACAGCTTTCCGCGCGCGGCGGCGAAATCTTCTGCCGTTTTATGGGCGACCGTGTGCGAATCGCCGGGCGCGCTGCGCTGTATCTGGAAGGAGAAATTCTTCTTGCCTGATTTTATCTGATTTTACCTTGGCTTCACGAAAAAAAAGTGTATAGTAACTGAAAGTTTTTGTGTTTAACGACGAACACGAAAAGGAGATAATCCGAAGAAAACATCCGCAAGCGGAGGTGAAGGAGTGCCGGTGGACATCCAGCCCGCGAAAATTCCGGTGATCTTGCTGTACAATCTTGATCCGGACTGGACGCAAAGTGAAAAAGATGAAGTCATTACCCTGACCCATCAGCTTAGCCGCGCTCTTGTCGATATGGGTCATCCTCTTTCGCTCGTTTATGTCGCCGACGATGATCTTGGCCGTCGCCTCGATTCTTTCGATCCCTCCGAACACATCATCTTCAACTGGTGCGAAGGCCTTCCGGGCCTCGCCCACAGCGAATGGCTCGCAGCCAAGCGCCTTGAAATGCTGGGGTTCACGTTCACCGGAGCCGATTCTGAAACCCTGGCCCTGGCCCAGGACAAATTCAAAGTCAAGCTTCTGCTGGACCAGGCCGGGATTCCTACGCCGGCATGGCATATCTATCATTCTCCGGATCCGCTGGGCTGGAACCGTTTTCCCGCCATCGTGAAACCCATGAACGAGCATTGTTCCGCAGGCATTACGCCGGACTCCGTCGTTTTGAATGCCTTTGACCTTGCCGCCCGCATTGCCTTCGTCCTGGATACCTACCGTCAGCCGGCGCTCGTCGAGGATTTTATCGACGGACGCGAATTTCACGTCTCGGTCTGGGGGAACGAAACGTTAACCGTCTTGCCGCCTGCGGAAATGGACTTTTCTTTTTTTTCAAACGTCCGCGACCGTCTTTGCACTTATGATTCCAAGTTCATCCCCGGTTCGGAACACTATGAAAAAATCGAGACGCTGCTTCCGGCGCCTCTGACGCCTTGCGAGGCCGGAGCGCTTAACGAGGTTTGCACAAACGCCTACCGGGCCATCGGCTGCCGCGATTACGCGCGCATGGACATCCGCCTGCGCGACGGCATCTTCTATGTTCTGGACGTCAATCCCAACGCGGATATCTCCAGTGATGCCAGCATGGCCTGCGCGGCGGAAGCGGCCGGGATTTCTTATGGACAGATGGGAAGCCTGATCGTTCGGATGGCCGCGCGCCGCCATCCGGTTCTGAGCAAATTGCGAAAAGTCAACCGCAGACCGAGGAAGGAACCGGCAGCCGGCGCGCTGAAGTCGATCGACTGACCGGCCACAGCAAGACCCCATCGGCCACTTCATTTTCCCGAGTACTTCCCCTCACTCTTTAGTTTCGCGATTTCTTCTTGTGCAAGCAACGTATAGGCGATTTTCCCCACGCGCGTCAAAGGCAGGTTTTGGCGGAATTCCACCTCCCGAGGGCAGGACCACTTAATAAGGTGCTCGCGGCAATGAGCAATGAGAGCGTTCGCCGTCGCGTCGGAGGCTTTCGCCGGATCTTTCAAAACGACAAACGCTTTCACGCGTTCAACCTGAGCTTCGTCCGGCACACCGATGACGCAAGCGTCTTGTACATCGGGATGAAGATAAAGCGCCGCTTCCACCTGCGCGGGATAGACATTCATCCCGGAGGACTTGATCATTCTTTTCATCCGAAGTTTGAAATAGAAAAATCCTTCTTCACTCATTGAAAAAATATCGCCGGTATGCAGCCAGATTTTCCCATCGGCGTGGCGCTGAAGCGTTTTGGCTGTCTCTGCGGGATCTTCCAGATAGCCTATCATCACCGCCGGTCCGCTCAGGCACAACTCGCCCTCTTCGCCCACCGGCAACGCCTCGGACGTGCCGGGCTTCACGATTTTCGCCTCCATGTCCGGACAGGGAATGCCGACACTGCCCTCGCGGTAGGCGTTGGCAGGCGTGAGCATAATGCCTGTCACCGCTTCGGTCAGCCCGTAGCCTTCGACCAACTGAACATGGCCGCCCCGCTGCCTCACAATCGTCTCAAAACGATCCTTAACGGTTTTCGGAAGCGTGTCCGCGCCGACCGTTGCGCTTAAAAGACAACTCAAGTCGGCTTTGGGCATAAGCGGGCTGCGGCAAAGCGCGTCGTAAAGGGTCGGCACACCGGAAATAGCGGTGGGTTTCTTTTTCACTAAAATCTCAGCCAGTGTGTCCGGGGTGAACGTCGGCACCAGAATGCTTGTTGCGCCGCTCATGAACATGGCGTTGCAACAAATGCCCAGACCGAATCCGTGAAAGATGGGCAAACTGGCCACCATGACCATCGGCTTGTCACCATGAGTGATCTTTCGAAACGCCGAGGTCATCATGCCTTCGGATATAAAATTGTAGTTCGACAACATGATGCCTTTGGGCTCCCCGGTCGTGCCGCCGCTGTAGAGAATCGCGGCCAAATCGTCGGGTCCCCTGGACGATTGCGGGGCGGGAGGATAGGCTCCGGCCATAAGAAACCGCCAGAATTTCACCGCCGGGTCGGAGTTCCCCGAGACTTCGGGCTCTCCCTTGCCCGCTTCGATCGCGTCCGTCATGGTCGTGGTGATCAGAATTTGAGGCGGCGCGTCTTTTTGCGCCTCGGTAAACTTATCGATGTGATCCTGAAGAATCAGCGCCATGCGGCTTTTGCTGAGCGTCAGGTAAAAAGCGATCTCTTTGGCGGTGGACAGCGGATGGATCATGCTCGCCACGGCGCCGACGCGGTTGACGGCATAAAACGCGATAAGCCCTTGAGGAATGGTCGGAAGGGCGATGGTCATCCGGTCGCCGGGTTTCAATCCCAGCGTGACGAGCGCCGCGGCAAACTGATCGATCGCCGCGGCAAACTGCCGATAGTTCGACTGAAAATCCATAAACTCGTAAGCAACGGCATCGGGATTGTTCCGCACGGAGCGCATCAACGCTTCGTACATCGTCACCCGCGGATAGTCCAGCTTTGCCGGAATATCACCATAGAATCTCAACCAGGGCTTTTGATCGTACATCTGATTCCTCCTTGCATTGATTGCAGGGAACAAATTATTAGGAACGCTCGCGAGCGTTTCCTAACGGATCAAAATTTCTTTTTAAGTTCCTGTTTTAAGATTTTCCCCGTGGGATTGCGTGGAAAATTATCCAGAAACTCGACAAACTCGGGCAACTTGTACTTGGCAACCTTGTCGGTAAGATAATCTTTCACTTCCCCGGCCGTCATCGTGCAGCCCTCATTTAAAATCACACAGGCGCGGACACGTTCGCCCAGAGCTGTATCGGGCGCGCCGATCACCGCCACCTCGGCGATTTTCGGATGCTGCTCTAGAGGTATTTCGATTTCGCGGGGGTAGATGTTTTCACCGCCGCGATTGATCATTTCTTTTTTCCGACCGGATATAAAGACATACCCTCTTTCATCCATCCAGCCCATATCGCCCGTGTGCAGCCAGCCGTCGCGCAGGCTGTCGGCGGTGGCTTCGGGTTTGTTCAGATAGCCAATCATCACCGCGTCGCCTTTGACGCAGATTTCGCCTTTCTCCCCGTAAGGCAAAATGCGATTGTCATCATCCATAATTTCCACATCCAGGCCGGGAAAAGCCATGCCGATAGACCCGATGTTTTCCGGAATTCCTGAGGATGTTGTGGACACACCTGTGGCCTCAGTCAGCCCGTAACCATCCACCACCTCCACACCGAACTTTTCCTTAAAGCCGTGGATGAGCTCCACCGGCATCGGCGCCGCACCCGTAAACGCCATGCGGAGCTTCAGCTTGTTAAAATCGATGTCGCGTGGATCAACGGCATTGTAAATGTAGGCGTACATCGCCGGCACGCCCTGAACGGTTGTCACACCATAGCGAAGAATCGACGGCCAGAAATCCTTGGGAGAAAAGACCTTGCGGATGCAGATCGTCAAACCCAGGTAAATGGAAGGATAGGTCCAGACGCAAAGCGGATTGACGTGAAACATCGGAAGCAAAATCATGAACACGTCCCCAGGCCGGCTTGTGCCGAAAACCGCCTTCCCCTTGCAAATCGCCAGCTCATTGCGATTCGACAATAAGATGCCCTTGGGCATGCCGGTGGTTCCCGATGAATACAAAAGCATGACCGCGTCATCCGGCGACTGAGGCGTCAGACACTCGTCTTTCGGATAGTTTTCAAGAATATCGGTTAGCGTGCCGGAGGCGATTATTTCGGTGTGCACGACATCGGTGACCACTTCGACCACCACAGGCTTGTGCCTGGACAATTGATAGCCCCGCGCAAACTCCGCCATATAATCGCTGCCCACAAACGCAACTTTCGGCCGGGAATCTTCCAGTACATAGGCGATCTCCGGCCCTTTGAGCATGTAGTTCACCGCGCCGGCAATGCCCCCGAGCTTCTGCGCGCCGAACATGGTGTAGTAGATCTCGGGGGAATTGAGAATCATGACGGAAACGATATCGCCTTTTTGGACACCCTGCCGTTTCAGATAATTGGCCACGGCGTTGGCGCGGTCGTTGACCTGGGCGTAGCTGATAACATCGTCATTGTAATAGACCAGCGGAAAGTCGGGATTCTCCCGAACGCGTGCAAGAAACATGTCGGCAATGCCGGCAAATTCAATTTGCCTGCCTTGCAGTGTAGGCAACTCCTCCAGAGGAATATACGTCCGCACATAGCGATTGCTCTTGTCGATCATGAATGGCCTCGGATGAAGAAAACCGGAGGAAGTCAATCCCCTCCTCCGGCATGATGAACCCGGTTTATTTCGTTTTTGTAACGGGCTTCGCCAGCGCCTCGCGGTCACCGCCGCTCATCCCGGCAATATACTTCACGAGCTTTTTGCGCGATTCGATATCATATTGCGTGGTGATGGCGATCTGCTCCATGATGGGCGAGCCGCCGCCGTGATAGGCGCCGATATTGCGGATGCCGCCGGTGGCCGAACACAGCACATCGCCCAGATAGCGCCAGAACTGGGCCTGATCTTCCGCGTTCATTTTAGGATTGCGCTTCGTGTATTTCAAAAGCGCTTCGCCTGTTTCGGGATTGGCGAAATCCTTTTCGTGCGGGAAAGTCGCCACGACGCCGCCGGCCAGATCGCACAGGATTTCCGATTCGCGCCAAACCGCTTCTCCCGACAGACATCGGCCCACGTTGCAGTAAATCGAGTGAGGAATAAATGAACCCGGCCCGTAAGGAATGAATCCTTTGCCCGGCATGAAAACCTGCGGCCCCCCCAGATCCGAAGCGGTGTACCCCGCCGCGTAACCGAGTTCCGTCACCATGATGATTTCAGCGAGTTTTTCCCGCACGTGCTCGGCCTTGTGCACGTTGTTGCACTCCGCGGCCAGCGCCGCCGCGCCCAGAATCACGTCGCCAATCGCCGGCTTGCAGCCGGAATAGGAATGCCGGTGAAACAGCGCGAACAAAAGCGCATTGACGCCTCCGTGCTGCCATTCGCCGGCCAAGAACACACGCTCCCACGGAACAAAACAGTTTTCGAAAATCATGTAGGAATCCGTTGATCCCTGGACGAACCCGCGATGATAATGCTGTCGCTCCCGCAGATTATGGATGGTCACGACCTGTTTGAGGCCGTCCCAGTCGCCGGGAATCGCGAAGGCCACCGCATAATCCTTATCTTCCGGACGAAGGGCGCGCGTGGGAACAACGAGAACTTCATCGGCCACCGAGGCTTCGGAGATGTGGAGCTTGCATCCTTCGACGATGATGCCGTCTTTGGTCCGCTCCTTGATGTAAACGTAGGCGCCGGGGTTGGGCTGATCAGCGGGCCGGAGCATCCGGTCTCCCTTGACATCCGTCTGCGCACAGCAGCCGACCAGATCCTCTTTCTGAAAGCGGGTGAGCCACTTCTTGAAATTTTCATGGTATTGCGTGGCGCCGTTATTTTGCTTATCGGCTTCAAACGACACATTGTAGATCGCATTGATGGCATCAATTCCCATGCAACGCTGAATGCACCCGCCCACTTTCTGGCACAGCATGCGTGTCATATCCTGCTTCCTGTGCAGATCTTCCTTATTCTGATGGACATGGCAGAAGCGATTAATGCGTTCGCCGGTCAGATGCGAGACCGCCGTCATCAGGTCCTGGTTTTCCGGTCGCAAGGCCTCATCATAGGTCGTGCCGATCGTGTTGAGACAACGCATCTGAACTTCGTCGGTCCGGTCGATCAGTTGGCCGTCGTAATAAAGATTGCGCTTCATTTTGGACAGTCCGTCGATGTAATCCTGCTTCGTTCTCATGACATTCTCCTTTATATATTGATTTTTTTCCATCGCATTTTGGGAAGTACTGAAGCCGGAAGGAAAGAGGAGAGAAACAAAGAAACGCCCGGCCAAATCGCTGTGAGTGCCCGTCAACAAAGAAACCCGTATCCGGAATCATCTGCAGCATGTCGCAATATCGCAGCACGGGCACAAATTTGTCAAGCCGGAAAAAAGGTACAAAAAAGGGCTCCGACGGAGCCCTTTTCCAGGTTCGTTAAAATTCGTTTCGCCGACTATTCCTTAAGCGATCCGGTGAACGTCGCCGACGAGGCGTAAAGCGGAGCGGGATCGTTCATTTCCATGCAGGCGGCCTTGCCGAAGAATTTCGGGAATTCCGACGCAATGTAAAATTGTGACGACAAAACGCGGCCCGAATAGTAGGCGGCTTCGTCATTACTGTCCAGAAGCGCGGCGCGCTCTGTGCCCTTGAGATCGCCCACAAGTTCCTTGGCTTTCGGAATCGTCAGTGTCAGACTTTCCAAGTGCAGCCAGGCTAAAACCATCATGTGCATGGACTGCTGGAAGACCGTCGCATTGGCCAGCACCAGACCGATCTTCTTGCTCATGAGCTGCGTGGCGATCATATTGATCAGTTCATCAACCTTATTGATGCCCTTCTGAACGAGGTCAATATATTTGTCTTCCACCAAACCTTTAGCCTTGGCGATAGTGGCGTTGACGCGGTTTTTAAAGGCGTTGTAGTTGCGCATGTCTTTGTTCATCATGATTTTTCTCATGAGCAGATCGAGCGACTGGATGGCGTTGGTGCCTTCATAAACCGAAAAGACCTTCACGTCGCGCGCATACTGTTCCACCGGATATTCCTGACAGTAACCATAGCCGCCGTAAACCTGAATGGCTTCGGCCGTAACCAGCCAGCCTGCGTCGGAGTTGCCGGCTTTAGCAATCGGAGTAAGCAGTTCAACAAACGCGGTGGCTTCCTCTTTTTCGGCTTCGTCCTTGGAGGCTTCCATCACGTCCTGGTTGTAGCACAGGGTGTAGGTCAGCATTCTCATGCCTTCAACCATGGATTTCATGTAAAGCAGCATGCGCTTGACATCGATGTGCTCCATAATGGGGGCCTTGGCGCCCTTGGTAACGGGAGAATCGCCCTGGATACGGATGCGGGCGTAGTTGGCCGCGTGCATGTACGCCGCCGAAGAGACGGCAAGCGCCTGAAGGCTGGTGAAGGTTCGTGCTTCATTCATGAGCTGGAACATGATCTTCATGCCTTCGCGCTCATTGCCTAAAAGCCAGCCCTTGCACTTGCCGTTTTCACCGAAGTTCAGTGTGGAAGTGGCGTTGCCGTGCAGGCCCATCTTGTGTTCAACGCCGGCGCAGGCCATGTCGTTTCTTTCGCCCAGAGAGCCGTCGTCATTGACCAGGAACTTGGGTACGATAAAGATTGAGATGCCCTTGGTGCCTTCCGGATCGCCTTCGATGCGGGCCAGGACCGGATGAATCATGTTTTCGGACATGTCATGTTCGCCATTGGAGATGAAAATCTTCTGGCCGGTGATCAGATAGGAGCCGTCCGCCTGTTTGACGGCCTTCGATTTGAGCGCGCCCACATCGGAACCGGCGGAAGGTTCGGTCAGACACATCGTGCCTCCCCAAACACCTTCGAGCAGTTTCGGCAGATATTTCGCTTTAAGTTCTTCCGAGCCGTAGTTGATCAAAAGACCGGCCGCACCGGGAATGGCGGAGCAGTACATCCCCAGCGACGTGTTGCCGGCGTTGAAATACTCCATTGAAGAAAAAGACAAAGCGATCGGCATCCCCATGCCGCCTTCTTCCTGGGAAATCGCCAGGGTATGATAACCGGCTTCGATAAAGGCCTTGTATCCGGCATGAAAAGCCGGTGGCACTTTTACGTCACAGGTTTTGGGATCGTACGCAAGACCGATCTTATCGCCTTCGGCGTTGGTCGGATAGAAGTGGGCCATGGCAATCTTTTCGGCCAGTTGGAGAGTGTCTTCGAAGACACTCTTGTCAAAACCGGCAAAGTGCTCAAAACGGTTGATTTTGTCGAGTCCGAGCATCTCGAACAGAACAAAGCGGACATCGCGTGAATCGACTAACGGGTTTAACGACATAAAACAAACCTCCTAATATTTTTGAGTTTATTATCAAACTCGATTTTCTGACCGGGAGTATATTTACAACGTCCGTTGTAGTCAAGGAAATTCGACCAGCGGTCAGTATTTGCGTCAAACGGTTCGTGAAAAAAAAGAAACGCCCGGACGGAACCGTCCGGGCGCTTTAAGTCATGTCGCAAGGAACGATTTCAATAACCGAAAGGTCACAAGACCGTTCCTTGCCTGTTTGTCTATTCTTTCGGCGAGCCGGTGAATGTCGCCGACGAGGCGAAAAGCGGAGCCGGATCGTTGATCAGGATCGCTTCAGCCTTACCGAAGAATTTCGGGAACTCCGATGCAATGTAAAACTGCGAAGACAAAACGCGGCCGGAATAATAAGCGGCTTCGTCATTTCCCTCAAGAAGCGCGGCGCGCTCCGCGCCCTTGAGGTCGCCCACAAGTTGCTTGGCTTTTGGAATGGTCAGCGTCAGGCTTTCCAGGTGCAGCCAGGCGAGCACCATCATGTGCATGGCCTGCTGGAACGGCGTGGCGACCGCCAGCACCTGGCCGATTTTCTTGCCCATCAATGCGGCGCCCATCATATTGACCATCTCATCCATTTTTGCAATGCCTTTTTCCACCAAAGCGATGTACTTGTCGTCCACAACGCCTCTGGCTTTGGCTGCGGTGGCGGCCACGCGATTCTTAAAGACGGTCAGATTGCGCATATCCTTGTTCATCAGGATTTTTCTCATCACCAGATCCAATGACTGAATGCCGTTGGCGCCTTCATAAACCGAGAAGACCTTCACGTCGCGCGCGTATTGTTCCACCGGATATTCCTGGCAGTAACCATAGCCGCCGTAAACCTGAATGGCTTCCGCAGTGACGAGCCAGCCTGCGTCGGAGTTGCCGGCTTTGGCCAGCGGTGTGAGCAGCTCGACAAACGCTGTGGCTTCTTCTTTTTCCGCTTCGTCTTTAGAGGCTTCCATGACATCCTGGTTATAGCACAGATAGTACGTGAGCATCCGCATGCCTTCGACCATGGCTTTCATATAAAGCAGCATGCGCTTGACATCAATGTGCTCCATGATGGGGGCCTTTGCGCCCCTGGTGACGGGCGAGTCGCCCTGGATGCGGACGCGGGCATAAGCAGCGGCGTGCATGTAGGCCGCGCTCGATACCGCCAGTGCCTGAAGGCTCGTGAAGGTGCGGGCCTCGTTCATGAGCTGGAACATGATCTTCATGCCTTCGCGTTCGTTGCCCAAAAGCCAGCCTTTGCACTTGCCGTTTTCGCCGAAGCTCAGCGTGGAGGTGGCGTTGGCGTGCAGACCCATCTTGTGCTCGACGCCTGTGCAGGCCATGTCGTTTCTCTCACCCAGAGAGCCGTCGTCATTGACCAGAAACTTGGGAACGATGAAGATGGAGATGCCCTTGGTGCCTTCCGGGTCGCCTTCAATGCGGGCCAGCACCGGGTGAATAATGTTGGTCACCATATCCTGCTCGCCTTCGGAGATGAAAATTTTCGTGCCGGTGATGAGATACGACCCATCGTCCTGTTTGACGGCCTTCGACTTGAGCGCGCCCACGTCGGAGCCGGCGCCGGCTTCGGTCAGACACATCGTGCCTCCCCACTCGCCTGTCAGCATCTTGGGCAGATAGCGCTGTTTCATATCTTCGGACCCATAGGTCATCAGCAGTCGGGCGGTGCCGGAAAGCGACGCGCCGTACATACCCAAAGAGGTGTTGCCAGCATTGAAATATTCCTGGGATGAAAACGAAAGGGTCATGGGCATGCCCATGCCGCCGTCTTCGGCAGGCAGCGACAGACTGTGGAAACCGGCCTCGATAAAGGCGTTGTAACCGGGCACGAGCGCGTCGGGTACATGCACTTCGTTGGTTTGCGGGTCGAAGGTCAAACCGATTTTATCCCCTTCGGCGTTGGACGTGTAAAAGTGAGCCATGGCGATCTTTTCAGCCAGATTTAAGGTGTCTTCAAAGACCTCTTTGTCCAGACCGGCAAAGTGCTCAAACCGGTTGATTTTGTCAAATCCGAGCATCTCGAACAGGACAAAACGGACATCGCGTGAATCAATTAACGGGTTTAACGACATAACTTTTCCTCCTAATATGATTTGGATGTTCCCCACGTAACTGGTTGCGGCCGGAAGTATAGGGTTTGGCCGACCGGTAGTCAAGAATTTTCTCCGACGCAAAACAGCCTGAGCCAAACCGCCTGGCATTGATCAATTTCTTGGAATATTAGCTACTTGGAATATTATGAGTTGTCTTGCTTCCGGCAGAGAGTTTTGCGCAGCGCTATGCCGATTGTTTCCATGATATATGGTTTTCGGACATAGTCCCCGGCACCGAGCCGCAGCGCCTCCCGGACTCGCTCAGTTTGTGAAAATCCGCTGACAATAAGCGCTTTTTGACCGGGCGAGACATCCAGCACCCTTCGATACGTTTCCAGGCCGTCAATGCCCGGTTCCATGAGCATGTCGAGCACCAGAATGTCGAACGGTTGATTTTTCAGAAATGCCACCGCCTCTTCTCCGCTGGAAACGCTACGGGCCTGATAACCGAGTCTTTCAAGAAGTCGTGTTGCGATTTCCCGCTGCTCGGGCACGTCATCCACAATCAACACCGATTCTCCTCGTCCCATATAGGAATCCAGCGACATTACTGATTCATGTGCCGGTCTGGACTCACGTGTCGCGGGAAAATAAACGGTAAACGCGCTGCCCCGGCCCGGTGCGCTTTGCACGTCGATATAGCCTTGATGATCCACCACCGTCCCCCAAACCACGGCCAGCCCGAGGCCGGTTCCGCTGCGTCCCATCACTTTTTTGGTGTAAAAAGGCTCAAATATTTTTTCACGGTCGGCGGGATCGATTCCGCGTCCCGTGTCTTGAACCGTCAGGCAGACATAATCCCCTTCTTTAACGTCCGTGTAACCCGAAACGGGTCTTTCCAGATAGCAGTTCCAGGTGCGGACGACGACGTTTCCCTGATTCTCGATGGCCTCAACGGCATTGGAAATGAGGTTCATGGCCGCTTTTCCCAGGTGGACGGGCGATCCCTTGATGTTGAGCAGATCGGCGGAAAAATCCTTATGGATGGACACCTGCGGATGATAGGCGCAAAGACGCTTGAATTCAGGCGCGGTGAAATACTCCACCAGAATATCGTTGAGATGAACCACCTGAGAAACCGTAACGCCGCGGCGGGCCAAAGTCAGCATATCCTGAATGATGGCCGTGGCTTTCTCACTGGACTTCATGATACTGTGCAAGTGCTTTTTGAGGGGATCGTCATCGTTCATTTTCATGAGCAACAATTCCGTATAGCCGACCAAAACCCCTAAAACGTTATTGAGGTCATGAGCCACGCCGCCGGCCAGCGTCCCAAGCGATTCCATTTTTTCCGCGCGATGCAGACGAGCAGCCAGAGCGCTTCCTTCTTCCTGGGCCTGTTTTCGTTTGGTGATATCGACAAAGACCATCTGGGCGCCGACGGGACGGTCGTGCTTTTTCAAAATCGTGGTGATCACCTCAACCCAGAGGCGCCCGCCGTCCTTCGCGACAATCGGGATTTCCAGCATCTGGGCCGGGTCCCCGGACAATCTTGCCGAAAAGCGTTCCAGCAGTTTGCACCGGGTCGCCTCATCGAACACATCAAGGCCAAACCCATAGCGCCCGACGATGTCTTCTCTGTTCCAGCCCATCATCGTCTCAATGCGCCGGTTGATGTATTGAACTTTGCCCTCCAGATCAATCATCCCCACGCCGATGGGCGCGTTCTCCAGAAAGTCGCGATACTTTTCCTCGCTTTCCTTAAGCGCCGCCTGGGTCAAACGATGTCGGTCCAGTTCTTCGATCAGTTGCTGATTCGCGCTTGACAACTCGACGGTTCTTTCCCGAACCCTCTGTTCCAACTTTATGCGATAGGCGGCAAGCTCGTCTTCCGCCCTGCGCCGGTCGGTGACATCGCGAACATTCATCACAAACCCGCCAACGGCACGGTTTCTAAACAGATTGATGCCGATCCCTTCCAGGATACGGATCGACCCGTCTTTGTGCCGCACGCCAAAGGCGTTATTTATATTGATATTCTTTGTGAGAATGGCCCGGCCGAAATCAAAAAGCGCTCGCGGCAGATCTGAAGGATCAATGAAATCAAACGCGCTTTGCCCGAGCAATTCAGAAGGCAAGTATCCCATAAGCCGTTCAATGGAAGGATTAACATAGGTGATGATCGCTTTTTTATTGACGATAATAACAATATCAGACGAGTTCTGCGTAATCGCGCGAAAAAAAGACTCGCTTTTTTTCAACTCGTCAATTTGTTTTTGCAGGATCTCTTTCTTTTCCTCAGAGGCGGTTGAAGCGACAGGGCTCTTTTTTCTCATCGTTACAGTCTCCGGAATCGAATGCAGGCCTCAAACGGTTCTTTTCATACAACAAACCGCTTTGTAATACAAAGAAATATCCCTTCGATCCCGCAAGAATTCGCTTTTTATCATCTTGACACAATAATTATTTTTGCTACTCTTC
Organism: uncultured Smithella sp.; assembly: GCA_964443625.1. Classification (GTDB taxonomy): domain Bacteria; phylum Desulfobacterota; class Syntrophia; order Syntrophales; family Smithellaceae; genus UBA8904. Next base: position 35,809 of record CAYUDM010000012.1, on the reverse strand, counting down.
TTCAAGTTATCCGCTTCCTTCTTCATTTCAATTTCTGTTTTTGGATTCATATGGCGTCGCATTCCGGTCGTTCATTGCGGATTCTTCAACATAGATTCTTCTTCCAAACCGGTTCTTGATAAAAAAATCTGCCTGCGTCTCTTTTCGACAAAAAGATAGAAAGGTTGCCCCGTCGTTATGAAGGATCAACTGTTTTCGTTTTGTCTTTCTGTTAATGCCTCGACAATGTCCGGACAAAGAGCTCCGCCGGTTCATGATGCATGCACGGCTTCTGGTTTATATTCATTTTTATTCCCATACCGCCCGTCGTGCTTTACACGCTAACGGACCTGATTCAATCAAAGATCTTATCGAAGGAGGAACTATGAGCACAATGAAATTCTCAGCGCGCATGGCTCTGTGTCTGAGCATCGTCGTAGTTTTCGTCGGGATCCTGACTCCGGCGGTCCAGGCGAAGGATCTCAAGTATAAAAATATCCGCCCCATGGTTTTTGTCCACGGCGGCGCTGGTTCCGGCGCCCAGTTTCAGGCGCATGCCATGCGATTTACCACCCATGGATACCCCGCGAATTATATCGCCGTTCATGAATATGACTCTACAATGTCGTTGAATACCTATGAACAGATCTATGCGGCGATGGATCAAACCATTGATGCCTTACGTCAGACGACCGGTTTTGACCAGGTCGATCTTCTGGGTCACTCCATGGGCACCTATGTCTCCCAGGGATATCTCGCAACGCCGGAACGGGCGGCAAAAATCGCCCGCTATGTCAACATCGATGGACGGACGGCAACAGCCTTACCCGGCGGCGTCCCGACGCTCGCAATCTGGGCGGGAAAGGGCTGGACCTATGTTCCCGGATTGGAAATCGCGGGCGCGACCAATGTTTTGATTCCCGATCAGACACATGTGGAAGTAGCCACATCGCGGGAATCATTTTCGCACATCTATAAATTCTTCACGGGCAAAGACCCGATGACAACCGAGATCATTTTGGAACCCCCGGGAAAAGTTCGGCTGGCCGGACGCGCGGTGATTTTTCCGCTGAACATTGGAGCAAACGGCGCCACACTCGAAATCTGGGAAATCAACGAAGCAACCGGCGCAAGGCGCGGCAAAAAACCGGATGCCGTCTATTTACTGGATGCGACAGGCGCCTGGGGACCCTTCAAAGCAAAAGGCGGCGCCCGATATGAATTCAACGTTGTGCGCGACGGCATGGAAGCCCATCATTTTTACTTTGAGCCGTTTGTCCGCAGCAATTACTGGATGCGCATTCTGCTGTCGAACCCCACCTACGGTGGATCCGCCTCCTACATGGATCGCAGCGATTTCCACACCACGCTGATCATCAGCCGCAACAAAGAATTCTGGGGCGATCAGGGCGCGCAAAACGACATCCTGACGATCAACGGCATCAATATTGTGAACGCCGCAACGTGTCCGGTGATCAAGGGCAGCTATCGCACGGGTGTAATCGGCATCTACGCCTTCGATCAAAACGCCGACGGGATTTCAGATCTGGCCGCGCCGATTCCCTATTTTTACAGTATCGCCTTCATGACGGGCGTTGACGTGGTCATACCGGCCGCCTCTCCCGTGAACGCGACTACACAGGCTGTCCTGATGTCCCGAGGGGGCTGCGGCGCCATGCAAATCATCAATTTCCCCAATTGGGCATCCTCAACGGATCGCGTATCCATTCAGTTTCATGATTATGTGGACAGCCGTTGCGGTCAAACGTGGAAGGCCTACCAGATGCCCGGAAAAGATCTAAAACCCTGGTAAAGAGGCAGCAATATCCCCATATAAAAAGGCGGCCGGAAAACCGGTCGCCTTTTTTAATATGATCCTGTCGATCAGGAAATATTAACGGCCCTTAAAATTCGGAGCGCGTTTTTCTAAAAAGGCTGCGGCGCCTTCTTTGAAGTCTTCAGTGTACTGGAGCGCCTTGCTGGCATTGAGCTCAACATTCAGAACACCGTCACGAATATCCGTATCCAGACCCAGACGGACGGCTTTCATGATTTCGCGCTGAGCAACCGGAGCACCGGCCGCCAGTTTTTTGGCCAGTTTTTTCGCCGTTTCGAGCACTTCCGCCTGCGGAACGACTTTATTGAGGAGTCCCAGTGTCAGGGCTTCCTTGGCGGGCATAAAATCTCCGGTCAGCATCAACTCCAGAGCCTTGGTCTTGCCGATGTAGCGCGGCAGACGCTGCGTGCCGCCCCATCCGGGGTTCAAACCCAGTTTCACTTCGGGGAGACCCACCACCGCTTCTTCGGCCATGATTCGAAGCGTGCAAACACAGGCCAGCTCGCAACCGCCGCCGAGCGCCATGCCCTGCATCGCCGCGATGATGACTTTGGGGTAATTTTCTATTTTGAAATAAATCTGATTGCCGTCGTATTCGGGCACTTTGCCCTTCTGAATGTCGGCAAATTCGGTAATGTCCGCGCCGGCCGAGAAGCACTTCGTGCCCGTGCCGGTAATGATGATCACACGCACACTGTCATCGTTTTCGCACTTGTCGAGCAGATCGTTGAGGTCCCTCAAAACCCCCTGCGCCATCGCATTTGCCGGCGGATGATTGATTGCCGCGACAACGACCGCGCCGTCTTGTTCCACGTTAAGTTTTTCATAATTGAAAGCCATTGATGTTCCTCCTTGTATCGAAATTTAATAAAAATGCTTGATAAATTAAGGCATTCTCAGCACTACGGATCGGAAGTATAGAGTCATCGCCTTGACGTGTCAAGTGAAAAACATTGACAAAAAGCACAATCAATATATAGATAAAACTTCATTGAAAAAAGGAGTCTTGGTCCCATGTTTGGTATCGGTATGCAGGAACTCATCATCATTGCGGTCGTGGCGCTTTTAATCGTCGGACCGAAAAAGCTGCCGGATCTGGCAAAATCGCTGGGCAAGGGCTTCAGTGAATTCAGAAAAGCGACGGACGATGTGAAAGATGACCTGAAAAAAACTTTTCAGGAAGACGACGACCACAAAAAAGACGGGCCTAAAAATGCACTTCAGGAACAGACAGACACCAAAGATAAGTCAAATCAGAAAAACAGTAATCAGGACTGATAACCCCATACCGACAACACCCAAACCGACAATTTCATGATGGAAGATCAATCCGAAGAAACAAAAATGTCCCTGACCGAACACCTGCTGGAGTTGCGCAATCGCCTTACTCGCGCGTTTATCGCCGTGGGGATCGGTTTCCTGGGTTGCTGGTATTTTCGGGATTACCTTTTTGACATCATCACCCGTCCGCTCATTACCGCGCTGCCGGAAAAAAGCTATTTGATCTTCACCGGCCTGACTCAGGCTTTTTTCACCTATATGAAGATCTCTTTCTTTGCATCTTTGATTCTGACAAGCCCTTTTATCTTTTATCAGGTCTGGAAATTCATTGCGCCAGCGCTGCTTCCCACAGAAAAAAAGTATGTCGTGCCGTTTGTTTTATCCTCGACGATTCTTTTTTTGGGTGGCGTTTTGTTCGGCTACCTTGTGGTTTTACCGCCGGCCTTTCGCTTCTTCGTCAGCTTCAACAATGATTACCTCCAGGCGATGATCTCATTTGCGGACTATCTGTCGCTGTTTATTAAATTTCTATTGGGTTTCGGCCTGTCTTTTCAGCTTCCGATCATGATGTTCTTTCTGGCCAAACTGGGCATCGTCAATGCAAAGATGCTATCCAAACAAAGAAAATTCGCCATCTTGCTGATTTTCATCACGGCGGCCATCCTGACACCCTCTCCGGACGCCTTAAGCCAGATACTCATGGCCTTGCCCTTGCTGTTTTTATATGAAGTGAGTATAGTGATTGCGAGATTCGTCTCCCCCAGAAAACCCGAACCCCAGATTCAGGGAGAGGAAACGGAACCCGGAAATGACGAAGAATAGAAACAAAAAAAGTGAACTTTCCCCCATCAAGCAGCGCAAAATTATGGCCTTTGTGTTTGGTTTGGTTTTTCTCGTGCTGCTTGTGACGGTCGGGGGGACGGTTGCCTATTATCTACTGACGCTGGATTTGCCGGGAATCGACACCCTCAAGGACTACCGACCCAGCATCGCCTCACGAGTCTTGGATGTCAATGATGAGCTGATTGATGAATTCTTCCTGGAAGACCGCAAACTCATCAACATCAAGGATGTGCCGAAAATCGCCCAGCAGGCTTTTATCGCCTCGGAGGACTCCCGGTTTTACCAGCATAAAGGCTTCGATATTCAAAGCATTTTCCGGGCGCTTTTTAAAAACGTGGAAGCAGGCAAAATCGTCCAGGGCGGCAGTACGATCACGCAGCAGGTCGCTAAACTGATGTACCTGTCGCCGGAAAAAAAATATATGCGCAAGTTTAAGGAGGCGATCCTTTCCTACAAAATCGACAAATACCTGACCAAAGACGAAATTCTCAATCTCTACCTCAATCAGATCTATCTGGGACACGGAACCTATGGTGTGGAATCCGCATCCATCGGCTATTTCGGGAAAAGCGCCCGCGATCTGACCCTTCCCGAAGCGGCGCTTCTGGCCGGGCTTCCCAAGGCGCCCAGCGCCTATTCACCCTTTCTTTATTTCGACCGGGCCAAGGAACGCCAGATCTATGTGCTCACACGCATGATGGAAGACGGGCACATTACCAAAGACCAGATGGACGCGGCGGCTAAAGCCGAGCTGAAGCTGCGTCCGATGAAGCCCAAGGACAAAGTCGCGGCCTACTTCGTGGAGCATGTACGCCGCTACGTCCAGGAAAAGTACGGTGGCGACGTTCTGTACAAGGAAGGTTTGACCATTTACACCACCCTGGATCTGGCCATCCAAACGGCCGCGCGCGATGCGCTGGAGAAGGGCATTTCCGAGCTGGAAGAAAGAAGCCAATTCGATAAAGGCCTCGTGCAGGGCGCCCTTTACGCCATGGATGTCAAAACCGGAGCCATCCGCGCGATGGTCGGCGGCCGGGATTTCGCCAAAAGCGAATTCAACCGGGCCGTGCAGTCCCGCCGTCAACCGGGGTCGGCGTTCAAGCCCCTCATTTATACGGCTGCTTTTGACAAAGGCATGAATCCGTCGACGCGTTTTGTCGACTCTCCGATCGTCTTTGATGACCCGACCCAGGAAGACGGCCTGTGGAAGCCAAAAAATTTCGACGAAAAATTCCTTGGACCCATCACCATGCGAACGGCTCTGGTCCAGTCACGCAATATCGTCACCATTAAGATCCTGGAGGAAATCGGCATTGATTACGCCGCCTCCTATGCGATGAATATGGGCATCACCTCGCCTTTGGCCAGAAACTACTCTCTGGCCCTGGGGTCTTCCGGTGTCACTTTGCAGGAAATGGTGCGCGCTTATGGTGTTTTAGCCAACCGAGGCAAAAAAGTTGCCCCTTACTTTGTCCGTAAAATTATCGATCGCACCGGCAACATCTTCGAAGAAACGAGAGTTCAAGCCGATCAAGTTATCGACCCGCGTATCGCGTTTATGACATCATACGTTCTGCGGGATGTTGTGGAAAGCGGTACAGGCCGGCGCGTCAGAAGCATCGGACGACCTGTGGCGGGAAAAACCGGAACCACCAACGACGTCCGGGACGCCTGGTTTATCGGATACACACCATCGCTGATCGCCGGCGTCTGGATAGGTTTTGATCAGGAAGCCTCTCTGGGCAAACATGAGGTCGGCGGTCGGGCCGCCGCACCCGTCTGGCTGTACTTTATGGAAAAGGCCCTTGAGGGAAAACCGGTCGAAGCCTTTCCCACCCCCGAAGGCATCGTGTTTGTGAAAGTCGACCCCAAAACCGGACTGATCGCCTCGCCGACCGACCGAAGCGCGATCTATGAATGCTTCCTTGAAAACGCGCTGCCATCAGAAAAAACGCGCTATCCCCAGGAGGAACAGGACGATCTATTTCGCTAGCGAAAGAAAGGCCCTTGACAAGTGTCTTTTTTTTCGCTACATGGAGCTCAAATTTATTGAGGACTTGAAGATGTATCTTAAAGATTTTGACAGCGGCATTATCGGAAGACCGTCCTTTGCGGGATGGCTCGGTATCGTAGTAGTCGTACGCCCGGGGTCTGCCGCTCGGTCTCTTTAAGAAATTAAGGATACGAGCCGCGGGCCCCGAAAAGCCCGCGGCTTTTTTTATAGTGAAAAGCCGCTTTTTTCCGAAAGAAACTGGCGGCTTTTTTAGTTCCACGACACAACGATACTCTCGACGGAGGAGACATCAATGAAAATGAAGGGAACGCAAATCCTTCTGGAAATGTTGAAATTAGAAAATGTGGACATCATTTTCGGTTATCCGGGCGGGTCGGTTTTGGATATCTACGACCAACTGTATCAAAGCGATATCCGCCATATCCTGGTGCGTCACGAACAGGGGGCCGTGCACGCGGCCGACGGCTACGCCCGGGCCAGTGGAAAAGTCGGCGTCTGCCTGGTCACCTCCGGACCGGGAGCGACCAACACAGTCACGGGCATTGCCACAGCCAACATGGATTCCATTCCTTTGGTCGTTTTTACCGGCCAGGTTCCCACAGGACTGATCGGCAACGACGCCTTTCAGGAATGTGATATCACGGGAATCACACGGCCCTGTTCAAAACATAACTTTCTGGTGCGAAATGTCGAAGAGCTCGCCTCAACGATCAAGGAAGCGTTTAACATCGCCCGCTCCGGGCGCCCCGGCCCGGTACTGGTGGATCTGCCAAAAAACGTGATGGCCGCGCAAACGGATTTCGATCCCGATCAAATCAAATTCCGCAATTACGATATTCCGCATAAGGCCGTTCCGAAGAAGATCGCCAATGTGTTTGAAATGCTCAAAGTCGCCAAACGACCGCTCATCATGACCGGCGGCGGAGTGCTTCTGGGCAAAGCGTCCGACGAGCTGACCCGGCTGGCGCAACGATATCGAATCCCCGTGACCGGCACACTGATGGGACTGGGATCCTTTCCCGGCTCGGATCCGCTTTGGCTGGGAATGCTGGGCATGCACGGCACTTACTACGCCAACATGGCGGTGAGCCACTGTGATCTGCTTTTGGCTGTGGGGGTTCGTTTTGATGACCGCGTGACCGGCACCATCGAAACCTTTGCACCCAACGCTAAGATCGTTCATATCGACATTGACCCGTCTTCGATCAATAAAAACGTCACCGTTGACTTGCCGATCGTCGGATACACCAAAGCCACTCTGCAGGATCTGCTTCATTTTCTGGACGACCATCACTTCGAGCCGGACGGTGATGCCTGTGACATCTGGATGCGGGAAATCGACGAATGGCGGGAAAAGGTGCCTCTGACCTACTGTTCGGAGGGCGATATCATCAAACCCCAATATGTCATCGAAACGCTGCACCGCCTCACGCAAGGCAACGCGCTCATCACAACCGAAGTGGGACAAAACCAAATGTGGACGGCGCAGTTCTTCAAATTTGACCAACCCGGCACGTTTATTTCGTCGGGCGGCTTGGGAACCATGGGTTTCGGCCTGCCGGCGGCAATCGGCGTCAAATGCGCGCATCCTGAAAAGCAGGTTGTGGACATCGCTGGAGACGGCAGTATCCAGATGAACATTCAGGAGCTGGCGACGGCGGCCCAATACAATATCGCCGTCAAAGTGGTCCTGCTAAACAACGGATTTCTCGGTATGGTGCGCCAGTGGCAGGAACTCTTCTATGAAAAACGCTACTCCCACACGGACATGACCTACGCGCCGGATTTCGTGAAACTGGCTGAAGCCTTCGGCATCGTCGGTCTTCGCGCAACAAGGCGCGATGAAGTCGAAGCGGTTCTTAAACAGGGACTTGCTTCGGACAAGCCGGTCCTGATGGATTTTCGAGTTTCACGGGAGGAATGCGTCTATCCCATGGTCCGGCCGGGCGAGTCGATCAGCCAGATGACGCTCGGCTCCAGAGAGATGATCAATTAAAATTCATGATAGAAAGGTTGATGAAGGCATGGAAAGAAAAGAACACATTATCTCCATTCTGGTCCACAACAAACCCGACGTGCTGGCTCGGGTAGCCGGCACACTGGGCGGCAAGGGCTACAATATCGACTCTTTATGCGTGAATACGACCACGCAAAATGATGTCTCCAAGATCGTCATGACGACTGCCGGCGCCCAGGCAACCATCACACGGATCGAAAACCAGCTTCAGCGGCTGGTCGATGTCATCTCCGTAGACGATCTGACGAATGTCGAATCGGTTCACCGCGAAATGCTTCTCGTCCGTCTCAACATCAGTCCGGATAACGCTGACGCGGTCAAAAATGCAATTGACATGAACCGCTGGAAAGTAATAGTCACAAGCGACGCCTACGTGATTGTCGAAATCACGGGAGACCAGACACAGATCGATTTCGCGCTGGCCCGTCTGGGATCACTGGATGTCGCGGATATCACGCGCACGGGACTCATCGCATTGAAACTCGATGATTAAATAATAACTTTATATACCAACAACAGGGGGTTTTTATGGCAAAAATCAATTTTGGCGGCGTTATGGAAGAAGTGGTGACCGCGGAGGAATTTCCGGTCAAAAAAGCACAGGACATTCTAAAAAATGAAGTGATCGCGGTGCTGGGCTACGGTGTCCAGGGACCGGCACAAGCCTTTAATATGAAAGACAACGGCGTCAGCGTGATCATCGGGCAATCCCCCGAGGATAAACCATACTGGGACAAGGCCATCGCGGACGGCTGGGTTCCGGGAAAAACGCTTTTCCCGATTGAAGAAGCGGTGGAAAAAGCCACGATCATTCAGTACCTCGTTTCCGACGCGGCGCAGATGATCCTTTGGCCGAAAGTCAAGCCCCACCTGAAAAAAGGCGACGCTCTGTATTTCTCCCATGGGTTTTCCGTCGTTTACAGCGAACAGACCGGCGTCGTGCCGCCTGACGACGTGGACGTCATTTTGGTGGCGCCGAAAGGCTCCGGCACATCCGTTCGCCGCAATTTCATTGACGGCAGCGGCATCAACTCCAGTTACGCCGTCCATCAGGACGCGACCGGGCGCGCACTCGAGCGCACGCTGGCTTTGGGCATCGCCATCGGCTCAGGCTTTTTGTTCCCGACAACCTTCCAGATGGAAGTCTACAGTGACCTCACCGGTGAACGAGGCGTGCTGATGGGCGCGCTTGCCGGCATGATGGAAGCGCAGTATGCGGAGCTTCGCCGTCATGGTCACAGCCCCAGTGAAGCGTTCAATGAAACCGTCGAAGAATTGACCCAGAGCCTCATCCGGCTCGTGGGAGAAAACGGCATGGACTGGATGTATGCCAACTGCTCGGCCACCGCGCAGCGCGGCGCGCTCGACTGGCGTCACAAATTCCGCAAAGCGGTTGAACCGGTCTTCGAGGAACTTTATAATTCCGTCGCCACCGGCAAGGAAACCGAAGTCGTTTTGCGCGTCAACAGCGCCCCGGATTACAAAGAAAAACTCAACGAGGAACTCAAGGAAATGCGCGAGTCCGAAATGTGGCAGGCCGGAGCCGCCGTTCGCGCCCTGAGACCTGAAAAAAGAAATAAATAATTTTTATGGCGGGGGACGGTTTTTTAAACCGCTCCCCGACTGAGACAAGGGGAAAACTATGAGAAGCGATTTGATGAAAAAGGGGCTGGAGCGTGCGCCGCACCGGTCGCTCTTCAAAGCGATGGGCTATACGGACGAAGAAATCGCACGTCCTCTCATCGGGGTGGTGAACGCCGCCAACGAGGTTGTTCCCGGCCATATCCATCTCGACTTGATCACACAGGACGTCAAGGCGGGCATCCGGATGGCCGGCGGCACACCGGTAGAGTTTCCAGTCATCGGCGTGTGCGATGGCATCGCAATGGGACACGCGGGTATGAAGTATTCGCTGGCCAGCCGCGAGCTCATCGCCGATTCCATTGAAATCATGGCCACGGCGCACCCTTTTGACGCTTTGGTGTTTGTCCCCAACTGCGACAAGATCATTCCCGGCATGCTCATGGCGGCGCTACGGCTCAACATTCCCTGCATTTTCATCAGCGGCGGCCCGATGCTGGCCGGTCGTTTTCAGGACAAACCGGCGGACCTCATTACGGTTTTCGAAGGCGTGGGCGCGGTCAAAGCAAAGAAGATGACGCCCTCGGCCCTGAAGCAACTCGAAGACTGCGCCTGCCCCGGCTGCGGATCGTGTTCCGGCATGTATACGGCCAACTCGATGAACTGCGTAACCGAAGCCCTGGGGCTGGGCCTGCCCGGAAACGGCACGATCCCCGCAGTGCTCGCCGCGCGACATCGCCTGGCCAAATATGCCGGCATGAAAGTTCTGGATCTGCTCAAAAAGAACATTCGACCACGCGACATCGCTACGCTCGACGCGTTTCAAAACGCGATCGCTGTCGATATGGCGCTGGGTTGTTCGACCAACACCGTTTTGCATATTCCCGCCGTCGCCCATGAAGCCGGCATCAAACTCGATTTGGATCTTTTTAACAAAATCAGCAAACTCACGCCGAACATCTGTAAGCTCAGCCCTGCCGGCCCTCACCACATTGAGGATCTCGACGCGGCGGGCGGCATCCAGGCCGTGATGAAAACCATCAGCAAGCTCGGTATCATTCATGAAAAAACGTTCACCGTCAACGGCAAAACCGTCGGCGCGAATCTGAAAGCCGCCCGAGTGCTCAATCCGGAGGTCATCCGGCCGCTTGCCAATCCCTATTCGCAGCAGGGCGGCATCGCTATTTTGCGTGGCAACCTCGCGCCGGACGGCGCCGTGGTGAAACAATCCGCCGTGGCGCCCGCCATGCAGGTCAATGACGGCAAAGCCCGTGTCTTCAACTGTGAGGATGACGCGATCGCCGCCATTCTGGGCGGCAAGATCAAACCCGGAGACATTGTCGTCATCCGCTATGAAGGTCCGAAAGGCGGCCCCGGCATGCGCGAGATGCTTTCCCCCACGTCGGCCATCGTCGGCATGGGACTGGACAAAACCGTGGCGCTGCTCACCGACGGGCGTTTCAGCGGCGGGACCCAGGGCGCGGCGATCGGCCACATTTCACCGGAAGCGGCCGAAGGCGGCCCCATCGCTCTGGTAAAAGAAGGCGACAGGATCTCCATTGATATTCCGCGCAAGAAGCTTTCGCTCAATGTCAGTGACGCCGAATTGGAAAAACGGCGCAAATCCCTCAAACCTTGGACGCCACTCATTACCTCCGGCTATCTGGCTCGATACGCTAAAATGGTCACATCTGCGTCCACGGGAGCGGTCTTCAAAGATTGATTCCCTGTTTATAAAAAAAGCCGCTGTTTCCCAGCGGCTTTTTTTCGACTGTTAACTGTTATCGGAGCAGGATTGCCGTCGCGAGTGAAAAATAGACGATGATCGTGCAGATGTCCGCCAGCGCCAGCGTGAGCGGTCCGGACGCCACACGGATATCCAGTTTGAGGCGGTGCAGAGCAGCAGGCACACTCACACCCAGAAAACAGGCCGTCAGAAGCGAGCCGAAAATTCCACCGGCGATGACCACCCCGGCTTTGACGTCCCCCTTCCATAAAAAGGCAAAACTGCCGACAATCACGGCACAGGCAACGGCCAGCAGAAAAACCCGGGGGATCTCCCGCTTGAGGGCTTTTCCGTACCAGTTGGACCCTGAACTTTGATGATGCATTAAATGCACCGTGATCGCCATTGCCTGCATGGACACACTCTCGCCCAGACCCAAAACCAGCGTGAGGAAAAAAGCCAGAATTAGACTTTGCGTCAGCGTCGCCTGAAAGAATCCGACCAGAATCGCGCAGACCGTGCCGCTGACGATTGTCGCCATCAGCCAGGGAAACCGATGCCGGAAAACACTCCACACAGAACGATCCCGCATCTCGGCGATGCTCACACCCAGTGTATCGAAAATGCTGTGCACCTGCTCGCGCTCCTCCATGTCCAGCATCTCCTGCGTGAAAACATTGATGTCGATGACACCCAGGATCGTGTTATTTTTATCGACCACGGGAAATGCCAGAAACTTATACAGGATGAAGAATTCCAGCGCGTCCATCAGGCGCGCGGCTTCCGGAACGGCGATCACGCTTCGCGTCATGATGGATTCCACCGTGCTGCCAAGCGGCGAGGTCAAAAGCCTGCGCGTCTGGACCACGCCCAAAAGGCGGTCATCATCGTCCACGACATAAAAATATAAAATCGTGCTTTGCGTCTCCGATGAACGGATGCAGGCAAGCGCTTCTTCCACGGAGCTTTGCGACCGAAGCGCCACGAAATCTTCAGAGGCGTGCTTCATGACAGGATCGTTGAGCTCCGACATTTGAAGGGCATCAATCATAAAAAATCACTTTAAGGGTTTTCATTATTCTTTTTACTCGATGAAGTTTTGCATTAGATATGATTGACGTCAAGGGAAAATCCCTTTAGCGACACATTGAGGCGGCGCGGATTCACCCTTAGCGCATACCTCCGGCAGGATCAGAAAGACACAAGCCTTTTGAACGGATTGCGGCGAGGCGTGAGCGCCGGTACCGGCAAGAAACAACCCGCGGAATTTTCCGGGGCAACGGCATTTTAAGTGATTGATTCCCCAGGACTGGTTGGAACGCAGGGCGGGTCGGCCTGGCGCTGATCGATCTTTACGCAACTGCCGGAAAACCGTTTAGCATATTTTTTCATTTCAGCGGCGATTTCGGTGAGCTCGCCATAGTGCGTAAACGCGCGTCCATGGGTCTGGACCAAACCGATGGAGATGCCCATCACGGGAAAATGGGTTGCTTTGCCTTTCCGGTCGAAGGATTTGATGAATCCCTGCCTGAGGTCGGTCGGATCATACATGCCGGGAATCAGACTGTCGAAGGCCCGGATGATTTCAGAGGCCGCCGTTTGGGCATTGTCGCTATCCACAATGAATACAAAATCATCTCCCCCGATGTGGCCGACAAAGCTCCCCTGCGGCTGAATATCCTGAATCACTCCCAGAACAATGCGGCCGGTCATCTTGATCACTTCATCGCCCCGGCTGAATCCGTAACGATCGTTAAACGGCTTGAAATAATCGAGATCGGCATACCCCAACGCGAAATCTTTTTTCTCGTCAATCCGTTCCTGGATGGCCTTGCTGATGGAGATATTGCCCGGCATACGTGTCAGAGGGTTGATCTCCACAATCCGTTCAGAGCGTAAAACCGACAGATTGACGCGGGTCAGAAAATCCGCCTCCATCTCCCGCCGCCGGATAAAATCTTCAACCCGCATCGTCTTCCAGTCAACATCGGAAAAGGCATCGGGCAAAACCACGAGCACGGGTAACTGCTGAAACATCGGGTCGGATTTCAGATCGTTTAGAACCTTCACGGCCATCGGATCGTCCTCGGGCACATCCATGACGATCAGATTGGGAAGGGAGTTGTAGATATAGTCGAGCGCCTGCGGAAGCCCCTTAAACGAAACGACCTGATAAATATTCTTCAATGAACGGTCGACCGCGTTTTGTAAAATCACATCGTGGCAGACGACGACGATTGTTTTCATGTCGTTCCTACGTCGGCTCTTCAGCCGATTCCATGTTGTCCTCCATTTCGGAAAGAACATCACGGATGTCCTGATCGGATAATCTTAACAGCTCCCAGGCAACGGGATTGACTTCGGGAACGAGATTATCGCCGGCGAAACCAAAACCGCGCGCCCTCACCAGCATGTCGGCCACATGCACGATGGCCGCCTCCAGTGGTGAATTCTTAGCCAGCGCGGGACGGTGATGGTATTGAATCACCTCGATCAGATTTTTCGGAAAACGCCATTTTTCGGCCAGCCAGCCGCCGACATCCGCGTGCGTAGCGTCAAACCGGTTTTTTTCCGCCTCATAAATCGGCAAATTCTTGTCGCGGGCTTCACTCATGACGTCCTGATAAGTCTCGGAAAACTCCAGAAGCAGAATAACCTTGCCGATATCATGAAGCAGTCCGGCGACGGAAACCTCCTCCGGCTCTTTGAGGTCTTTCTTCTGCGCAATGACGCGTGAGGCAATGGCGCACGCCAGCGAATGCTCATACAAGCCGTTCATGGTCTTCTGCATCAGTTCGAAAACTGAAACCCCCAAAAGCAGTCCCTTGATGACGTTGAGCCCCAGAAGCATCGTGGCATGAGACACGGACGCGATGCGTCCCGGAAAACCGTAAATCGCGGAGTTCACCATTTTCAAGACCTTGCTGGTCAACGCCGGATCGCTGGAAATAAAAGAACTGATTTCGACTACGGTGATCTTCGGCTTTTCAATAACGGTAGATAACTTTTTTAAAACAGCGGGCACCGTCGGCAGCGTGTTGATATTCTCCACCTTATGACGGAGGGTCTTGGGATTGATTTCATTCATAAAGGCCTTCAATATGATCACAAACGATTTTTTTTATATTTTTCATGTAGGGTTTGGCTTCAACCACGGCAAAGCGGGCCTCGAGCGAGACCAGCGCGTCTTCCTTGGAGATCGTCTGGATTGGCGGCCCGTCGATGAAAACGGAGATAATCCCCATATCCTCTATCCGCTCAATCCAGGCTTGGGTCAATTCCGTGCCTTCACCCAACATGACCATGCCGTTTTTGGTCAGGATCGGCTTAGCGAGTTTCATCCCGGCTTGAAGCTGGGTAACAGGAACTTTCGGCATTTGCTTATGTCTCCCACAGGGTTTATTCCGTCGGCGCCACGTCTCCTCTTTATGAAAAAGCGGGCTTTTGGATTTCGTCGTCGATCCGATCCGGATCGGACGAGTTTAGCTGCACGAGGCGCTTCAGATGGTAGAATGTTTCTTCATCCATGGAAAGAAACGACGCAACCGCTTCGTCTCGATCGACTCGAAGCACTTTCGCTTCAATGTTCAAAAGAAGGTTCGTCTGCAACAGCAACTGCAAGATACACGACGATCCCGGTGCAAAATCATGCCTGCCCTGAAATCTGACGCCGGTCAGGCTGATGTCCGTCGTCTTCACCTCGATCGTTTTTCCGTCTGCGACAACAGCCATCTCAAAGCCGACCGGCACACGGGTGCGTTTTCTTTTTTCTTCGGTCATCGCCTTCCCTTTCCCGCCATCGAACGACTGCAACTGACTTCTTCAATAACTTTAGCGGTTTGACGAGATTTGCATCTTTTCATACCTGGAAACTTTGGTCAAGTCTGATTTTCCCCAGATCCGGAAAAATCACTTTAGCCGCCTCAAGTCGATACGCCAGCGTCCGGATATTCAGGCATCGCAAGTCTTGCCGGTAGAGCAACGCGGCCTGTTCGGGCAAAATCAAAACCGGAACCGGAACCGGATTTTCCGAAGCGGCAGTCGTTCTAATCATCAGTTCCGCCGCCTGCGCCATCACAGACTGTCTATTGATATCGGACGAAATGGCAAAAACATGAGACGCTCCGCCGCCGGACGGACGAAAAATTCTCAAATCATTGCCTGCGGTGTTCTCGATCCTAAATTTTCCGCGCGAAAGAATCGCAGCCAAACTCGCCAGCACAAGATCGCGATCGCAAAGCGCGGCCAGCGTCTCGGACGGAGCCGCCGGCGCGTCCCCGGACAGTTCAGGCCGAAAACCGGTTTGGGGGAAATTGAAACTCGTCTGGCAAGAGGTTCCCGCCGTCGCTTTCAAGCGCTCAACCTTCTGAATAAATAGCGAGACCTGACCGGCGAAGCGCTCCGAGGAAACAAGACCAATGACCGCGACTTGGCTTGCGCCTCCTTTTTCTTCCATCCAGCTCCACACGCCTCTGTAGTGCTTTTCGAAAAGGCTTTTACCGATGCCTTTTCTGCCTCCGCCGATCATTCCGCGGTGTACGGCAAAAACATTCCCCGCTGCATCCCGTGCAAAAGCGCCGCCGGTTCTCCGGTCGATGCCCGCCGCCGGAAAATTGATTTCCGCGGCAATCGGCAGATTGTTTTGCGCCTCCGGCCTGGCAAGACCAAAAGCGTTTTCATAACGAAGCCCTTTGACCGTGCGGGAAAAGAACCACAATCCCAACTGTTTTGACCACGACACCTTCGCCGGAAAGCTCGCTCCCTGATGGCCCAGTTTCACACGGATTTTTTCATCGGCAAAGACTCTGAAAACGGCCGCAAACCCTCTGGCATATTTTGCGATTTGTTTTTCGTCTTCGATCACTCTGAGCATATCGCCTTCCACGGTGTGCTTTGTGCTTTTCTTACCTTAATCCAGCCGTTTTTTAAAGCGGGCAATTGCGGCGGCAAAGACGGCGATCCCCAAAGCGGTCAGCGCAGCCATCTGAGGCCAGAGAACATCAAAACCGACCCCTTTGAGAAATATCCCCCTCACGATCACCAGAAAGTACCTAAGCGGATTGAGATAGGTAAGCCACTGGACGACGTCGGGCATATTGGAAATGGGAAAGACAAAGCCGCTTAAAAGAAAAAAGGGCAGCATGACAAAAAACATGGCCATCATCGCCTGCTGCTGGGTAGCGGAAATCGTCGAGATGAATAGACCGATGCCCAGTGTGCTAAGCAGAAACAGACAGGCGGCAAAAAACAGCAAAGCAATGCTCCCGGCCAGGGGAATGGAAAACCAATAGACTGCGAGGATCACCACAATCGTCAGTTGGATGAGCGAAATGAGCATATAGGGAATTGTTTTCCCGAGAATCATTTCAGAGGGCCTCACCGGTGTGACCACAAGCTGCTCCATCGTACCGGCCTCCTTTTCCCGGATGACCGCAATCGACGTCAGAAGCAGTGAAATCAGCATGATCACAAAGGCTGCAATGCCTGGTACGAAGAAGTATCGGCTTTCACTGTTGGGATTGTACCACGTGCGGATGCGCGCATCGACGCTCGCATGGGACAGGTTCACCGGATAGAGCTCAGCCATCATCCTTCGATTGAAAATATCCACCGTGCTTGCCGTATGCGCCATCCGCATCGATGCCATGTTGCTCATGGATCCGTCGGCCACAATCAACACCTGCGCGGTTCTTCCCGCACGAAGGCGCGCAGCGAAATCCGGAGCGATTTCAACGACCAGATCAACCCGGCCGCGCAAAAGCAGGTCCTCCAGTTGTCGCGCATCCCGGGTGTAGCGGGTGATCTCAAAGATACGACTTCCGGCAAAGGTATCGACAAACGCGCGGCTTTCATGTGTTTTGGACTGATCCGAAACCGCCATCCGGATCCGACTGATGTCGTAGTTCACCACATAGCCGAACACCAGCATTTGAATGAGTGGCGCCACGACCAGCAGCACGCGGTTCCGACGGTCGCGAAACAGCTGAATAAACTCCTTGCGCACGAGTTCCCGGATTCGCAGAAGATTCATAATCCTTCTTTCCTGAGCAGCAGATAGTTCAGCCCCGCCAGCAACACGCTCATGCCGGCTAAAACGGCCAGATTCACCCACAAGTAACTCAGGCCCACATTCCGCAAATAAACGCCAGCCAGAATGTCGATATAATAGCGAGCGGGAACGACATAGGTGAGCCATTGGAGCACCGGCGGCATATTCGCGATGGGAAAAACAAAGTTGGAAAGCAAAAGCGAAGGCAGATACGTGAAAAGCAAAGCCCCTTGATTCGCAAGGAGCTGGTTTTGGGTCGCCGTCGAAATGAAAAGCCCCAGAGACACCGCACAGGTTAGATACAGCAGCGTCCCGACGAGCATCAGACTCATCGAACCCTTCATTTCAATACCGAAAAGCAGTCGCCCCAAAACGACCGCAATCAAGACATCCGCCAGCGCGATCAGAAAATAGGGAATCGCCTTACCCAAAAGCAGTTCACCTGCGGCAACCGGCATGGATTTGAGCGTTTCCATGGTTCCTTGTTCATATTCCCGGGCAATGACCAGGGAGGTCAGCATCGCGCCGACGATCATGATGATAACGGCGATGATTCCCGGAATAATAAATTGACGGCTCTCCAGGTCTTCATTAAACCAGATGCGGATCCGTCCTTCCATCGGACGCGCCATCGGTTCAAGCCCCTGACGGTTGAGAAAGTCGAAAAGAAGCTTTGCATTATACCTTTCGGTGAGCGTCGTCGTATATCCCCGGACGGCGCCGGCAAAAACCGGGTCGCTGCCGTCGATTAATATCTGCACAGGGACCGTCCGATCCGCCGAAATCTGCCGTCCGAAACCCGGCGGAATGATGATACCGACAGACGCGCGGCCGCGATCCAGCCACGCTTTGACCGCCCCGGCGGCGTTGAGATGCTCCACCACATCGAAATAGGGAGAGGCCTCAAAGCGATCAATCAAATCCCGGCTTTGCGTTGTGCGATCATAGTCCACCACAACGGTCCGGACGTGATCGACATCGAGGCTCAACGCATAGCCGAACAAAATAATCAGCAGCAGCGGAAGGGCAAACGCCAGATACAAACTGCGATAGTCCCGGACAATGTGATAGACTTCCTTGCGGGTGACAGCCAGAAGACGGACCGGATTCATGCGGCGCCCCCCGACATGAGCTTAACAAACGCGTCGTTAAGATCCGCGTCCGGCGTATCGGGGCAGACGCGCAGGATGATTTCAGACGGAGAGCCACTTTCGACAATTCCGCCCGCGTTGATTAACACGAGTCGGTCGCACAGGCGCGCTTCGTCCATATAATGCGTGGTCACGAAAACGGTCATCCCTTCAGAAGCAATCTGCCGGATGAAATCCCAAAAGTGCGCGCGCGTCACCGGATCCACTCCGGAGGTGGGCTCATCCAGAAATAAAATCTTCGGTTGATGCAAAAGCGCACAGCCCAAGGCCAGCCTCTGGCGCCAACCGGGCGGCAGATCCCGCGTCACACGGTTTTTCATGTCTTCCAGGCGGGCCAGGCGTAAAACCCACGCCATCCGTTCGGACCATGATTTTTTTTCAACGCCGTAAATCCCCAGATAGAAGCGGATATTTTCATACGGGGTAAGATCTTCGTAAAGAGAAAACTTCTGGGACATGTAGCCAATCGAGCGTTTAACCGATTCGGATTCGGAAACAATATCGTAGCCCCCGACATGAGCTGTTCCTGATGTCGGCGACAAAATCCCGCAAAGCATCCGGATCGTCGTGGATTTGCCGGACCCGTTCGCGCCGAGAAATCCGAAGATTTCTCCTTTGGACACACGAAAAGAAATCCGATCGACCGCGACGAAAGTTCCGAATTTCTTTTCCAACCGGTCAACGAGAATTGCGTCAGATTCCGAAGGCATCACGAGCCAGCTCCTTGTCCGCCTTTTTAAGCCGCTCGATCACGGCGGCCTCCAGCGTGGAGAAGTTTGATTTCAAGACAATCGGCCCCTCGATGGTCAGAACCGCCCCCGCATGCATCAGCGCCAGCCTGTCGCAGCGTTCTCCTTCATCAAGATAAGCGGTTGACACGACCATCGTCATGCCTTCTTTTTTCATGCTTTCTAAAATATTCCAAAACTCCATTCTGGATACCGGATCGACCCCGTTGGTCGGTTCGTCCAGGATCAAGACTTTCGGCTCATGAACCAAAACGCACGCAAGACCGAGTTTCTGCTTCATCCCGCCGGAAAGATCGCCCGCCGCGCGGTCTAAAAAAGGCAGCATCTTCGAGAATCCCAGATATTTTTCCTTGCGCTTTTTCCTTTCGCCGCGGGGAAGGCTAAACACGTCCATAAAAAAGTCGATATTTTCTTCGACGGTAAGATCCGGGTACAAACCGAACCGTTGCGGCATATATCCGACAAGCGGCTTGATCGCCCGGGCATTTTGAACCGTGTTCATCGAGAGGATGGAAATGTGACCCGTTTGCGGTTTGAGCAGTCCGGCCATCAAGCGCAGGAGCGTCGATTTTCCCGCACCGTCGGAGCCGATCAAGCCGAAGATTTCTCCGCCGCGCACGTCAAAAGACGTTTCCCTGAGCGCCCGGATCTCTTTGAAAGACAAAGACACATTGTCCACAATGACCATCGGGGCTGTTTCCGGGGACTCTTTCGTCATGGCGGATCTCCGTCACTTCAGAAGTTTCGCGTCAGCCGGCATACCGGTTTTGAGTTCAAAGCCGGGATTGGGAATCGAAATTTTCACAAGATAAACCAGTTTGACTCGTTCCTTTTGCGTCTGGATGATTTTCGGTGTGAACTCGCCTTCAGGCGATACAAAAGATACCCGGGCGTCAAAATATCGCCCCGGAAATGAATCGACACTCACTTGGACAGGCTGTCCGTGACGGATATGACCGATTCGCGTCTCCTCCACATAAATTTTCAAATCAACGCGTGACAGATCGGAAACGGTCAGAACCTCGCGGCCCGCATTGACGGTTTCTCCCGGTTCGATGTTCCGTGTGGTGACCACGCCGGCAAGCGGCGCTTCAAGCCGGGTATAGGCGCGTTGAATCTCTGCCTGCGCGAGCGCGGCCCGGGCGACGGAGATCTGCGCGCGCGTTGCTTCCACATCCCTGCGGGCGGCCTCAATCCGGCTTAAATTGCCTTGAGCCAGGTGAAGCAACGATTCGCTCTCGGCCAGACGCGATTTGGCCACCTCATAGGCCAACCGGACAGTATCCCGGTCTTTTTCCGGCACAATGCCCTCATCGAAGAGCTTTTCATAGCGACGACGGTTGCGCAGAGCGTCGGCCAGAACATCCCTCGCACTCTGGAGGCCCGCCTCGGCTCGGGCAACCTCCGCCGGAAGTGTTTTTTGCAAAACAGCAAACGCCGCTTCGGCCTGCTTTGCGACTTTTTCTGCGCGCTCGAGATTTGCCGTCGCCTGATCAACACGCGCGTCAAACTCGGCGCGCTCTAGGCTCGCCAGCGTCTGACCTTTTTCCACCGCCTGCCCTTCCTCGACACCCACCTCGGACACCCGCCCGGTAACCTGAAAAGACAGCCTCGCCTGCGTCGCTTCAATCGTTCCGGAATACAACCATTCATCATTGCTTCGATGCGATCGAACAGCATAGAGAATCAGACCGGCGGAAATCACACAAAGGGCCAAAACCAGAAAAATTCCTTTTCTTTTCATGATACCCGCTCCAAACCGATCGCTTTCAAAACCATGCCTCGCACTTCTTCGGCCAGGCCGTTTTTAGGCTTTTTATCCTTCGCCTTCAGGGAGGAAGGAATCCACGCCTGCCTGTCCTTAATGGGAGATACTTTTTGATAAAACAGAATCGTACCCATAATCATCGAATGAACCAGAAAGGGAGGAATGTCCGCAAAGAGGCCTTTTTTTTTGCCTTCATCCAGAATGCCGATCAAAACCTGAAGCACCGAGGCGATATCTTTCGCCGCCACCGCGGGCAGATGCGCGCCGTCGGATGCGATCTCACGAATCATGATCGGAGGCAGCTCCGGATTCTCTTCAACTGCGTCGATGATCGTCTGGATATACGCCGCAAGCTTTTCTTCGGGGCCCTCTCGCAGACCCACGGCGTCACCAATTTCTAGTGCGATCCCCCCCAAGACGTCATGAATCACCCGGGCGTAAAGCGTGTCCTTATCGCCGATCTGATAGTACAGCGTTGCTTTGTTGACATCCGCGCGCCTGGCAATATTCTCCACGGATGCTCCACTGTAGCCGTTTTCGGCAAATGCCGCCCTCGCCGCCTTGAGAATTTTTTCAATCGTTCTTTCAGATTGCTGAGATCTTCTTTCTTTTTTTGCCATCCCCTTTTTTCTCACCCGCCTTTCCCGACGGATATTAAATAACCGATCGGTTTAACCGAATAGTTAAATAAATGAAGACCAATGTCAAGTCTCTTTTCCGCCCACGCGGGTCAAGAACGATTGACTTGCCCGGTCATTTCCACTAGTGTTTGCTGTGCGGGCACAAGCGGATCTTTCTCCGAAGGCGCCTCGCGTCCGATTTAAAAAGGAGCTCCACCATGCGAGTCTTCACAAACGCCCGGTTTCTATCCTGCGAACCAAATAACCGTGTTTTTAACTATCTGGTTGAACAAGACGGACTCATTCGCTTAACAGGCGACCGTTTGCCTGACGAGTATCTCTCCTGCGACACGATCGATTTGCAAGGACGCTGTGTCGTTCCCGCCTTCGGAGACACGCACATTCATTTCAGTTCCTTTGCCTATTTCAACTCGGGTCTCGACTGTCGCCATGTCGGTAATTTCGATGAACTCGCAGACGGAATCATGAGCTATATCGCCCGCGAAAAGCGTAAAAAAATATTTCTGGCCTTCGGATCGTCGGCCCATACCGTGAAAGAGCAAAGACTCCCCGAGCGCGCGGATCTCGATAAAATCACCAATCGCCCGCTGATGATCGTCAAATACGACGGCCATGCCGCTGTCGGCAATTCCGCGCTGATTAAAACAATGTCCAAGGACATCCTTTCGGATCCTGGATTTGAATCCGAGACGGGATGGTTTTATCTAAACGCCTTCTACAAGGCGGTCAATGCCATCACGCAATCCGTCTCGCTGCCGGAACTGTTTCGTAATCTTGCCGCGGGATGCGATTATCTGGCTTCAAAGGGCATCGCCCTGGTCCAGACGGCTGAAGGTGTGGGCTTTCCGCTGGACTTGGATGTGGATTTCATGCGCTTTGCCAACCGGGGCCTCCCTGTGGACTTTCGAATATTTTTTCAAACACTGGATGTTCAAAAAGTGTTGCGACGGAAACTTCCCCGCATCGGAGGCTGCTTCGCCACGGCGCTCGACGGCTGCTTCGGTTCCCAGGACGCGGCGCTTAGGGAACCTTATTCGAACAATCCACAAAACTCTGGAACACTTTTTTATACACAGGCTCAGATTACCGATTTTGCGGTTCGGGCCAACCGCAAAGGATTACAGATTGCCGTGCACGCCATCGGCGATGCGGCAATCGATCAGGCGCTTATCGCGTTTGAATCAGCCCTTGCCGATTGCCCCCGCGAGGATCATCGTCACATCCTTATCCATGCGGATCTCATGGATGACGGATTTATCGAAAGAGCCGCAAAATTAAATCTTTGTATCGCTTTGCAGACGCCTTTTTTGCACTGGCCCCAGGAACCGTTGTCCTATCTTCAGAATATTCTCGGCCGGCGACTGAAACGGCTCCTTCCGCTTCAAAGCATGCACAAGGCAGGGCTTACAATGGCTTCGGGCTCCGATGGCCCCTGTACACTGCCCGATCCCGCAGCCGGAATCTTTGCCGCCTGCAATCACCCCAATCCCGACCAATCCGTCTCTGTTTTAGACGCGCTGCGGATGCATACAGCCACCTGCGCGTACCTTTCTTTTGAAGAAGAGCATCGGGGAACCCTCACAGAAGGAAAGCGAGCCGACTTTGTCGTCCTCGATAAAGATCCACTGTCTATTCCAGTGGATACATTAAACACGCTGAAAGTTGAAAGACTCTATTTAAAAGGTGAACCCTACAAGACCCGGTTTGATCAAGGTATCGGCAGGATGCTTACCGACTCATTGCGCAGTAAATACGGGCATTCCACAAAGAAATCATGACACTCAAAACCCTGAATTGTGAGATCACTCAATTACCCCGCCGCCTCGAAACCGACGGATCAGCCGATTTCATCCGGAAAAGACTGTTGCAGCAAATCATCTACATCGGTAAAGACGGTGCCTGCCCCGTTCCATGCCTGACGATGGACGAGGGGCTGAAAAAGGCCCTTCTCAGGGCACGACTTCAAAGACATATCCGCCTGGGATTCGAAGACATCCGAGACAGGCTTTCCCTGGAAAAGAAGGGACTGGACGATTTGCGCCAAAAAACGAGCATTGATCAAAATATTCGAATATCCCGCCTGCTTCTATTTTCCAACGACTGCGCACCTCGTCTTTACCGCCATATAGAGTGTCTTTTGGCTGACCAGTCCCCCCGTCTTTTGGGATGCATGGTCAATATCGACGCAAAGACCCTGGGAAAGCTTTTCGCAGGACCGGCATCAGAAATTAAAGTAATTTTAATCGAGCATAAAGACGCAGTCGTCGATATTCTATCCGCACTCTCAAAAGACCTCCCCAACGTGCAACCTCCTTCTTAACAGATCCATGAGAAAAACAAATCTTGCCGAATCCAACACCTACATAATTTGTAGATTACGTAACAATTTATGATATCTCCGCTTCGCATGAACGACACCTTTCTTTTATGTGCGTAATATTTTCATTAAATATCAAAGTGATATAAAATTTGCAGATAATTTCCCGTCAATGAATTTATGGCATGAGCATTGCGCTTAGTAAGTTACAAAATTGGTTACAGAAATACAGTTTTGTAAAAAAAGCAACTGACCCCCTTTCTAAATCGGGGATCGAATCAGATTCAAAAGGATTCAAATCGCAACTGAAAAAGGAATATCTTATGGAACAATTATCTCGTGAGCAGTGGAATCCCAACTATAGTTCCAATCTCGATTTTTTTGACATCCACAACAGACGACTCATTAATCTGATCAATCAGATTCAAGCTGTTTCGGAGAGCGGATCAGGAGAGTTCTTGCCTGTCATCAAGCAACTGGTCCACTTTTTGACGGACAAGTTCCATGAGGAAAATGTGGCTATGATGGTCGCGGGATTTGCCGGTCGCGAAAAGCATATTGCTGAGCATCTCCATTTTGTTGAAAAAATTGAGGAATTTCTCTTGGACTGCATAGTCAGCGACCCGGATCTTGGATCGAATATGCTCCATTATCTTCAGCAATGGGCCCATGAGCATATCGCCATCAAGGATGTCCAGTTCGGAGAATATCTTCAGAATCGACCTATTTTAAGACAACGCATTCAAGACCTTCATAGACGCATCGAAAAGCCCCCGGCACTTTATGTAGTGAACGCTTAATTTAGGCATTCCAGCAAACATTACAACCATCTACCGGATCAGCCGCCGGCGCATCGATTCTTCAGAAAAAACAAGCTGCACCGGCGTCTGGAATCCGGCTAATCTTGATTTTTCGAATCATCATTCATATTTTAATCATTAAGATAATGCAGGGAATATTTAAAGTTTCCGTTAGTTCAAAGGACGGAAGAAAGAGTCATCACGATGGCCGCAAGCAAAAGGCCGCTGCCTATCATCAGGCATGAAAGGAGGAATTGTCATGTTTGCACCGAAAAGCATTTTAGTCCCGACGGACTTCTCCGAGCATTCGGATGAAGCTCTGAAGGAAGCGGTGGAATTGGCGCGTCAGTATCATTCCCGTGTTTATCTGCTGCATGTCTCCGAACCGATTACACAGTGCGCCGGAGATTATTGCCTAGACGCCGCCATGCTGAAAAACGCGGAGAAAGATGCGCGGAAATTGGCGCAAGAAAGGATGGCAAAGGAGATCGCCAAATTCTCAGAGGATCAAGATGTTGAAATCATCAGTGATATCCGAAAAGGTGATCCGGTACAGGAAATTCTCAATGAACAAAGCGAAAGAGGCGTTGACCTGATCATTATGCCGTCTCATAGAAAAACAGGATTGCTAAAAAGGCTCATGGGCCCTGTGGCGGAAAGGGTCATGGAAGGCGCAAAAACCCCGGTCCTTTTGGTCCGTCACTGAAAAATCCATCAGACTCCCCCAAATGGCGGCGCCTGCAAAGACGCCGCCATTTTTATACAGTATATTGAATTTGCTGATATTATCCGATTATCACCAAATCCGCCTGAGCCAATAAGATATTCATGACCATCAGTCACATTTTCATTGACTTGTCGATTCCTTTTGCTTAAAATGGCATCAAGATTGGAAAGGAAACGAAATCCCCGACAAATCTAACATGTCGGAGCGGATTTCGAAACAAGTCGCCCTGAGCTTCTTGTGTGGATGATGTTTATGAATCTCATGAATCAAAAGGTTTATGATGGTTGTTGCGCGATTTGGCCGCCCGCGGCCGAACTACGCCATAAATAAAACTACAACATCGGGAAGTTTTTTCGGGGCGCCTTATTACAAGACAAGGAGACCCATATGTCCGAAAAAACTTATCAAGCAGGCCAACCGTACGACTACCCGTTAATTCTCAAAAAAATTCTCGACACCCCCCTGACTTACTGTCCGGACCAGGAGATCGTTTATCGCGATGAGTCTCGATATTCTTATCGCACGCTGAATGAACGAATTCACCGTCTGGCAAACGTCCTGGAAAATCTGGACGTCACAGGAGGTCAGACGGTCGCGGTATTCGATTACGACAGTCATCGATACCTGGAATGCTTCTTTGCAATTCCCATGATGGGAGCGGTTTTACAAACCGTCAACTGGCGCTTGTCGCCGGATCAGATTGTTTACACGATCAACCACGCGGAAGCCCGACTCGTCATCATCAACACCGATTTTCTGCCGATTCTTGCCGAAATCCGGGATCAGCTGGAAACAGTCCGGACCGTCATCGTGATTTCCAAAGACGGCAAACTTCCGGAAACAGACGTTCCCGCAGCAGGCGACTACGACACTCTTCTGAATCAGGCCAGCACAAGTTATGATTTCCCGGACCTCGATGAAAACACGATAGCGACCACATTTTACACCACCGGCACAACCGGCCTGCCCAAAGGCGTGCATTACTCACACCGCCAGCTTATGCTTCACACGTTTTCCGTTGCGGTGGCGCTGGGATCGTATCAGACGCTCGGGCGCTTCCGCTCCGACGACGTCTATATGCCGATCACGCCGATGTTCCATGTGCACGCGTGGGGACTGCCCTATGTCGCGACGCTTCTGGGCGCCAAACAGGTCTATCCCGGAAAATACGAGCCGGAAATGCTGCTGAAACTGGTGAAACACGAGAAAGTGACTTTTTCACATTGCGTTCCCACCGTTTTGCAGATGATCCTGGCAAGTCCGTCGGCCCACAAGATGGATCTTTCTAAGTGGAAAATTATGATTGGAGGATCGCGGCTCACCACGGCATTGGCCAAAACCTCCCGTGAAAAGGGCATCACGGTTTTTACCGGCTACGGCATGTCGGAGACCTGTCCGGTCATCAGCATCAGTGTTCCCAAGCCCGGCGAAGAAATAGCCGGCGACGATCTGGACAATCTGGTCACCAAAACCGGATTGCCCATCCCTCTGGCCGAATTTCAGGTCGTTGACGGAAATGACCGGACGCTTCCCCATGACGGG
This sequence comes from uncultured Smithella sp., assembly GCA_964443625.1. GTDB lineage: Bacteria > Desulfobacterota > Syntrophia > Syntrophales > Smithellaceae > UBA8904. The sequence goes on along the minus strand of CAYUDM010000012.1, from coordinate 8,787 downwards.
GTTTCGACCGGCGAGGTGGTTTTAAGATCTCCCTGGTTGACCCAAAGCTACGCCAAGGCGCCGGATAAGACACAAGAGCTGTGGCGCAACGGATGGCTCCATACCGGAGACGTCGGCCATATTGATGAAGGCTATCTTCAGATCACGGACCGGATCAAAGACGTTATTAAAAGCGGCGGCGAATGGGTGTCATCGTTGGATTTGGAAAACATGATCGGCCAGCATGAAGCGGTGCTGGAATCCGCGGCCATCGGCGTTCCGGATGAAAAATGGGGAGAGCGGCCTCTGATTCTGGTCGTCTTGAAACCCGATTACGAAAAACCGATCGGTCCGGAAGAGTTCAAGCAGCACATGCAGCAATTCGCCGCGCAGGGACAACTGCCCAAATACGGCGTTCCCGATCGCTATGAAATTGTGGAGACGATCGCGAAAACAGGCATCGGGAAAATCAATAAAAAAGACCTGCGTTCAAAATACGCCGCATAGCGGTGGCCTTCCAGAATCAACAAGGCGTCTCGCAGGAAAGCCGGGCGAGGCGCCTTGATCATCTCTCTGCGCACGCAAAATATCCGCCCCAGCTGAATTCCGCTTTCTTCTATCCGCTTGCAAAACGCCGGTGGCGACCCAGAAGTTCGCCACCGGCGGACGCATTCCCACAGACGCGTCGTTCGATTTCCGGCAAATCGCTTGACGCGCCGGACCGATCCCTGTATATACGCCGCAAAAACGAACATTGAAAGATCAGGTTTCTCATGCGATCATCCAAAACAACAAAACGCAAAGCTTCTCCCAACCCGATCCGTCGCGCAAGACGGACCGAAGTGCGCGCCTCCGGCGTTCACGGCAAGGGCGTCTATGCCGCTTGTCCCATCAAAAAAGGAGAAACGGTCCTGGAGTATAAAGGCGAAGTCATTACTTGGCGCCAGGCGCTCAAGCGCCATCCTCATGACCCCGATCAACCCAATCACACGTTCTTCTTTCATCTGACCAACGCCCACGTCATTGACGCCACACACAGCCGTGCGCCTGCCAAGTGGGTCAATCACTCCTGCAATCCCAATCTGGAAGCGGATCAGCAGGGACTGCGCGTTTTTCTCAAAGCCCTTCGCGATATTCACCCCGGCGAAGAACTTTTCTACGACTACGCGCTGATGATTGAAGGACGAAAGACCACCAAAGACAAAAAAGACCACGCCTGCCTTTGCAAATCGCGCAACTGCCGCGGCACCATGCTGGCCTGAGAAGAACGTTTGCGGATCAAAGGCTTGAAATAAAATCGGTCATCATGGCCGGTACGGGAGCCTTGAGTCTGATGTCCCTCCCCGTTCGCGGATGAGAAAATCGAAGGTTCGCGGCGTGCAGGGCCTGGCGCGGCAGCAGGAGCCTCTCGGCAAGCCGGGTCGTCCATCCCGTCTCAATAAATTCCAAAAACAACGATTCGTCCAGACCGTAGAGTTTGTCGCCGACAATCGGAAACCCCGCGGCCAGTAAATGTGCGCGGATTTGATGCAGCCTTCCCGTCTGAGGAAAACATCGCACCAAAGAAAATTCTCCGGCCGTCAGAACTTTCTCAAAGCGTGTCAGCGCGAGCTCAAACCCGCCCGGCCATGCTTTGCGCTTTTTGCGCACAACGGACGCTGCATCCGCGCCCAACGGCCAATCGACGGCAATCTGTTCCTCCGGAAAAACGCCATGAACCAAAGCGAGATACTCCTTGGTCCCGCGCGTCAGCGCCGCCGACAGATGCCCCGCCGCGCGGCCGTCAAACGCCAGAAGCAAAACACCGGAGGTTTCGCGATCCATCCGATGTACGGGATGCACACGCCGTCCGTAGCGCCGCTCCAGAATCGCCGTCAGCGTGGCATTGAAGTAGCGACCGGCAGGATGAACCGGCAGATTGCCGGTTTTGTTCACGGCCACAAAGTCTTCATCTTCATACAGAATCGAGATGCCTTCATCCACATCCGGCTCGGCCATCGCGCCGCCGTCCCAGGCCAGAGCCTCGCCGCCTTTCACGATAACCCTGTCATCGGATAAATCAGCCCCGGAAAGCGTCATCCTTCCCGCAAGAATTTCCTCTTTCCATTGATTTTGCGACAGGTAGGAAAATCTGCGGGCAAGGTAGTCCGAAAGCGGCATCGGCTTTTGAAGGGCAGGAATCACGGAGGTGATCATTCGTTTCCGGACCGAGGCGCTGTTCATCAGTCCATCCTTTTGGCATTTTGCCGTCTGATTAAAAAGCGATCCAGCGCATTGGCGAAATTCTGACGGTCTTTATTGCTGAACGCCGCAGGCCCGCCGGTGATCAAACCGCTGTCCCGGAGACCGTTTAGCAATTCCCGCATGGCCAGACGGTCCTTGATATTATCTTCCGTGTAGAGCTGCCCCCTCGGATTCATCGCGAACGCCTGTTTGGCCACCACCCGGTCGGCCAGCGGAATATCGGCCGTAATGACCAGATCCCCTGATTCGGCGGCATCAACAATCCTGTCATCCGCCGCGTTCGGCCCTTCGGGAACCACAAGCAAGGAAAGATTATCGAGCTTCTCAAGCTTGAGCGGCTGATTGGCCACAAAGATCAGTTGCAGATTCAGGCGATTGCAGGCCTTGATCACAATATCCCGAATCGCGCCGGGGAAAGCGTCCGCGTCCACAAATATTTTCATGGCTCCCCCAGGATGACCTTGACCCTGCCGACCAACCCGCCTTCAAGACGGACTTTAATGCCGTGCGGATGCGTCGATGATTTTGTCAGGATAGCAGCCACAACCCCTTTTGTCAGACGGCCGGTTAACTGATTGTGCTTTTCGATGATTTGCACACAAGCACCGATCTTGACGTCCTTTCGGACCGTTCCTTCCATGATTTGACGTCCTTTCATTGAGCTTTGCCCCAAATATCATGTTGCCGCCTGCCTGACAACGAAACAGTTTTTTCCGCTTGACAGTTTTTCGTTTATAGGACACTTTGGGCGCGCAGTCGGAGAGGCGAAACGTCGATTATCACCATCGTTTGAAATTCCACTTCACCCATAAAACACATAGCGGCAAGGAGACAGAAAATGAAAAAAGAGGATTGTATTTTATTCAGCGGCGGCGCGCAGGGCGCGGAAGCGGAATTCGGCGCCAACGCGGAACGCCTGGGCATCGAGGAAGTGAACTTTACCTTTGAAGGCCACAGCATCGTAAGGGGCCGAGGCCTTCGCGTACTCAATTCCGAAGAACTCAAAAACGGCGACGTGTCGCTGGAATATGTTTCCCGTCTGATGAACCGGCGCTACACCGACAACGCCACGTTTAGAAAGATTTTGCAGACGATCTGGTATCAGATCAACTCCGGCCAGGAAATCTTCATTATCGGTGAAATTCTGCCGGATAAAACCGTTAAGGGAGGCACCGGTTGGGGCGCGGAATTCAGCAAACTATGCAATAAGCCGCTGCATGTTTTCGATCAGAAGCAAAATGCCTGGTTTACCTGGAACAAACTCGACTGGGTTGAACGCGCCAAGGGCAACGAACCGCTGATCACCCGAAATCACTTTGCCGGCGGCGGGACCCGTTTTCTGGATGAAAACGGCAAGACGGCGATTAAAAATCTTTTTGACGCCTCCTTCTAAATCATCCCTAACCTCAAAAGCAAGCGGGGCAACCCCTCTCGTGTCGCCCCGCTTGTGATCGCTGACATCTCTTCTTCAGGCCGGGCTCCAATTTTCACAAGGTGAGCCGGGACTTTAAAAAGGCTGAATAGCGTTCAAGACAGGAAAGCGCGCGGACAGCGCGGATCAGTCCTTCATACACCGGGACGCCCGCCGTAAGCAGAATGTCCTCCATCCGGGCTCTCATTTTGCGAAAACCTTCATCATCCTGATACTGGCGCCAGGCCACCACCATCGGCAGACCGCCCAGGCGCTCGCGTCCCTCCGAAGCGAGATAGCGGGCGATGATTTCGACAAAATTTCCCTGCGCCTCTTCACGGCACAGCCAATCCAGAGGCAACGAAACCACAATGTTATCCACTTCGCCGCTTTGCTTTAAGATGTCAAAAATCCGCCCCACATAATCCAGACTCATAAAAGCCAGGTAGGAATCGATCGGATTGCCGATCATGTTGCCGGCCGGCGGGATAAAGGCACGGATCCGATCCACCGTGGCGGGCGAAAAGGCAGGCAGGTCCATGCCCGCTTGCGCGCACGCATCCGCCACGGCCACCGCCTGGCCGCCGCCGACACTCAGCACGCCGACGCGCTTCCCATCCGTTTGTTTCAGATAGTGAAAGGCCGCCGCGATGTCCGCCATCTCTTCGAGCGAGGACGCACAAATCGCCCCGGTCTGTCGGAAAAACGCCTCCCACAGGCGGCGGCTTCCGGCCAGTGCGCCGGTGTGAGACGACGCCGCCCGAGCGCCGGAGTCCGTCATGCCGCCTTTGAGCACAACCACAGGTTTTCGGCGCGTTGCGTCCTGCATAACCTGGGTCAGCCGCCTTCCGTCTTTGACACCTTCGAGATACATGACTATCACCGACGTCGAGTCGTCGTGGGCCAGGTAGTCCAGGAAGTCCGGGCTGTCAAGCGTGAGCGCGTTTCCGTAACTGATGACTTTGTTGAAATACAGACGGTGAACTTTAGCCGCATGATGCGTAAATTCCTGGGCGTTGCCGCCGCTTTGACTGATCATCGACACCGGTCCGGCGGGCGCAGGCGCCGCGTTCCAGGTCAGCATTCTGCGCGCCGGCACGTACCAGCCCATACAGTTGGGCCCGACCACGCGCAGAGACCCTTCACGGGCAATCGCTTCGATTTCCCGCTGCAACTGCCGACCTTCCTCTTCCTCGGTTTCTTTGAAACCGGCCGTAAAGATATGAATATTGGCATGTCCGGAAGCCACGCAGTCCCGAAGGGCCGCAGGAACAGCCTTCGCGGGAACGGCCACAATGACCAGATCCGCTTTTTCGGGCAGTGATGCCAGATTGGGATACGCCTTGATGCCGTCGATTTCCTGCGCTTTGCGGTTAATCGGATACAGCCGACCCTCGTAGCCGAAAGCCCGCATGCTGCCGAAGATGCCCAGATATCCGCCGCGCACGGACGACGTGGCGCCCAGCACCGCGACCGATCGGGCATGAGCCATTTGATCGAGTGCCTGTCGGATTGTCGCGACATCGACAACCGGAGGATCGCAAAAGTCCGGGGCGTCTGCTGTAACCACCAACGCGTCCACCGCCGCCATCCGACCGTTTGGCGACACGATGAGCGGATTGATATCGACTTCGACGATCTCCGGCCGCTCGGCGCTGAGACGCGACAAGCCGGTTAGCACATCCGCCAGTTGGTTTACGTCAACCGCTTCTTCGCCGCGAAACGCGCTCAATATCTTTTTTGCTCGAATCTCGTCAATCATCGCCAGCGCCTGCGTCTTGTCGATCGGCGCAATGCGGAAAGTCACGTCATCGAGCGCCTCGGCGAGCACGCCGCCCAAACCGAACATGAGACATGGCCCGAACTGCGAATCGCGAAAGACGCCCGCCATGAATTCCCGGCGACCGCTGATCAGCGGCTGAACCACCGCGGCTTCCCAATCCGCGCCCGCCGCCTGACGCAGCTCGGCAAACGCCCGACGGAGCGCCTCTTCGGAATGCAGATGCGTCTTGACCAGCCCGCGTTCGGTTTTATGCGCGAGCTTTCCTCCCACTGCCTTGACGACAACCGGAAAACCCAGTTTCGCGGCTGCCAAGACGCATTCCTCTTGAGTGCGGACCACCGTTTCGTCCACAACGGGAATGCCGTAGGTTTTCAATATCGTTTTGGATTCAACTTCGGACAGAGTCTTTCGTCCGGATTGGCGGGTGCGGCTGCTTTCATCGCGGAGAACCCTATTGAGACAACCTTCCTTAAAATGGAAATCCGCGCGGGCAGACAGATCGCTGCCCGCGCAGGAGGACTTCTTCGGGAAGTTGTCCTATCAGATTTTCGGCCGAAAGCGCAAGCTCGAACCAACGTTCGTTGTATTCATCACGGGTCGGCGCCTTACAGTTTGCGCAACTCCTTTTTCAGGATTTTGCCGACCAGGTTTTTGGGCAAAGCCTCCATAAAGACGATTTCCTTTGGCAAAAAGAAGTTTGACAGCTTCGTTTTGCAATGCTCCAGAATGTCTTCGGCCGTCGCGGTCTGTCCTGGCTTAAGCGCGACGAACGCCTTGATGTTCTCGCCGTAAACCTCATCTTTCATGGCAATCACGGACGCCTCGGCCACTTTCGGATGCGCGTAGAGCGCCTCCTCGACGGTGCGCGGAGAAATATTTTCTCCGCCTTTGATAATCAGGTCTTTCTTGCGGTCGGTGATCCAGTAGTAACCATCCTCATCCCGATGCCCCACGTCGCCGGTGTGAAGCCAGCCACCCACAATCACTTTGGCCGTTTCTTCAGGCCTGTTCCAATAGCCCTTCATGAGAGACGGCCCTTTCAGAACGATTTCACCGGATTGATTATCGCCTAAGAGTTTCCCGTCATCTTCCATAATACCCATCGTCATCCCCACGAAAGGAATGCCGATGGAACCGACTTTAATCGGCCGTCCGTCGCATGGATTGGCGCTGCCGGTGGCGCCGCTTTCGGAAAGCCCCCAGCCCTCGATGATTTTTCCTCCGAAGCGCTCGTAAAACTGGTCCCAGGTCGCGCGAGACAAAGGCGAGGAACCGCACATCCAGTATTTCACGCGGCTTAAGTCATGATGATTGGGATTGGGATACATGAGCATAAAGACATACATCGTCGGCACCAGCGCAACCAGCTTGGCGTCGTATTTATCGATCGAGGCGAAAATGGTCTCCAGATCAAACGTATTGAGAATGACGCTTTTGGTTCGCTCATAAAACAGACCGCTGTTGGCCACCGCAATGCCGTAGGCATGGCAAAGCGGCAACACCGTGATGTTCGTCATGCCGTGGGGCATCTGTGTTGATTCATAAGACATTTTGGAGTTGGCGTAAAGCGATCCGTGCGTCAACATCACACCTTTGGACTGGCCGGTGGTGCCGGCGGTGTAAATCAGCGCGGCAAGCTCATCGTCTTCGGTTTCCGCAATGTCCCTGCCCTCCGGGGCGCTATCCACGAGGGCATGGAAAGAATGGGTCCCTTGCGGCACGTCGTCATTGACTAAAATGACCGTTTGCATTTGCGGCGCTTTTGCCTGGCCGGCTGTAATTTTCGGGAGGAAATCCTTCACGCTGATAACCACCTTCGCGCCGGAATCCGCATAGATCGAGGCGATTTCATCGTCTTTCATCATATAGTTGACCGGCACGACCACCGCACCCAACCGCCAGATCGCACCGAACGACTGGAGCACCTCCACGCAGTTGGGCATCTGAACAATCACGCGATCGCCCCGTTGCACTCCCAGATTTTTCAGCACCGTGACCAGCTTGCGGGCCTGGCTTAAAAATTCGTAGTTGCTCATCTCACGTCCGCCGAATACAAAGCTCACCTGCTCGGGTTCCTGAAGCACTTTCAATTCGCGTAATTTTGCAATATTCATTCTCTCCTCCTGGTTGAATCATCCTCCCGCGCGACGATTTGTCCCACATCTTGTCTTAAGGCGTGGTGAAAACCTGATGCGGCTGAAAAATGCAGTAGTTGGTTTCGCTTTGTTTGTTGGCATCCGACGTTTCCACAAAATACGTGTACGTCGTTTTCGGAGCAAGGTCCTTGTTCACTGCCACCTCCCGGCGATTAAGACCGGCCTGAACATCTCCCGCCGCGCGCTGCACAAAAACATTGTCCCACCAGATCACGTTATGCGCACTTGCTTCCGCGCCGGACGACGCCTGGTACAGATAGGTCAGATAGTAAGCGTCCGGACCGCCCAGATCTTTCATGGTTTTACGAGAGAGGACCAGTCCCTTTCGTTTCGCGTCCGGACTCATCGGATGTACTTTCGACGGCTTGTAGGCCTCCAGAAGCTTCGCTTTGTTTGCTTTATAAAACGCCACGGCCGCTTCCGTCGAAGCATTGTTCTGAACGCGGGACTGTCTCAACACCGATCCATCTTTGCATTTGACTTCAAGGGTGTAGGTCCCTTCTTTCATGAATCCAACCGGGCGGTAAGCCGAATAATAGTAACTTTTCAGGACGGGATTCAAAACCCACCCGTTTAAAGTGGTCTTCTTAAACGGTTCATTTTTCAATTCCACCGTATAGCCGTCGGGGCCGTAAGCCGTGATGCTTTCGATCAGGTCAGGCGTCTCGGCACCGGTCGTCGGATAAAAGGAAATAACAAATTTATGCTGCTCTTTCCTCAGAGGTGAATGATCAAAATCCATATAAACATTGCAGGCCTGTATGTCATAAATTTTAAGTTGCGGCGACGACGCTGTTTTCCTGTCATGACAACCTGTCAACAACACCGCGAGAAACGACCCCATGAAGATTAAAACAAAGAAAGTCTTTTTCATTGCATCCCCCTTTTTTATTTTTTGCAGTCAAAAATCAATCCGTCGGCCGATCACCGATATCCCCTATCCAGCCAACCTTGGATCTATTCGCGAAAACACGCCTCCAGTGTCCATGGTATCTGATACAATTCAATCTTCCGGTAAATCGTGCGGCGACCAATCCCCAGCATTCGGGCCGCCTTGGCCTTGTTCCATCCCGATTTTCTTAAGGCATGGAGAATGTCATCCGGACCGACACACGCCCGCAACGGGAGGCTCCCGCTACGATCCCTGTCGGCTTCGACGTTTCGTATATCGGCCGGGAGATGTTTGAGGGTGATCGTGCCGCCGTGGCAAAGCA
>CAYUDM010000011.1:56279-65626 GCA_964443625.1 uncultured Smithella sp. | reverse complement strand
GGCCAATACCGAGCCGGATATTAAACATGTTGAGCATGAACTGCAATCGGCGGAATTCCTGGTCTGCCAGGACATCTTCCCGACGGAAACCACGCGCTTCGCGCATGTGGTGCTGCCTGCTGCCGCCTGGAGCGAAAACGACGGGACTTTTTCGAGTTCGGACCGAGGGCGACAATCGTGCCGCAGGCTTCATGGCCGAAAGGGCTTTCCGGGAAAGGTCCGTGCAGGTACTCTGGCGAATCGAGCCCGCAGATGCCGCAATATTTGATCTGAACTTTGACTTCGCCTTTGCGCGGCGCAATGTCCTCAACATCCTCAACTCTGATGTTGCGAATGCCGTAATAAATGGTCTTTTTCATGCGAGCTCCTTTCGGCGTAAAGCCCGTCTCCCTTCAGGAGACATATGCTGCGTAGCATGCCGGGTGGGAGGCGTCAAGACGGCACGCGGCCTTTTCCTGAGGCGGCAGATAGAGGTTTTTGCCGTTGAAGGTCTGATAAGGGAATCCTGGGGACATAACCTGTAATTCGTGCAAATGCGGACCGTTCGGTATAGTATCCATTCAGAAAGGGCACGGGGCTATGGAAACGTTTGTAAAAGCCAAAGCGTTGGAATCCAATCCGGGATTTCGGACTCAAAAGAAGGCGGCTCTGGCCGGACTTAGCGCCGCGCAGATCGATTCGCCTCTGATCGGCTTGATTGCCGCAATCAACAAGCTTGACTGCTGCTTTACGCTGCAATGCTGCTTCGGCCATTTTATGCATAAAGCCAATCGCGATCCTTTCAACACCGAAGCGTTGCCGGAGGCGGCAGACATTAGGCGGGTGGATTACAAAATCGCCTACATTGCCTTTTGTTTGGACGAAAGCCCATCCGGGCGCGAGTTGTACCGCACGCTGGAAGGCCTGACGGCCGTTGATCCCGGCTATATTCAATTCGGATCGGCTTTGTGGTTCTGGGAAAGGCAGGTCAATTCTTACGTTTTGCAGGTGGAGCCCGACCGGTTTAAAACACAAGACAAGGTGCGGTTGACATATCGGGAGTCATTGCGTGTGGAAAAGGCGCGAAACGATCTTTTTGCGCGGCTTGGTGAAATCGCCGCCTTTCGCGAAAAGAAGGCAGGCGTTTGAACAAGCCAATCGAAATAATCCAGCGTCAATCCGCCGGGCGAATTCGTGTGGTCGTGCAGGACTGGCCGGGCTTCATCTGATCAAGCGCAGAGTGCATAACTCTTCAATTCGATGAGGCCGCGAGTGTCTGTGAGATCACGCTTAAGCTGAAATTGGGCATCATATGAACGGGCTTGTTGTGTTTCTTGCCCAGATTCCTGACCATCGCGCAGGCGTCGTGCGAGTTGCAGTTGACGGGGCACAAAACGATGTCCGCGCGTCTGAGTGAATTTTTCTAGAATTGCAGCAAAAAATCATTGACAACAATTTTAATAAATTATATTGCGCAAAATATATTAGTAAACAATTGACTAATGTAGTTTCAAACGAAAGGATAAAAAATGAATAAAAACAGTATTGAAGATCAAAAAGACCGGCGAGAACGCCTGTCGGAGTCGTTTCGGAGTATGTGGGACGGTTTTCCGCATCCGGTGCTGCTTTTGCACAAAAGCCGCCAGATTATCGATGCCAACGAAGCCGCACGTAACCTTGGTGTTCCGCTGGGGGTGAAGTGCCGGGATATTTCGCCTTATCCGGACAAATGCAAAACCAGCTGTCTGGCGGACAAAGCTCTGGCCGAGCGCATTTGGAAGCGAATCGTAAGCCGTGAGAAGAACAAGGTCTCCGCCACATATTGGATACCGCTGCATTCAGTGGAAGAGGGGTTGTATCTGCATTTTGTTGTGGATGTTCCGGATGCGTAAGCTAACCATCGGGAATTTCAATAATATTAAAAAGAGTTGGAGGTAAAAATGGCGACAAGAAAAATGATTGTTGTAGTGTTTGTGCTGGCGCTTCTGTCCGGTTGCGCCGGGGTGGATGCGCAAAAGACCCCGGTAAGCGCGGCGGCAAAAGCCCCGGATTTTTCCCTGCCGGATCAAAACGGCAAAGACGTTAAGCTCAGCGAGGTGCTTGCTAATTACCGCGGCGCTGTGCTGGCTTTCTATCCCAAGGACGACAGCCGCAATTGAACACCCGAATTCGTTGAGTTTCAACGAAACATCGCGGAATTTGAAAATCGCAACATCAAGGTTTTGGGGATCAGCAAAGACTCGGTCGCGTCTCACCGGGCGTTTATCGCTAAACACAGCCTGACGTCGCTCACGTTGCTGGCTGATGAAAAAGGGGTTGTGACCGCGCTTTACAAGACCGATCATCCCGTGCTGCCGGTCTCGAAGCGGGTTTACATCCTGGTGGACAAAGAAGGGAACATCGTTTACAGAAAGGACACGGGTTTTGGGCTCCTCGACAATCAGACGCAAACACTTCTCGAGGAGATCGACGGAAAAATTCAATAATTGCGTGCGATGATGAATGAAGATGAATATCTGAAGCTGGATAATCAACTATGCTTTGTGCTGTACGCGGCATCCCGCGTGCTCACGAAGCTCTATGGGCCCTTTCTGGCGAAGCTCAACCTCACCTATCCGCAATATCTGGTGATGCTGGTTTTATGGGAGCATGAAACGCTGAGCGTAGGAGATATTGGAGCGCTGTTGTATCTGGATTCGGGAACGCTTACACCTTTGCTCAAAAGGCTCGAGGCGCAGGGGCTTGTTTCGCGCAACCGGCTTGCGACCGACGAGCGCAAAGTCATGATCACGCTCACCGATGCGGGTCGTGCGATAAAACAAGATGCGGTCAGCGTGCCCATGGAGCTTTTTTGCCGAAGCGGTCTGACGCTTGAGGAATTTTTGTCCATCAAGCAAAACGTGGGCAAACTGCTCGACCGGATGAACGAGGATGCGGCGTCGGCGGAGCATTGCACGGATTCAGCGCAGTCCGATACGGAGTGACGCAGCGACCCGGCTTATGAGGACGATGTCGTCATTCTCTTTTTCACCTTCCTGGCTCTGCACAAAACGGCGGCGCGAGGGAGATCAAGGGAATGATTCATCAGCGCCGGATTTCTAAAAATCTCCCCAACCCCTCTTTAGAAAAGACGGGCATTAAACACAAGAAAGAAGGAGGCATGAAAAATATGGCGGTTAAAGCCCTATACACCGCGCATGCCGTAGCGACGGGAGGCCGAAACGGCAATACGAAAACGGATGACGGTCTGATTGACGTCAATTTGTCTATTCCAAAGGCGATGGGCGGTCCGGGAAAAGAGGGAACGACAACGCCGGAGCATCTGTTCGCGGCGGGATATGCCGCCTGCTTCGGCAGCGCCTGCGAATTCATGTCGCGGCAGCTTCGGCTGATTCCCAAAGGCATTGAAGTCAAATGTGCCGTGGGCATCGGGCCCAACGACGCGGGCGGTTTCGGCCTGGCGGTGGATATTGAAGCAATCGTCAAGGGGCTGTCGCAGGAAGACGCCGAAAAGATTGTGGCGGCGGGGCATCAGGCTTGCCCCTATTCCAACGCAATTCAGGGCAATGTGGAAGTTACGATTAAGGTGGAGGCGGAATAGACTCACAGGATTCGGATTGCTTTCGTGACCTATCCCGGCAAGGAATGCCGAGTAGGATCGGATTCGCCTTCAGCCTGAAAACCGGCCGACGTTATCTAGAAAAAGCCGTCCATTCGCCCCCGAGGTAGCCAAGGGGGGGGGTAAAGCACCGGCGCAAATCAACACACCTTGCTCCAGGGTATTGACGAAAAGGTGATGCCGTTTTCCGGTTTCCCGGAAAACGGCATCTGGAGGAGGGACTTCACAATGTAGAGAAGGCTGGAACTTATCTCTACACCGAAGGGGCACTAACCCAGTTTCTTGCGGTTTTCGACCAGATCATCGACGACGGACGGATCCGCCAGTGTCGATGTATCGCCGAAATCGCCAAACGTTTTAGCCGCGACATTTCTCAAAACGCGGCGCATAATCTTTCCGGAACGGGTCTTGGGCAGACCGTCGGCCCACTGAATCTGATCGGGCGATGCGATCGGTCCTACAACCTTACGGACATGGGCGACCAGGGCTTTTTTCAGATCGTCCGTTTTTGCCACGTTGTTGTTGAGGGTCACATAGGCGAAGATGCCCTGACCTTTGATTTCATGCGGGAAGCCGACCACCGCCGCTTCGGCGACATCCGGATGGGACGTCAGTGCCGCTTCGACTTCAGCGGTGCCCATTCTGTGTCCGGAAACATTGATCACGTCATCGACACGGCCGGTGATCTTGTAATCGCCGTCTTCGTCGCGTTCGGCGCCGTCGCCGGAGAAGTAAAGACCGGGGAACTGTGTGAAGTAGTTTTCTGCAAAACGACCTTCTTTGTCGTCCCACAGGCCGCGGGCCATGCCGGGCCAGGCGTTTTTAATGCACAGCGCGCCTCTGCCGGGGCCTTTCACCTCTTTGCCTTCCTCATCCACCAGGATCGGAACGACACCGAAGAAAGGCACCATCGCTTTGGCGGGTTTGATATCAATTGCACCGGGCAGCGGAAGAATCATGTGTCCGCCGGTCTCCGTCTGCCACCAGGTATCGGAAATCGTGCAGCGGCCGCCGCCGATCTTATTGTAGTACCACCACCAGGCTTCGGGATTGAGCGGTTCGCCGACCGAGCCCAGAACGCGCAGCGAAGAAATGTCGTGCGCATCGACCCACTTGTCGCCTTCTTTGGCAATCGAGCGGATGGCGGTGGGAGCGGTATAGAAGTTATTGACGTTGTATTTTTCGACGACAGCCCAGAATCGGCCGAAGTCCGGATAGTTGGGAACGCCTTCGAAAAGAATGCTGGAGTATCCGTTGCACAGCGGCCCGTAAACAATGTAGCTGTGTCCGGTGACCCAACCGATATCGGCGGTGCACCAGTAGGTGTCTTCTTCGCGGACGTCAAAGGCCAACTGCTGGGTCATGGCGGCATAAAGCAGATAGCCGGCCTGGGTATGAACAACGCCCTTGGGCTGCCCGGTCGAACCGGAGGTGTAGAGGATAAACAGAGGATCTTCAGCGTCCATCTCTTCGGGTTTGCAATAAAGGTCGGCGTCCGCCATTAGGCTTTCGTACCAGACATCGCGGCCTTCCTTGATGTTTACCTGGGTTCCGGTGCGTTTTACGACAACCACGGTTTTCACGCCGGGGCACTGATCAACGGCTTTGTCGCAGGTGTCTTTCTGGGGGACCGCTTTGGCGCCGCGATAGGTACCGTCACAGGTGATGACCACGGTGGCGCCGGAGTTATTGATGCGATCTCTCAAGGCTTCGGCCGAGAAGCCGCCGAACACGATGGCGTGCACAGCGCCGACGCGGGCGCAGGCCAGCATGACAATGGACAACTCCGCGATCATGGGCAGGAAGATCACGACGCGATCGCCCTTTTTGACACCCAGTTTTTTCAAGACGTTGGCGAACTTGTTGACTTCGCGATACATGTCGAAATACGTATAAACTTTCCAGTCGTTGGGATCATTGCCTTCGAAGATAATCGCGGCCTTGTTCTTTTTGGTGGCCAGATGGCGGTCCAGGCAGTTATAGCTTACATTGAGCTTTCCGCCTTCAAACCACTTCACATGCAGATCTTTGGTGTCGAAAGACCAGCTCGAGACCTTGTTTTTGTCAAAGGGTTTAAACCAGGTAAGGCGTTCATTGGCCATCTTCGCCCAGAAAGCATCCGGATTATCGACGGATTCTTTGTAGAGCTTTTCGTACTCGGCTCTGCTTTTGATGTAGGATTTCTCCCTCACTCTTTCAGGTACAGGAAAGACCTTATTGTAGAATTCTTGATCATTAGTTTCAGCCATATTATTCTCCTTCATGAATTATTTTATCTGCCCTTTATTGTGGTCCGTCAAAAAGGCATGATTGCGTTTAGTTTGGGAAAAGTCCTTCGTCATACCCTCTTTACATTTTTATTAATGCGGAGTATGAACCGCGTTGTCTTTTCAGGAGGGGTACGCCCCGCCGTTTCGGCTTCGTTCCTGTAGTCAGACACGCGTATTCTGATTTCCCGCCGCAACGTGGGGCGTATTACATATGGCGGATGCAATACGTGTACCCCTTGAAAAGCGACTTCTAAATACACTTTTTAAGTGACCGGCGGTATCGGCTTTCGTCCGATTTGAAAGTGGGAATTAGACTGACATCGTGTCGGTGTTCGTCCGACAAAATCTCCGGCAAGAAGGATACGCTCATGATTGACGAAACGCATTACCGGAAACTGGAAAACATGATGCACGGCGCGCCGATCGTGAAACTAACCGGCGCGCGGATCGCAATCGGCAAAGGCAGAGCCGACCTGACCCTGACCGTGCGCAAAGACTTTTATCACGCGGCCGGTGCGATGCATGGGTCGATGTATTTTCTGGCGCTGGACAACGCGGCGTGGTTTGCCGTCAATTCGTTGGTGCCGGATGTTTTTGTCCTGACGGTGAGTTTCAATATTTATCTGATCCGGCCCGTGGATCAAGGCGCTGTTCGGGCGGTGGGGCGCGTGACCAACACTACGAAAACGCAGTATTTTGCCGAGGCGGTGCTCTACGATGAAGAGAATAAGGAAATCGCGCGCGGCAGCGGTGTCTTTGTCCGGGGAAAAATCAAGCTTACAGAAGAAATCGGATATCGATAAAGCCCGGAGGACAGGCGCCGGGACAATCGTCTCGTCAGCCGGATTTTTGCTTTTGCAGGACGCTGATTTTTTCCAGCTCGGCGCTTCGGCACTCCGGACAATAGCCGTGCGAGAAATCCGCATCCCAGGTGTTTTTGAAATAGGTTTCCAGCGCCACCCAGGAATCTTCGTCGGTGCGGATCTTGCGGCAGACGCAGCAAATGGGAATGAGCTTTTCAATCTCTGAAATATCTTTGAGGTCTTCAATGACCAGCAGAATCATCGGGCGATTCTGAAATTCAAAGGGTGTGGCGGTGATGAGCGCGAAGATGGAAACGACCGCGCCGTCGAGGCTCAACTGGATGCGCACCCGCTGCCGGACAATGCGGGCTCCGTCGGCCGCTTGCCGGATCGACGCCCGAACGACGCAATCCGTGCAGGCAGGCGCCCGACCGCACCCCTCGGGCGTTTCTAAAGAATGCACGCAGTGGAGGATCTCTCCGGTGCGCCGTTTGATGGCATACTCTCTCGACGCGGCAAACAGTCGCCCGGCCGCTTCATTGTATTCAAAAATTCTCGCATCACCGTCGACGACGAAAATCATCGACGGAAGCGCGTCAAAAATCGCTTTGGTCAGATCGGCTTTTTCATTCGATGTCGGCACGTTCAACTCCACCTGCATGATCCCTTCAATCCGTCATTTATCGGTTTGGCTATTCGTGTTTAGCTTTTTCACTGAACCTTGAACTTTGCGCCTTGCACTTTGATCCTTGAACTTTCCTTTATCTCCAATCAATTGATGCATCTTTGCGCTTTGGAATCCTTCGGTAGCCGAATTTCGGATATCCCAGCATCACCGCGCCGTGACACTGATGCCCCGCGGGCAGGGCCAGGAACTCAATAATCGGCGGGTGGGCATTGGCGGCCGCCGTGAAATAGCCGGCCCAGCATGTGCCCAAACCAAGCGCGAATGCGTAGAGCTCCAGATACCCAAGCGCCGTGGCGCAGTCCGCCTCGGGAAAGGACATCTCCGGCGGGCTCGAGGCCAAAATCAGGTGCGGTGCGTTGCGCATGATCCGATCCACGCCCCGGTCCCATGCACCCACGATTCTCCGGAAGCGCTTCGCCACCGCCTCATCCGCGGCGAGCGGAAGCATCTGCTTGATGAAGTCGGCCACAAGTCCGGCCAGGTGATGAACATCCTCGGGGCGCGATATCACCGTCCAGCAAACCTCCTGCTTGTTGCTGCCGGTGGGCGCAAAGCGCGCCGTATCGATCAGGTCCTGAATCACCCGCTGCGGAACGGTTTTTTTCTTATAGGCGCGAATCGATCGACGGCCCTTCAATAAAAGACGAACGGATTGAGCGTCCGGCAGCCTGTCTTGCCCAATCACGGGGCAGTCGTCAAGCGCCATGGAGGTAAGGGTTAACGCATCATGCGGGCAGCTTGCCTCGCAGTGGCCGCAGTCGATGCAGAATTCGTCGGCTTCAAAAACAGGCGAGGGAAAATCCTTTTTTGTCGGCTGCGCAATCAGCCTGCCCGGACAGACCGCCACACAGATTCCGCAGCGGTTGCACTTTTTTGGATCGATTGTGAAAACCGGCATACAAACCTTCCTTCCGTTTCGGGATTCGTATCTCTAAACCAATGATATAATTATTGCAACGCCTAAATCGAATTCGCGGTTGTGATATTCCTTTTTTTATCTATAATGCCCCTCCAGAACTGAAAGGGGCCAAAAGGCATGGCAAAATTGACGCTTGAGGAATGGGTGGCGCGACTTAAAAAAAATAAAAGTTTTACCGCCAACGCGGCGGCGGTGGTGGATATTCCGGCCAAACCCGGAGATTACGAAGACTGGCCCGACTGGGTGAATCCGAAGCTGAAAGACGTACTGACAAAGCGCGGCATGGAGCGGCTCTACCGGCATCAGGCCCAGGCCGTGCGCTTCATCCGTAATGGTCAGGACGTGGTGCTCGTCACGCCCACGGCCAGCGGCAAGACGCTTTGCTACAACCTGCCGGTGATGCAGCGCATCCTCGACGAACCGGAGACGCGCGCGCTGTATCTGTTTCCCACCAAGGCGCTCGCGCAGGACCAGATGCACGAGGCGCACAGCCTCATTACCGACTTGCAGGCCGACATCAAAACCTTCACCTACGACGGAGACACGCCCGATGACGCGCGCCGGGCCATCCGCCGCCAGGGGCATATCGTGGTGACCAATCCCGACATGCTGCATGCGGGCATTTTGCCGCACCACACCAAATGGCAGAAGCTTTTTGTGAACCTCAAATACGTTGTCATCGACGAGCTGCATACCTATCGCGGCATCTTCGGTTCGCACTTCGCCAACGTCATCCGCCGGCTGATCCGCATCTGCCGTTTCTATGGCGCCAACCCTGTGTTTATCTGCTGCTCGGCGACGGTGGCCAATCCACGCGAGCACGCGGAGAAAATTCTGGAGCGTCCTGTGGCGCTCCTGGACAAAAGCGGCGCGCCCACGGCGGCGAAAACCTTTGTGCTTTACAACCCGCCCATCGTCAACCGAGAGCTGGGCATTCGCCAAAGCGCCATGACGCCCGCTAGAAAATTTGCCACTGATCTGATCGACAATAATATTCAAACCATCGTTTTTGCCACGAGCCGCTTAAATGTCGAAGTGATGACGAAATATCTCAAGGATAAATTCGTTC
>CAYUDM010000011.1:0-56179 GCA_964443625.1 uncultured Smithella sp. | reverse complement strand
CGATTTTGATTGCCAAGAGCAATCCGCTGGATCAGTTCATCATGGAAAATCCGGATTATTTCTTTGCGCTCTCTCCCGAGCATTGCCGGATTCATCCCGACAATCTTCTGATACTGCTGCATCACATCAAAAGCGCGGCCTTTGAACTGCCATTTGAGAAAGGCGAAAAGTTCGGCGGCGAAAACCTCGAAGAATTTTTGCAATACCTCGAAGAAAAGGGCGTGCTCCATCGCACGAGCGACCGCTGGCACTGGGCGGCGGAGAGCTACCCGGCTGATGAGGTGAGCCTGCGCGCGATCAATCCGGAAAATGTCGTTGTGGTGGACACAACCGATGCGGGCAACCACAAGGTGATTGCCGAAGTCGATTGGGACAGCGCCTTTACCGCCGTCCATGATGAAGCGATTTATATGCTCGCCTCCGAGCAATATCATGTGGACAAACTCGATCTGGAGCGAAAGAAGGCCTACGTCCGTAAAGTGGACTCGGACTATTACACCGACGCCATGACCTACACCAACGTGCGCGTGATCGATTCATTTGAAAATAGCCGCACGAGCGGCGCAATTGTCGAACACGGCGAAGTGCAGGTCGTGCGCAAGGTGGTGGGTTACAAGAAGATCAAGTTCTACACGTCTGAAAATCTGGGCTACGGCGATGTGAATCTGCCGGAAAAAGACATGCACACCACCAGCTACTGGTTCACGATTCCGCGCGACCGGTTGCGGACGCTGGCTTTCACGCCCGCCGAAGTCATCGACGGGCTTTCGGCGCTCGCCTACACGCTGCAGCATCTGTCGGCCATGTTTTTGATGGCCGACACGCATGATATCGACCGGGCCCTGGGCGACAAGTCCGGTGAATGGTTTGTCAGCCAGGGAAAGACCGGCCGCGTGATTACCTCTTTTGCCAACGGTCGGCCCCAATCGGCAATCGGCCCGGAAGGCCCGCGCATCGACGAGTTCGACCCGACCATTTTTATCTTCGATGCTTACCCCGGCGGCATCGGTTTTTCCGAGCTGCTTTTCCGCGAGCACGCCAAACTGCTTGCTGCCGCCAAAAGCCTCATTGAAAAATGTCCCTGCGCGTTTGGTTGCCCGTCTTGCGTAGGCCCGACGCTGGAAGTGGGCAAGACCGCCAAGGAGATTGTGCCGCGGATGATTGATCTGATCATAGGTGGTAAGGCGTGAAGCGTCAGGCGTCTGTTCCGGAATCTGCGGCAGAGTTGCTAATTTGCCTGTGTCTGGCTGCGCTGGCGCTTTTTAAACGCAAAGGCAGGTCACGGTCCTAGCTTCCTCGCGGACAGGCCAGGCGCCGACACGGCGGCTTTCCAACGGGCATAGCCGGCCATGCAGGAAAGAGACCGGACAGCTTTGACGGTTGTCGAATAAAAAGGGATGCCGGAGCGCTCGGCCATCTCTCCGAATTCAATGACCAGTTGTTTCGCCGGTCCGTAACACCATGACACGATCGGCTTTTCGCGGCATGATCCGATATAGCGCAGCAAGTCCTCATAATAGGCCGGTTTCAATCCGTGTGAGATATAGGCGTTGAGATAGATGCAATCGATGTTTTCATCCTTTCTGAGAATATCGAAACACGCCTTGTACACGTCAAAGATTTGAGCGCCTGCCGTGGCTGAAGCGGGGCCCACATCAATGGGGTGGCCCCCCAGTGTATCGCTTAAAGCGGCAAGCTGCCGACGGCTTGCCGGAGAAAGTTCTCCCAGCTTGAGACCCTGCGCTTCCGCCGTGTCGATACTCTGGATGCCGATGGCTCCCGAAAAAGTGAGAACGCCCAGACGATTACCTTTGGGCAGAGGATATCGCAGAAACGGGGTGGCGCAGTCGCGAAGGTCTTCGTATTCCGTAACCAACTGGGCGCCGCACTGCCGCATGAACGTCCGGTAAAGGTCGGCGTTGCCGGCCAGAGAACCTGTATGGGAGGCCATGGCGGCGGCCGCGCCGGGGGAGCCGCCCGGCATCAGGCACAGCACGGGCTTTTTTAAAGAGACTTTCTTCAAGACGTCCAGAAATGTTGAGGCACGCCGGGAGTGTTCCATATACAGGGAGATAACCTCTGTGCCGTCGTCCTGCCCCAGATAGTCCAGGCAGTCCGTTTCATCGATGTCGCACATGTTTCCCAGATCGATGACTTTATTGACTCCCGCTTCGTACTCATTCCACGCCATGGCCTGGGGGCTGTACATGCCTGTCTGGGTAATGACGGAAAGCTTTCCCTGTTTGTTGTAATCGTAACCCCGGTCGTAGGGAACCGTCGTGAACCAGTTTTCGGAATTAAAGATGCCGACCGTGTTCGGCCCCATGACGCGCATCTTGTAGGATCGGGCGATCCGGATCAGTTCTTCTTGGCGGATTTTTCCTTCCGGTCCGGCTTCGCCGAATCCGTCGGAGACGATCACAACCGCCTTGATGCCTTTTGCTCCGCACTGACGCAGGATGCCCGGCACATGTCTGAAGGAGGTGACCACAACCGCCAACTCGGGAATGGTTTCCACGTCTTTTAGTTCTTTATAAACCGGGATGCCGTAAACGGTTTGCGCGGTGGGGTGAATCGGATAGATCCGTCCTTGATAGTTCCATTTCAGCAGATCGCCGATGATGACGCCGGCGCCGAAAAACCAGTTCTCCTGCATGCTGCCGAACAGGGCGACGCTTGCAGGGTTGAAAAATGAATCAAGGCGATGGGTTTTCCGTGTCATGCCGTTTTGTCCTCCTTGCGGGGCGCCGTATTTTGTGCAACCTTTGTGCTTAAGGCGCAGGGTGATATCTTTAAGCGGCTTATGTTTGGCAGAACTTCCCGCTGCGTCCGAAGCACTGACGGGTGATATCATTGCCGGAACAGTCCTCCGGGCGCATGTATTATATTTTTATCCCCGATTACGCAATCAAAGTCTTAAGGTGTGCGCAAAGTCCCGTGTCGCCGAGTTTCGAGCGGCCGCATCCTTCATGACTCTTTTCTTTTTTTCAACGCCAGCGCGGTTTTCAGACCTTTTTCGCGGATGACTTTGATTTTAAGCCCGGTTTCGGTCAGTTTGAAGAAGCGTTTGCCGTACTTCCGGAGCAATTTCTTATTGACGGTAAATCCCAGCCCCGGCGTGGTGAAAGGCTGCAGCATCGCGTTTTTGTCGGGTATGATCGGGTCAATGATGCCTTCCCGATATTTCGGTATCCATGACGGCGGTTCGAACGGATACTCCAGCGGCAGCGAATTTTTCCGGTCGGCCAGCACCATGTTCCAGTTGACGTAAAAGCCGATCCCGTTGGTCCACGTGTGCGGCGTATACAGGCGGTCTTTCTCATGGCACATGTCGATGACCTTTTTTACCTGGGAGATGCCTCCGGCGAAGGTCGCGTCGGGCTGGTAGATATGGAAGCAGTCCTTTTCGAACATGATTTTGATCTCGTCCCATCCATAGTTCAGCTCCGCGCCCGATATTTTGACTTTTGAATATTTTTTAAGCTCGGCATTGCCGTCGTAGTCTCGTGAATCCAGCGGTTCTTCGAGCCATTCGATCCCGTTTTGGTAACACGCGTCGGAAAACATCTTCGCGCGCGTAAGATCCCAGGCCGGTATCTTGTCCACGATCGTGACGAGCCAGCCCTGATTCGCATCCACACCCAGGACGAAATCGTCCCCCAGCTTTTTCCGGATGACCTCGATTTGGCGGATATCGTCTTTCAGCTCGATGCTTTTGACACGCAGCTTCGCGCATCGATATCCCATGGACCGGATTTTCTGGAGTTCGTCGGCCCTGCGGTCCGGGTCATGCATTTCGCCGGTCGAGCAGTACACCTCAATGGGCCGCGCGCTGCCGCCTAAAAGCTCATAGACGGGTTTGCCGGCCTTTTTGCCGAGAATATCCCAGCAGGCAGGCTCGATCCAGAAGTTGCGCCATCCCAGGATGCCCGCCTGTTTGAGCAGATCCTGCACCCGGCCGATGTCTGCGGGATCGGCGCCCATGAGGTAGCCGCCCAAGAGGTCACCCAGACCTTCGCGCTCCGTGCCCATGGCGGTGCCTGCGCCGTAGCCCTCAATGCCTTCGTCGGTCGTCAGCTTGATCAGCGTGAATCGGTTGTGCGTTTGCGGGTAACCGGGGATCCAGGTCGGCCAGAATGTTTCCTCAAGAGGGACCGACACATGATAAAGCTCAATGCGCGAAATTATCATTGCAATTCCTCCTTGCGCCATATAATTGGTTAGACCAGTTTGTAGTATTGGTATAACCAATTGTCAAGCCTTTCGTTGTGACCGGAGCGAGTCATTCAAGTCTTCGTCGCAATGTGAGTTCCTCAGACGCAGAAAAGGATGGGTGGATGGGTGCAATAAAAAGCGGATTACCCGACAGAATCTTCAACGATATACTCAATGATATCATCAGGGAAGTCTATTCAGTCGGCGCTAAGCTGCCGGCTGAAAGAGAACTGGTCGATAAATACCGGGCGAGCCGTTTTGCGATCCGGGAAGCCATCGCCATGCTCGCGCAAAGCGGATTTGTACAGACGCACCCGCAAAGCGGGAGCTATGTGAGAGACTACCATCGCGAAGGCTCGGTGGAAACCCTGGTGCAGGTTCTCCGCGCAAAAAAAGCGATCGACCCTCAGACGCTTGAGTCGTTGCTGAAATACAGGTTTGTGACCGAGACGGAGGCGGCGGCGGCCGCCGCATTGCGGATTCAGGCGGATGATGTCGCCCGTCTGGAGGAACACCTCCATAGGAAAAAACGCCATTTAAAGGACATCGCTGTGCTGGCTGAATGTGACTATGATTTTCACAGGACCATCATTATAATATCGGGAGACATTATCAGCAGACTCGTCTTTCAGTCCTTCAAACCGGTGTACACATTTTTTTGCGAGTTCTTCTATTCCATTCCAGACGCGCCGGAGATGTCCTGGGCACGGAATATGAAGCTGCTTGCAGCTTTAAAACGACAAGATGCGGAAGCCTCGCGAAAGGCCATGGGAAACGTCCTCAAGTTTGCGGAGAAAAAAGTATACGAGGCGATCAAAAGTGGCGGATCCGGCAGGGTTCGATTATCCTGAAAAAAGGGGCAATGGTGCATGCCGACGTCCTGAAAAAATCATCGCCGGTTATTGACCCGCCCCGCGGTGAATGATCTTGCGCCGTTTTTTGATTTCATTTGATTAAACGATAAAATATGTTTACGGTGACGCCAGTGACCGGAGCGTTTTCGAGGCCGGGGCGGTCCAAAAGCCCGGCCAACGGATCGCCGCAAAGCTTTTGTGCTGAATCATAGCAGGAGGAACAGTTTATGAAGGTTGTTGCGTTTAATGGAAGCCCGCGTAAGATCGGCAATACAGCCATTCTCATCGACTGCGTCTTTGAAGAACTGCAGAAAGAAGGGATCAAAACGGAGCTGGTGCCGCTGGCCGGCAAAACGATCAGGGGATGCACGGCCTGCTACAAATGTTTTGAAAAACTCGACAAGCGTTGCGCGCTCAAAAAGGATATTGTGAATGAATGCCTTGAAAAAATGATCGACGCGGACGGCATCCTTTTGGGATCGCCGACCTATTTTTCCAATATCACTGCCGAAATGAAAGCTCTGATCGATCGTGCGGGTATGGTGTCGACCGCGAACGGCTTTTTGCTGAAACACAAAGTCGGCGCCGGTGTGGTGGCAGTGCGCCGGGCGGGCAGTGTTTTTGCGTTTGACGCCCTGAATCATTTCTTTTTATATCATCAGATGATCGTGCCCGGTTCCTGCTACTGGAATGTCGGCGTCGGCCTGGACCCTGGCGATGTGCGAAACGATGAAGAAGGCCAAAACATCATGAAAGTCCTCGGGCGCAATATGGCCTGGATTTTAAAAAAAGTGAACGATCCGGCAGAAAAGAAGTCGTAATGAAAATCCGGAAGGAACAGGAGGCGTCTATGAGTCCCCAAGTGATCTCCGGGAAAGACCGGCAAATGGCCAAGCGGTGCGCAGAATGTCCCGTATGCACACGCGCCCGCAAAAAACAGCGCGGCATCGCGTATTGGTTTGTCAAACACATTGAAGGCGGCATTTGCCCATACTGTGCCGCGTATGAACGCGTATACGGCAAGAAGGCGCACGAGGCTAAAGACGCGCGGAAAGGGATGAATGATGGGAATCTTTGAGACGCTGTTTCTTGTTTTAGTGATGATGCTTGTGGCTTTCAGCCTGCGTGTGGTGCCCGAGCAGCAGCGTATCGCCGTTTTCCGCTTTGGCCGCTGGGCCGGTCTCAGAGGGCCCGGCATGGTTATGGTGGTGCCGTTTATCGACCGCGACTGCAAAATCATCATCGGAAACCAAGGCAAGCTAATGTCCGACGGGACGGGACTGTTCGGAGCATTTCGGATTCCGGTCAAGGTCTCCACGGACATCGCGCCCGGCGCGGTGATCCGGGTGGTCGGCTTTGCCGAAGGAGCGATTCAGGTCGCCTGAGAGGATGCGTTTGTGAGAGGAAAGCCTGAAAAGGAAGTATGCCGCTGTCCCTGGGTTGATCTATCCAAGCCTGATTATGTGGACTATCACGACAAAGAGTGGGGCGTGCCGGTGTATGACGACCGGCGGATTTTTGAATTTTTGACGCTGGAGGCCGCCCAGGCGGGCTTGAGCTGGTACACCGTTTTAAAAAAGAGAGAAAATTACCGCATCGCTTTTGCAAACTTCGAACCGGAAAAAGTCGCCCGCTTCACCCCCGCGAAAGTGGAAAGGCTTTTACAAAATCCCGGCATCATCCGCAACCGGTTGAAAATCGAATCGGCCGTCATAAATGCCCAAAAGTTTCTGGAGGTGAAAATGGCCTTCGGCACTTTTTCCGAATACATCTGGTCGTTTGTCGGCGGGAAGCCCAGGATCAATACCATCCGCCGTTTATCCGATTATCCCGCCACCAGTCCGGAATCCGACGCGTTGAGCAAAGACCTCAAGAAAAGGGGCTTCAAATTTCTGGGCTCGACGGTCTGCTATGCGCACATGCAGGCAACCGGCATGGTCAACGATCATGCCGTCGATTGCTTTCGAAGAAAAGAAGTGATGACGCGCCGATAAACATTTTTCGGCGCTGTCCCGCAAACGCCCGGAAAGTTACTCCGGGCGGAACTCCCGTGTGAATTTTCCCCTGTCATAAGAAAAGAACCGTTGCGGACATCCGTCTTTTGCGGATTGACACCGCTTGATTTATAAAGTATGTATCTCCCCACAAAGTATGTATTCCAGTAAGGAGTAGGTATCAGTATGGCAAGAAAAATCACCATCAGCGTTCCGGATGATCTTTATGAAAAGATGAAAGATTGGAAAACCTCTTTGAACTTCTCGCGGGTCTTTCAAACTGCCGTTGCCGGAATGATTCAGAGAAAGGAAGCGCTAACGTCCAGAATTCGCAATGAAATAGATTTTTCATCCATTGTGGCTCGGCTGAGAAAAGAAAAGATCGACTTTGAATTCAATATCACGGAGTGGGGGCGCAAAGACGGCCTGGAATGGTGCAAAACCGCTCATTACCGTGAGCTTCAGTACGCGCTGACCTGGACGCCGCCGCAAAATCCAGACCGTGACGCGGAGTTGGGGAATTATTTTTCCGACCGGTTTGAAGAATACAAAAGACAACTGATGTCAACCGGTCAGAAGGCGCAGGATATGCTCAACGTTTTTTCCGAAAGATATGTCAAGGGATGGAAAGAAGGCGTCGAATTGTTCTGGAGTGAGGTGAAAGACAAGCTTTAAAGAACCTTCTTTGCAGGCAAACACCAAATAACTTTTCGGTCAGGAGCGATATGGGACTGGGAGACGGGGCCAAAGATTTTTTGGAAGAATACCGGCAGCGGTATTTAAATGACCGGCAGAGATTTTCAAACAACCTCAAACTGTTTGCGGAAAAAAGCGAAGCCTGGATCACGCGCGTCGCCTATCAGCCCTATAAGTGGCTTTTCATCCTTCCGTTTCTGGTGATAACCACCTTCCTCTTTGGAATCCTTGCCATGGCCGGCGCAATTCTGATCAATCCGCGAGCGGGGGGGTATTTTGGCGTTCTGTGGGCAAGGATCAACAGCTTTTTCACGCCGATGACGGTTACGGTCGCAGGCGCGGAAAATATCGAGTCCGGAACGTCCTACGTCATTGTGGCCAATCACCAGAGTTTTTATGATATCTACGTTCTGTATGGCTGGCTGGGCGTCGATTTCAAATGGGTGATGAAAAAAGAACTGGAAAAGGTTCCGATTCTCGGGCCGGCGTGTAAAACGCTCGGACATATTTTTATCGACCGGTCCGACACGAAAAAAGCGGTTGAAACCATCAATGCGGCCAAAACGAAAATCGTCAACGGAACGTCTGTTGTCTTTTTCCCCGAAGGATCCCGAAGCAACGACGGCATCATGAAACCGTTTAAGAAAGGCGCGTTTAAAATGGCGCTGGATCTGGGATTGCCGATTCTTCCCGTCACCATTTGCGGCACCCGGAAAATCCTGCCGAAAGGCGGTATTGATTTAAGGCCCGGCGGTGTCACGATGACGATTTCCAGGCCGATCTCCGTCAAAAACTACACGGAAGAAAATATGGGCGACCTGATGGACAAAGTCAGGAAAGTGATGAACGCTTCTTTAGAGGAAATCGATTCGTAGCTGTCTGTTTTATCCTTCCGGTAAAATCCTCAAATTTTCTTGCCGGAGAACATTAGATGCCCTCGGGTTTTATGGTTGTATCGGGTGAGGAAAATGGCGCTTTATCTCCCTGTTTCCGGAGACCCGACGTGAAATCAGAGGTGTACATCGACATCCATCCATACCGATAAAGTATGATGGTGTTGACACAAACGTTCGGCCTCCCTATACTCCCGGCATGCTAAAGAAGACGTCCTATCCCATCGATGACATCCTGCCCAATCTCAAAGCGGCCATAACCGATCATCCAGCCGTTGTCCTTTCGGCGCCGCCCGGCTCCGGCAAGACCACGCGCGTGCCTCTGGCGCTTCTGGATGTGATCGGGCCTGAAAACGGTCGCATCCTGATGCTGGAGCCCCGCAGGCTTGCCGCCGTTTCCGCCGCGAGGTGGATGGCCAAAACCCTGGGCGAAGACATCGGCCGGACGGTGGGCTATTCCATCCGGTTTGACAGTCGCGTCTCAAAGGACACGCGTATTGAAGTGATGACGGAAGGCATTCTGACGCGTCGCATTCTGGCCAGTCCCGATCTTAAAGATGTGGCGATGGTCGTTTTTGACGAGTTCCATGAGCGGAGCCTTCAGGCCGATCTCGCGCTGGCTCTGTGTCTGGATATTCGCCGCGCGCTGCGGGAAGACTTGAAAATGCTCATCATGTCCGCCACGCTCGATACCGATGCGGTTTCCGCCCTGCTGGACGGCGCGCCCGTTATTTCAGCGCAGGGGCAGGCCTATCCGGTGGAAGAGCGTTACTTGGGCGATAAGGCGGATCAGCGCGTGACCATCCGCATGACCGGCGCCATTCGACAGGCCCTTCACGAAACCTCGGGCGACATTCTGGCCTTTCTGCCGGGGGCGGGGGAGATTCGCGCCGTGGTTGACGCCCTTGCCGAGGCGCTGCCAAACCGGCATGCAGACGACATCACCATTCATCCCCTCTACGGCGATTTGCCTTTCGATGAACAGGAACGGGCGATTCTGCCTTCAGAGAAACGGAAGATTGTCCTGGCCACCAACATTGCCGAAACCAGTCTGACCATTGAAGGTGTCCGCGTCGTGATTGACGGCGGACTCGCCCGCAGGCTTCAGTATGATCCCGCCACCGGCATGAACCGGCTGATCACCGTCAACATATCGCAGGCGTCCGCCCGTCAGCGAGCTGGGCGCGCGGGCCGTCTGGGGCCGGGCGTTTGCTATCGTCTCTACAGCACGCATACGTTTCAATCGCTGCTGCCGTTTGCGCCGCCGGAAATCGCCATCTCCGATCTGTGCGGGCTGGTTTTGGATCTGGCCGCCTGGGGTGTGAGGGATCCCGCCATGCTCTCCTGGCTCGACCCGCCGCCGCCATTGGCCTGGTGCGCCACGCAGGAATTACTTGTCGAGCTGGGCGCGCTCGACGCCAAAGGTTCGATCACGCGTGTGGGTGAGGCGATGGCGAAGCTGCCGGTGCATCCGCGACTGGGCCGTATGATTTTGAAAGCGAGGGAGCTAGGGTGCCCTCAGCTTGGCGCGGATCTGGCGGCGCTTCTGTCCGAACGCGACATTCTCCGACATCGGGCAGCCGCGCCTCACCCGGCGGGAAGCTTCGATCTCGGCGAACGTCTGGATCTGTTGAGGCTGTGGCGGCAGGATAAAAAAGTGTCGCCAGTGGCTGACGCCTCCGCATTGCGTGCGGTGGATGCTACGGCGCGCCAGCTTCATCGCCTTTCGGGCAAAGCCGCTGAAACCTCACGCGAAGAAGACGGTGCGCGGATGTCCCGACTGCTTCTTTTGGCGTTTCCCGACCGGGTCGCAAAAAGGCGGGCAGACGACCAAAACCGTTATGTGTTGCGGCAGGGACGTGGCGTGAAGCTTTCCGCAAAGAACCAGACCAGCGCAAGCCCCTATCTGATTGCCGTGGTGGTGGATCAAGGTGAAAAAGCGGAAGGCACCGTGCATCTGGCCCAACCCGTGACCGAAACCGTCCTTCGCAAAGAACTGGTCTTACAAATCGAAACCCGGCGGCAAGTGGCTTGGGATGCTCAGGAAGACCGGATGATCGCCACGGTGGAAGAAAGATTGGGAGCGATTTCGCTTTCCTCAAAACCAATTCAACCGGCAAACGAGGAAGTTGTATCCGTTTTATGCGACGCCATCCGCGCCCGGATTGTAAACCTCCATTTCAGCCGCGAGGCGAAGCAGTTTCAGGCCCGTGTGCGCCTGCTGCAGGAACACTTTCCCGAAGAGGGCTGGCCGGACCTTGCCGAAGAAACGCTTTGTGCCGCTCCCGATGAATGGTTGCTGCCGTGGCTGTCCGGTATCCGAAACGGCCGGCAGCTTGCCGCTCTGGACATGTTACCCGCGCTGGCCGAGCGTCTGACCTGGGATCAAAGGCGTCTGCTCAATGATCGCGCGCCTGCGACCCTCGCCGTCCCCAGCGGGCACACGATTCCGATTGATTATGCCGAAGGGGATACTCCGGTCCTGGCCGTCAAGCTCCAGGAGATGTTCGGTCTTGCCGACACTCCCGTGATTGCCGGTGGAAGGGTCAAGCTGCTTTTGCATCTTTTGTCGCCCGCGCGCCGACCGGTCGCGATCACCCGCGATCTGAAAGCCTTCTGGAGTAACGGCTATCCGCAGGTGAAAAAAGAAATGAAGGGCCGCTACCCGAAGCATCCCTGGCCCGACGACCCCTGGAGCGCCGCCCCGACCAGAAAAACGAAAGGTTGACTTCCAAGGGCAACTCATTGAGGGTTATGTTCCTTGAATTTCAGATGATTTCTGCGTCTACGGCGTCGTTGTTTTTCAAGAATGAATTGCATCAGCCGGCGGGTGAAGATTAAACAAATGATGGCAATGGTTGCGGCCGTTGCCACCTCCGCAGAAACAAGATTGATTAAAACGCGAACGGCAAATGGCCGTTCAGAGAACGCGGATCTTCAGGCCCGCAAATAAAAAGAAATGAAAGTCCGGCTGTGTTTTGCATTATTCCATTGAACGGGATTAAAACCGGTGATACTACAGCCATGAAGCCGAATGCGAAGTCGTCGCAGATGATCCTTCCCCGATGGCTGTCAACCAGGCCCGGAGCCTATTTACAATGTCTGTCAACATTATTCCGGTAAGCAAACTCAGTGTTGAAGCCTTGAACGGGGTTATCAACGAATTTATTTCCAGAGCCGGAACGGATTACGGCGAGACGGAGGCTTCCACTGAAACAAATTTCCGGCAGGTCAAACAAATGCTGGCAAGCGGCCTGGCCGTTCTTATTTATGACGACGAGACTGAGACCACTAATATTTTTATGAAAAACGATCCTCTCTTTAAAAAGATGGACAAATTCCATGAATAAAATAAGCCGCGGGCAGCATCCCCGAAGCAAAGACGGAAAGCCGCACGCAAAAAAAAGCGGGGGGTCCAGACCCACCGCTTTGCAGGATCGCTCAACACGTCCAAGCCAACGCGCCTTGCTTTCGAAACCCGCGTCTCAGCCCAAAAAAGATTTGCCCCAAAACATTTTGCGCGTTGGGAGACCTTGTCCGCTTCTGGCGTTTCTGTGCGAATCATTTCCCGACCGGTCTCGAAAATCCCTAAAGGCGCTCATTGAACTCAAGCAGATCATGGTCCGCGATCAGTTCGTCACAGGGTTCAATTATCAACTGACCCCGGGAATGGATGTCATCGTCCTGAAAAAGAATACATCCCAGAATATGACGCTTCGCAAAATGAATTTGCTTTATGAAGATGAGCACCTGATCGTGATTGAGAAGTCGGCGGGGCTTCTTTCCGTCGCCAGCGAAAAGGGAACCGAGGAAACGGCCTTCGGCATTTTAAAAAGCGCGGTGAAAAAGAACCATCGCGACGCTGAGTTGCATGTCGTTCACCGCCTCGATCGGGACACCTCGGGAGTCATGATGTTTGCCAAAAGCAAAGAGATTCAGCAGAAATTGCAGGACAACTGGGATGCCCTTGTGACGAAGCGGATCTACTATGCGGTGGTTGAAGGGTGTGTCAAAAACGCAAAGGGTGAAATTGTGTCCTCGCTCAAAGAAGATAAATTCCTGAAAGTGTATTCGTCACACACGCCGGGAGACGGACAACAAGCCATTACCCGTTACCGCGTTTTAAAAACGAATCCCCGATATTCCATGCTGGAGGTTGAATTAAAGACGGGCAGAAAAAATCAGATCCGCGTTCATCTTCAGGACATCGGCCACAGTATTGCCGGAGATAAGAAATACGGCGCCAAAACCAATCCGCTTCGCCGCCTTGCGCTGCATGCGGGAATTCTGGCATTCACCCATCCGGCAACCGGCAAGCGCATGCATTTTGAAGCGCCGATTCCTGCCAGTCTGGAAACGCTGTTCCGGTAGAGAAATTTGCCAAAAGAATGGTTTCAGGTCGCGACCGTGTTGTTTGACCAGGATTTGATTCCGTGCTTCTTGCCGGATCATCAGTGCCCGCCAAGGCAATAAGGGCGGGGTATAATGCCGCTAGATATATTCCTATTAGTAATTTGACATATTCTTTTAGATTCTATATAGGCGCGGTACTACGACTGAGGTCAACGGAGGAAGCGTCTATGTCTGAAAATTCAGCGAACAAAGAGTGGGAGCCGAAAATTACCGCGATCGTGTGCAACTGGTGCACTTACGCCGGGGCCGATCTGGCCGGGATCAGCCGGATTCAGTATCCGCCAAACGTCCGGATTATCCGCGTCCCCTGCACGGGCCGAATCAACCCCTTCTATATCGTCAAGGCCCTTCAGCAAGGCGCTGACGGAGTTTTGGTGTCCGGCTGTCATCCGGGAGAATGCCACTATATTTCAGGAAATCTGGTGGCCAGACGCAAGTTCGCGACGCTGAAGAGTTTTTTAAACTACATCGGCGTGGAAAGCGACAGGACGCTCTTTACCTGGGTTTCTGCGTCCGAAGGAGACCGGTTCGCACAGGTCGTCCGGGGGGCAACGGACAAGATCCGGGCTCTGGGACCGGCAAAAAAACTGGTCAAAAAGCTCTAGAAAATAAACGGCTTCCACCCGTGTAAAAAAACAAGATCACGCCACAGCTGCGCCAGGCGTGCGCCGCCTTTCAATGATCCGAAATTATTCTATTTACGCTGATTTGGAGAAGACATCATTTATTTGATTGATTAACCTCCGAAAAAGTTCTATGCCCCTTGTGTATCCGGTCAAGACGGAAACAAGATCAAGCAGATCGCGCGATCAAACGCGATTTGCCGATTATTCCCTCCGGATACCATACAGGGCGAAAAAATACGTTCATGAAATCGATTGACAAGCTCAAGCGCCTGACGGGCGAGGCAAGCCAACCCACGAAAAAGGAAGTTACCGCCGAGGCTTTTTCGGCCGAGCGGCAGGCTCAACTGAAGGATTTGCGCGAGCGGATTGAAAACGTCGTTTCCCGCGCGCAGAATCGAAATCGGGCGGCATTGTCGGAACGGCAGGCACGCGGACATCAGGGGCTCGCCGAATTGCTCGACGGCCGCGAGGTCGAAAACGAGCAGGGGCGCTTTTTTCTGGCAAGCCGTGTGGCGCGAGGGTCAAGTCCGCACGGGCATTGCCGCATCCGCGATGCCGAAAGCTTCGATATGACGGCCGCGGCGATGCTCGCCAACAATCCGCGCATCAGCGAATTTTCAGCGCGAGATGCGCTTTTTCTGGATACGGAAACCACGGGGCTTGCAGGTGGTACGGGCACGATGCCTTTTCTGATCGGCGTGGGCTGGTTTGACGAGGGGCATTTCCATGTGCATCAGATCCTGGCGCGGGATTTCGGCGAGGAAAAAGCCGCGCTTTCCTATCTGACCCACATCGTCTCGCAACGGAAATATCTGGTGACGTTCAACGGCAAGGCCTTTGACGCGAATCTGTTGGCCGCCCGCTTCATCCTCAACAGGCTTTCCTGCGATATCACGACGCTTCCGCATCTGGACTTGCTGCATCCTTCACGCCGGATATTGGGACATCGTCTGGACAACTGCCGTCTGGTTACGCTTGAAGAACAGATTCTCGGCGTGAAGCGGGAAGGGGATATTCCGGGCTGGGAAATACCGCAGCGCTACTTCGACTGGCTCCGTCGCCGCGATCCCCTGTTGCTTGTTGACATCTTCGAGCACAATCGTCTCGATGTGATTTCCATGGCGACGCTCACCGCGCATCTGGCCGATATCCTCACAGCGCGCGCCCTCAAGCAATACGCGCATCCCGACGACTATCTGGCGGCGGCTCGCCTGCTTTTGCGAAAGACGGGGCCGTCCGCCGTTTTGAAAATTTTGGATGTGCTTGAGGAAGATGTTTGTTCAGGCATGTCGATAGACTCTAAAAAGAAACTGGCGCTTGTTTATAAACGCACGGGTCGTCTCGACGATGCCGTCCGCCTGTGGCGCGAGATGATCGATTGCGACCAGGGCGACTATTTAGTCGTAGCGGAAATGGCCAAATATCTCGAGCATCGCGCGCGGGATTATCAGGCTGCCGGAGCGCTCATCGAACACGCGCTTTCAGACGCAACTCGTTTTTCACAAGACGAAAGAGGCTCGCTCGTCCATCGCCTTAAGCGTCTTTTGGGCAAAGATGAAAACCGCAAGAAGCTGTAGAAGAATTTGCCGCTGATTTCAGATTTTTACCCTTGCATCCGATAGCATCTTTGAAATTTGGTTTCACGATTGCCTTGTGATCAATCGCAAGAGCAGGAAAGTTGCTTTTCATGTGTCTAGATTCTATCCGTTATCGTCTGCGAAAAATCATCCAGCATTCTTTGGTTTTTGTCCTGTTTGCTTTACTGGCCTGTTCAGGCGGTGGCCAGGATGCGCCGGTTTCCTACAACTACACCCTGACGCTGGTTCACATGAACGACACGCATTCGCACCTGGAGGCCGTGGGGCTCAACTTCTGGATCGACGGCGTGAAGACCACTGCGCAGGCGGGCGGTTTTCCGCGTCTGAAAACCGCCATCGACGAGATGCGCGAGCGCTATCCGCATCTGCTTTTGCTCCACGGCGGCGACGCGGTGCAGGGAACGCTGTATTTCACGCTCTTTAACGGCGAGGTCGAATTTGACTTTCTCAATCTGCTGGGCATCGACGCGATGACCTTCGGCAATCACGAATTCGACCGGGGCTGCGGCCCGATTCCCGGCTGGATCGCGCGAAGTGAATTCCCCTGGGTTTCCGCTAATATCGATTTTACCGGGGAGCCGGGCATCGCGCCTTTAGTTGAACCCTATCTGATCAAGTGGATTCTGGGTGAGCGCGTGGCCATTATCGGGCTGACCACCGAAACCACGCCCGAAACCACGTTGGATGTCGGAAACGCCGTTTTTCACGATGCGGTAGAGAGCGCCCGTGCGCAGGTGGCGGCGCTTGCCGCGCGGGGCATCAATAAGATCATTGTTTTGTCGCATCTGGGGTATCCCGCGGATCTGGCGCTGGCGGCCTCCGTCGCCGGCATCGACGTCATCGTGGGCGGCCACAGCCATTCCCTTCTGGGCGATGAATCGAGCCTTGATGTCATCGGCCTCACGCCGGTCGGGCCTTACCCCACGCAGTTGCAAGATCCCGAGGGCAACCGCGTGCTGGTTTTGCAGGCCTGGCAGTGGGGGCATATTCTGGGACGCGTCAACGTCCGTTTTTCGCCTGCAGGCGAGATTTTAAGCTCCGAGGCGAGAATCATTCTTCCTGTGGGGGACACATTCGTCCAGAACAACATGCCCGTGGCGCCGGAAAGTCAGGCCTATTCGGCTATTCTTGCGGCTCTTGCGGCCAGCGGTTCGGCGCGGATTTATCCGGAAAACCTGCAGGTGGCGGGGCTTTTGGCGCCGTATGCCGAACAGGTGGCCCAGTATCGGTCCGTGAAAGTCGCAGACGCGCTCGAACCGATTGTGCGGGGAGTCAACAGCGGCCCGGGACCTTTGGCCTGCGATTCGATGATTCCCGCCGTGCCCAACGCCCGGGCGGCGCTCATCAATTATGGTGGCGTCCGCCGCGATCTGGAACAAGGCGAGATTACCGTCGGCGACGTTCTGGAAGTCATGCCGTTTGGCAACACGCTGGTCTTGGTTGATCTGACCGGTGCGGAGTTGAAAACCGCGCTGGAACAGGGCATTGATTTTCTGATCACGCACTACGGATCGGATCCGGTTTACATGCCCTATATCGCGTTTCTAAGATTCACGGTTGACATGCAGGCCGCATCGGGCAGCAGAGTGTCTAATCTGGCGATTAAAGAGGGCGGATCCTACCTGCAGGTTTTGGATGCCACCGTTTATCGAATTGTAACCAACGCGTTTGTGGCGGGTGGCGGAGACGGTTTTACCGCGATTAAAAACGCGGCCGGATTTCGCAGCGACACGGGCGTGATCGACAGCGACGCGTTTCGAATGCATCTGGCCACCCTGTCAAACGTGGCCAACCCGACGGAAGAAAGAATAACGGTTCTTCCATAAACGCAGGGGGCAATCGAGCCTTGACGCGGCGGTTGTTTTTCGATTAGATGCCCTCGGAGAAAAACCGGAAGGAAATCATGAGCGACGAGATCAAGGTTAAACTGAAGATGTCCTACCCCGCGCCCTGGGTTTACAAGATTGTCGGTTCCGATGCCGACGCGATGCGCGAGGCCGTGGCGGCGCTGATTCTCGACAGGCGGTATACACTCACGCTTTCTCGTCAAAGCCAGACGGGAAAGTACACTTGTCTCAACCTTGATCTGACCGTCGAGAGCGAGTCCCATCGCCTGGAACTCTACGAGTCGCTCAAACGACTTGACCCGGTGAAGATCGTCTTATAGCAACTCCAACGAAAACTTATCCCATCTGCAGCAGAATATTGTTGAGTTCTTTGATTTCGTCGCGCAGCGAGGCGGCCTTTTCAAATTCGAGATTTTTCGCCGCCTGTTTCATCTGGCCGGTGAGTTTCTTGATGAGCGCCGGCAGGTCCTCCTCGCGGTCGGGGATTTTAGCGGTTTTCGCGTCCGCTCCGATCGTGACATAATCAGCCTCGTAGATCGACCCCAGCACGCTGCTGATGGATTTGCGGATGGTCTCCGGCGTGATATCGTTTTCTTCGTTGTACCGATGCTGGATGGTCCGGCGCCTGGATGTTTCGTCCAGGCAGGCCTGGATGGAGCGGGTGATTTTGTCGGCGTACATGATCACGCGGCCTCCAACGTTGCGGGCGGCGCGTCCGCTGGTCTGGATGAGCGAACGTTCCGAACGCAGAAAACCCTCCTTGTCCGCATCCAGAATCGCCACCAGGGACACTTCGGGAATGTCGAGTCCTTCGCGCAAAAGATTCACGCCGATGAGCACGTCAAATTCGCCCAGTCGCAAATCGCGGATGATCGACACGCGTTCAAGCGTGTGAATATCCGAATGCAGGTATCGCACGCGGACCCCCAGGCCTCCGTAATAGTCGGTGAGATTTTCCGCCATGCGTTTGGTGAGGGTCGTGACGAGCACCCGTTCGCCTTTCTCGACACGCAGACGGATTTCAGAAAGCAGATCGTCCACCTGATGGGTCGCAGGCCGCACGTCGATTTCCGGGTCCATGAGGCCCGTGGGCCGGATGATCTGTTCGACGCGGGTGCCGCCGGCTTTCGTCATTTCATACTGGGCGGGCGTGGCGGAAATGTACACGCGCTGATACGGGAGCGCCTCATATTCTTCAAAGGTGAGCGGCCGGTTGTCGAGCGCCGAGGGCAGGCGAAAGCCGTACTTGACAAGCGTTTCCTTGCGGGATCGGTCGCCGCGGAACATGCCGGCCAGCTGCGGCAGCGTCGCGTGGCTTTCATCGATGATGATGATGGCGTCTTTGGGAAGATATTCCATGAGTGTGGGCGGCGGCTCGCCCGGCTTTCGGCCGGTGAGATGCCGTGAATAGTTTTCGATGCCCTGGCAATAGCCCATCTCTTCCATCATTTCCAGATCGAAATTCGTGCGCTGTTCGAGCCTTTGCGCTTCCAGAAGCCTGTTTTGCGCCTTGTAGCCGGTGAGCGTTTCGGCAAGTTCCGAGCGAATGTCGGCAATCGCCCGCTTGAGATTGATTTGGGATGTGACGTAGTGGCTGCCCGGATAGACGGCGGTTTTGTCGAGGGTCTTGAGCTTTTTGCCTCGAAGCGGATCAATCAGTGAGATCGACTCGATCGTGTCGCCGAAGTATTCCACCCGGAGGGCCTGTTCATCTTCATAGGCGGGAAAGATTTCAATCACATCGCCGCGCACGCGAAACGTTCCGCGGTGAAAGTCGATGTCATTTCGTTCATACTGAATCTCCACAAGCTTTTTGAGCACCTCGTCGCGCGGGGTATCGGCGCCGACTTCCAGAGGGACGATCATATCGAGATACGCCTCGGGCGAGCCCAGACCGTAGATGCATGAAACGCTCGCCACGATGATCACGTCGCGTCGCGTCAGAAGCGCGTGGGTGGCGGCATGGCGCAGTTTGTCGATTTCCTCGTTGATGGCGGAATCTTTTTCAATATAGGTGTCGGTGGCGGGCAGATACGCTTCCGGCTGGTAATAGTCGTAGTAGCTGACGAAATACGCCACGGCATTGTCGGGGAAGAGCCCCTTGAATTCCTCATAGAGCTGCGCGGCGAGCGTCTTGTTGTGCGCAATGACGAGCGCCGGACGCTGGACGCGTTCGATCATGTTGGCGATGGTGAAGGTTTTTCCCGATCCGGTCACACCCAGTAAAACCTGGTGCGGTTTGTCCACGTTCAACCCCTCCGCCAGTTTGATGATGGCCTGCGGCTGATCGCCCGACGGAATAAAATCCGTGATCAATTTAAATTCTTCCATCGCGTTTGCGCTCCTCACACCTTCCGCCTCACGCCTTACGCTCTCCATCCCACGCAGCGTCCTGCGAATGGGGGATCACACTTTGGTCCAAAGCCAAAAGCTGCTCCTGAATCTCGATCTGCTCGCGCGTTTTGAAGACATAAGCTTCCTGATCATGGCGATGGGCGGCAAGTCCCGCCAGTGCCTCCTCATCATATTTCAGAAAACGCTGGCCCGCCAGCCAGGCCGCGTGTCGGCGAAAACCGAGCTTGACGAGCGCGTCCGCCCCCAGGCGCACGGAGGTGTCAAGCGATTCCCGGTAGACGTCTTTGACGCCCGCGTCGAGAAGCTCGTAAGCGTCAAGCCGGCTTTTGGCGCGGACCATCACGTCCAGATGCGGGAATTCCCTGCGCGCCCTCTCAATGAGATCCAGATTGGTTTCCGGAGAATCGATGGCGGCAATCAGGATTTTCGCCTCTTCCGCACCGGCGCACTTGAGAATATCCAAGCGCGTTGCATCGCCGTAAAAAACCGTAAAGCCCATCTTCCTGAGCAGATCGACGCGATCCGAATCATTGTCCAAAATCGTGGCGGGAATCCCGTTGGCCCGCAGGAAGCGGCCGATAGTGCTGCCGAAGTGGCCGAAACCTGCAATGATGACCGCATGTTCGCCTTCGATGGCGTCTGCTGTTTTTTCAACCGATTCCTTCGTTCCGAAGCGAGGCAGGATCAAGCGGTCGTTCGCCAACAGCAGAAGCGGCGTCAACGTCATACTGATGGCGGTTGCGCCCATCATCATATCCGTATCACGGATGGATAGAATTCCTAGTTGCGCGGTGAACGCAAACAGGACAAACGCAAATTCCCCGATTTGCGAGAGACCCAGTGTAAAGATCATGTTCTGATCGAAGCTGAGCCGGGACAGTTTACCCGTAATAAAAAGGACAAGCGCCTTGATCAGCATGACGCCGCAGACAAGCGCGGCAATCGTGAGGGGATTGTCCGCAATCAGTTTGAAATTAATAGAAGCCCCGACCGCGATAAAAAAAAGGCCTAACAGAATGCCCTTGAAAGGTTCGATGTCGCTTTCCAACTCGTGGCGGAATTCACTTCCGGCCAAAACCACGCCGGCTAGGAAAGTGCCCAGCGCAGGGCTTAATCCCACCACCATCATCAGGTCCGCCGTGGCAATTACAATCAGCAGCGCGGCGGCCGTAAACAGTTCGCGAAGGCGGATACGGGCGACAAATCGCAAAAAAGGCACGAAGACAAAACGTCCCGCGAGCACAACAGCGTTGGCGGCGGCCAGTAGCACCAGGGTCTGGGCCCATCCGGGCAAGCCCTCCATCAGTGATCCATGCCCCGCCTGAGAGGTCTGCATGCCGGCGGCGGCCAGAAGGGGCAACAAAGCCAGAATCGGTATGACGGCAATGTCCTGAAACAGAAGCACCGCAAAGGAGCTTCTGCCCGATTCCGCTTTCGTCAAGCTTTTTTCCCGCAGCGTCTGCATGACGATGGCCGTGGAAGACATCGACAACGCCAGTCCGCAGGCCAGCGCTGCCTGCCAGGAAAAGCCGAATAGCCAAAGCGCTGCAAAACAGGCCAGCGTAGTGGCGGCCATTTGCATCATGCCTGTTCCCAAAATCAGCTTGCGCATCCGCCAGAAATGAGAGGGTTCAAGTTCCAGCCCAATCAGAAAGAGCATCATGGCCACGCCGAATTCGGCAAAATGCATGATGTCTTTTCCCTCCTCTCCGACAAATCCCAGGAAGAATGGGCCGATGATGATGCCGCCGATGAGATATCCCAGCACCGAACCCATGCCGAGCTTTTTGGCGATCGGCACGAAGATGACGGCGGCGGCCAGATAGATCAGGGCGTCATGCAAAAAAGCCGCGCTCATGGACGCCCTCCGTCAGGCAGCGAGGTCAGCCAGTCGTTCACGTAGTCGAAGGAGACGGCGTTTTGCAGGTGTAGATCATTCCGGACGAGCGTTTTCAAAAGTCGGTGATACAGGGCCGCGTGGACGGCCAGCTCCTGGTCGGAAAGCAGGTAGGTGCCGTGGACGGCGAAAGGCGGCCAGTAGCGCATCTTGCACAAAAGCGCCGTCTGTTCAAAGGGCAGCAAAAATTCCCGAAGGGTGTGGAGGTAATGTCCCGTTGGCTCATAGACGTCGCGGCTGCCGCCCGCAGTCAGCGCCACAAATGCAGTTTTTCCGGCCAGTGCGGTGCCCTTCGAGCCGTGCGCCCAGCCGTGCTCAAGAACGGTGTCCATCCATTGCTTCAAAAGCGCAGGGGTCCCGAACATATAAAAGGGGAAATGCCAGACAATGACGTCATGCCCCGTCAGAATCGTTTTTTCCTTTTCCACGTCAATATTAAAATCCGGATAGGCTTCGTAAAGATCATGGAGGGTGACGCCGTCGATCGTCTCCACACCCGCAAGCAGGGCGCGGTTGTATTTCGATTTTTCGAACCTGGGGTGTGCAAACAGAATCAGGACTCTGTTCATGAAATTTCTTCTTCTCTGACGATTTCGCCTTTGATCAAGGTGAGCAGTTCCTGAAACACCGGCAGAATATCGGTGCGGAATCGCCCGGCCACGCAGACTTTCATGATGTCGTCGCCGACGGCAAGCTTGCCTTCGTTGATCCAGACGCGGATGTCGGCAATGCCTTCGCGTTGCTTGAAGCGGGCCGTCGCCTGGTCCAGGCCGGGTTGGTCGTAGGTGAGCGTCATGCCTTTTACGGCCTCGCCTTTTTTTGAGGTCGCGCGTACGACGCCCTGATGGACGAGGATCATGCCCAACTCTTCAGGGGGAACGGTTTTTTTAATTTCGGATATCCATTGTTCGATCATGGTCTTGTCCTTTGCCGGGTTGGACGAAAAGGTCATGGTTGTTCAACGGGCATCAGTTGGGTCAGTTTTCTCGACAGCGACCGGCCCAGGCCCGCAAGCAGTCCTGTTTCCATGTCAGGAGAAAACCGCTCGGGGGCGGAATCCCCGTTGTTCCAGGCGCCGGCGATCCGATCGTGAAAAGAAAACGGCACGACGGCGACCGACCGGACGAAATATTTTTGGTCCTTCGGCAAAAGCCGGTAGTAGGGCTGGAGGTCTCGATTGGCCAATGCCGGTTTTGAAGCATCCGGAACAATGCGCGAAAAGGCCTCCGTCGGGAGCACACAGAGACGCTCTTTCAAAGAAGCACAGGACCAAACGGCATCAATGAGCGGCCGGGTGTGTTCGTCATCGATCAGCGTCAACCAGACAAACGGCACGGAGAATTCTCCGGCAATGCCTTCAAAAAGTGTTTCGAAAACCGCTTCCACGGTTCGCGCGGCGTCCATGCCCGCTTCAATTTTAGCAAAACGTTGAGCGACGGTTTCATTGTGACGTCGAATGTCTTCACTTTGGTTCATTTGAGAGTTCCTTCAAAGCTTGCGTAGAGGACTACATGGTCCGAGGGCTTCTCCACCGTTCGAGTGGGCAGATCAATCAGGGATTTGCAGGACCGTCCAGCCAATTTTTCCGTAGCCAGGATATGGTCCACGCGCCAGCCCAGATTCCGGCCGACGGAATCGCGCACGCGGTAGTCAAAAAAGGTGTACTGACCGGGTTGGTCCGGATGATGTTTTCGAAACACATCGACAAGCCCCCACGACAGCACGTCTTCATAGGCGCGCCAGACTTCCGGATTGAAAGAGACATGCCCTAAAATCCGTTTGGGGTCGTGCACGTCGATCGGTGCGGGCGCGACATTGAAATCGCCGCACAAAATGAGGTTTTGTTCCGGCTGGAAGTGCTTGTGCAGATATTTTTTCAAACGACTAAGCCATGACAGCTTGTAGGCAAACTGGGGTCTGTCCACCTCTTGACCCTGGGGAACGTAGGCGTTTAAAACAACCAGATTATCGAAATAGGCCACGGCCAGACGGTCGGCATCGACCGGATCGTCATCCAGACCGAAGATCACTTTTTTAGGTTTTTCCCTGGAGACAATCGCTACACCGTTGTATTGCTTGTTTCCCCGAAAAACGACCGTATAGCCCAGCGTCTCGATGTCTGCGGCGGGAAACTTCGCATCTTCGACTTTTGTTTCCTGCATGCAGAAAACATCCGGCTGGTTTTTCTCAAGCCAGGGCAAAACGACATGCAGCCGGGAACGCAGTGAATTGACGTTATAGGTGGCGATCTTCACGGTAACGGAATTCATCCTTTCGGAGTCTATGGGCGACTCTTAGCACGGCAGGCGCGGTCGCTCAAGATATTTTAGGACGTTTTGTACATTCGTGGAAAGTGCAGAAAACGGACAGGGCAAACGCTTTCTTTTCGATTGACAGGGTCTGATCCATCTCCTATAAACGGCGATAAAAAAGGGCAGGTCACGCCAAACGGACGTCTGCAAAATTGCTTTTGGTCGTCGTCTTCGGCCGACGTCACACAATCCGGTGGAGAACGCTATTGATGGATATCCTGATCGCTTGGATTAGCACAGTTAACGGAGTTGTCTGGGGACCGGCCATGCTGATTCTTTTGGCCGGAACCGGTCTGTATCTGACGCTGGGGCTCAAAGGGGTGCCGCAGCGAAAACTCTTTTACGGTTTCCGCATGCTCTGGCATGGGCGTCGAAGCAACGAAAAGGGAGATATTACGCCGTTTAACGCGCTGATGACGGCTTTGTCGGCAACGGTCGGAACGGGTAATATCGCCGGCGTGGCCACGGCGATCTTTTTCGGGGGACCGGGGGCTTTGTTCTGGATGTGGATCATTGCCATCGTCGGGATGGCCACAAAGTTTGCCGAGGCGGTGTTGGCGGTTCACTTCCGTGAAAATGACGCCAAGGGGCGCCATGTCGGCGGTCCCATGTACTACATTCGAAACGGACTGGGAAGCCGCTGGCGTTGGCTGGGAGTTGTGTTTGCCGTTTTCGGCATGCTGGCCGGATTCGGCATCGGCAATACGATACAGTCCAATTCGGTTTCTCACGCTTTGGAGGGGACTTTTGCCATTCATCCGATGCTGACCGGCTGCGTCATCGCGGCGCTGGTGGCGCTGGTCCTGATCGGGGGCATCAAGTGGATCGGTGAGGTGGCCGGAAAACTGGTTCCATTCATGGCGCTGCTCTATGTCGGTGGTGGATTGGTCATTCTTCTTATTCACGCTGCTAAGTTGCCAGAGGCCTTCAGTCTCATTTTTTATTCCGCCTTCAATCCGACGGCCGCCGCGGGAGGCTTTGCCGGTGCGACAATCTGGGCGGCCATTCGTTTCGGTGTCGCCCGTGGCGTATTTTCCAACGAGGCCGGACTGGGTAGCGCTCCGATCGCCCATGCCGCTGCGCAGACAAGCAATCCGATCCGCCAGGGCACAGTGGCCATGCTCGGGACATTTATCGATACGATCATCATCTGTTCCATCACGGGCCTGGTCATTTTGGTGACCGGCGCCTGGCAGGGAGGCCAAAACGGCGCGGCCCTGTCCAGCCAAGCCTTCAGCGCTGGGCTGCCCGGCGCCTGGGGCCAATACATCGTCAGTATCGGCTTGGCGCTTTTCGCGTTTACCACGATCATCGGCTGGAGCTTCTACAGTGAAAAGTGCACCCAGTTTTTGTTCGGCGAAAAGTCCAATGTTCCATTTAGGATTCTGTGGGTTTTGGTCATTCCGCTGGGCACGATTCCGGGAATCGATCTGGGAAGCCTGTGGCTCGTGGCCGATACGTTAAACGCGCTGATGGCGATTCCCAACCTGATCGCGCTTTTGCTTTTAAGTCCGGTGATCTTCAAACTGACCCGGAATTATTTCAACGCGCAGGATCATTTATCCAAAAGAAAATAGCGGCGTCGGCCGGCTTTTCCGGAGGCGGGAAGGGTAAAATAAAAGATTTATTTTTCAGTTGTGTCATTTAGGGATTGCTGTCGGCAGCCGATTTGCCCGATGAGCGTTGCGGGGGAACCCCGAGAAGAATATTTACCTATAAAGGAGAAAAATGATGAAGAAATATTTTGCGCTTTCGGTCATATTGATCATGATTGCGACAGGACAGGGCTTGGCGGCTGATGCGGCCAGAACCCCGGCGGTGGCCAAAACAGCCTACTCGCGCATCGATGCCAATGGCGATCGTGTGGTGACGGTTACGGAACATGCCGCTTTCTGGCAGGGACGCTTCAAGGATATTGACGTAGACCGGGACGGGAAGCTTGTGGCCGAAGAGTTCAACGCGGCCACCCGCGAATTTTTCGGCAGTATGGATAAAGACGCAGACGGAGCGCTCGTTGCCAAGGAGTACTTCGCCTTCTGGTGCGGTCCGAACGCTCTGACACCCGATGCGATCACCGCCGGAACGAGAAAAAAGATGGATGCCAACCGCGACGGAATTATCGACGACGACGAATGCGTGGCCTTCTGGGCGGTGAACTTTTATGACGTTGATCAAAACGGTGACGGGAAGATCACGCTCGATGAATTTATGGCCGCTATGACCCGGCGATTTCAGGAGCTGGATCAAAACCGTGATGGTTTCGTGTCGATCGAAGAACACGCCTACTTCATGAAAGGCGCAACCGGCCGGAAGTAAGGATCTGGGAGTCGAGACCCGGCGGGCAGGAAACATTTTTGCTTCCTGCCCGTTTTTTCGCAATCAGCAGGCGGTCGGCGGACAAGGCGGGTGGCCGGCCGATTCTT
This sequence comes from uncultured Smithella sp., assembly GCA_964443625.1. GTDB lineage: Bacteria > Desulfobacterota > Syntrophia > Syntrophales > Smithellaceae > UBA8904. The sequence continues at coordinate 30,056 of CAYUDM010000011.1, read as the reverse complement.
CCGGGAAAACACAGGATGAACCGAAATCCGGCCGAAGGGCTTTGCTGATGCGCGCCTCAAAACCTCGAAATGAAAATACGCATTGTCCGGTCTGTTATTTCCGTCGTGAAATCTGCGTTTGTCCAGTTGTGCCCGTCGTCCGCACAAAGACGGAAATTCTGATTCTGCGTCACGTCCGCGAGGCCGTTCGGCCGGCCAACACCGGCCGTCTGGCGGCGCTGGCGATGCCGAACGCGCGAATCGTTTCCTGCGGGGGCGGCTGCCGCATCGGGTGTGACGAGCTTGCCGGCTGTGGCCTGGATACGCCGGGGACCTGGCTTTTGTGGCCCGACGGACCCGGCCTGTCTCAGGAAAAAATCCGGTCAATGCCGCCGAAGCGTCTCGCGGTTCTGGATGCGACCTGGCATCAGGCCCGGCGTCTGTATCGGCAAACGGAGGTCCTGCATCACCTTCCCAAGCTCGTTTTATCGGCGCCGGAAAATGCCAGAGACCGTCTGCGCGGGCAGCGCCGGTCCGACGGAATGTCCACCCTTGAGGCGATTGCCGCGGCCGTCGCCATGCTTGAGGGCGAAGGCGTCGCGCGGCCGTTGGAGAATTTCTATGATGAAGTCGTCCGGCGGGCTAAAACGCTGCGCTGGGGGCAACCGCAACCGTAGCGCGAATATCTCGCCATGTGGGTTTCTTATTCGGGCGGTGTGAGAATGTCCGCCTCTTCCCATCGCGCGGAGATGACTTTCCAGTCTCCCGATTCTTTTTGAAAGATCACCTCGAAATTCCAGACCCCCAGCGACTGCGGGATCACGTCGGCAAGGGACCCCGTCTTTTCTTTACTGGTCAAAACGGCCTGAAAGACGGCCTGGGCCCGCCCGTTGTTTACGGTGATGGAAAGGGCGTTGAGGTAAACCGAGATTTTCGGATAGCGGAAAAAATAACCGGCGAGCAATCTTCTGACGCCGTCATAATCCAGACCCTGTGGGTCCCGGTAGGATTTCGAGAGGTGTTCGAGGACCCCTGCGGTATTTTTTTCTTCCCCCGCGGTTTGGATCGTCGTGATGATCTTTTCGATCCGGGCCGATTCATCGTCTTTCGAACAGCCGGAAAAGACCGCGGCCGTCAGAACGAAAAGGACGATCAGAGCAATATTTTTCATGTCGCGTCCTCCTGTTTTTTTTTCGTTAAGCGTGTCGGATCCATGATGACAGGTTTGAAAAAGAAGTCAACCGTCGTTAGAGCACTGTCGTTAGACCCTTGGCGATGCAGATTATCCGGACGCAACGCAAAAGCCCGATGTCGCCGATACAGGTTCTGGAATGAAACCGGCCCATCGGCGGGAGGAATGATTTGAAAGCGTAAGCATTTTAGTGTAATCGCAAAGTCGGGGATCGTCATTTGTCCGGGAGGCGACGACAACAAATGGAGGTGTGCATGTTTGAGCGAATCATCAGATTGTTTGCCGCAGTTTTGCTTGCGGGACTTGTGTTCGGGTGTGACGCGACCGATGAGTTCATTGAAAGGGGAACCGGAAAGAAATCGGTCGAGGAATTCAAAAAGACCATGGAGACGCTCGACGGCGTCGATAAACAGCAAAAAGAAAGATACCGAGACCTTCACGAAGACATGGATTCCGGCAACCGCTAAAGCGCGCTTGATGCCCTTTTTCGGGTCGTTCAAGCGCCGGCTTAGAAAGGTTTCGTGAAACGTCTCATGTCGGTTTTTCAGTGTCCGGACGCATCCGGTTCGGACTCGTTTGAATCGCTGGGTCCGGGACTGTGCGCGGCGGCAAAATCCGGATTATCTTGCATGTAAAGGTTCGCCCGATAAGCTTTTTCTTCCGGTGACAGATTTTCATCCTTTTCCAGACGCATTAATTCAAGCATATGGCGGCCGATCCGCTCTTCTCGGTCATAGAACGCTTCTGCGACGTCGGTGCCGAAATAGGACACACGCAAGGAATGAAGGCCATTGAGCTGGTCGATAGCTTGGTCCACCGAGATGGTCCCGGCATCCGGCGGATACAATATTTTCGCTTCGCGGACATAATCCTCGAAGTAATTCAGAAAACGAACCAGCTCGCGATGCGCTTCGGGAGGCAATGTGGTTGACAGATCCCGTAGTTTGGCTTCCCGTTCTTCCGGGGTGTACAGAGCGTAGATCTTTTCAATGTTCAGGCGCGTTTCTTCATTCAGAGTCAGATTACCCCACTCATCGGTCTGAAACATTTTTTGAAGCTCCTCTCTGGGAATATCTTTTTGCTCACCCGGCGAGATCGCCATGATCGACCATCCCGCAGACGGCATTTGTGGCTCCGAAGGCCGAGGGGGGGGCTGACCGATCGGGGACTCTTGTTCGCGAATCACTTTTGTTTCCGGCAGCGCACCCTCGTCATCGCCAAAAAAATAAGAAATTGCGCCTCCGGCCGTTACTAAAACTAGGATAATCCAGAAAATGCGTCCTTTCATCATCTTTACCTCTCTATCCTGTTGTTATTTTATGATATGGCGCCGCGCATCTCGACTGTGGGCTTGCGCGGGTTTTCGCGTTTAAATTTATTCCGCCAGAACGTAGGCGAAAATCAGGGGTGCGACAATTGTCGCGTCGCTTTCAATGATGAAGCGCGGCGTGTCCACCGACAGTTTATCCCAGGTGATCTTTTCATTGGGGACCGCACCGCTGTATGAACCGTAGGACGTTGTGCTGTCGGAGATCTGGCAGAAGTACGACCAAAGGCGGCAGGTTTCCATCTGCATGTCCTGACGGATCAGAGGCACGACACTGATGGCGAAATCCCCGGAGATTCCGCCGCCGATCTGAAAGAAGCCGATGTCGTGGTTTTCGGACATATCCAGATACCAGTCGATGAGCGCGTTCATCGTTTCGAAGCCGGATTTAATCAACGATCCGTCTTGAATTGTTCCGTTTCTCAAGCTGGCAACAAAGAAATTTCCCAGGGTCGAGTCTTCCCATCCCGGAACGAAGACCGGAATATTTTTTCTGCAGGCGGCAATCAGCCAGGAATTTTTGATATCGATCTGATATTCCCGCTCAAGAAGGCCGCTTTGAATCAGTTGAAAGATATACTCGTAGGGAAAGAATCTTTGGTTTTCCTCTTCCGCGCGCCTCCAGAGGCCGAGCAGTTTCTTCTCGACTTTTCTCATGGCCTCTTCTTCCGGAATACACGTATCGGTGACGCGGTTCAGTTTTTGTCTGAGCAGATTGGCTTCGTCATCGGGTGTGAGATCCCGGTAGTTCGGAATCCGGTGATAGTGGTTGTGGGCGACGAGGTTGAAAAGGTCTTCCTCCAGATTGGCGCCGGTGCAGGAGATGGCGGAAATCTTGTCCTGCCGGATCATCTCCGCCAGGGTGATGCCCAGTTCCGCGGTGCTCATGGCGCCGCCCATGGCCAGGACCATTTTCCCGCCCCGGCTGATATGCCGGCTGTAAGCCTCGGCGGCATCCACCACGACGGCCGCATTGAAATGGCGGAAATGATGACTGATAAAGTCCTTAACCGGTGAAAATTGTGCGCAAACGGATTTGTTCATGAGGCAACTCCTTGGACAATCTTCGCGACAGTTTACGCAATGTGAATATTTTTTCAACCCTTAAATGACCATGGCGGAAATAAAAAGCTCAAAACACAAGCCGGGCAAGGCTTTTAGAGGCGTTGATATTTATGAAAATATCTCAGGATAGATGTGCCGCCTGAAAAAGAAAGACCGCGCCGTGACGGTTCGACGGCGCGGTCCGGGTTGATACGTTGCAAAGAAAGCTTACTTGCCTGATTGCCAGGGATCCCAGTCGTAGCCCCAAATCGCCCCGCCCATGGGCATTTTATAGTTGCGGCGCTCCGAATAGGACGGATAACGCCGTCCGCGGCCTTCTTCCGGCAGGAAATTGACCGGAAATTTCGGCGGAATCAGGCCGTTCTCCTGGGCCTCCCGCGTAAGCCAGGCGCGATCTTCCGGATGCGCGATGGAGATCAACGCGGCCGCTCGTTCGTAGCCGTTGAGCCCTCGCAGATTGACGATGCCGTATTCCGTGCAGACATATTGAGCAAATTGCGCCGGGACATCGACCACGGTGCCCGCCGGCAGAAACGGAACGATGCGCGAGGTGTTGTGCTTGCTGCGCGAGGTCATCGCGGCGACGCTGCGTCCGCCGCGCGCCTGGGCCGCGAAGATGATGAATTGGAAAAAACCGCCCGTGCCGGAAATCGGTCGCTGATCGTAGAAAGAGCAGGACATCTGTCCCAGAAGGTCCACGGCAACGGTATTGTTGATGGCGACCATGTTGTCGATGCGGCGCAGGATGTCGAGATTGTTGGTATAATCAATGTCATAGACGGCCAAAGCCTGGTTGTGGTGGACCGTGTGATAGTACCAGTCCACATCGACTGGAAAGGCGAATGTCCAGACGCTTTTTCCCGGATCGAGGCTTTTATAGGCGTTGGTGACCTGCCCGGATTCAATCATTTTAATCAGTCCATAGTTAAGCATTTCCGTGTGAATGCCCAGATCCTTGAAACCTCCGTCCGCCATAGCGGCAACGCAGGCCGATGGAAGCGATCCGATGCCCAGCTGGACCACGTCCCGGTCTCGCATAATGGTCATAATATGCTTCGCGATGTCCTGCTCCACCGGCCGCGGAACAATGGCCTTTTCGTTCATCTGGGGCCACTTGTATGCTTCGCAGTCCACTTCCACCCAGTAATCGATCTCGTCGATATGGATGGTGTTGAAGCGGCCGCCCTCCGCCCAGGGATAGTCGGCACGGACCTCGAAAACGATGTTTTTTGCTGTCTGGCGAAAAATATTACAACTGTTTGTTCCATAGGACATGTTGAAGTAGCCGTGATGATCGGGTACGGTGGCCGCGTTGAACCACCAGTCCATGCCTCGTTTTTGCCTTTCGCCATGGGCAAAGCGGTAGTGGTGCGCCCATATCCCGCCGGCCCAGCCCCAGGGCGTCCAGCTGGTCACGCCGTGCATTTCCCTGGCCTTGCGGTTCCAGGGGAAAAAGAAATGTTCATGGACGCAGTGGTATTGCTGATACGGGTCGATTTCCTGCAATTCCGGATGCGGATAGAAGTTGCCGTGCAGCCAAAACTCAATATCTTTGAGGTCGTTGGGGCCTTTGCCCAGCCGTTTGGCGACGGCCTCGGTGCAGACGGTGGAATCGCCGCCAACCGTGCCGTGATTGATCCAATCGCCGGATTGAACCATCTCGGCGATCTGTTTGGCTGTTCTTTTCTTGTTGCGGATTTTTTGCTGTATCGGTGTCGTCATAACCTTTATTCTGCTCCTGGCTTTTATTCCGGCCGCCCTTCGAAGGAGAGGCTTTCCCTCTCGCGGCTTTTGTGCCCTCTGGACCCTGCGCTTTGCGCAGGCATGATTTGTTTGGGGTCAGGCTGCTATATCACATTGCACCCAGGAGTCAACCGCATGATTCTTTTCGACCCACAAGATTTTTCGTTGACTTGCCGAACACACCTTCCTATACTTTCAGAACATCAAAGATTCAGGTTTTTCGATCCGATGTCTTTCCATTTTACGCGTATTCGATTTCCGAAGGGAGGCGTCATGACGGCCATGGGCAATAAAATCGGTCAACTGATCAATTTTTTCAAAAACGATATCTGGCGGATCCGGCGCACGGAGCTGCCGCCGGGGAGATCCTTTTTTCTCACGCTCCTGCGCGTTGTCGTTTTGTCCGTTCGCGGATTCGACGAAGACAAATGTCAGTTGCGGGCCTCCGCACTGACGTTTTATTCGCTGATTTCGATTGTTCCGGTCTTGGCGATGGCGTTCGGCATCGCCAAGGGGTTCGGGTTTGAAAAAGTGCTCGAGGCGCAACTGCGCGAGAAGCTCTCGGGACACGAAGAGATTCTGACCAATGTCATTTCCTTTTCCCATTCACTGTTGGAAAACACACAGGGCGGTCTGATCGCCGGAATCGGTCTGGTCCTGCTGTTTTGGGCGGTGCTCAAGGTCCTGGGGCATATTGAATATTCCTTCAACGATATCTGGGGCGTGAAGCAACCGCGCTCACTGGGCCGAAAATTTGCCGACTATCTGTCTTTGATGCTGATTTGTCCCGTCATCCTCATCCTCTCGGGAGGGGTGACGGTTTTTATCACAACGCAGGTGGAGTTGATTGTCGAAAAATTTTCGATTTTAGGGGGATTGGCGCCGGCGGTTTTCTTTATTCTGGAACTTCTGCCCTACACGCTGATGTGGGGGCTTTTCACCTTCTTGTATCTTTTCATGCCTAACACGAAGGTGCGCTTTCCGTCCGCGTTGATGGCCGGCGTCATCACCGGCACGATCTTCCAGATTGTTCAGTGGGGATATATCGCCTTTCAGGTCGGCGCCGTGAAATATAATGCCATTTACGGGAGTTTCGCCGCCCTGCCGCTTTTCCTGGTCTGGCTGCAATTAAGCTGGCTGATTGTGCTCTATGGCGCGGAATTGTCCTTTGCCTATCAGAATGTGGACACCTATGAATTCGAACCCGACGCGCTGGCCGCAAGCCATCACTTGCGGACTCTACTGTCTCTTCAGATCACGCAGCATCTCGTTGCGAATTTCTCCCGCGGCGATCGACCCCTTTCGGCGCGGGACATCTCCAATCAGATGGAGATTCCCATCCGCTTCGTTAATGATTTGCTCTTTGATCTGGCCCGATGCAAAATTATCACAGCGGCGGAACTCGACGGTGACGGCGACAGCGGCTACCTTCCGGCGATTGATCCGGAAAAGCTTACGGTTCGCTATGTCATTGACGCCATCGAAAAGCGCGGCATCAACGTCCTGCCGTTTGCGAGCGGGCCGGAATTTGAAGCTTTTGCCGCGTCGCTTGAGTCCTTCGGCCGAACAGTCGAGTCGTTGCCTGCCAACAGACGGCTTAAAGATCTTGCCGCTGCCGATGGTTCATCCGTTTGATGAAAGTTCCCGCTTGATGGCCAGACCCAGTTTTTCAATAGAATAGGGTTTTTTCAGATAGGCGCCCGCCCCGAGCGCCTGGGCTTCGTAGACGCGTTCGGTTTCACTGAAACCGCTGGCGATGATGGCCTTTTGTCCCGGCCGCAGCTCGATGATGCGTCGGTAAGTTTCCAATCCGTCGATTCCGTCTCGCATGATCATATCCAGAAGGATCAGATCAACAGGGTGGGTTTGTATATAGTCCACTGCCTCTTCCCCGCTTTTAACCGCTATGGGAGAATACCCCAGTGCGCTTAAAATTTCGCCTGCCACCTGCCGCTGTGTTTCAATGTCATCCACGATGAGAATCCTTTCTCCCCGGCCGCGGATCGATTCCCAGGGAGCGGGATTGTCCTTACGGGCGGCTGCCTTCCGGGTGGCCGGAAAGTGCAACGAAAATGTTGTGCCCTGTCCTTCGGCACTTTGCACATCGATGCGTCCGCCATGATCCTCAACTGTTCCCCAGACAACCGCCATGCCGAGCCCCGTGCCGCTTCGACCCATGGATTTCTTCGTAAAGAAAGGTTCGAAGATTTTGTCGAGATCGTCCGGCGGAATGCCTTTGCCGGTATCACGGACCGAAAGCGTCACATAGTCGACTTCTTGCGGCGTTTCGGGATCGGCGTGGCTGTTTTCGATGTAGAGATTTTCCGTGGCAATGGTTACGGTTCCCGAATTTTCGATCGCTTCGGCGGCGTTGATAACCAGATTCATAAGCGTCTTGGACAGATGAACCGGGGAACCGCATAGGTTCAATAAGGATTTCTCCAACCTCGTTTCGAACCGGACATTGGCGTGGTAAGTCTGAAGCGTCATGAATTCCGTGCTGGCAAGGTACTCCCGGATCAGGTCGTTGAGATTGATGATTTCTTTGACGGCGACGCCGCGCCGGGCCAGCGCCAGCATGTCCTGAACAATAGCCGCCGCTTTTTCACCGGATTTCATCATATCCGTAATCGGCTTGCGCAGAGGGTCTGTCGGCGCCATATTTAAAAGCAGAAGCTCCGGATAGCTGACGATGCCCGAAAGCGTATTATTGAGATCGTGGGCGACGCCGCCGGCAAGCGTTCCGAGGGCCTCCATTTTTCTGGCTTGTTGGAGACGATTTTCCATCTGCTTGTGCTGGGTGATATCCCGGGCCAGGCCCCGAAATCCGACGGGGTTTCCCTGTCCGTCGATTATCAGGGAAGCCACAACGCTCAGAGTTCTCGGGCCTCTGTTAAGAGGGATGACTTCCACATCGGTCGGAAGGCTGGGTTTGCCCGTGGAGAAGACTGTGTTGTAAACTTTATAAATCCTCTGCGCATTTTGCTGATCCATAAAGGCGCGATAATTCATGCTGAGGAGCTCCTCGTCGCCATAGCCCAGATATCCGGCAAAGGCCCGGTTGAAGAAAATGAGGTTTCCCCGCAAATCGACTTCATGATAGCCGTCTTCGATGGTCTCAAGAATCGTTCGGTATTTTTCTTCGCTTTTTTCCAGGGCGAGGCTGACGGCTCGACGATCCTCCATCTCACGGGCGAGCCTTTCGTTGGATTCCGACAGTTTGTTTCTTTCGTTGAGCAAAAGCTGGGAGTAGCTTTTGGCGGCCCGGTCGGATTCGTCGATGCGAATGAAAAAAAGCGTGATTAAAAGGGTTGTGCTGACCAGAATAAAAAGAAGATCAATGGCGATCATAAACCAGTAATGTGAGCCTTCGGAGCGCAAAAAGATGTCATCCCAAAATCCGATGTGGATGAGCCCGCCGATAGCAAACCAGGTGGCCAGATTAATGCCCATCGACAAAAGAGCGCCGGGCCAGCCCAGCAGGACCGCGGCGATCACCGTAAAGGCGAAAAGCCACTCCCGTGAGGCATAAAACGGTCCCACCGTCAGAATGACGGACATGCCGATCAGGTAGATAAAGGCGCAAACCATACCCGCGCGGACGGGAAAGGGCAGATTCGGAAAAAGGAAAATGAAAAGGCATGCAAAATACCCTCCGGTGACGGCCAGCAGAATCAGCCAGTAGCTGTGTGTGATATTGCCGTAAATGCCCAGAACATAAACGAAAAATCCAACCGAGACCGATACCAGAATAAACAGATAAAGCACTTTTTCCTGCCAGTGATTCGGCGCATCAGGATTCAGCACCGCCGCGGGCGCGTATTTTTCATAAATACTTTTGGTCAGAAGATTTTTCAATTGCGTCGCAAAGACGCCCGGAAGTTTTTTCATTGTTCAACCTTTGCCGGAGGTGACGGTGTTCATCGGCAAGCCATGGCCTTTCAATGCAGCGGGAAATGCGGCGTTCAGGAGGATACAAAAGAGAACGGTTTTGTATCCGTCCCCGGCGGGAAACGCACGTCGCCATTTCCCGCCGGGGACGTTCTATAGCTTGCGCAACTCTTTTTTAAGAATTTTACCCACCAGTGTCTTGGGCATTTGTTGGATGATCACCACTTCTTTGGGAACGTAAAAACTTTTCAGTTTGGTTTTGCAGTAGTCCTGAATATCTTCGGGTGTGGCTGTTTCATTGGGCTTGAGCGTTACAAACGCTTTGATGTCCTCGCCATAGACAGGATCTTTCATGCCGATGACGGCCGCCTCCGCCACAACCGGATTTGCGTAGAGCGCTTCCTCGATGACGCGCGGCGAGATATTTTCGCCGCCTTTGATGATGATGTCTTTCTTGCGGTCTGTGATGTAGAAATAGCCGTCAGGGTCCATGTAGCCGATGTCGCCGGTATGCAGCCAGGCGTTTTTGATGACCTCGGCCGTCGCTTCGGGCATATTCCAGTAGCCTTTCATGACCATCGGGCCGCGCAGGACGATTTCACCTTCCTTGCCCTGAGGCAACTCGTTGTCGTCATTGTCGAAGATTTTCATCTCCATGCCTTTCATCGGCTTGCCGATGGAGCCGGGCTTGATGACCGGCAGACCGATGTTGGTGGCGTTATTGGCGCCGGCCTCGGTGAGTCCCCAGCCCTCGCCGATTTCCGCGCCGAACCTTTCTTTGAACTGCTTCCAGGTGTCCAGTGACAGAGGCGCGGAGCCGCACACCCAGTATTTGACGGAGCTGATATCGTATTTGGCGTAATCCGGAAACAAAAGCATGTACACCAGCATGGTGGGAACAATGGGCACGGACTGGACTTTATATTTGTCGATATTGGCGAAAAGCTGTTCAAGATTGAACTGACGCATGATGATGACTTTTCCAAAGAGGCGAAGGAAGGATCCGTTCATCATCGCCACACCAAAGGAATGTCACAGCGGCAATACCGCCAGAGAAACGAGATCCTGCTGAAGGTCGGTCGTTTCCTGCTGCATGCGCGCCGAATAGGCCAGTCCGGCATGCGTCAGCATGACGCCCTTGGGTTTGCCGGTAGTGCCGGAGGTGTAAATCATCGTGGCCACTTCATCGTCGTCGGTCAGCACCATCTCCAGGTCCTCGGAGCTTGCCTCCAGAATTTTTTTAAAGTTGTGGGCGCCTTGAACATCGGAATCGGAAACCATGATGATGTTTTTCACCACGCCGGACTGGGATTGCGCGATTTTAACCTTGTCGAGATAATCCGGAGAGGTGATGACGGTGTGAACGCCGCTGTCGCGGTAAATGTGGTTGATTTCCTCCTGACCCACCAGGTAGTTGATCGGCACGGCGGCGGCGCCGATCCGCCAGATGGCCTGAAAGGCCTGGAAGACTTCCGGGCAGTTGGGCATCTGCATGATCACTCGGTCGCCCCGGGACACTCCCAGGCGCTTAAGCGCGTTGCCCAGCCGCCTGGCGGCCTGATCCATTTGCACGTTGGTAATTTCCTGACCTTCAAAGATGTAACTGACATGTTCTCCGACAACCAGATTCTTTAAAGCCAACTCCGCAACGTTCATTTGTGACCCCCTCCTCAATTTTATTTCAAACGTTCGATGATATTCTATCGTAAATGGGTCCGGACCGCCCCGTTGAGACTGGCGTTTCCCGGGCGAATCCGGGTGACGCGTTGCCTATGATGATCGAATGACGGGAAACAAAATAACGTTCTTTGATTCGAAGCGCAACGAAATTCTTCACGCAAAAAGAGGGGATGCGCCGCTTGAATATCGCCGTGTAATCTGCTATCGGCTAAAAACTGTCATGCATGCGCTGCCGATGCCGACTATCGCACATTCTGATGAAGCGAGGTACATTTCATGATCCAATCCATTAAAAAAAGCCCCCTGTATCCGATGATCAACCCTGAAAGCATCGTATTTTTCGGTGCATCCAATAATATTATGCGCATGGGCTCGCTGATGCTGTCCTCCACACAAGCGCTGGGATATGAGGGAAAACTCTATCCGGTGCACCAGACGGAGCCGATGGTGCGCGGCCTTGCCGCCTACAAAACGGTGTTTGAGGTTCCCGGCATTCCCGACCTGGCGATTATTGTTTTGCCCACAGAAATCGTCTGTCAGACGCTTGAAGATTGCGGGAAAAAAGGCATCAGACATGCGATTGTCGTCTCCGGCGGTTTCCGCGAAGCGGGCCCGGAAGGCGCCGTCTTGCAAAAGAAACTTGAAGGAATCGCTAAACGTTACGGCATCCGATTTTTGGGACCCAACTGCCTGGGCGTGGCCAATCCTCACCTTAAGCTCAATCCCACAACCATCACCGACGAGGGCGCTCCCGGTTTTGTGGGTCTGGCGTCGCAAAGCGGTAGCTTTGTCACGCAGATGTTCGACTATCTGCGCCGCCACGGCCTGGGCTTCAGCGCGGCCGTAAGCGTCGGCAACGAAGCCAACCTCGACATTGTGGATTGTCTGGAATATCTGGGCGCCTGCCCGCATACCAAGGTCATCACGCTCTATATTGAGGGCATCACACGGGGCAAAAAATTTATGGAAGCGGCCAAAGCCATTGTTCCATTTAAACCGATCGTGGCCCTTTACATCGGCGGTTCCGAGGCGGGCCGGAGCGCCGGCCTGTCGCATACCGGTTCGCTTTCGGGCCCCAATGAAATCTATGACGGGATCTTTAAACAGTGCGGCATCATCCGGGCGCAGACCCTGACGGAGATGTTCGACTACGCCCTTGCTCTGGGAACATTGCCCGCGCCGAAAGGCAACCGGGTGGTCATCCAGACGCATTCGGGGGGGCCCGGCGCCACGGCAGCCGACGCCTGCGGGCGGGCGGGATTGACTCTGCCGCCCTTGTCGCCCGAGACCGTGGAGCGGCTCCGGCCGATGATTCCCAAAACGGCCAGCACCGCCAATCCGATAGATATGACCTTCAGCCGGAATTCCGGAGAAACATTTTTTGACATTCCCGACATTCTGCTCGATGACGAAAAAATCGACATGCTTTTGGCTTACTTCCTGTCTCCGGGCATCTTTGTTGAGCGCATTCTCCGGGAAATGGGCGTTTCCGATAAGGATATTCCGCTTGAGCGCGACAAGATGATCGACCAGCACGCCAGGGCCTTTTTAAATCTGGTGGCGCGCCACCCCGACAAGCCGGTGGTCGGATTTACCTATCGCAGCCTTCAGGAAACCATGGTCCGCTCTCTTCTGGACTGCGGCGTGCCGATCTATCAGGATCCGGAGCGCGCGGCACGCGCAATGGCGGCCGTGCTGGCCTACAAGCGGATGCGGGAAAGCGTGACCGCCGCGCGAGGTTCAAAACGGCGGGCGGCGCAGACACAGAAAGAGGCAAGACGATGAGACGATTAAACGACCGGCAGGGAGATAAAGTTCACACACGGAGTATCTCCGTTTCAACCCGCGACGATGGCGAAGGATTTATCCTGGTCGAAGGGGTTTTGAAAGACGAACGCTTTCAGACCTCGCATGTCATTACCGGTGAAACGTTTCCCGCGGGCGTTATCCATCATATGGCCGTTCGCCTCCGAGTCAACTGCGCCAATCTGATCATCGAGGATGTGAAGGTGGACCTGATCCAGGTTCCCCGCGATGTGTGCCGGGAGACCGAAAACTGCCTGGAGGGGATCAAGGGGTTGACAATCAGCAAGGGGTTTACTGTCAAGGTTAAAAAGCTGGCCGGCGGCGCGAGGGGATGCGCGCATGTTGTGGAACTGCTTGCCGCCATGGCGCCCGCAGCCATTCAGGGTTTTGCCGCCCACCGATCTCGAAATCCCGTGGACCTGTCATCCGATGAGGCGAAAATGGTGTCGCGTTTTCTGATCAATACCTGCCATGCCTGGCGTGAAGACGGTCCTTATGCCGCGATACTCAAAAAGAAGTTCGATCTTCCGTAAAAGTTTTGTTCCTTCTCATGCGATTGCCGCGGACTCGGGTGTCCCGGTTTAAATTCGGAGCAGGCGTTGTTTTTGATTAAGGCAGACGGATTTCAAGCACCAGACGGATCTGTTGTGAGGGATGTTCGGGCAGGGTTTTCCCAGCCACCCGGCCCAGCCCGGATAATCGTGCAATCACACCGCTTGCCTGCCGGTTGTCAATAGAGGCCCGCAGGGTGGTTTTTTCTTCCAATATTTCTTTGACGATATTGACGGCGCCTGACTTCTGGAGAATATTTTCCGCGTCGTTGGCGGCCCTGTCAACGTCGGAAACTTTTAAAATCAGCAAAGCGGCGCTTTCCTCGCCACGGACGGCGGCAACCGTTTGTTCCATTGCCTGAATTGCAGACTTATGTTTCGCAACGGATGGCAAAGCGGCAGGAGGTGTGGAGGTGGGACGTTCCTCCGGCATTGCGTCATATGAAAAAAGCTCTTCAGATGTGCAGACCTTATTCCCGCAATCGGTATCGCTTTCGAACCCCGGGCGGAAGGCGCGGGCTTTGGGCCCGGGCGTATCGACGTCGGCTTTTTTCAGGGACTGTTCGCCTTTGCCTTGCGCCTGGCCCGTTGCAGAAATGTGTGCCGCCGGTGACGGCTCTTTCGGCACGTCGGGTAACCGTTCGGCTTGTGTTTCAATCCGGGGGGCGCTGGTCCCGGGCAGAATGCTTTGAACTTCCTCATTGCCCGATCGGTACAGATAGACGGCCAGCACCGCAATGACTAGCGTTGCGGCAATCTGCAGGGGAATTTTAAAGCGCAGCGGATAAAACCACTTTTGAGCGAAGCTTTTTTTGTCCGCTTCGGCGCGCACCTGCGCCATGATTTTTTCCTGAAACCAGGGTGGCTCCTCAGCGTCCGGGAGGCGGGCGATCATCGAGCCGGTTTCTTCCAGATCGGCAAGAAGGCGGCGGCAGGCTTCGCAGGAAGCAAGATGCTCCTCCACGGCTTTTCTTTCCGACGCGTCAAGTTTGCCGTCGGGATAAATCGGCAGAAGATCTTCAATGTCTTTGCAGGTTTTCATAAACGCCCCATCAGTTTCTTTAAACAGTCCTTCATCGATAGCCTCGCCCGCGCCAATCGGGACTTGACCGTTCCGTCCGGAATTTTCAAGACATCGCCGATTTCATCGTAGGACAGCCCCTGAATATCACGCAACACCAATGTCATCCGGAAATCCGGATCGAGCGTGTTGAGACATTTTTGTACCTGGGTTTCGATTTCACGCCGTTCCAGAGCCTGTTCCGGATTTCTCTGGTCGCAAGCCGCAAGGCAGGCCTTGCATGCGACGGGGCCTTCCGCATCGGCATCGATGAAGACGGCCTCATGGCGTAAGCGGACCTGTCGCCGGCCCAACCGGTTCTTTGCGACATTGACCACAATCCGATACAGCCAGGTCGAAAATTGCGACTCGGCCCGAAAGCTTCCGATGGCACGGTAGGCCGCCAGAAAGGCGTCCTGTGTGGCGTCGCAGGCTTCCTCATAGTCGCCCAGCAGGCGTTGCGCGGTGGTGAGCATTTTTTTCGAATGCCTCGCCACCAGCGTGGAGAAGGCCTCCACATTTCCCGCCTGGCACGCCGTCACATAGACCGAATCGTCGTCGTTTGGCGCCGTTTTCTTTGTGCCTGGAAGTTTAGACATGCCCAACCGTTTTTTTGTTCCCTGAATTTTGGCCTATCGAGCCTTAAAGGCGGTTGTTTTGTCAAGCGATTTTCCGCTTGAAGTCTTGCAAGATCACTCTATAATGGCGCCAGTGACAATGGGTTTCATGGTGCCGTATCTATTTTCCCAAAGGAGCGCCCGCTCCGGAAAGGAGTCAGATCATGCCCAGTTTCAGTAAACAAATCAGTAAATATCAGTACGAGGTCCGCGCTATCAACGGAGAAAATGCAGCCTTTTTATATCTGTTTGACGTGGATAATTCGCTTTTGTGCATGGCCGCGTTTGTAGAGAGAACCGGCGCGCTGCCGGGTCCGCGGGAGCATATTAACGGGGCGGTCGTGTTGAGCTTCTACCGCAGCGATCTGGACGCGGTCATTGATATGCTTCGCAATGAAAAACCGGTCATGTTCAACTGGTCGGCGGAAAACCGTGTGGCTCAGATTACAACCGGTCCTGAACCGGTGGGCGAAGAGGAAGGCCGTAATATGGCTTCATTATTTGCCGAGTTGCATAAAACGCCGAAAAAACGGACGGCCAGGAAAACAGCCAAAAAACCGGCGCCGAAAAGAAAATCGAAAAAATAATCGCAAAGGATTTGCAAAAGGTCCCATTGGGGAACATATCCGTCGTTGACAGATGGAGGGGCTTTACCTATACTGCCGGTCAGTATTTTTTGAAGGAGAAAGTATAGGGAACCATGACCATCAATATTAAAACTGAAGATCACATTTTGCTGATCGAAATCGACCGGCCGGAAAAATACAATGCCCTGACGCGCCGGATGTATTCGCAAATCGCCAAAGCTTACTATCAACTGGATCAAGACGAGCAGCTGCGCGTGGGAGTCGTTTACGCCGCAGGTCCCCATTTCACGGCGGGCCTGGAACTGACCGACTGGTCGGAGAGGTTCGCGGCCGGATTGGGCTTTCCTATGGCCGCCGAGGGAGAGATCGATCCGTTTTACATGATGAGCGAGGCTCGCTGCCGAAAACCGATCATTTTTGCCGTCCAAGGCTATTGCTATACCTGGGGCGTGGAAACGATGCTCAACGCGGACATCCGCGTGGCGGCATCGGACACGCGCTTCGGCATGCTGGAAGTCCGCCGCGGGTTTTTTCCCAGCGGCGGGGCGACCTTGCGCCTGCCCGGAGAAATAGGTTGGGGAAACGCCATGCGCTATCTGCTGACCGGGGACGAATGGAGCGCCGAAGACGCTTTGCGCATGGGGCTTATTCAGCATGTCACGGAATCCGGCAAACAACTGCAAAAGGCCATGGACATTGCCCGGCGTGTGGCCGCAGCCGCGCCGCTGGGGGTATCCAATATTTTGAAAAACAGCCGCACGGCGATCGAACAGGGAGAAACCGCTGCGAAAAAGACGATTTTTTCGGATGTGGCGGCTGTCATGAAAAGCGAGGATATGAAGGAGGGTCTGCAGTCGTTTATCGAACGGCGGGCCGCCGTGTTTCAGGGGAAATAGGGCGGTTTTTTTCCGTGGCCGGAAAAGGCCGTAAAGGGGAGCGGAAAAAGCCAGGATAAAAGACGGCAGACGGGTTTTGGTTGACGGCAGTAAATGAACAGCGGCTTTGCATTGTCGATGCTCTGGCAGGGGGCGGGTGCGCAAAATGTTTTTGGCGCGCCTTGAATCATGCAGGTAAGACGATTCGTTTCATTTTGTGCCTTACGTGAAATGAGGAGGACATAAAAATGAATTTTGCACCCACCGAAGAACAATTGATGGTCCGCGACATGGTCCGGAAATTTGCCGAGACCGAAATCAAACCGATCGCAGCGGAGCTGGATTCCACGCACCGCCACCCCGAAGAAATCTGCCGCAAACTCGGCGAAATGGGCATCATGGGCGTATCGGTCCCCACCGAATACGGTGGCGCGGGCATGGACAACGTCACCTACGTCATGGCGATGATCGAAATCTCAAAGGCTTGCGCGAGTTGCGGCGTCATCGTATCGGTCAACAACACGCTTTACGGCCATCCCGTTAAAACGTTCGGAACGCACGAGCAGAAGCTGAAATTCCTGGCGCCCGTGGCGGGCGGTCAGGTTGAAGGCTGTTACGGGCTCACCGAGGCAGGCGCAGGTTCGGACGCGGCGGCGCTTCGCTGCAAGGCTGAACTTCAAGGCGACAAGTATATCGTTAACGGCACCAAGACGTTCATCACCAACGGCAATGTGGCGCGCTACTGCGTGCTTGCGGCCACGACGGATCCGTCTTTGGGCTACAAGGGTGTCATCAACCTGATTGTGGATCTGAAAGAAACCCCCGGCTTCAAGGTCGGCAAGATCGAAGAGAAGCTGGGCATTTTAGCCTCCGGCACGTCCGAGCTGGTTTTTGAAGACGCGGAAGTGCCGGCGGGGAACTTATTGGGCAAACCCGGCCAGGGCTTTCAGCAGATGATGGCGGGCTTAAATGCCGGTCGTATCGGTATCGGCGCGCAGGCCTGCGGCATCGGGCGGGCCTGCCTGGAAGACGCCACCGCCTACGCCAAAGAGCGCGTTCAGTTCGGCAAGCCCATCGCTGTCAATCAGGCCATTCAGTTTAAGCTTGCCGACATGGCCACCGAGCTCGACGCGGCCGAGCTGCTGCTTTTGCGCGCCGCCTGGCTGGAGGACAACGGCTTCGACTTTGAAAAAGAATCGGCCATGTCCAAATACTTCGCCTCGGATGTCGCCATGCGCGCGGCCATCGAATGCGTGCAGATTTTCGGCGGCTACGGCTATGTGAAGGAATATCCGGCCGAGCGCCACATGCGCGACGCCAAGATCTGCCAGATCTATGAAGGAACAAACGAAATTCAACGCGTGGTTGTTGCCAGAAAATTATTGGGGCAGAGGTAAACACAAGGTTCAAGGATCACGGTGAAAGGTTCATGGGGAAAGCGTTGAGAAAGGCGGGGGGATCCCGCCTTTCTCATTCACGCAGTGTTTAATGAAAAAACGTTAGGCATTCGAAGTCGTTTCTGCCGGATAGGGAGTGGAAAGCCGTGACGAATTTTTTGATGAGAGAACTGGGCATTCATCTGCTGATCGGCAGCGGGGCGATCGGGACGGTTTTGCGCAGGATGGGCGGCAAGGTTGACGAGCCGGTGGAGTTGCTCAATCTGCGACGGCCCGAAGCCGTTTTGGTTTTACACAAGGCCTACCGGGAAGCGGGCTCTCATATTCTGGTGACGAATACCTTTGCGGCCAACACGCTTATTTTCGGCGACGCGGGACTGGGTGATCTTTGCGACGAAGTCAACCGCGCGGGCGTGGCGCTGGCAAGGCAGGCGGCGGGTCTCGAATGTCTGGTCTGGGCGTCGGTGGGGCCACTGGGGCTCGGGCTTCGTCTCGAGGATTATCCGGATGACGCGCTTGCCGATGTCTACCGACAGCAAGTCATGGCGCTTGCCGGGGCGGACGCGCTGATCCTAGAGACCTTTGTCGAGGCGCGCGAGGCGCAAGCGGCGCTTGCGGCCGCCTCGGAAACCGGTCTTCCCGTGATTTTCCAGATCGGCAATACGGGACGCGGCGCGCAGCGCTGGTTGCGAATCGACGAGCTTCTGGCCCTGGCTCATCGCGCCAATGTCGTGGCGGTCGGGACCAATTGTCTGCATCCCGATGACATCGTGCCTGCTGCCTCTTACGTTGCGGCGCATACGACGCTGCCGGTGACCGCGTCTGCCAATGCCGGCCATCCGCTAATTGACCGCGGTTTTGTAACCTACGAATATTCACCAAGGCATTTTGCCGACTGCGCGAAGTTGTTGGCCGAGGCGGGCGTTTCGGTTCTCGGCGGCTGTTGCGGCACCACGCCTGAGCATATTCGCCTTGTGGCGCAAACGGCATCCGGTCAGCTCGTTTTGCCGCGGGTCCGGGCGGCTGTGTCCGTCGAGCGCGAGTCGGCCGGGATTGAAAAACAAGACGTTTCCGAAAACCCCATCCGGCGGCTGATGCGCTCGGAGCGGTTTTTGGTGAGCGTGGAGATTCGCGCCGAGCGGACGAAACCGCTCGACGCGATTGTGCAGGGCGCGGCGCAGGTGGCCGAAGCCGGCGCGGATCTGTTTGACGTGCCGGACAACCCCGGCGCGACGGTGGGCCGTGACGCGATGGTGACGGCGGCGCGCTTGCAATCGGTTCTCGGTGTGCCGTCCATCTGCCATCTGGGCGTAACGCAGTCCAACCTGATGCGGCTGCACTCGTCGCTTCTGGGCGCTTGGGATCTCGGTCTGCGGGGGCTTCTGGCCGTGACGGGCGACGCGCCGTCGATGGGGCATCTGGCGGCTTTGGCGCATCGGGTGACGGATGTCCGAAGTTCGGTTGAGCTTCTGCGTCTGATCCGCGAGCTGCGCGAAGGCCGGATCGTGAGTGGCGAGGGGGTGGCCGATCCGCCGGATTTCTGTTCGGGCGTCGCGGTAGCCAGAGCCGTTCCCGGTCAGATCAAGTGGCTTGGGGCCAAGATCGACGCGGGCGCGGAGTTTGTCTATTCCCAACCGGTTTTTACGCTGGACGATTTCCGAAAACTACAAGATGCGCTCTTTGGCCTGCCGATCCGGCTGTTTCCGGGGCTTTTGCCGCTGATCAGCCACAGAAACGCGCTGTCTTTGGCGGGTGGACGGATTCCCGGCATTTCCGTGCCGGATGAGATTGTGGAGGGGTTTGCCCGCTACGATTTGCCTGACGATCAGCGCCGCTACGGGCTGAATGAAGCCTGCAAGCTCGCCCAGGCCATCGCCTCGGAAGCCAGAGGCTTGTATCTGATCATGCCGTTTGGAAAACACTGCTATGCCGATACGGCACAGATCCTCAGGAGACTGAAGGGCAAAGGCTAAAAGGCCAAAAGCCAAAGGCCAAAGGCCAAAGGCTGTCAGGATGCTCTTGCTTGTGACTTTTTATAGTTTTCTTTTGTCGATCACCCGGCTGGCCTTACCTTCGGAGCGCTCAATGGTTCGGGGCTCCACCAGTTTGACTTTCGCAGTGATGCCCAGATAGTCCTTCATGTCTTTTTTCAGCTGACTTTCAAGTTTCTGCAGCACTTTGACTTCATCGAACGACTGCGTCTCGGCCAGTTCCACCTGCACCTCAAGTGTGTCCAGCGAACCTTCACGGTCCACAACGAGCCGGTAGTGGGGCTCGAGACCCGAAATGCCGACGAGCACCGCCTCGATTTGCGACGGAAAGACGTTAACGCCGCGAATGATGAGCATGTCGTCGCTTCTGCCCATGATGCGTCCCATGCGGACGTGGGTTCGCCCGCAGCGGCACGGCGCCGGATTGAGCCTGGCGATGTCGCGCGTCCGGTAGCGCAGAAGCGGAAACGCTTCCTTGGTGAGCGTGGTGAAAACAATTTCTCCTTCTTCGCCCGGCGGCAGGACGTCACCGGTTTCCGGGTTGATGGTTTCCACGAGGAAGTGATCTTCAAAGATGTGCATGCCGTCGCGAGCCTCGGCGCATTCCATCGCGACGCCCGGTCCCATGATTTCGGACAGGCCGTAAATGTTGAAGGCCTTGATGTCGAACGCCTTTTCGATTTCATCGCGCATCTGTTCACTCCAGGGTTCTGCGCCAAAAACGCCCACGCGCAAATTGAGCGCGCGCATATCCACGCCCATTGCGCGGCCCTGTTCGGCAAGATTAAGCGCGTAAGAGGGTGTGCAGCAGATACAGGTCGGACCGAAGTCCTGCAGGATCATGATCTGGCGCTTGGTATTGCCGCCCGACATGGGGATGACGCTCGCGCCGATTTTTTCCGCGCCGTAATGCGCGCCCAGTCCCCCGGTGAAAAGCCCGTAGCCGTAAGCGTTATGGATAATGTCATTTTTCGTGAGTCCCGCGGCGACGAAGCAGCGGCCCATGAGCTCCGACCAGGTGTCGATATCGCGCTGCGTGTAGCCCACCACGGTGGACGCCCCGGTGGTGCCGGAGGAGGCGTGCAAACGGACAACACTGGTCATCGGCGCGGCGAAAAGCCCGAAGGGGTAATTTTCCCGCAGATCCTGTTTGGTGGTGAAAGGAAAACGCTTGAGGTCGTCAAGTGACTTCAGCCGGTTCGGAGAGACGCCCGCCTGATCGAAGGATTTTTTATAAAAGCCGACCGTATGATAGAGGCGCTCGGCAACTTGTTGCAATCGTTTGAGTTGCAGGGCTTCCAAGGCTTCGCGGGGCAGGGTTTCGAATTCTTCATTATAAATCATGGCTGTTGTCTCCTTGAGGGAAAATATGGCGCTGATATAGCACAAACAACCGCTCTTGCCAAATGAAGACTGGGGGCCGGGATCCTTTTCCCTGATGCGCGGCTCAAGGGGATCGGCTCGGTTTGTCTTTCGGGATTTGATGGTGTCGCATTTTTTGATGATGAAAAGACGGATGTTGTCGTGTTTGCCGCACTTAAGGAAGTTTACCGGCTTGACGCCCAACCCGCGGTATGAAATCTGTTGACATCAATAAAGATTGTTTTCTATACTGCCTGCGCTTTGCCGTATGGATCGGCAAGCAGGATTGAAGGAGAGGCCTTATGAATATTGAAATAACCCAACATGCCAATGTGTCCGTTTTCGCCCTTCGCGGCAGGCTCGATGCGGTATCCGCTCCCGAACTGGAGGAACGCCTCAACTCGTGGTTTGAAAAGCCGGCGTCGGATCTGATTTTTGATCTGGCGGGACTGGACTATATCAGCAGCGCGGGCTTGCGCGTGTTCCTCACGGCAGCCAAAAAGATCAAGGCCCGAAACGGAAAGCTCGGTATGGCGGCGCTTAAGCCCAACGTTGAGGAGGTCTTCACCATCTCCGGCTTCATTGCTCTGATTCCCGCTTTCGAGTCGCTGGAGGCGGCGCTTCAGTCCGTGCGATAACGTTTTTTTAAAAGACGGGATCTCTATGCCCATTTTCCACATGCCTGCGCGCCTGGAGAACCTTCCGGTGCTGATGAGCTTCATTTCCGATCAGGCAATCCAAAAAGGATTTTCTTCCGATGCCATTTCCCGGATTTGCCTGGCTGCCGAGGAAGCTCTGGTCAACGTCATCAATCACGCCTATCCGGAGACGGCGCCGGGCGGCGTTGAAGTGCATGTCTCCTTCTCCCATGTGTATCCTCTGATCTTGGAGATTCGGGATCAGGGCGCGCCTTTCGACCCTTTATCTTTGCCGGAGCCCGAATTGGGTGCGGATGTTTCCAAACGCAAGGTTGGCGGCATGGGTGTTTTTCTCATCCGTCGGATGACGGATGAGGTTCGATACCACCGCGATGTCGGCACCAATATTCTGACGCTGGCCTTCTTGAAAAAACGCCTCCCCGAACGGACAAACCTGTGAAAGGCATTTTTAAACATCTTAAATCCGATCGGGAAAGACAAAACGGCGTTCATCCCGGGCGCGGCATCGCTTTTCGTCTGAGCCTGTGGATTCTTTTGTCCGTCACGGTGATCTTCACACTCATTTTCGGCTATTATTACTTCTTGACCCGCCAGATCATGATGAAAAAAATCGAGCAGCACGCCGCCGATGTCGCAAGGGGAACGGCGGCACGACTCGACGTCGTGTTGGCCGCGGCGCAGAAAATTCCGGAAAACCTGTCCGCGCTGGTCGCCGATCCGGCCTATCGCGACCGGCAGAAACTTCAGAGTCTCATGAAGACCGTCGTCGAACGCAATCCCGAAATATACGGGATGGCCGTCGCCTTCGAACCTTTCGTGCAGGATGCCCGCTTGCGGCATTTTTCTCCCTATGTCTACCGGCAGCAAGACGGCATCGCCGACACGTTGATCACCTATGACTATTTTTCCTGGGATTGGTATCGCCTGCCCGCGCAACGAAACCGCAGTTTGTGGGTGGAGCCTTACTTCGACGAAGGGGCGGGCAATATCATCATGTCCACCTATTCCGTGCCGTTTTACCGACGATCGGACGGCGAGACAATATTCTCCGGGATTGTGACGGTGGATATCTCCCTGGAGTGGCTGCGTAAAATCGTGTCGGAGATTACCCTCGGTGGAACCGGCTATGCTTTCTTGATCAGCCAGTCCGGAACTTTTGTGACCCATCCGGATGAGCGATTGATCATGAACGAAACGATTCTCGATCTGGCTGAGAAGCGAAATGATCCGGCCTTGCGCCGGATGGGGCTCAAGATGACGGTCGGCGAGACAGGCGGCTATGAAATTGACGATTTCATGACCGGCGAGGCGTCCTGGCTGGTCTTCGCGCCGCTTGCCTCCACAGGGTGGTCTTTAGGGCTCGTTTTGCCCCGTGATCAGCTGATGGCGGATGTTTCGAGGCATTACCATCTGACGCTGATCTTCGGCACTCTCGGCATGGTTGTGTTGTTTTGCGTCATTATCCGGGTGGCCAGCGGGATCACGCGACCGCTTCGGGAGCTTACCAACGCGACCCAGACCATGGCCGAAGGAAATCTGGATTTGCCCATCCCCGCTGTTTTGCGACAAGACGAGGTGGGACGGCTGGCGGCCTCCTTTGCAGCCATGCGGAAATCGCTTCAAACCTATATTCAGGAATTAACCCGGACCACCGCCGCCAAGGAACGCATTGAAAGCGAGCTGCGGATCGCCCATGATATTCAGATGGGCATGCTGCCTCGAATCTTTCCGCCGTTTCCGAATCGCGCGGATATGGATATTTACGCGCTGCTTAAGCCCGCTCGTGAAGTCGGCGGTGATTTGTATGATTTCTTCTTTATGGATGACGACCATCTGTGTTTCACGGTTGGAGACGTTTCCGGCAAGGGGGTTCCCGCCGCCCTGTTGATGGCTGTGACGAAAATCCTCGTGAAGAGCAAAACCGCGCGGGGGCGATCACCTTCTGAAATCCTGCAAAGCGTCAACGACGACCTGGCTTTGGACAATCCGTCGATGATGTTTGTCACGATGTTTCTGGGCATTCTCGATGTGCGCACCGGCGACGTGGCCTATTGCAGCGCCGGTCATCCGCCTCCCTGTGTCGTAAGGAGCTCCGGCGACGTGGAAACGCTGCCGCTGATTGGCGGTATGGCGCTCGGTGTGGTTGAGGGATTTTCGTATCGCACCGAAACACTGAGGCTGCAAAAAAATGAAGCGCTGTTTTTATATTCCGACGGCGTGACGGAAGCGGCAAACGAAAGGCAGGAATTGTTTGAGCAGATGGGCCTTTCCGGTGTGGTGGGCGGATTGAAGTCCGGCGACCCGAGGGTTCTAATTGAGGGCACGCTTGCGCAAGTCGAAGCTTTTGCGGGCGAGGAGCCGCAGGCCGACGACATTACGATGATGGTTATTCAGTATTACGGGTCTGACGGCAAGGGATCGCCTTAACGCTATCGGTATTCCCGTCTGAGTTGGTCAAGGATGTCATCGGTCAGTTTTTCGGTCTTTCTCAGATCGGCAAACTTGTCGAGCAGGTCGTCCACGGAGAGGCGCTGTTTCTCTTCCCGGGAAATATCATCGATAATCTCCCCCTTGTGCATCATCAGTGTCCGTGTCCCCATCTCGAGCGCCTGGGACATGCTGTGTGTCACCATGAAGGCGGTGAGGTTTTCCTCTTCGACGAACGCCCGGGTCAGGGCAAGGATTTGAGAGGCTGACTTGGGGTCCAGCGCCGCCGTATGTTCGTCGAGTAAAAGCACATCGGGCTTGTTGAGGACCGCCATCAGAAGGCTGACCGCCTGGCGTTGACCGCCGGAGAGCGAGCCGATGACATGGTCCAGTCGATCTTCCATCTGCATTTCCAGGCGTTCGAGCTGTTTACGAAACGACGCCAGGCGTGAGGGGGACAGGCCTCTTCGCAGATGATGTCTGCGTCCCCGAAGCGAGGCGATAAGCAAATTTTCTGCAAGGGTCATATCCGGCGCGGTCCCCAGAAAGGGATTCTGGAAAACCCGGGCGATGGTACGGGCGCGCTGATACTCCTTTTCTTTCGTGACGTCCCTGCCGGCAAGTAGCACGCTTCCCGAATCGGGGCTCACCGTTCCGGCCAGCACATTGAGCAGGGTGGATTTTCCCGACCCGTTGGTGCCGATGATCGTGACGAACTCACCGCGACGGATGTCGAGATCAATACCCCGTAGCGCGCAGACTTCGTTGAGCGTGCCGGGGTTGAATGTTTTATGGATGTTGCGCAACTGGATCATTTTCTACCTTTTTTCCACGGAGGCTTTTTTAAGATAGGTCTCCGGAATCGTCACGCCATAGTCGCCGGCCAGTTTCAAAGACAGGCCGATGGTTTCCGGCACGAATTCCCGAATGGGAATCTCCTTCGGCGCTTCGCCTTCGATCACGCGGATCGCCATCTTGGCGGTTTCCACGCCGACGGAATGATAATCGGCTCCGATGGAAAAAAACGCGCCGCGCTCGATATCCGCCGGGTCGTTGGTGAAATAGGGGATCTTATGGCTTTCAAGAATCCGGGCGACGGTTGCCGATGCGAGGATTACCGTGTTGTCGCCGGAGGTGAAAAACAGATCGATTCCCGTGTTGAGCAACGCGGACAGCGCGTCTTTTACCTCATCGGTGCGGCCGACGGTTTTTTCGACGAGTTCGAAGTTGAATTTTTTGGCTGCGTCTCGCGCCTTGAGTGTGCAGGCCTCGGAGTTGGCCTCGGAGGGATTCCAGACAAGGCCGATGCGTTTGGCTTTAGGGAAAATCACCCGCATGGCGCGGACGGCGGATTCCACCGGTTGAAATGTGGCGAGGCCGGTAATGTTGGGAATGTGATCGTCCGGGGTTCGGGCGATGCCCATCCGGTAGGGATCGGTGACGGTACCGAAGATATGGGGGATAGTCTTATTGCCGTTGGCCGTCACCTGGAGCGCCAGCGACGAGGCGGTGATGATGTAATCATATCGCTGCCGGACGATGTCCTGGACGATGGCCTGCGCGGTCGCATAGTCGTTTTGTGCGTTTTTCACCTCCACGGTGAGGTTGCGTTTTTTTAAAACTCCGCTTCGATGAAGTTCGTCGAGAATGCCCCGGGTGGAGACTTCAAGCGCGTAGTTGTCCGAAAAAACAAAGATCACCAGGCGTTTGGACCCCATTTCCTTTTTCGGATGGCCGACGATCCGTGTCGCCTTTGCCCGAAGGTCTGCGGGAATGGTGATGCCGAGCCGGAACGCGACGTCGGGATTGACTCCCAGGGTGAGCGTCCGGTAGCGTTCAAAAGGAATCTGCGCAGGCGATTCTCCTTTGAGAATGCGATCCACCAGGCGCGCGGCCTGAACGCCGCTTTGACGGTAGTCGTAGCCGCATGCGGCCAGGGCTCCGTCGGCGAGGCGTTCGACGTCGCTTAAGATCACCGGTATGTTTCGATCGTTTGCCACCCGGATGATCGCATCCAGCGAGGAAAAAACAATGTTGTCCGTGACGAGGACGAACGCGTCGATGTTTTTGTAAATCAGAGCCTGCGCCGCCTGTTGAACTTCCGCCGATCCGGTGACCGTCGCGCCGAGAAAGCTGATTTGCGGATGTTTTTCGATTTCAGACTGAAGCGCCTTTACATTGTAAACGGCATTGGTCTGTGAAGGATCCCAGATGCAGCCGACCTTGATTTTTCCGGGCAAAAGCGAGCGGGTAACCTCGATCAGTTGGTCCATCGGAACGGCGCCGTAAACACCGGTGACATTGGGTAAGTGATCCGTATCGGACGTGCCCGCGCCGATGATAAACGGATTGGCCACCGTTGCGAACACGACGGGCGTTTCCCGGATCTTGTTGATTGCGGCCTGTGTGCAACCGGTGGATATCGGGACGACGATATCGATTTTCTGTTGGGAAAATTTATCAAGAATGCTGTTGACCGTGGCCATGTCGCCGTTGGCGTCTTCCAGGTAGAGGGTCACATTCTTTCCGTCTTCATACCCCAGGTTTTTCATTTCTTCGACAAATCCGTCTCGAGTCATCGTCAATACGGCGTGATCGCTCAATTGCACGACACCGATACGCAGCCGGGGCTGTTCGGGGAGGAACATCGGCTTTATCAACATAATGGTGATTATCAGGCACAGCGCCGCGGCAATCAGCAGACCCCACGCACGGGTTTTGCTGCGTTGTGCAAAGACGGCGCTGAAACGTCCCTTCCGGGACCCTTTTTGTCTGCGGAGCGTAATCCATTTCGGAGCGATGAGAATGGCCAGAACGAACACGGCGGTAATTAGCTTGAGGTCGATGGGATTGAGACCCACGTAAAGCGCGAGCGCCACCATCAGTCGAAAAAGAACTGAGCCCGCAATCACGCTGAGGATTTTAATCCAGATCGATTTTGCAGGTAGAAGGGTTTCTCCGATAATGACCGCCGCCAGACCGAAGACGATGGAGCCCACTCCCATGCCGATGTCGGCAAAACCCTGATATTGTGCCACGAGACTGCCGGAAATCCCCACCAGGCCGTTGGCCATTGCAATGCCTATGATCTTCATCGCGTTGACATGAATGCCGGAGGCCGCCGCCATGGCAGGATTGTTGCCGGTTGCCCGCATGGCGATTCCGAAGTCCGTACGGAAAAAAAGGGAAATAAGAAGCCAGAAAAGTGTGATCGTGCCGCCCAGCAGCAGTCCCATCCAGATTTCAACAGGCAGGCCGGGATTGATGCTCGCAGCCAGAGCCATCAGCCCCGGTTCGGCAAGCAATGGAATGTTGGAACGTCCCATAATGTGCAGATTGATGGAATAAAGTCCGGTCATGACTAAAATGCCGGCCAGAAGACCGTTGATCGCAAAACGGGTATGGATCAGCGCCGTTACCGCGCCGGCTGCCGATGCCGCGAGAAAGGAAAGAGCCAGAGCAAACCATGGGTTGACTCCCGCCACAATCAAAACGGCCGTCATGGCCGCTCCCGTGACGAAACTGCCGTCCACGGTAATGTCCGGAAAATCATGAATACGAAAAGTGATAAAAACGCCGACGGCCATAAAGGCGTATAAAAAACCGAGATTGACCGCGCCGATCCATAGTTCCACGACCTACACTCCGATCTCGATGATTCCGGCAAGTCCGTATCCCAAGCGGGATCGGCTCATGAGATGCTGAACTTTCAAGGCGCTGAGGTCGTTGAAAACGCGCGCCAGTTCACGGTCCATGTTGCCTGCTGCGGTTGCGAGGGGCGCTTTTTGAAAGATTGCCGCGTGCAGGTGGAAGGGGCGGCCTCCGGGAAAAAGCGCTTGAAACCTTTGAGGAAGTCCTTCGGGATTGCGCGCGACAATGCCTGCTGCGGCAATCACCGCGCCGGAATGCTCGGCTTCGACGGGATAATCGAACCATTCCGGCAATTGGTGACGGTCGAAAATGTTGACCCCGTATCCGGACAGGGGCGACTTTTTGAGATTCATGCCCAGGATGCCCCTGCTTTCAGCCAGCAGCGAGATTCCGATGATCTCCGCGCTCGTAAATGACAAGATGCCGCTGAGAAGGTCCGTCAGGCCCACGGAACCCTCAAAACCTTGAAAGGACAATCGGTAGCGGTAGTCTCCGTTTACGCTGAATCCGTGGAGGAATCTGTATGTTGTGCTGAAATCCGTGTGCGCGGCCAGCAGGAAATCGACACTCGAATGGCGAACGGCAGGGTAGTAAAAGAAATTGGAGTCGACCACCAAAGCTTCGCCGAACAGATTTTGATAGTCGTCGAAACCATCCCCCAAGGCCGCCAGCCCGCAACCCAGGCGGATTCCGGAAGCGGGGACCGTGATCACGTCGGCCGGTGTGTAGGAGGCGTTTTCCATCTTTGAAGGGGCGCCGATGACCGAGAGCGTTCCGGGAGGTGCCTGTGTGTCGTGATAATCGCAGGCAAAACTGTCTGTTTGCAAGCGCTTGCCGGCGGGAACTGACGTATGGGTCGTCAAATCCGAGGCATTGCTTAGGTCCGGGAGGATTCGGAAAAGCTGATTAAATCCACTGACCTTAAAAACTTCCTGTACCTGGGGCTCAAGACCCGCAAGCACGATTTCTCCACCCACCTGTTTAAGCTCTTTCTGCGCGGAGATGAACGACCGCAATCCCGCACTGCTCACATAATGGACGGCTGTCATATCCACCGCAAGCAGACGGCCGCCTTCAAGAATCAATCGGGTGAAAAGTTCGCGGATTTCAGGAGCGGCCAGCGCGTCGATTCGACCTTTGAGCGAAATGGTAATATGCGTTGAACAGGAGGTCACCGTGTGATCAGACATGTGAATACCGAAGTTGATGGGCAACGGGATAGAAACGCATACTGAAATATAATCCTTTCGGAAAGAATCGTCTGCGGCGATTCGGTCCTCTCTTTTGTTGCGCTTTAACATATCATAAACCCCTTTTTGAAGCGAATGAAGACTGTAAGGCAATTGATGCAAATGGCTTCAGCGTGAGCCGGATGATCCGGATCCGTCCTGAGTAAGAATGTTTTTGATCAAGGCGTATTGCATGAGATGCAGGGATGAAGTGAATCAGGGGCTATGGAAGGCTTCTATCCGGCATTATTGGTTTAAGGGGTCTCTTTGTAATATATTGATATTACAAAGCATTAGATGTTTATGATCAGCGGTGATAATTTTTTTAAATTATTGCTTGACAGTTTTCACGGGAGGGAGTAGAAGCCATCTCCTGTTCGTCAGAGATGTGCTGAAGGTGAGTTGAAGTTTTCAACCGGTATGCCGATAGTCTGTCTCTTTAATTTCAGAAGATTTCTGTTGCTGACTGAACAAAAAATTGAAAATTTGCCTTGACAGAAAAATCGAATTGATTTATATGTCAATGCTCGTTTCAAGAAGGCTCTTTGGAAACTGAATAGTGGGAAAAGACATTTGCGGGTCTTAACAATTTTTTAGAAGTATCACGCGAGTATAAAGAAAGAGAAATCTTTCTACAGGATTAAAACTGGAGAGTTTGATCCTGGCTCAGAACTAACGCTGGCGGCGTGCCTAACACATGCAAGTCGTACGAGAAAGTCGGCTTCGGCTGATGAGTAAAGTGGCGCACGGGTGAGTAACGCGTGGATAATCTGCCCTTTAGTTGGGAATAACGTACCGAAAGGTGCGCTAATACCGAATAATGCTGAGTGACATCAGTCATTTAGCCAAAGGAGGCCTCTGCTTGCAAGCTTTCGCTGAAGGATGAGTCCGCGTACCATTAGCTAGTTGGTAGGGTAATGGCCTACCAAGGCGACGATGGTTAGCTGGTCTGAGAGGATGATCAGCC
>CAYUDM010000010.1:0-73411 GCA_964443625.1 uncultured Smithella sp. | reverse complement strand
CCTATATCCCGAGGTGGACGAACAATACTGCATCGGGTGCGGCGCGTGCGAACTGGCCTGCCCCACCGCCCCAAAATCCATTGTCGTTTCCGCGCTGTCCCGACATGAACTGGCGGAAAAAAACCCTTACACCGTGCCACCCGAAAGATCACGCAGCTTTCCGGATGAGGGGTTCCCCTTCTAAGCAAATACCTTTGCCCTTTGCCGAGTGTGCTTCTTCTGCTATATGATCGGCTCGGCGGGAGGAGAACATCGCCCCTCACCGGAGGCCCGTCGGAAACGAAAATCAGCGCAAAGGAGATCCAGCATGATTGTAACGGTTGTCAGTGTTTTCGTGAAACCGGAGCATATCGAGGATTTTATCGCGGCAACCCTCGAAAACCATCGTTGTTCGATTCAGGAAAAAGGAAATCTGCGATTTGATGTGTTGCAAAAACGGGAGAATCCGGCGGCCTTCACCCTGTATGAAGCCTACAAAACCGACGAAGCGGCGGCCGCGCATAAAGCGACCGCCCATTACCTTAAATGGCGGCAAACCGTCGAACCCTGGATGGCTGAGCCCCGTGCGGGGATTGTTCATGATGTGGTCGCCCCACTGGAGAAAACCGCATGGACGGCATAAACCATCTGAATCTTCCGGGAATTCCCAAAATTATTTTTGGCGCGGGATCGTTTGAGAGACTAGCGGACATCCTCGGAGACTATGGATCGCGCGCGCTTTTCATCACCGGAGGGGAGTCACTCAAAAAGTCCGGCCGCCTGACGGATTTGACCGTGCAGATGGATCGGGCGGGCATCTCGGCCAAGGTTCTTTCGGTGCGGGGCGAACCGACGGTGGATGCTGTTGATGCAATCGCCCGGGCGTATCGTAAAGAGTCGATAACCGTCGTGGCTGCCGTCGGCGGCGGCAGTGTACTCGACTGCGGCAAGGCGGTATCGGCCATGCTAGCCTCGAAAGGGTCGGTTAAAGATTACCTCGAAGGCGTCGGCACAAAGAAACCACCCGGCACGAAGGTCCCTTTTATCGCGGTTCCAACCACCGCCGGCACGGGAAGCGAAGCCACAAAAAACGCCGTTCTTTGCGACCGTAAAGAAGGCTACAAGCGATCGCTGCGGCATGAGGTTTATGTTCCGGATTTGGCGCTGGTCGATCCTGAACTCACCCTCTCAATGCCGACTGCGCTCACGACGGCCTGCGGTCTGGATGCCGCAGCCCAATTGATTGAAGCCTATACATCCACTCAAGCCGACGAGGCGACCGACGCGCTGACCCTCAGGGCTCTGACCTTTGTCAGTGAAGCCCTGCCGCCGCTGGGCCTGGGACTGCGCCATGATCTCGCCCTTCGCGAGAAGATGTCTTTTGCAGCGCTCGTTTCCGGCATCACGCTCAGCCGCGCCGGGCTAGGCGCGGTGCATGGCCTGGCGGGACCGCTTGGCGGACTATTTCCGGTCCCGCACGGTGTGGCCTGCGGTAAGCTTCTTTTTCCGGTCATGAGTTTCGTGGTTAAAAAAGTACTGGATGAAAAAAACCCGGACGCCCGGAAACGTTTTGCCGATATCGGGCGAATTTTTTCCGGCCGCGCCGACGCAGACGACGCCGCCTCTTGCATAGCGTTCCTCGACGTTTTACAGGAATGGTTTCAGAAATTGCGTCTGCCGCCGCTTTCGTCTTTCGGCGTGACCTGTGCCGACTTTGACCGGATCATCGTGGCTGCCGGCAGCAAAAACAGTCCGGCCGCCCTGACCCCCAAAGATATGAAAGTGGTCTTGGAAATCGCGCGCTGACCGAAGCTTTATCCTTCATGATGCTTCTGTCCGCTATCGGGTTGTTCCATTTCCGGAATGCCTTTGTTCATCCGATTCCACGCCGAGCAATCCTCTTTGACCGCCGGACGGCGCGTTGGGTTGGGTTGGACGGTTCTGGACGGTTTTTCCTCCGCTTCGCTTCCTCTCGCCTTCGGTCGTCCAGCGATATCCGCAGCATTGGGCCAGATAAAGCATATTTTGCTGTTTTTCATGTTCAAGACGGTCGATCTTGTTTCGAATCATGGGCTTGAGTTTCTGCGTGTTTTGCCGCACATAGTTCATCTGCTTTTCGACTTCCCTGCGGCTTTCAAACGCGCGTCCGAGGACGCTGCTCGATTCCTGACGGGTTAAAGGGATGAAGGTCACGCCTTTTGTCGTGTATTTGCCTCGAATCGGATAATTGAGGCCTCGGTAGGAAAAAGATTTCATGGACTTGACCCGGTTGGCATACTGATCGGGGCTTTCGTTCTTCGCCCGCGTGATCCGATACATCATCATATTGCCGTCGTTGAGCATGGGCGTCCAGTTGGCGACGGTTTCGTCGATCTGCCTGTTTTTATCTTTGGCTTGTTCGCACTTCGTAGCGCGCTCACGTTTATCTGTTGGACAGTAGACGGTGTCATCCGCTAAACAGGGCATGGCGAGGCACATCAGCACCAAAACAAAGAATAATTTTTTCATGGCAGGGTCCTTTCTTGTCTTTTCAACATGGAACAATAGAAAAAATGGTTACGGAGCGAGACCATCATTCAAGACGAGCCGGGCATTTGATCGCCCGGCTTTTTTCCGCCGAGAGAACTTTCACTTTTTAACAAAGTGATGGTCGAAAGTCAACGCCGCGAGCGATCCGCAGGCAAAGTCAGGCCTCTTTTTTCAAGCCGCTTGCCGGAAGGTGAACGCTTTCGGGGTCGGCTTGGGGCAATCGATCAGTCCTGCGGCATCCGACTCTTGGGCGCGGGTTTTCCATATTTCAAACCCAGCCGGACAATCAGCCATCGGCAGGGAATCCAGATCAGAAGCGCCGACAAGCCCGCGGCAACTGAAAAAACCCCATTTTCATATCCGGCATAGACACCCACAGCCCAGAAAAGCGCACCGGACGCCCACAACATCCCCGCAAACATTTCCCCGCCCATCGTGGAGCCCAAGCCGCGGTAGCAATCCTTAAACAGCAGAATAATCGCCGTCACGTTCACCGCAACAGCCGCCGGAATGAAAATGATGTCAATCATCGATTACTCCTCCTATACCTCTCACCGCGCCTCAATTTAACACAAAAGATGAACACCCTCATTCGAATTTTCTTTTTGTCGCGAGTCGACTTTATGATAAAAGCATCTTGCCCGTGTTAGCTATACCACTTTACGGACAGTTGGAAAGGAAGGCTATGACGATTAAAGTTTCTGCGGCCTGCCTGGCGGCGGCCGGTTTTCTATTGCTGGCCGTATCGCTGTCGCCTGCACAAGATCAGATTGCAAAATCCTCCGGCGAAACAGTTCCCGACCTTTGCGAGGATGTCGCCGAGCCTGAGTTGACCTTATCGGATCAGTATCTCGAAGCGGCGCGAAGCGGATCTTTGAAAAAGGTAAAAGCTGCGCTTGAAGACGGGATCAATGTCAATGCGCAAAACGCAAGCGGCGAATCCGCCCTCCATCTGGTTACAGATCCAGCCACAGCCGCATATCTCATTGAGCGGGGAGCGGATGTTCACCTGCGAGATAAAGACTTCGGGATGACGCCGCTTTTCTTCCAAGGGGTCCCTATAGCCCGGCTTCTTGTTGCCGCGGGGGCGGACGTCAACGCCAGAAGCTTTAAGGGAAACACCCCGCTGATCTGGTTTTCCTATGGTAATTATCTGGAAGGGGTGCAATATTTGGTATCCGTCGGCGCAGACACTGAAGCGGTCAACAGCGACGGACAGACCGCGCTGGATGTGGCTAAACGGTTCGGCAATCTGGAGGTCGCCGGCTATCTCATTTCACTGGGCCTCGGAAGAAAACATCGGAAATAAGTCTTTTTGAATATCGAAACGGGCGCATCAATCGGTTGCTTTGATTCCGTTGTATCGCGCATCAATAGATCCCCATCGCACAGCCGCCGGCGAGCGTCGCGCCCAGCTCGCGGCATTGTTCCAGAATGTCTTCTGTGAGGTCGCCTTTGGAAATAACCGGGTGAAAGACGGTTTTAAATTTGTAGCCCAGCGCAATGCGCTCAATGGCCCGAAACGCTCCGGTGCCGTCGTTGCCCGCACTCACGAAGACGACAAAAGGCTTGCGAAAGACCTTGTCCTGCGCGCCGCCGTAAGTGCGGTCGAAGAAATCCTTGATCATACCGGACATGTAGCCGAAGTTCTCCGGTGTGCCCACCGCCAGACCGTCGCAGGCCAGAAGATCGGCAAGCGTGGCGTCGGCGGCTTTTTTCAGGATAACGTCAACATCATCGATGGTTTTTGCGCCTTCACAGACGGCCTCGGCCATCTTTTGGGTATGTCCGGTTTGAGAAGAATAAACGATCAGGATTTTAGTCATAAAATAAAAATAGAGGCGATAGGCGACAGCCTGTCGCCTATCGTTTAGGGCATTTTGGAGATGATGCCCAGAAATCCGTCTGCCTTCAGCGAGGCGCCGCCCACGAGCGCACCATCGATATTGCCCATGGCGGCAAGTTCCGCGATATTGTCCTTCGTGACACTGCCGCCATAGAGAATCCGGATGGATTCGGCAATCGATCCATACAGTTGTCCGATGAGACCGCGAATGAAGGCATGGACTTCTTCGGCCTGCGCAGACGTGGCCACCTTGCCGGTGCCGATAGCCCAAACCGGTTCGTAGGCAATCACGACGTCATCGATTTGTTCCACACTTAAAAGCGCCCCGCGGATCTGCTTTTCCACAACGGACCGCGTCACGCCATGGGCTCTTTCCTCATCCGTTTCGCCCACGCAGACGATGGGCTTCAAACCCGCCGCGAGCGCTTTTTTAATTTTCCGGTTGACGCCTTCGTCGGTTTCTCCGAAATACTTGCGCCGCTCCGAATGGCCGAGGATGACATAGCGACATCCGACATCTTCGAGCATTGAGGCGGACACCTCGCCGGTAAAGGCGCCTTTGTCTTCCTCATGCATGTTTTGCGCAGACATCGCGACGGGCGAACCGCCAAGGGCACCTGCGACGGCAGCCAGCGCGGTAAACGGCGGAGCCACAACGACCTCGCCGCTTTTCAGCCCTAACACACCTTCTTTAATCGCGTTGGCCAACGCGACGGATTCGGCCACCGTGTTATGCATCTTCCAGTTGCCGGCGACGATCCATTTCCTCATGCGTTCCTCCCGATTTTTAGCCCAGCGCCGCGACCGCAGGCAGCGTCTTGCCTTCAAGCAGCTCCAGAAACGCGCCGCCGCCGGTGGAAATATAGGATATTTTGTTGCTCTTGCCGGTTTTGTGAATGGCCGTATCCGTGTCGCCGCCGCCGACAATCGTTAAAGCGCCGGAAGCCACGGCCGCATCCACCAGCTTAAACGTTCCGGCGGAAAAAGGGGCGAGTTCGAACATGCCCAAAGGTCCATTCCAGACGATGGTTTTGGCGGATTTCACCGCGTCGGAAAACGCGGCAATCGACTGGGGGCCGATGTCGAGCCCCATCCAGCCTTCCGGAATGTTACTGGCATCCACCACTTTGGTTTCGGCGTCGGCCGCGGGCGTCTGCGCGATCACGGCATCCGCAGGCAGGAGAATCTGCACATTTTTGGCCTTGGCCTTATCCAGAATCTTTCGGGCCAGATCAAGCATATCCTCCTCGCAAAGCGATTTGCCGATATTGCCGCCCTGGGCTTTGAGAAAGGTAAAGGCCATGCCGCCGCCGATCAGCAGTTTGTCCACTTTATCGATGAGGTTTTCCAAAACAGCGATCTTGTCGGACACTTTCGCGCCGCCCGAAATTGCAACCAGCGGACGGGCCGGATTGCCCATGGCTTTGTTGAAATACTCAATTTCGTTTTTGAGCA
Source organism: uncultured Smithella sp. (assembly GCA_964443625.1). Classification (GTDB taxonomy): domain Bacteria; phylum Desulfobacterota; class Syntrophia; order Syntrophales; family Smithellaceae; genus UBA8904. Next base: position 67,602 of record CAYUDM010000010.1, on the reverse strand, counting down.
GGAACCCCGCCGCGCACACAGGAGCGAATTGGGTGATCGCCGTGTTGGACGCGGCCGCACGGTGAGACACGGCAAACGCGTCGTTGACATAAACATCGCACAGCGCTGCAAGCTCTTTTGCAAACGCCTCGTCGTTTTTATCTTCGCCGGGATGGAAGCGCAGGTTTTCCAGCAGAATGATGTCACCCGCTTTCATGGCGGCCACTGCTGCTTGCGTTTGTTCCCCGATGCAGTCGTCGATAAAAGGAACTTCCTTTTTGAGCAGAGCCGACAAAATCGGCGCCACCGGTTTCAATGAAAATTCCTCCACCCTTTTGCCTTTGGGACGTCCCAGATGCGAGGCCACAATCACCTTGCCGCCATGGGCCAAAATGTAGTTAAGGGTGGGCAGGCTCGCCCTCACACGCGTATCGTCGGTGACCTTGCCCGACTTGTCCAGAGGAACGTTGAAATCCACACGCACGAACGCCTTCTTGCCGCCGACTTCCAGCTGATCCAAGTACTTCATAGTTATGACCTTTCGTATTTTTTATTTCATGATGAACGACAAAAGTTCAAGCATCCGGTTGGAGAAGCCCCACTCGTTGTCATACCATGAAAGAATTTTCACCATTTTGCCGCCGATGACGGTCGTGTTCGGCAGATCCACAATCGAAGAATGCGGATTGCCGTTGAAATCTTTAGAAACCAGTTCTTCTTCCGAACAATACAAAATACCCCGCATGACGCCTTCGGAATATGATTTGAGCTTGTCGTTGATCTGCTGCTTGCTGACTTCCGTGGCGAGCGTCGCCACAAAATCCACCAGCGACACGTTGGGGGTGGGCACGCGGATGGCCAGACCGTCGAGCCTGCCTTTCATATCGGGAATGACTTCCGAAATGGCCCGGGCCGCGCCGGTGGTCGTGGGAATCATCGACAAACCGCACGCGCGAGCACGGCGCAAATCCTTGTGCGGTTCGTCGAGCACGACCTGGTCGTTGGTAAAGGAGTGAATGGTCGTCATCAGCCCGTATTCGACGCCGAATTCCTGATGCAGGATTTTGACGATCGGCGCCAGGCAGTTGGTCGTGCACGACCCCATCGAGATAATGGAATGCTTTGAGGAATCATAGTCTTCGGCGTTGACGCCGAAAACAAAGGTCACATCCGGGTTTTTCGCGGGCGCGGAAATAACGACTTTTTTCGCCCCGGCTTTGAGGTGTTTTTCCGCCCCGTCGCGGTCGGTAAATCTGCCCGTGCTTTCCAAAACGACATCCACGCCCAGATCGCGCCAGGGCAGTGTTTCAGGATCCCGGTTGGCAAAAGCCTTGATTTCTTTTCCATCAACAATAATCGAATGAGGCGTGGATTTTACCTCGACGGGTAAAATGCCGTGGACGGAGTCGTATTTCAGAAGGTGCGACAGGGTGTTCGGATCGGCTAAGTCGTTGACCGCTACAAACTCGACATCTTTTGATTTCAGACCGGCGCGGAAAACCAGGCGCCCGATTCGACCGAAACCATTGATCGCTACTTTGACCGCCATAATGACCTCCTGAATCTTAATCCCTGATGAAGATAGACAAAAGCCCGAGGGATGTCAACCCGTTTCTCCGCAACAACGCCGTTTTGGTAAAGCAAGTCCAGCATGCCCAGCATAATACTTTGAACTTCTTGAAGTTCAAAGGGGAATTTGTTAGGAGAAAGGCTGGCGGCTGAAGACCCTGCAACGCGCAAAGAAATTCGGACAAAAGTATCTTTCGCCGACCTTCAGCGTAAGCCCCCTAAAGGATTCTATGAAAAAAACAAAAATTGTCTGCACAATCGGACCGGCCTCCGAAAAGGAAGAGATTCTAGACGCCCTGATTCGAGACGGCATGAATGTGGCACGCCTGAATTTCTCGCACGGATCCCCCGAAGGACATCTTGAAAAAATCAGACGGATCCGGACACTATCGGCAAAACTCGGGCAGCCGGTGGCCATTCTCCAGGACTTGGCCGGGCCAAAAATCCGCATCGGATCGATTCCCGATCCCGGAATTCTGCTGACTCCGGGCAACCGGTTCGTGCTGACCAATCGGGACATTGAAGGCAGTATCGATGCCGTGTCATTAGGCTACAGGGACCTGCCCAAAGAAGTGAAGCAAGGCGACCGTCTTCTTCTGGCCGATGGTCTGATGGAGCTTTGGGTGGAATCCACCGACGGGACGGACATTGTCTGCAAGGTCATCACGGGCGGCGTGCTGACGTCTCACAAAGGCATCAATCTGCCGACCGGCACGATACGCACGTCGTCGCTTACCGAAAAAGACCGTGTCGACCTTTTATTCGGACTGGAAAATGATGTGGATTTCGTCGCGTTGTCGTTTGTAAAAACCGCCGATGACATCCGGGCGGTTAAAGATATAATCGCCGCGCACGGGAAAGACACGCCGGTCATCGCCAAAATTGAAAAGCATGAGGCGATCGAACACATTGAGTCCATTTTGAACATCTCCGACGGCATCATGGTCGCCCGTGGAGACCTCGGGGTGGAAATTCCGCTCGAAGACGTGCCACTCATTCAGAAACGGCTCATTGCACTGGCCAACCGCCGGGGCAAACCGGTCATCACCGCCACACAGATGCTGCGGTCGATGGTGGCCTCGCCTCGCCCCACCCGCGCGGAAGCCACCGACGTGGCCAACGCCGTGCTCGACGGTACGGACGCGGTGATGCTCTCTGAAGAAACGGCGTCCGGCGACTATCCGATGGAAGCGGTCGCGCAGATGAACCGGCTGGTCACCGCCGCCGAAGGCGGTTTTCCCTTCGACCGGTTTTTATCCGAAATTCCTGAAAAAGATGTCTCCGAATCGGTCGCAAACGCCTGCTGTATTCTGGCAAACCATCTGACGGCCAAAGCCATCGTCGCGCACACGCAGTCCGGCATGACGGCGCGCCACATCGCCCGTTTCCGCCCGCGTCAGCCGATTATCGCGCTTTCACCGCATGAGCGGATCGTCCGCCGCCTGGCGCTGAGCTGGGGATGTGTTCCAACGTTGGTGAAGCCGATGGCCAGCACCGACGAAATGATTGAAAACGCCTCGCAGGCGGCCATCGCAGGCGGCATCGCGAAGACGAACGATTTGATCGTCATCACCGTCGGCCACCCCATCGGGGTCGCGGGAACAACGAATATGATACGAGTCAAAAAACTGAAGTAGGCAGCAAAACGATGCCGGGGTGTAAAGCCCGCACAGCGACCTTCGGCCCTTAACCTTGTCTTTCTAAGACTGCGCGTATCAAAGGAGGTTCCATGCAGATTTTAGCGTTTAACGGCTCGCCACGCTCCAAAGGAAATACGTCGGCAATCCTCGCGTCCATGCTCGAAGGCGCGCGTTCACGCGGCGCGGAAACGTTCGAGATTCGCCTTCACGACATTGACTTTAAGGGGTGTCTGGGGTGTCTGGGCTGCCGCAAGACGCCCGGTTTCTGCAGCGCCAAAGACGAGCTCAGTCCCTGGCTTGAAGCCATTAAAACTTGCGCCGGGATGATCGTCGGATGCCCGATTTATATGTACCGTCTTTCCGGTCAGATGAAACTCTTTGTGGACCGCATCTATTCGCTCTACGCAAGCCTCCCTCGCGGCGGGTATCAATCCATGGTGCCGCCCGGTAAAACTTACGCACTGGTCACGTCTCAGGGCGCGCCGAATCCGCAACAGTACCAAAAATCCATCACGTACCTCGCCGGTATGACCGGCAGCGGCCTGGGTTTCGAAGAAATCGGCAGAGTCATCCACACCGAAAGCGAAGCCAAACCGGCTGTCTCCGATCAGACGCTGATGGAGAAGGCTTTCGATATCGGAAGAAAAATGGTGCGGTAAGAAGATGAGCGACGAGAAACTCTACATCGTGCTGATGGGCCTTCCGGCGCGTGGAAAATCCACTCTGGCCATGCGGTTGCAGGACAATCTCCGTCGTGACGGCGTCACGACAAGGATTTTCAATAACGGCAATCTCCGCCGGAAGCACCTGCCAGTCGCGCAAACCTCGCTATCGGCATTTTATTCGCCGGACAACCGCGCAGGCGTCGAGGCGAGGGATGGGTTTGCCCGCCTCAATATGCAGGCCGCAAAAACCTGGCTGAGGCGCGCAGGCACGGTTGCGATTCTGGACGCGACCAACGCCAGTAGACGACGCAGACAAATGATTGAAGCGTTTTGCGACGACCATCCGGTTCTCTTTATCGAATGCGTCAACGGCGATGAAGAAATCATCACTCTGATGATCCGTGAAAAAACAAGACTGCCGGAGTTTTCCAGCGTCAAATGCCGGATCGCCGAGGCGGAATTTTTAAAACGCATCGAGTATTACAAAATGGTGTACAAACCCCTTGACGTCGAAAGAAATTATATTCGCCTCGACTCGCTGCAAAATCGAATCCTCGAAGAAAAGCACAGCGATCCTATTGCGCTTTACGCCCGCCTGAGGGACTACCTCGTTACCGATGAAGTCCGAAACCTTTTTCTCATCCGTCACGCGCAAACCCCTTTCAATATCGAAGACCGTATCGGAGGCGATCCGGGACTGACTGCCAAGGGAAAACAGCAGTCCCGAGGGCTGGGACGCTTTTTCGCCTCTCGAAAAATATCCTACATCTTCACCAGCAGCAAACTGCGCACACAACTCACGGCACAGGCCATCTGCAAAGGCCAGGCCGACTGCCGGATCGTCCCGCTTCGCGAGTTTGACGAGATCGCGGCCGGCGTCTGCGAGGGCATGACCTATACGGAAATCAAAGAGCGGATGCCTGATATCTTTCGCGCCCGAGAGGCAAATAAATATTTCTTCGCTTATCCCGAAGGGGAAAGCTACGCCAAAATGAAACCGCGGATTGAAACGGGAATCAAAAAGGCGTTTTTTTTAAACCGGCGCGCGGACAACATTATGATCGTCGGCCATCAGGCGGTCAACCGGATGATCCTTTCGCATTTCCTTTATCGCCGCGAGGACGACGTCCCCTTCATCTACACCCCTCAGGATCGTTTCTACCATATTGTATCCACGCAGAACAAAAAGCTCTTTGAGCTCAAACGCTACGACTGAAAAAAAACGCCGAGCCGCCGAAAGTCCTTCCTTTCCTTTCGCTGGCCGCCTCCGGAAACGTCGGGCGTCTTTTTTCTTGCATGAATCCGGCATTGTTCATATACTGAGCCACACAAAAAAGATCATCTGCTTTCAGGAGGCTTCTATGAAAAAATTGTTTGTTCTCGCCTGGATCGGCTTCTTCTTTCTTCTTGTTTCGGGGGTGTCCTACGCGGCGGAACCGTCTGTCCTCGGCGTGTGGTCCGTCCCTGGAATTAAAGGCGCAGAAAAAAGCAAAGAAAAATGGCAGCTCGAAATTTATGAAAAAGACGGCACGATCGAAGGAAAATACGTCAAGCTTTCCACTCTGCCGCAAGATGCTGTGTGCAAAAAATGCAAGAAAGAGCGCGAGGGCCAGCCTCTTCTGGGAATGGTCATTCTCTACGACATGAAAAGGCAAGCGAAAAATGTTTACAAAGGCAAGGTGTATGACGTTGAACAGGGAAAAAGCTTCTCCTGCACGGTTTCCTTGCGTAAGCCGGACATGCTGGAAGTTCAGGCATGCTGGTTATTTTCCATCTGCGAAAGCTACGCCTGGACACGGGTGAAGTGAGCGCAAGAGATTTATGAGCGATAAAAAAAGCCCCGCAGAAAATCTCTGCGGGGCTTTTTTTATTCAGGCTTATTTCGAATAAAATCCCTTGCCTTCTTTGGCCAGTTTTTCTAAAAGCGGCGCGGGCGTCCAGTATTCGGCGCCCACCAGGTCTTTGTATTTGAGAATCGCGTCATAGACTTTCTTCAGGCCTATCGTGTCGGCATAGAACATCGGACCGCCCAGGTAGATCGGAAAACCGTAACCATTGAGCCAGACCACGTCGATATCCAGCGGCCGCGCGGCGATGCCTTCTTCCAGAATCTTCGCGCCTTCGTTGATCATGGCATAGATGGCGCGCTCAATGATTTCCTGCGGGGTGATCTCACGTCGCGCGATGCCGACTTCCTGTGAGTGTTTGAGAATCAGCTCTTCAATCATCGGATCGGGCGTGGCGTTTCGCTTCTCGTCATACTTGTAAAAACCTGCGCCGGTCTTCTGGCCGAAGCGGCCCATTTCGCAGATCTTGTCGAGAATCGTGTTTTTCTTTTCCCGCTCGGTCAACGTATCAAACTTGGCCTTGCGGTTTCTCCAACCGACATCAAGGCCCGCCATGTCGCCCATGGCGTAAGGCCCCATTGGGAAGCCGAAGTCGTAGATGACCTTGTCGATCTGCCAGGGAAGCGCGCCTTCTTCCAGCAGAAAGCCGCATTCTCGGGTGCGTTTGGCCAGCATCCGGTTCCCGACAAATCCGTCGCAGACACCGACGAGCACCGGCACCTTGCCGATGGTCTTGCCCACTTTCATCGCCGTGGCATACACCTCGGGCGAGGTTTTCGCGCCGCGGACGTTTTCGAGCAGCCGCATGACATTGGCCGGGCTGAAAAAATGCATGCCCATGACATCTTGGGGACGCTTCGTGATGGCGGCAATGTCATCGATATTGAGATACGACGTGTTCGAGGCCAGAATCGCGCCGGGTTTGCACACCGCATCGAGTTTGGTGAAGACTTCCTTCTTGATGGCCATGTCTTCAAAGACGGCTTCGATGACGAGATCCACGTCCTTTAAATCTTCATACGCGAGCGTCGGCTGGATCAAGGCCATGCGCTTGTCCATGACCTCTTGCTTGAGCTTTCCTTTGGCAACGGTGTTGGCATAGTTCTTTTGAATGACGGCCACTCCCTTGTCGATAAATTCCTGCTTCACATCGAGAAGCTTCACGGGAATGCCGGCATTGGCAAAGCACATGGCAATGCCGCCGCCCATCGTGCCTGCCCCCAGGATGCCGACGGATTTAATCTCGCGCGTGGGCTGGTCATCGGGCAGCCCCGGAATGCGAACGACTTCACGCTCGGCAAAAAAGACGTGGCGCTGGGCCTTGGACTGATTTGATGCCTGAAGTTCAACAAAGATTTCCCTCTCTTTTTTCATGCCTTCAGCAAACGGAAATTCCGTAGCATTTTTGACGGCTTCAATGCATTTGTATGGCGCAAGAAATCCACGGAATTTGCGGGCGTTGGCTTTGGCAAAATCTTCAAAAACCGTGGGAGAATCCACTTTAGCTGAAAGCGCGCTGACCTTGCGGATGGGACGTTTCTCATCGACCACTTTTTTGGCAAACGAAAGAGCCGCCGCTTTGAGATCGCCTTCCACGACTTCATCGAGAATGCCCATCGCTTTGGCCTTGGCCGCCGCCACCGGCGTACCGGAGGTGATCATTTCGAGCGCCGCCTGCACGCCCGCCACACGGGGCAGCCGTTGTGTGCCGCCCGCACCCGGCAACAATCCCAGTTTCACTTCGGGAAGGCCCACCTTCGCGGACGAAAGCGCGATGCGGAAATGGCATGAAAGAGGGATTTCCAGCCCTCCGCCCAACGCCGTGCCGTGAATGGCCGCGACGACGGGTTTGGGCGAATCTTCAATAACCCGGCAAACATCCGGAAGATGCGGCTCCATGGGCGGCTTGCCGAATTCACGGATGTCCGCGCCCGCAATAAACGTGCGGCCTTCACATGTGATGAGCATCGCCGCCACATCCGGATCTGCAATGCCTTTCTCAATGCCGGCTTTGATGCCGGCCCGCACCGCCTGCGACAGGGCGTTCACCGGCGGGTTGTTCACACTGATCACACCGATGTTGCCGTCTTTTGAAAATCCGACGATTTGAGCCATAGAAGTTCTCCTTTTGCTTTAGTATTTACGCCAGATGAGATGGCATGTTGCCCGGAATTTGTCAAGATGACCCGGCCCCGTTAACAGCTCTATTTTTTCTTCAGGTCGGACTTTTTTAATACTATGGCCTTGATTAGATTTCAAAAATCGGCTAGTTTGCATGCGTTAGCCGCCTGAAGACACCTCGGATTCATTCGGATCACAGTCTTTTTCAGGTAAAAACGATTTTCGGGTTTTGATCAGATGTGATTGGAATTGTAACGGGCCATTTGCTATTGGTCCCGGACTATGTTGCTTGTCATATGATGCTCCGTGCACTCTTGCATAAGGAGGCCCCATGAAAACGTTTTACCTGATTCTAGTCAGCCTGTTGCTACTGGCCGTCATTGCTTTTGTCGCCCTGACGTTCTTGTCCCGGACGCCTAAGGGGCATCTGATCAATGGAAAATTGAAGCCGTGCCGTAACACGCCCAACTGCGTGTCCAGCGAAAGCGACGAAGACCTTTTCAAAGTTGAACCTCTGACCTATACGGGAGACACCGTCCGGGCCTGGCGGAGGGTGAGGACGGCGATTTTGAGCACGGGCGGACATATCCAGAAAGACGAAGGCCGCTATCTGTGGGCAACCTACACCAGCCGTTTTCTTCGCTTTGTGGATGATGTCGAGCTCCGACTGGACGAAAAGGAAAGCCTCATCCACATCCGTTCCGCCTCACGCATCGGACGGTCCGACAGAAACACGAATCGCAAGCGGGTCGACATGTTGCGCGATGCGTTTAATCGTTGTAAAGGCTAATACCGGACGCGGGACATCCGAAGAGGAATCCTATGAGAGAAGGTTGAATGATCATGTTTACGAAACACAGCACTGAAGGCTATGGTTGCCGTATTCCGGGTATCGATCAGAAAACACTCGTTTACGGAGAAAAAACACTGATGGCGGAATTTCTCATGAAGAAAGGAGCCATCCTGCCCAGGCATTCCCACCCCTACGAGCAGACAGGCTACCTTGTGTCCGGCCGCATCCTGCTTTCAGCCGGCAATGAAATAGTCGACTGCCGGCCGGGAGACAGCTGGTGCATTCCCATGAATGTCGAACACAGCGCCGAAATCCCTGAAGATTCCGTCGTCGTTGAAATTTTTGCGCCCGTTCGAAAAGATTATCTGCCGAACGGGAAATCCTGAGGAGGAACTTTTCGTGAAGCAATTTTCGCTGACACCGGCCGCTGGAAAACGACTGATCGGCAAAGCGCTTTGTCGACATTCCGATGTTCAACGGGCGCTGGCGGAAGGAACCGTCGTTGTGATCGCCGGCACGACGAACGGCTATGTCGCCGAAGAATTACTTGCGTCCATCGGACAGGCTGACGATTTCAGCCGACGGAGTTTTTTCCGCGGCATCGTTGTGCCGCCGTCAAAGCCCACAGAAGACTCCGGACGGCTTCCCGATGAAAGCGGTTTTCCGGGCGATGTCGTCATTGCAAGGGGCGTCTGGCAAAAAGGGAAAACCATTTTCGACGTCGCCGACAAATTGAAGGCCGGCGATGTAATCATCAAAGGGGCCAATGCCGTAAATCCGGAGACCCGCCGGGCGGCGATCCTGATCGGCCATCCGCACGCCGGCACCATCGGCGCGTCGCTTCCGGCCCATTACGGCAGGCGGGTAAGTCTGATTGTGCCCGTCGGCCTCGAAAAACGCGTCTCCGGCGATCTCGATTGCCTGGCAGCGCAAGTCAACGCACCGGACGCCTGCGGCCCCAGACTGCTGCCGGTGCCGGGCGAAATTCTCACCGAACTTGAGGCCATCTCCATGCTGACCGGCGCAAGCGCTAAACTGATTGCCGCAGGCGGTGTGGCCGGTGCCGAAGGAAGCCTCTGGCTGATGATCACCGGCACGCCCGACCAGGAAGCGGCCGCTTTGGCCCTTTTACAATCCATCGCCCACGAACCGTCCTTTACGATTTAAAACGTCATCGCGACCACTGGCAAAGAAGGCGACACCCCTGACAGACGCGTCGCCCTCTTCTATGACATCGTGATTTGGAAAAATCTGAATTTAATAATGCGTACCCGCGGCGCGGTTGGCCGCCCCGATCGCCTGATGCGCCAGATCGAGAGACTGCCCCAATGTGCTTAGCGCCTCGCCGGGATGATGAAATCCCATCGAATTTTCGGCGGCAATATAATCCCAGTACCACTGAGACCGGCGGATCAGTTCGCGGGCCTTGTCCAGCTCGCCGGCATTGACTTTGGGCGCTCCACCCGCCTTGCCGATAACCTCGTGCGCGTGCGCAATGGTCTGTCCGGCTCTGTGCTGCAGTTCCCAGACGGACGTCTGACCCTTTTTCACCCGGTCTAAAAGCCAGCCTTCGTCCTGCGTATGGCAGGTGCGGCAGGATCCCCCGATGGTTTTCATGGGGCTGGTGACGTGATGCGACGAATATTTCCGGCCCGTATCCCGCAGGTAGGGCATATGACAATCCGCGCAGGAGACACCGGATTGCGCGTGAACGCCTCCGGAAAACAGCTCATAATCCGGATGTTGCGCTTTGAGCATTCTTGCTTTGGAATCCGGATGCTGCCAGTCCATTTCAAAACCCGATGGACGTTGCTGATAGTATCCATACATATCGGCCGCGGCCAATCCCTTGTCCCACGGGAAGATCACGCGCTGAGAACCCGGCTCAAAGTAGTATTCCGAATGACATTGGGCGCATACATAGGTCCGCATCTGCTCGCGGGGCGCTTTCACCACATCGACGCCGCGTCTTTCCATCGCCTCAATAAAGGCGGGATTGATCACGCGCAGACCCATCGTCTGCGGATCATGGCAGCTCGCACACACAACGGGATGCTTCAGGCGGGGCATCAACTCCGCAAGCGGTGTCTTGGCGTAGTCCCAACCCATCTCCTTATAGACATCGCGCAGATTAGCCGTCTTGCAGGTCATGCAGGAACCGGGTGTGGTTGCCGTGACGCGCTTGCTCTCCTTTAAGTCTTCCAGCGAATAGAGATGTCCCCGGTCCTCCGTATAGTCCTTCGAAAAAGCCATCCCTTTGAAGTTCACCAAAAGCTCCGGTTCCTTTTCCGATTTCTGGACGTTGACGGACCCGCCGAATCCTGTGGGTGACGGCGCCATCTCTTTATTTTTCAGGTAGCTTTGGTATTGCAGCGGATAGGATTTGCCCCAAACGGCCGGGTCATATTCCCCCTCCGGAATGGATGCAAGCTTTATCGTTTCAGACGGTGTCAGAAAAAACACCCGTACCAAAACGGCGATGAGAAGAATCAACAAAACACTCAACAGAAGAAAAAAAACACTTTTAATTTTCAACTCGTATTCCTCCTTCGTCTTGTCCCCTGCCGTGAACGATATAGCGATGACACTTCAGGCACTGAGTTCCACCTTCGGCCATACCGGTTCCGGCTATGGTTGACGCATGACAGCGGACGCAATTGCCATCTACAATACCGCGGCCTTCCACGGATAGCCCAACCGCCGCGCCATAGTCCCGCGCGGTTTCATGAAGAAGATCGTTTAGGCCCGCCCGGGTTTTGTATACGATTTTACCGGCAAGGGACTCATCCGGCAGATGACATTCCGTGCAGGCAAACTGCCCGTGGTTGGATGCCTGCCATCGGTTGTGGACGATCTTCATGCTGTGACAGGCGCCGCAGACTCCGGGATTGCCGGAGGCATGATAGGTCCAGACTGCGGCTGCAAAAAATATTGCCCCGATCAGGATGCCGGGAAGAATACGCTTTACAGGGGAAGTCTTTCGGGTCCGTTCAAGAATCATCGTCTGACCTTATTGCCTCGCAAAGGGTTGCACGATTGCCGCTATTAATATTTTCAATCCTGAGTGGAGCCGAATTCTAAACAAAAACAATTTTGAAGTCAATGCGAAACACGGAGCCGGCTCATGATGCATATTCATTCATAAAGGCATGTTCCGCGTCGTAAGTTCCGATCAAGACCAACTCGTCTTTAGCATCCAGCAAAACGGACGGATCGGGGTTGATCAGCGTCTGAGGACCACGCACCAGGGCAATCACCGTGCAGCCCGTTTTCTCCCGCACGCCCGACTGGGCAAGGGTTTTGCCGACAATGGATTCCGGCATGGACAGATGGAAAAAATTCAACCCTTCGGCCAGAAGCAGCGTCTCTTCATTCATCAGATAATTGAAAATGGCGTTGGCCCCCAGCGTGGCGTACGACATCACAAAGTCAGCCCCCGCGCGGTGCAGCGTCAGGACGTTCCGGTCTTCGCTGGCCCGGCTGAGTATCTGCATATCCGGCCTTAGGCTTCGCAGATACTTGGTCAGATAAATATTCGTCGCGTCGTCGTGCGACGTAATCAGCGCAGCCGGCGCTTTTTCAAACCAGGCTTTCTCAAGTGTCTGGATATCCGCCGCATCGCCGAAAACGTAGTGTTTGTTTTCTTCCTCATGCCTGCGTCGTCGCGCTTTTTCGATGATCAAGTAAGGAATGTCGGACTCCTCAAAGCGGGTGGCAACGGCCTGGCCGACGCGCCCGCCGCCGACAATAATCACCGGATCGCCGGCAACTTTGCAGATTTGATAGAAGGAATAGACTTCGTCGTATTTCTCGAGCGATTCTTCCGATCCGGCAAAAACCAGGACACTGGAACGGTCGATTACTGTATCCGGACGAGGAATCATAAATTTTCCGCGCTCCCAGATGCCTACCACCGTCAATCCGAACGTTTCACGCAGCTTGCTCTCGACAATGGTCTTCCCGATGAGCGGCGTCCCGATAACCGGCGCCTGCGCCAGGACCAGCTGTTCATAACGGCCGATAATGTTGGCCTTGCAATCTCCGGCAATCGTCCAGGAGGCAAGCGACCGGCCCAGTAATTCATGAAGCTGCAAAACCCTCGAGCTTCCGGCCAACTCCAGAATATCGACCGAGTGAGGAGAATCCGCCGTGGTGATGACGGGCAGATGTTCAAAATCCTCCCGGAGCGTCAGCGTAATGTTGGTGTTCATCTGATCGGAATTGGTCGCCACCACCAGCGCGGCGTTCTGAACCCGCAACCGTTCATAGGTCGCCGGATCATCGATCGTGCCAACGGCCACGCGGATGTTTTTGTCATAGAGCTCCTGCGCGTGCTGAAAGCTCTCCACCAGCACCACGTATTCCTTCTTGTAACTTTCGAGCTTTTCAATCAGCGCAGTCGTTACGGGATCGTAGTCGGTAATGATGACATGGTTGCGCGTATCGGACGGCAGTTCCCGAGGCGTTCGAGTTCTGGCCTGCACCTCCATCCAGGGAGCAAAAAAGAATTTGATAAAAACAAAGGGTAGAAGCACTAAAAGCAAGACGACGCCCGATAAGAGAACCACGATGGAAAAGAGTCGGCCCAGGTCGCTGGCAAAGGTAATGTCGCCGAAACCCAGGGTGGACATCGTGACAATCGTCCAGTAAAAACCGGTCACCCAGGAATGTTTTTGTCCTTCAGCCGCCATCAGATAGTGAAACAAAATACTATACAGGGTCATCAATATAGTAATGAAGATCAGATATTTGAAAACGAGCCCGATATTGGCCTTGGTGGTTTTACTAGACACAATGGTCGTGAGGACGGCCGACAGAAATTTCATGCGAGAAGAGATCCTTGCAAAGAATAAAAGGCGCTCAAAAGTCCTTCGCGCGCCTTTCTTTGACGGCAAGTATAAAAAGTTGCTCCGCCCCTGTCAAGGCGAATTCAGGGATGCGGAGAAAGAGCCTGCCGGTATTATGACTCGTTTAAAAGAATGCTTCGAAGGGCCCCTTCAATCTCGGGATAGACAAACTTGAAGCCGGCATCCAAAAGTCGGCGCGGAACGACACGCTGGCCTTTGAGCAGAACTGAACCGAACTCGCCCAGAATCAGTTCGATGAAAAATGCCGGCGCCGGCATAAACGACGGACGGTGAAGGGTTTTGCCGATGGCCTGGGCAAGTTGCTTGTTGCGGACCGGGTGCGGAGCACACAAATTGATCGCGCCCGAAAGATTTTTCTGCTCAAGGAGAAATGTGAAGGCCCGAACCAGATCTTCCATGTGCACCCAGGAAAACCATTGGCGTCCGCTTCCCAGCGGGCCTCCCAAAAAATATTTGAAAAGCGGAATCATCTGCCCCAGGGCGCCGCCCCCCGGCCCCAGGACAATCCCGAAGCGGGTAACCATCACCCGTGCGCCTTTGTCCCGGGCGCGATAGGCCTCCTGTTCCCAATCAACGGCAAGCCGGGCCAGAAAGTCGTCTCCGGCGGGCGCGTCTTCCGTTAACTCTTCGTCTTCATGAAAACCATAATAGCCCACCGCGGACGTGCTGAAAAAGGATACATGCTTTGCGTCTTCAGGCAGCGCCTCAACCAGGTGACGGGTTGTCAGAATGCGGCTCTGCATCAGGATTTTCTTGTAAGAATCCGTCCAGCGGCTGAAAATGGAAGCGCCGGCCAGGTTGATGATCACGTCGTGATCGCAAACGGCAAGCTGCCATTTGCCTTTGGCTGTCGGATTTCCCCGAAGATACGACAGGCCATCCAGTTTCAGCGACGGCAAGCGCGTCTCATGCGTCAGCACGGTGACAAGATGTCCTTTGTCAATCAAGGCCTTTGTCAGGGCGGTCCCCACAAATCCCGTACCACCTGTCATAAAAACCTTCATTTTGAACCTCCTGAAAAAGAGAGTCCTCTTCGTGGTGTCCTACCCCCCTCACACCGACGCGTTGTCGCCGATTAAGGGCAGAGCTAGATCGATCTTAAAATAAACGAGATATTTTGATTCGGACTGAGGCTTGCCCTCCCGCTGTCTGGAATGTCTGCGACGGATTTCATCAATGCGCGGCGAGTCCTTCTCTTCGCCGGTTTTCGTCAGATACAGTCTTTTGCCTTCATAAGCGCCGTCTTCTTTGAAAAGATAAACGGCGGACGGATTGACCTCCAGATTGGCATGCGTCAGACGGTCGGACATAATGAAGGCCAGCGTCTGTTCATCCATAAAATGAGGGCGACCGTAAATCGCCGCGTTGACTCGTCCGGATGCGTCGGCGGTGGACAAAACCCCGACTCCCTTGACATTTTCGAAATAGCTCGAAAGCGACATGATTCCTCCTTTGTATTTTTAGATGATTTCAGATAAATTTAAGTCGTTATCAAAACCTTGTAAAGGACAATACCATGAAAAAGATATTTCTGCTTCTTTTCTTGCTTGGATCCGGATGTGCCGGCATTCCCGCAGGTGTCACGCCCGTTGATCACTTTGACTTGTCCCGATACCTGGGGACGTGGTACGAAATCGCCCGACTGGACCATTCTTTTGAACGGGGACTCTCTTTTGTAACGGCCGTCTATAGTTTAAACGAAGACGGCAGCGTTCGCGTGGTCAACAGAGGCTTCTCAGAAACCGAAAGAAAATGGAAACAGGCCAAAGGCCGAGCGGTTTTCGTCGGCCGCCCGGATCAGGGGCATCTTAAAGTTTCATTTTTCGGTCCGTTTTACGGCTCCTATGTGATTCTCGATCTGGATCACAAAGATTACGCCTGGTCGCTGGTGTGCGGACCGAACCGATCGTATCTCTGGATTCTGGCCCGAAATCCCGCCCTGGATGAGGCCGTTATCAAACGCCTCACAGACAAGGCAGCGCAGCTTGGATTCAATCCGGACGATCTCATCTTCGTCCGTCATAACGCACATTGACCGGACAAAGCAAGGAGCCCCGCATGACCATCAAAATTCTCGGCATATCGGGAAGCCCGATCAAAAACGGGAACGTGGAAACTTTTCTGAAACAGACGCTCAAAACGCTGCCTTCCGGAAGCGCTGCCGTGGAGATCGCAAATCTTTCACTGCTGAAGGTGAAGGACTGCATTCACTGCAACTTCTGCCTGACGAAACAGAAAGCAGGGAAATACTGCTCCCTCAAAGACGACGCACAGACGATTTTCGAACAGGCGGAAGCGGCGGACATCATTGTTCTGGCCAGCCCCGTCTATTTCATGCGCACCTCCGCACGGATGGCGGCGCTTCTTGATCGGTTTCGCGTGTTTATCTTCGGCAATCTAACCGCCGGACGGCTGAAAAATAAAATCGGCGCGAGCATGGCGGCGGCCTGGCTTCGTCAGGGAGGACTGGAACTGACACATCTTTCCCACATCACCGCTTTTTTGGGTCTCGAGATGATACCCGCCAGCATTCACAAAGGCGTCAGCCCCCTGGGCGCATCAGTTCTGGCAAGCCCCCAGGGGTCGGGCGATTTTGATCCGGATGTCCGGCTTGGCGCAACGCAAGACGAAGCGGGTCTGCAATCGGCCAGGCTTTTGATGCGCCGCGCCTTGGAACTGGCCCGCCTGACGCACAAATAGACCGTTAAATCAGTCAGTTTGCTTTTTTCCTCGTCCGCCCCTCAGGATTTGCTTGACAAAACGCTCTGCCTTTCCCTATAACATTGAAGTTCAACTTCAATGTTTAGGAGCAAGCGGTCTGTGAATCTCAAAATCGGAGAAATCGCCAAACGCAGCGGCGTGCCGGCCTCCACCATCCGTTACTATGTGCGGGAAGGTCTTCTGCCCAAGCCGCACAAGACCAACGAAAAAATGGCCTACTACGACGAATCGTGCGTCGAACGCCTGCGTCTCATCGCCGGGTTACAGGCCAAGCGCTACTACCCTCTTTACCTGATTAAAAACATTCTGCGGCGCGTGGATGACGGATTGAACCCGGCGGAAGCGGAAATGATCGAAACGGCGGTTTTCGGCGTTCCCCCGGACACTGAAAACAATCTGCTGTCAACCGCCGAGTTTCTAAATGCGACGGGACTTTCCAAAAGTGATTTGGAGTTGGCCCGCAAGCTTGGCGTCCTGATTCCTTTAGCCGAGCGGGACGGCAAGCCACTGTACGACCGGGAAGATGTGACGGCGGGGCGCGACGCCTTGAAAAAACTTCTGGAACTGGGCATGAATCTGGACGACTTGTCCTTTCTCGTGTCGTTGGGAACAAAGATCGTCGATCAGGAAATGAAACTGCGCCGTCGCATTGTCGCCGGCAAATCGACGCGAGATAATGTGCTGGTCACCGCCGAGTTGACGCGGATCGGCGATTTTTACCGGGATTACATGCTTCGCCGTCTGTTTCAAAAACGCGTGGAGCAGAATATTCAAAAAAGCCTGGCTGCGAAGAAAACACAAAGGGCCGGGAAACCCTAAAGACATCTAAAGACTTGGAGGTTGTTATGTATCAGACAGCAATTACGGACATGTTCGGTGTGAAATACCCCATTATCTGCGGGGCAATGATGTGGCTTTGCAAACCCACGCTCTGCGCGGCCATCTCCAACGCGGGCGGCCTGGGGAATATTACGGCGGCCAACTATGAAACCGAAGACGATTTCCGCGCGGCCATCCGGGAAACCCGCAGCCTCACGGACAAACCTTTTCTGGTGGGCATCACGCTTCTGCCGTCTGTCCGCATCACACCGGAGCATCACCGGATGTATATCCGCGTCTGCGCCGAAGAGAAAGTGGCCGGCATCGAATTTTCCGGAACGCCGCTGGACAAGGCCGCGGGCATGGAAGCCGTCGAAGCTCTGAAAAAGGCGGGCGTCAAACTCTTTCATAAAGTCGGCGCGGTGCGCCATGCCGTGCATGCCGAAAAGATCGGCTTTGACGGTGTGTACGCTGCCGGCATTGAAGAAGGAGGCCACCCGCTCAATGACGACGTGACCTCTATGGTTCTGACACCCCGCATGGTGTCATCGGTCAAATTGCCCGTCGTGACGGTCGGCGGCATCGCCGACGGCCGGACTATGGCGGCGGCGCTCGCGCTGGGCGCCCAGGGTGTCATGATGGCCAGCCGTTTTATTGCAACAAAGGAATGCGAAGTCCATGACAAGATCAAACAGGAACTGATTCTCCGGCAGGAAATGGATACCGTCATCTACGGGAAGTCGATCGGACTCCAGGGGCGCGGCCTGAAGTCGAAAGTGATTGAAGAAGTTCTGGCCATCGAAGCGCGAAACGGCGGCTTTGAAGAACTGATTCCGCTGCTTTCGGGACAAAAGGTCAAGCAGGCCTGGGAAACAGGCGATGTAGACTACGCGCCGCTGATGGTCGGCCAGTCCATCGGTTTGATTGACGATATTCCCACCTGCGCGGAATTGCTCGACCGGATGGCGGCGGATGCTAAAGCCAGCCTCCAACACGCCAGAAAGCTCTGTGGCGCATAGAAGAGACATTAACGATCAAAGGAGATCTTATGAAAACACGATTAACGGAAATGGCAGGCATTCGGTATCCGATTGTGCTGTCCGGCATGAGCTGGATCAGCACGCCGAAAATGGTCGCAGCGGTATCGAACGCCGGGGGCTTGGGCATCCTGGCCACAGGCCCGCTCAACAGCAAGCAGACACGCGAAGCGATCCGCGAAATCCGCAAACTCACCGACAAACCCTTCGGCGCCAACGCATCCCTGATGTTTCCGGGCGCGGCCGAAAACGCCAAGGTGCTGCTGCAGGAACAGGTACCGGTGATCAACTTCGCCCTGGGCAAAGGTGACTGGATTGTGAAAGAAGCGCATAAATACGGCGGCAAGGTGTTCGCCACGGTGGTCAATCTCAAGCACGCCAAGCGCGCGCAGGATTTCGGCACCGACGCGGTCATCGCCACCGGACAGGAAGCGGCGGCGCACGGCGAGGATGTCACCTCGCTGGTGCTGATCCCGCATTTGGCGGAGAATCTGAAAATTCCGGTGATCGCCGCGGGCGGTTTCGCCGACGGCCGGGGGCTCGCCGCGGCATTGGCTCTGGGCGCCGAAGGCGTCGCCATGGGCACAAGGCTCATGACCACAAAGGAAAGCCCCCTGCATGAAAACTACAAAAAGCTCGCCCAGGAAAAGGAAGTCTATGACACGCTTTTCTCCACTCGCTTTGACGGTATTTTATGCCGGGTGATGAAAACCGACGCCGCAAAGAAGGCCGTAAAAAAGGGTTTGAGCTGGCCTGCCGCGTTTTTCAATTCGCAGGATATCGCCAAACAGGTGGGTCTGCCGTATTTTAAA
This sequence comes from uncultured Smithella sp., assembly GCA_964443625.1. Lineage (GTDB taxonomy): Bacteria > Desulfobacterota > Syntrophia > Syntrophales > Smithellaceae > UBA8904. The sequence continues at coordinate 48,731 of CAYUDM010000010.1, read as the reverse complement.
CTGTTTTTAGGCGTTCTGGCCTCCGGCTTTAAAAACGCAAAACAACTAGCTTACATGGCCAACGCGTTCAAGGCGATTCGGGTGGCGACAGAAGACGGAGATACGAAAACCGGCGTGCTGCCGGTCGGCCAGGTCCAGGGACTGATTTCCGATCAGCCGACGGTGGCTGAGCTGTTTGAACGGATTGTGAAAGAAGCAAAGGCCTCGCAGGTCAAGGTCAACGCGGCACTGGAATAGTCATCCCTTGCAAAATTCGCCGTAAAAGGGATATGCTGCCGCCTATAATCATTCATGAAGGGAGAATCATCACTATGTCCGCATCATCAGTCATCAAAGATATGCAAGGTTACATTGGAAAGGAAATCTTCGTGTCCGACTGGACCCAGGTCACTCAGGAGCAGATCAATCTGTTTGCCGACAGCACCAAGGACCATCAATGGATTCACGTCGATCTCGAAAAAGCCGCAAAAGGCCCGTTCGGTCAAACCATTGCCCACGGGTTTCTGACGCTGTCGCATCTGCCCTTCTTCAGCTATCAGGTACCGCTTAAATTCGAGGGCGCCAAGATGTCCATCAATTACGGCCTCGACAAAGTCCGATTTCTCAACCCGGTTCTGTCCGGCGCGAAAATCCGCGACCGCATTGTCTTGGTCTCTCTGGAAGAAAAACCGGGCGATCGCGTTTTGATGACGCAGCAGCACACGATTGAAATCGAAGGCCAGGACAAGCCGGCCTGCATCGCGCTGGCTTTGGGCATGATTTTCTTCTGAGGATAACATCGAAGATATAGACAGTCTTTGTTTGAAATCCGACTCGACAGGCAACGAAAAAGCGGCAACCAGGAAAACCCTGCTTGCCGCTTTTTTTTTCAGTCGAATCTTTCCGGACAGACCCGTGAGCTAAACAATCGAAAAAGTAATGACCGCTCCATCCGTTTTTCGCACGATTCCGCCCTCTGCCTCAAGATATTGCAAGTGCGCAATGGCTTCTCCGGTGGCAAACCATTTCTGGGCGATGGGAAAATCTTCCCAGGTTTCGCAATCAATGTCCCAGGTCATCCCGGCGGCAATTTCGTATGCATTCATCGTCCGATCCCTCAGAACATCCATCACTTCATCCGCCCGCTCGCGGTGATGACGTTTGAGTTCATCAATCCGCTCCTTCATGTCCGTGAAGAAATTGCGATGGCCGGGCAAAACGAGTCCCACATCCAGCTCGCGAACCCGATCGAGACTGGACAGATAGTCGGCCAGCGCGTTGACCTCGTAAGCCCAGGATTCAATGTGCGGCGTGATGTCATAAAGGATGTGATCTCCGGAGAAAAGAAGCTTCCAATCCGGTTCATAGAGGCACAGGTGCCCCTGTGTGTGGCCGGGCGTGGCGATGCATTGTAAATGAAAATCGCCGTACTCCAGAATATCCCCGTCACCGACGATGGAAAAAACCGGCTTCTTTTCCGGCGAGTATTTGAATCCGGGGTGGCTGTGCAAAGCTTTTTGCAGTTCATCTGCGGGAAATCCGTTGAAACCCGCGTAGTCAATCAGCGGCTGCCAGGAGTTGTCTTCATCAAAAACCTGCGAGTCGATCCGGCTGAAATAAATTTTGCTGCCTTCGGAGGCCAGACGCGTAACGAGCCCTGTATGGTCGGCATGCATATGCGTCAAAAAGAAATCCGTCTTGTTTAAGTCGATATCCAGCTCAGCCAGCCCCTGACACATTGCGTTGTAGCAAATCGTTCGGTTGAACCCCGTGTCGATGACCAGGTGACGGTTTTCACCTCGAATGACATAGGCGTTGAGATCCTTGAGCGGACTATTGGGCAACGGCACGGAAATGGCGTGCAGATTTTTTTGAATTTGTTTGATCACACAGACTCCTTCGATCCGGTTGATTTATCGATCTTTCTTTCCGTCCGGATCGTCGTTATCACCTTCGTCGTCAAACGGCGAAAGCAAATCGCCGACAGGATCGACCGGATAGAATTCATCCGGCAGAGCACTGATGATTTTGAACGGTTTGGGAGGAAAACCGGACACCGGCCCATGCGGCACGGAAGACGGCGGCACAGCGGCCGGGGCTGCAGGAATCGACGGGAAATCCGGAACATCCGGAATCACCGGATCGTCCAGAGCCGAAAGCTCCGTCTCCGGGGCGGAATCGACCGTCTTCCGTCTTCGGTGACGCGACCGTCTTCGGCTCTTCTTTTTGGGCATCGCTTCCGTCGCACCATCGGACACGACTTCCGGCATCGTTTCCGGTAGCGCGTCAGCTTCGCCAGACGCCTCCGACTCTCCATCGGGCTCAACGGCCTCGGCCAGCTTCAGAAGGGGCATATCCTGGGCGACACTGGCTTCGATCGTCTGGGCCTTGACGGACTGCTCAAACTCATATTTGTCCCAGGCCATGTCGGAACGTCCCTCGATGGTCAGATAAACGCCGAAAGCCGACTCCATCTTCATCAGTTCGTTTCTTTTGTTGTTGAGAATATACAAGGCGATCTCGTGAGGCAGATAGACTTTCAGTTCCGCATAGATGCCTTTGACGACTTCGGATTCGATTTTTCGAAAAGCAGCCAAAGACGCGTACTCCAGAGACGGCCTCAACCCCGTTCCCTTGCAGTGGGGACAGTTGGTATAGCTGATCTCCTGAATCGTCGACTGTTTTTTCTGGCGGGATAGTTCCATGAGGCCGAATTTGGATATACGGGCAAGCTGGATTCGGGCACGGTCTACACTGAGCGCCTTTTTAAACGCCTTTTCGACTTCGGCGATATGCTTTTTGTCGATCATATCAATAAAATCGATGACGATCAGGCCGCCTAAGTCGCGCAGGCGCAACTGGCGGGCGATCTCGTCGCAGGCTTCGATATTGGTTTTGAAGGCCGTTTCTTCGATATTTTTCTTATTCGATCCGCGTCCTGAGTTGACGTCGATCGTGATCATCGCTTCGGTGGGATTGATGATGACATAGCCGCCGGATTTGAGTTCCACACGCTCCTGATAGATCACGCGGATCTGATCTTCGAGATCGAACTGTCCGAAAATCGGAGTTTTTTCCTTATGCTGTTTGAGGATTCTCAAGTGCCGGGGCGCGACGGCTCTCAGATAGGCGCGCATCTTACGGAATGTCTCAAGCTCATCGACGAAAATCTGATCGACATCAAGCGTCAGATAATCGCGCAGAGTGCGAACACCGAAATCCGTTTCCTGATAAAGAAAGTAAGGGGCCGCCGCACTGTCGGCCTTCTTTTTGATGTCTTTCCACAGGCGCATCAGGAACTGATAGTCCCGCAGAATTTCCGACTTGGTACGATTGATCCCGGCGGTCCGGACAATGAAGCCCATGTCTTCCGGCACCTTGATCTGCTCCATGAGTCCCTTGATCTTCTTGCGGTCGTCTTCGCTTTCAATTTTGCGGGAGATGCCGCCGCACAGCTTGTTGGGCAGCAAGACGAGGTATCTTCCGGGAAGAGAAATATAGGCGGTCAGAAGCGCCCCTTTGTTGCCGGTGACTTCCCGCACCACCTGCACGATGATTTCCTGGCCGGGCTTGAGTGTCGGCCTGCCCACGTTTGCACCGTTGGACTTGGAGGTGAAATACTCGTCGCCGACATCCCGGAGCGGCAGAAAACCGTCCTTCACGCCTCCGTAATCAACGAAAGCCGCCTGAAGCCCTCTTTCGACTTTGAGCACTTTCCCTTTGTAAATGTTTCCGGTAATCGGCTCTCTCACCGCCATCTGAATATTGAATTCGATGAGTTTGCCCTTTTCGTCCACCGTGGCCATGCGCATCTGTTCTTTATGCACGGCGTTGACGAGCATTGTGTGTCCCATAAATGTCCTTTTCGGCCGATCTGCTGCCGGGCCAATCGGTTCCCGGACGATTCCGTCCGCGCGATGCCCGCATTCCGATTTCAGCCTGAGTATATTTCTATATAAAGGCGCTCACGTCGCCTTTACCAATTCTAAGAATGTCGATCTGATCGTCCACCAGGGAAATAACGCTCGACGGCTCGGGCAATATAACGCCTCCGTCGATGATCAAATCCGCAATATTTCTGAAGTATTCGTCAATAATCGCCGGATTTCCCAGATCCTCTCCGTCGGCTGTCTGCACACTGGTGCTGATGATCGGTTGCCCCAGTTCACGAATCAAGGACAGGCAGATTTCATTGTCGGGAACGCGGATGCCTGTCGTCGGGCGCTTGGGCAGTATGATCTTCGGAACAAGACGCGACGCTTCCAGAATAAAGGTATACGGCCCAGGGAGAAGCCGTTTCATGGTTTTATAAGCGTAATCTGTCACGCGGGCGTATTGACTGATGTGTTTCAAATCGGAACAAACGAAGCTCAGTGGCTGCTTTTTGCTTCGCTTTTTAATATCATAAATTCTTTCAATGCCTCTCTTGTTGGATAAATCGCATCCCAGACCGTATACTGTATCCGTTGGATAGATAATAACCCCTCCATCCTGCAACACATCGACCGCTTTACGAATCAGTCGCATCTGCGGATTCTGGCTGTTAATCGACAACACCGCCCAGCCCTCAATTTCCCATTTCACAAATCATCTGGTAGCTTATAGCAGCAATCGGGAAATTAAGCAATGGCCTCCAAACGGGCTCAAAAAAGAAAAAATCACTTCTTTTTTTTGTCTTTGCTGAGTTTGTACTCGATACTGTCGATCAGTGCCTGCCAGCTGGCCTCGATGATGTTTTCGGACACGCCGGTCGTACTCCAAACCTCCTCACCGTCCGTCGAATCCAACAAGACGCGTACGCCTGCGGCCGTGCCTTCGGATCCTTCCAGCGTGCGAACTTTAAAATCGACCAGATGCATCTGGCCGATTTGAGGATAGAATTTCGTCAGAGCCTTACGCAGGGCGTGGTCCAAAGCGTTGACCGGACCATTCCCCTCAGCCGCCGTGAGCTCCTCTTCCCCATCCACAGAGATCTTGATGGTCGCCTGCGACAAACAGGGGTTTTTGAGAGTCCGCGACGTGATCACGCTGAAGCACTCGAGATTGAACGGTTCAACAAACTCACCGATCGCCTTTTTCATGAGCACAGAAAGCGATCCGTCGGCCGCGTCGAACTGATAGCCGCGGTCTTCCATTTGTTTGACTTCCTGAACGATCTTCCTCCCCAGCGCCGAATTCCTCGTCAAATCGATGCCCAGCTCTTTCGCCTTGTATTCAATGTTGCTGCGACCGGCCATGTCCGAAACCAAAACCCGGCGGGAATTGCCGACGAGGTCCGGATCCACGTGCTCATAAGCCAGGGCGTTTTTCGTCACGGCGCTCACATGCACACCGCCTTTGTGCGCAAAAGCGCTGCGGCCCACAAAAGGTCGCGCCGCCAGAGGCGGAATGTTTGCCACATCACTGACATAGACGGACAGATTGGTCAGTTGCCGGAGCGATTCGGAAGGCAGGCAGTGTCTTTTCATCTTGATTTGCAGATTCGCGATGACAGTAAGCAAATCGGCGTTCCCGCAACGCTCACCATACCCGTTGACCGTGCCCTGCACCATCCGGACGCCTTCCATGACGGCCGCAAGTGAATTCGCCACCGCCAGGCCGCAGTCGTTGTGTACATGGATACCGGTCATCGCAAGCGGAATGGCGGGGGCGATCTTTTTCATGATCGCGCTGATTTCATGGGTCATGGTTCCACCATTGGTATCGCAAAAGACAATCCGGTCCGCACCCGCCTCCAGGGCTGTTTTAACCACTTTCATCGCGTAACGCGCATTATGCTTGTAGCCGTCGAAGAAGTGCTCCGCATCAAAAAGCACTTCCTTTCCAAGCGATTTCAGATACTTGATTGAATCCCCAATCATCGCCAGATTTTCATCCGGGTCAATCTTGAGAATGTCTGTGACATGCAAATCCCAAGACTTTCCGAAGATGGCAACCGCAGGAGTTTCCGCCCTGACCAGGGCTTTAAGATTCGGACAGGTTGAAGGCGCGACTCCCGGTCTTCGGGTTGATGAAAATGCAGTCAGCCGCGCGTTTTTAAATTTTACCTTCTTGGCCAACTCGAAAAAACGCATGTCCTTGGGATTCGAACCCGGCCAGCCGCCTTCAATGTAATGAAAATGCAACTCGTCGAGACGCTGGGCGATCCGGAGTTTTTCCTCGGCGGAAAACGTCACCTGCTCCCCCTGCGTCCCGTCGCGCAGTGTCGTATCATAAATTTGAATTCCACTTTTCGTCATAGACTCCTCGCTTTCAAAAAAAAACCGCTGCCTTTTGCCTGGCAGCGGTTTTGGGAATTTTTTCTTCTCGACTGAAACTATTCTCCGGCCAGGCCTCCTTCGGGGAAGCTAATAATGATGCCGCGAATAATTATCTCAATGATGGGGTTTGTCGTCATAATGCCAATAAATGCCTAATTTTTGGAAACATTAATGCCTCGTTTTGTTTTTGTCAATAGAATTATTCTTAACAAGTCAATAATGTTGCACAAATCATAAAGCGGACAATTCTGTATCGCAATCATCACTAAAAACCACCCGCGAAAGTCAATTTTTCCTCTTTTATTCCGGCGACATAACAACTGCTTCGCACGCGCATTAAAAACAGGCACGCCTTTTGTTCTACTCCTGATGCATAAGCTTGCAGGCATTAAACATCCATTACTTAAGAAGAGGAGACTAAAAAAGATGAAAAAAAGAATGAGAAGATTGTTGGTAGCTCTAAGCGCCCTGCTGCTTCTGTCGGCAGTACCCGTGATGGCTCACGAGGATCAAGAGGCCAAGGACGACAGCGTGACTGGAGATGTAACGGTATCCGTCCTGAGCGCGTATATCTGGCGCGGTCAGGAATTGAGCCGTCACGGCGCGGTGATTCAGCCGTCCGCGACGGTCAGCTACAAAGGGTTTAGCGCCAATATCTGGGGAAACCTGGATACGAAACCCTACAGCCCGATCAATGAAGATCTTTCGAAAAACTACACCGAAACGGATGTCACGTTCTCTTACGGCAGACAATTCAGCATCGTCAATGTTGAAGCGGGCTACATTTATTACGCGCTCGCAGGAGGGGCCACCGGGGCGGAAGACCTTCAGGACACGCAGGAACTGTATCTGAGCGTCGGCCTGGATACGATCCTCGCCCCCACGCTGACGGTCTATAAGGACATCGACCACTACCATCAATGGTATGCGACGCTCGGCATTTCTCACGCTTTTGAATTCCACAAACGCGTGAGCCTCGAGCTCGCTGCGCAGGTAAGCTACCTCAAAAGCGAGGATGCCGACGCCTATCCGGAGTTCAATTCCTTTGCCCTGCCCACCGCGGATAAGTTTAACAACTTCCATGACGGCACGGTATCGGCCGCGCTGCCTTTGTCGGTCACGGAGAACATGACGATAACGCCCATGCTGGCGTACGTCTTTCCGCTTTCCAAAGACGCCAAATATGAAATGAAGGGACGCGGACTCAAAGGCTCTGTCTTCCCGTCGGACCGCGACAGCGCGTTTTTATACGGCGGCGTCGCGCTGAGCTTCAGCTTTTAGAAGATCCTGATGCATTGCCGATGTCCGCTTGGCAAATTCCATCATCAATGGTAAACAGGAAAAAAATTTAGAAACCGCGGAGCGGATGGCAACAGGCCATCCGCTCCCGCTTCATTCCTGATCGAAGGCGGACCGATGGACGGATTGAATTTTTTTCACCAGATGATCATTGTCTTGGGTTTTTCCATCCCCGTTATTTACATCTTCAACAAAATCAAACTGCCCTCTATCATCGGGTTTCTGATTACAGGAATCCTGATCGGGCCTTTCGGCCTGAAGATCATCGATGATTCCGCCGGGATTCAGTTTCTGGCTGAAATCGGCGTGGCGTTTCTTTTATTTACCATCGGCATCGAAATCCAACTGTCCCGTTTCATCAAACACTTAACTGAAATTCTATTAACAGGCGGCTTGCAGGTGCTGTGCACGTTTGCGGTCGGTTTTTTCATCGGCCTGGCCATGCAACTGGATTTGGCTCAGGCCGTGTTTATCGGATTCATTCTAGCCCACAGCTCGTCGGCGCTGGTGCTCAAACTCCTCAAGGACCGCAGCGAGGAGGAATCGCCGCAAGGCAGGATCAGCATCGGCGTGATCTTGTTTCAGGATATTATGGTCGTTCCGATGATGCTGCTCATTCCGTTTCTGGCAGGCTCGAGCGGGCCCAATGCCTGGCTCATCGTCTGGAAACTGATCAAGTCATTTCTGATCATCGCCGCCGTCCTCGTGGCGGCCCGTTATCTGGTCCCCCGAATTCTGGAGCGTCTGGTAGCCATGAATATGCGCGACGTCCTGGTCATCTCGTCGGTCGTCATCACCATGGGCATCGCCTGGATTACCGAATCGTTGGGATTGTCCCTGGCTATCGGCGCTTTTTTAGCCGGCCTGGCGCTTTCCGACACGGATTTCACACATCAGATCATCTCGGATATCAATCCGTTTAGGGACATCTTCTTGTCGATCTTTTTCGTCTCGTTCGGCATGATTCTGAATTTGACCTTCGTCGGAGAGCATATCTGGGAGATCCTGCTTGTATCTGTGGTCATTATTCTGATCAAGGGCGCCGTTGTTTTCGGACTCGTCAAAGCGCTCCGGTATCCTCTGAGGACGGCTCTGCTATGCGCCGTGCTTCTGTCCCAGATCGGAGAATTTTCCTTCGTTTTAGCGGCACAGGGATATCGAAACGGCATTATCTCCGATTACATCTATCAGAGTTTTATCGCGGCCGCCGTCTTCACGTTCATCGTCACGCCTCTGCTGGCCGGAGTCGTCTATTACGTCTTTACGCGAAGGAATCTATTCGATTCGGCCCAGGACCTCCCCCCCGATCATTGTCTGGAGGCAAAAAACCATGTAATCATTTGCGGTCTGGGCTTAAACGGCAGCAATCTCGTCAAGGTGCTCAAAGACACCGCTATTCGATACATCGCTATTGATCTAAACTTCCAGAAAATCAAAAGCGCCAAGAAATTGGGAGACCCGAACACGATCTGGGGGGATGCCTCCAGAACCGAAATTCTCAAACGCGCAAACGTCGAAACCGCCCGGGTGCTGGTTGTGGCCATCTCGGATCGTTTTCTGACCAAAAGCTGCATCGCCAATGCCCGGGCGATGAATCCCAATCTTCATGTCATCGTCAGGACAAAATACGTCTCGGACATCGAAGACCTGCTTGCCCTGGGCGCAAACGACATCATTCCCGAGGAATTCGAAACCTCCATCCAGATCTTCAGCCGCGTGTTGAAAATCTTCCATATTCCCAACAGTATCATTCTGGCTCAGGGAAACATCATCCGGAACAAGTCCTACGGCGTGTTTCGGGAAACCCGATTTACCCAGGAAGCATTCGACCAGATCGGTCAGATTCTCGCGCAGGGAACGATTGAAACCTTCTACCTGGCCGCCGGAAATCCGCACATCGGCAAAAGCATCCGTGAAGTTGATCTCAAGGCAAAATCCGGCGCGATGATCATCAACATCATACGGAACAATGAAAACATTACCAATCCGCCCAGCGATTTTGTGTTCATGAACGCCGATCAAATTATCTTCTTTGGAAGCCACGCGGCTATCGACAAGGCGCTCACGCTTCTGAACGGTTCGGGCTCCAGTCCCTCCGATCCCCGTTGAAGCGGATTCTCCCGATGTTGCGATGATTGAAAAAACCGCAACGATCTGATAGCGTCAAGTCATCTCAGGAGACCTCAATGAATGAACAGATGACATTCATCATGCCCGAATGTCTGGACCGGGCCGAGCTTAAAGCAACCTATGAGCGGCTGTATCCCATTTACGATGCGGTTTTGCAATCCGTCCACAAACAGGTTCGGGCCGCCCTCGAAGCCAGGGGCTTCTTTCCAACGGTGAAAAGCCGCGTCAAGCGGTTTGACGCCTACTTTGACAAACTGATCCGCACCTCCCGGGGTGAAAAGAAAAACGATTCAATGCTCGTGACGGACATCCTGGGCCTGCGTATCGTTTGTCCGTTTCTGGAAGATCTTGGGGTCATTGCCGATCTGATCAGCTCGAAGTTCAATGTTCTGGAAGTGGAAAACAAAGGTGCGCACCAGTCGCTGTCGGAATTCGGCTACCAGTCCGTCCACCTGCTTTTAAAAATCGATCCGGCTCTTTTCCAGGAGGAGTTGCCCTATACCGACGTGGTATGTGAGGTGCAGTTACGCACGACACTTCAGGACGCCTGGGCGGAAGTTGAACATGAGCTGATCTACAAATCGGACATTTCATTTCCCCGGGAATCCATCCAGCGGAAACTGGCTGCGCTGTCGGCAACCCTGACGCTGTCGGATCTGATCTTTCAAGAAATACGCGATTATCAAAAAGATATTCGGGAACACGATCGCAAGCGTCGTCAGAGCCTGGAAGCCAAACTCGAAAGCACTCCGGTCATCGATTCCGACCCGGCGGCGTTGGAAGAAAACGGCGAGAAAATGACCTCCTGCGAGATCGACTCGATTCTCGCCCAGGCAGACCTGGAAAAGGCGATGCTGGCGGCGCTTGAGGCGCACAGCAGCGGACGACTGTCCGATGCGGTTTCGCTTTACACGTCCATCCTGCGTCTGAAACTCAAGGACCCGGTGAGGTCGCTGGTCTATAACCACCGGGGCATGGCCTATTTCGGACTGTCGGACTCTCTGCGGGCCATCCGGGATTTTTCCAAAGCGATCCGCTATAACCCCGACAACGCCCGCGCTTACAATAATCGCGCGCTGGCCTTTCGTGTTCTGAAAAAACTGGAACGGTCTTTGGAAGACTATGACCACGCTATTGCCATCAATCCGGCAGGCATCGACGGTTTTTGGGGCCGCGCCCAAACGCTTTGTGAGATGCAACTCTACACCCAGGCCATCGCGGATTGCCGAAAGGCGCTCAGCATCCAAAGCGATTTTGCCCCCGCCGAGGCCTTTATCAAAAGACTCAACAAACTGATCTTTTAGTTGCGGAAAGGACACGAGCCGGTGTCGGGAATACGCAAAGTGATGAAGGGCTTTTTCGCGCCGTGGCTTGTGCTGCTGTGCCTTGCGCCGCCTTTGAGCGCAGGCGGGGCCGATCCTTTTCACACGAAAACCAGACATCCGTTGATCACCGTTTTCGGCCTGCCGGAGACTCAGGGACCGTCCATCGCAAATGAAGGTCATGCCGACATTCGTCTCAATTTTGATCTGGCCAATACCTACATCCGAGACGCCAACCTTCGCGAACGTCTTATGATTGACATGGAGGGCCTCTATGTAACTCTTTCGGGACGCTACGGAATCGCCCGACAGATCGAAATCGGCGCGGACCTTCCCTTGGTTATCCTGGGCGGTGGTTTTCTCGACGGTTTAATTGAAGACTTCCACACAACTTTCGGGTTTCCCGACGGGGGTCGTAAAAGCGATCCCCGCAACAGACTGCTTTTTCGCTATCAGCGCAATGGCCTGGTGCGGTCCGCATTGGACGGCTCGTCAAGCGGCATAGGCGACATTCGGCTCGCGGGCGCCTGGCAGATCGTTTCATCCTCCGGCCATCCTTTGCAGCCTCGCCTGACCCTGCGAACAAGCCTCAAGCTTCCCACCGGAAATGCCCGGTCGCTTACCGGCAGCGGCAGCATGGATTTGGCCTTCTGGCTCAGTGCCGACACGGCGCTGCCGATTCCCAGCGGGCGATGGCGCGCCTATCTCGAAGGTGGCGCTCTTTTCATGACCCGGGGCAATATCCTGCCCGATCAGCAAAGACCGGTGGTGGGGTTCGGCACCCTGGGCCTGGCGATGTCTCCGGCATCCTGGATTGACTTCAAAGCTCAGATCAACGCCCACACGCCCTTTTTTTCAAAAAGCGATCTGAACTTCTTAAACGCCTCTTGCGTTCAATTCACGTTCGGCGGCTCCTGGCATCTGTCTGAACGGATCACACTGACCGTCGGCATCATGGAAGATCTGACGGTGGAAACCTCTCCCGACGCGGTTATTCATTCGGGCCTTCAATATAAGTTTTAACAGGATGGTTTCGCTCGCGGAATCAGACTTTTGGTGACCCTGGCCGTGGCGATGAGTTCATCTGCCACGACAGCCTGAACATCAAAAAAACATAGAATCCTTCCCTGCTTCAGGATGCGGGAGGTCATCTGAACCGTGTCGCCCAAATTAACCGCACGCAAAACCGAAACATGAATGTCATGCGTCACCGCCTCGCGGTCGTCCGGAAGGATGCTCAGCAGACCGGCATAGGCGCAGACATCGCAAAGCAAATACACAACTCCGCCGTGCAAAACACCCGCGGGGTTGGCTGTATGGTTTCCCACCACAAACGATAAACCGCCCCGGCCGTTATTTGAAACGAGGCCGGTCAAGCCCAGAAAACGGTGTAATTCAAGATCTATGACTTTTTGCAGCCGATCTTCCGGCACAGAAGCCTCTTTAATCATTTTTCCACCTCCGGCCGTCCGGATTCCTCCCGGGCCTCCCGATCAAAAGCCCCGGATTGAAAAGCCTCCATGCGCTTTGCGGCATCCGATCCATAGCAGGTCAGGAAGGTATTGATGATCTCATCATACGGGACATCGGCGAAGGAACCATGATCGCGGATATATTCCATATGACGGCGGCCTTCCATGTCATAGGGATGAAAGACGGCATCTTGTGTGCCGTCCCAGTCCAGCGGTTTGACCCCGAACTTCTCACACAAGGACAGGTTAAACGTCGGCGTCACTTTGATCCAGCGGTCATCAAGCCAGATGTCATTATAGCCGTGATAATAAAAAGTATCCGTCTGCATCAACTCTTTCAAACGCCTGGTGGTCAGATGATTACGGACATCGGCAAAATGCAGACGGCAGGGAATCTCGCAGGCGCGCAGCAAAGCGGCAAGCAAAATGGCTTTGGCCACGCAGTAGCCGTAACCCTTCCGCAGAATGGCGCTGGCCTTGAACGCCTCGCGTGAAGGTTCAATCCGGTAGGGATCATACTGGATCCCGTCGCGTACGTCATAATAAAGCCTGACTGCTTTCTGGCGGAATCTCTGGGCGCCTGCCGTGACTTCACGAGCATGGCGGCTGATCGCTTCATTATTCCAATCGATAAATTCCGTGGCCGCTAAATATTCATTGTGCATTCGATTTGTCCTTTCTCGATATTCGTCAGGCAAAAAACTATAGAAAAGAGTTTCTCCAGAGTCAAACTCAAATCCACCCACCGAAAGAATCATAGCCGTTTCCCTGCAAGAAAAACCCGAAAAGGGATCGGAACACGTCTTTAAAAGCACAAACACGGGATCGAGACGACAGCGCCAATTATGGCGACCCATAGTCATTGTCTGACCCTGGGTCACTATATGACTTATCGTCACATTCTTATAAATATTGTTTATTTAACTTAAAAAACGGACTCGAAAAAATCACCTTTTTTCTTCCTGAAGCAGATATTATCAAGCTAATTCAATAGGTTGCCTGCATGTCACTATTGACAGCCAGTCTCTTTAGGCGTATGACTCTCGGTCATGGAGAGCAATTCTCCAAACCATCTCCGCATCAGCAATGATGCAACCCAAGAAAGGAGTAGTAGTACAATGTCAGAGGTGAAAGCAACAAGCGGAAAAAGAGGAGGGGCGATTGTCGACCCCGCAAAGTTCAGAGGTAAAGTATTGACGATTTCAATACTCGGGTATGCCTTCGACGGAATGGACATTATGGTTTTTGCTCTGGCCCTGCCTTTGCTATTTAAGGCCTGGCCGGGTTTTTCCTATGCCCAGGCCGGAATTATCGGCACAGCGATGTTACTGGGAATGAGTTTCGGTGGTTATATCTTCGGCCCCATAGCCGATAAGTTTGGTCGAAAAAGAGCCTTGGTCTGGTGTATCTTGTTTTTCGGCATTACCACCGGTCTCTCCGGATTCTCCCAAAACTACATCCAACTAGCGGTTCTGCGGTTTTTGGCCGGCCTCGGATTAGGGGCGGAATGGGCGCTGGCAGGCACCCTGCTACAGGAATTTACCGAACCGAACAGACGGGCTAAAATCAGTTCCTACATGATGTTCGGCTGGCCGATCGGCTTTGGTTTGACCATCTTGATTTCTCACTTTTTGTGTCCGATTTTCGGATGGCAGATTCTTTATTTTGCGGGCGCGTCGGCCATCTTGCTGGCTATTTATATCCATGTCGCCATTCCGGAATCTCCTATGTGGCTCAAACATCACGAAGACAGAAAAAATGGGATCGCGACCGGTGCGCCCGTGGCGGAGGTCGGATTTCGTGATCTTTTAAAAGGAGAAAATCTCCGGCCCTTTTTCTGGGTTGTCGTGGTTTGCACCTCTTTGATGATCACCTATTGGGCCGTCAACAGTTTTCTCCCCACGGTATTGGCAAAGGAAAGAGGGTTAAATCCAAAAGTTTATTCATCTTTTCTGATGTTTTTGCAGATCATCGCCGCAATCGCCTATATCATCGGCGGCATGATCGCCCATAAAATCGGAACACGTATTACGATGGCCATCTTTTCGTTCGTGGCCGCCGTTACTTTCTTTGCGTGGCTGGCCTTTGACTGGAGCGATAAAGTATTTTTCGCCTGGGGCAGCTTAAACTGGATGTCCGCCTCGGCGATCTGGGCGATTCTGGCAGCCTATCTGGTTCAACAATTCCCGACGAATATCCGCGCAGTGGGCGTTGCCGCCGGATTCTCCACGGGACGTTTAATCTCAACCTTGGTCCCGATCGTCATGGGAACGGCAGCTCTGAAAATAGGCATGACCACCGTGATGGCCGTCATCTCTATTTTTTATCTGATTTGCATGGTCGGGGTGCTGATGCTGAAAGAAGATCGGGGTCACCTATAAAGTTCAGCCGATCCGTCTGATAGCGTCGGGACCTTGGCGTTTGCACAATCACAGGTCCCGGCTAAAAAAGCAGGCGACCTTGAAAAAGAATTGGTTCAGGTTTTAACAAGGCCGCTGCGGTTCCAGACCGTAGCGGCTTTTTTGAGGCAGAATTCCCAAAACCCGTTTTGATTTCTATTGCCGCCGAATATGGATAATAGTCGCATTCCGGCTTCGGTCGGCGCCGAAGAAAAAGGACACCAGGAAAAGAAATCCGTTGATGAAGTAAACCGCCTTGAGTGACGCGGGCGTATGCAGGCAATCGATCATCGGCAGGGCGGAATAGTTTGAGGTCAGTCGGATTTTCAAATAGTGATAGGCGGTATATTCCAATACGATCAGCATCACCGCGTAAACGGCATAGGCAACAAGAATTTTCGACCATAGGCTCTCCAATTTCAGCACATCGGCAAGCATCTTCGCATAGTAACTCAAAAGCGTCAGGGCGAGCGGCCAGGCGAGGAGTGGAAACAGCGGGTACCCGAAAAGCTGCAACGTAAAAGCCTGATAGTTATAAAATCCTTTGTAAAACGTCAGATAAACAACGGCAATCACAAAACCGATTCCAAATGGTTTGAACACGTCATATTTCAGGATGAATTTCAAAAAGCAAACGGCATAAGCTAAGGTGATAAAAAACATGACCTCCGGATTTCTTTGCCAAAGCGTATACAGCAGCATTAAAGAAACCAGATAAAACACATCAGCCGCCGCTGAAACCTTCGTCTGTATCCGTTTCACGCCAACCTCAAACCCAATCCTCGGAGAGTATTTCACCTTTGATTCCGACCACGACCTTTTTGAGAGGAACCTTCCTCTTTGCGCGCTCAAGCCCGGTTGCGGCAATTTGCATGAGCCCCCGGCAACAGGGCACCTGCATGATCACCACCGTCAGAGTGTTGATGCGCGCCTCATCCGCCAATCGCCGGATCTTGTCGATATAGTCTTCCTGTCCCTCGTCGAGCTTGGGACAGGCAATAGCCAGCGCCTTACCCTTGAGAAACCGGGCATGAAAATCGCCCAGCGCAAAGGCCACACAATCCGCCGCCAGGACGACATCACGGTTTTTGAAGAAATCCGCCGAAGGATTGACCAGGTGCAGTTGAACCGGCCAGTGGGTGAGTTCGGACGGCTGCGGAGACGAGACAGGGGGACTTCCGAAGGGCGCCGTTCGATCAATCGCCATCGCCGCAGCGCCGGGACACCCCCCCCCGGAAGGCGGCATGACATTTAATCCTCCGGCGTTTTGGGTTTCCTGCCGCTTTCTTTGAGCGAGAGCCTCCAAGGCCTTGTGCTCGTCAAAGGCTTCCGCCTCGCGCTCAATAATCGTGAGCGCCCCTTCGGGGCATTCGCCCAGGCAGGCTCCCAGACCGTCGCAATAGACATCACTGACCAGTTTGGCTTTGCCGTCAATAATCTGAATCGCGCCTTCGGCGCAGCCGGGAACGCACAAACCGCATCCGGTACATTTTTCCTCGTCAATCTGGATGATCTTTCTTTTCATGGCATGCCTTTCATCGCGTCGACGAGTTCTTTGACCGCCGCGGCCGATTTTTGAAGAGCCGCCGACTCCTTTGCGGAAAGATGAAGTTGCATAATCTGTTCGATGCCGTTTCGACCCAGCTTCACCGGCACACCGACAAACAATCCCGACAGACCATACTCTCCTTCGAGATACGCGGCGCAGGGAAGGATCTTCTTTTTATCTTTCAAAATAGACTCAGCCATTTCGACCGCCGCCGAGGCGGGCGCATAATAGGCGCTGCCGGTTTTAAGAAGCCCCACGATTTCCGCGCCGCCGTTTCTTGTGCGTTTGACGAGCGCCTCGATTCGATCCGGCGTCATGAGCTCGGTGATCGGAATGCCTGCCACGGTGGAAAAACGGGGCAATGGGACCATCGTGTCGCCGTGCCCCCCCAAAACCAGGGCGTGGACATTTTCAACGGATACATCGAGTTCCGCCGCGATAAAGGCCCGGAACCGGGCGGAATCGAGCACACCGGCCATTCCGATCACGCGCTGTTTGGAAAACCCTGATTCGGCCATCGCCACGTGACACATCGCATCAAGCGGATTGCTGACAATAATCAAAACTGAACGGGGTGAATATTTGGCCACCTGCCCGACCACGTTTTTCATGATGCCCCGGTTGGTTGAAAGGAGGTCATCGCGGCTCATGCCGGGCTTTCGCGGAATGCCGGCCGTGATGATGACAATATCGGAATCGGCGGACGCTTCATAGGCATTGGCGCCCGTCAGATGGGCATCATGTTTTTCAATCGGAGCGGCCTGGGCGAGATCCAGGGATTTGCCCTGCGGCACACCATCAACAATATCGATGAGGACGACATCGCATAGTTCTTTTTCGGCCAGTCGTTGCGCCGCCGTCGCTCCGACATTACCCGCCCCTACCACTGTAACTTTCTGGTTCATAAATTAGTCCCTCGAGAATGTGATTTTTTACTTGGAAATTTTCTACAATAAAACAATAATAAAGACAATCAGGAACCTTCCGCCCGCGGTATTTGTGGGTTGCAAAAAAGCGTTTCCTGGGATAGGAAAGCGCAAACTTCCGGAGGATAACATGGGAAAATTGTTCGGCACCGACGGCATTCGCGGTATGGCCAACCGGCATCCGATGACGGCGGAAATGGCAATGAAAGTGGGCCGCGCCATCGCGCAAATATCCAAAAGCCCGGGGCATATCCCGAAAATCGTCATCGGCCGCGACACGAGGATTTCCGGCGACCTGTTTGAAAGCGCGCTTGTCGCCGGCATCTGTTCCATGGGCGCAAACGCCATCTCCACGGGGATCATTCCCACGCCGGCCGTCGCTTTTCTCGCCGCCGATATGCGAGCGGACGCGGGCATCGTCATTTCGGCCTCGCACAACCCCATGCAGGACAACGGCATTAAAATCTTCAATGCCGACGGCTTGAAACTCTCCGACGAAAAAGAAAATTCTCTGGAAACCCTGATTCTGGCAGACTTGCAGGCCGATGTGCTTTCAGATCCGGAGAACATTGGAACCCTCTTCCGGATGGATGACGCCTCAGGTCGTTATGTTGATTTCGCCAAGAAAACTTTCCCTCGGCAGCTCAATCCCGAAGGCATGAAGGTCGTTTTGGACTGTTCAAACGGCGCGACGTTCCGCGTGGCCCCCGCCACCTTTGCCGAACTGGGCTGCTCCGTGACCACCCTGTTTGCGCACTCCGACGGCAGAAACATCAACCGGGATTGCGGGTCCCAGCATCCCCAGGCGCTCGCTGCGGAAGTCGTGCGAAAGAAGGCGGATGTGGGCTTTGCCTTCGACGGCGACGGCGACCGCGTCATCGCCGTGGACGAAACAGGAAAGATTCTCACCGGCGACCAGGCGCTTGCCATCTGCGCGGTTGACCTCAAAAAACAGGGTTTGCTGACCAACAATCTGGTTGTTCGCACGGTGATGAGCAACCTGGGATTGACCGTCGCTTTTGAAAAACTCGGCATTGATTCCGTCTTTTCCGGTGTGGGAGATCGCTACGTCCTGGAAGAAATGCGGAAACACGAAGCGATTCTCGGCGGGGAAGACTCCGGCCATCTCATTTTTTTGAACCACTCAACCACCGGTGATGGCCTGATTACCGCCTTACAGATCCTGGCGGCGATGAAAAGAGAAGGAAAACCCCTGTCAAAAATGGCCTCCGTCATGACCGTCTTTCCGCAACTTCTGATCAATCTGGATGTTCGGAAAAAACCGCCTATCGAATCCATTCCCGAAATTCTGGACATCATCCGCGACGTTGAGAAAGAACTCGGAAAGCAGGGGCGCGTTCTCGTGCGCTACTCCGGCACACAGAATCTGTGTCGCGTCATGGTCGAAGGCCCCACCGAAGAGGAAACCCGAAAGGCCTGCCGCCGGATCGCGGATGTCGTGGAGAAAATCTTGTGCTGATCAAACCATAACGCATTGATTAAGATCTCGCTTTGGGCCGCCGCCGGCGGTCCGTTTTTTTTCAAAAGTTTCCCGTTCTTTCTTCCGATCTATAAAACCATAGAGAATATTCCTGAAAGGTCAGGACAGACATTTATGCCTTTTCCAGACATGCGCACCCTGTGTTTTTTAAGGCTGTCGATCAACTTCCTGTTTTCGCTTCTGATGGTCGTGCTATGGCTTCAAAACCGCGGGCGGTTCGGCGGCACACATCTGTGGGCGGCGGGATTCTGGCTCTACACGGCCGGCATTGCCCTTTTGATCCTGCGGGATATCGTGCCGGACATGATGTCCATCATTTTAGGAAATGTTTTAATTATCGCAGGCGCGTTCATGATCCTCGCCGGACTGGAGCGATTTACCGGCAGAAGGGGCACGCATTTCCACACTATCGCGATAGTGGCTGTCTTTTTCGCCGTGCAAATCTTCTTCACCTACGTTCACCCCGATCTTTCCGCGCGGGTCATCAATTTTTCCGTCGCGTTCCTGTTTCCATGCCTTCACGGACTTTGGCTGGTCCTGTACCGGCTTTCACCCCAGCAAAAAGCAACGTTGCGTGGTGTGGGAATCGCCTTCGCCGGATATGCCGCAGTCAACCTCATACGGATTCTTAACGTCATTGTATCCCCCGATGATCCGACAGCTCTTTTTTCTTCCAGCGGACTTGATGCCTTCTTCCTGGCCGCCTTTATCCTGCTGGCCGTTTTACTGACCTATTCCCTGTCGCTTTCCATCAACAAAACGCTGCTTGGCGCAGTGGTAGCCCAGGAGGAAAAATTTTCCAAGGCATTTTACTCCTCACCAAACGCCCTTACCTTGTCTCGCTTGTCTGACGGGAAAATCCTGGAGACCAACGATAACTTTTCAAGGTTTTTCGGCTACTCCTCCGCTGAAATCAAAGGAAAGACATCCCTTGAACTCAACATCTGGTATGATGATCGTGACCGGCAGGCCCTCGTTGACGATCTGATACAGTATGGGCGCATCCAAGAACGAGAGCTTCTGCTGAAACACAAATCAGGGCAAGTCCTCTGCGGCCTGGTCTGGTCCGACAGGCTCTTCCTCGGTAACGAACCGTGCATCCTGTCGAGTGTTCTTGATATCACCGATCGCAAACAACAACAGTTCGAGCGCGAAGCGCTTATCGAGCAGCTCCAAGAGGCGCTTTCAGACGTCAAAACCCTAAGCGGCCTTTTGCCCATTTGTTCTTCGTGCAAGAAAATCCGCGACGACAAGGGTTACTGGAACTCGCTGGAGGCCTATATCCACAAGCATTCACTCGCCCGTTTTTCGCACGGCATCTGCCCGGAGTGCACAAAAAAGCTCTACCCGGATCTGTCGAAAAATAATACTTGACCTGTCTAGGGCCTCACAGTTTATACCCTCCTCCACCATGGCCATGGAATATCACGGATATAAGGAGACAAAAAATGAGCCGCGTGACCAAAGAGCAGTGGGCTGAGATGTTCCGGGAAATCGGCCTTGCCGACGAGGATATGTCCAAGTGGCATCGGTTATTTGAAAACAAACATCCCGACGGACATGAAAGCTTCCTGAAATGGCTGGGACTTGATCCCGAAAGCATTCATCGCATTCGAAAAGGTTAACCCTTCATCCCGTTTCGTTCAGGAGGCCGGCCTCCTGAACGAAATAATCGTCAGGAAAAACATGAAAACACAAACCATCTCGCAAATGGCACAGGCCTTCGGTTTATCCAGAAGCACGCTTTTGTATTACGATAAAATCAGTTTGCTTTCGCCTGCGGGACGAAGCCTTGCAGGCTATCGGCTCTACACGGATCGCGAGATCCGCCGGATGGAAGAAATATACGCGCTGCGCGATGCGGGTGTGTCCCTGCTTCAAATCAAAAAGATTTTGAGCGCAACGACATCCAAACGAACCGACATTCTGCGTGAGCGCCTCGCTGCGATCACCCGTGATATTGCCCACCTGCGCGGCCAGCAGCTCCTGATTGCCCGCCTGCTGGACGACCCGTCGCTGGGACGTGCCTCAAAAGCGATGTCCCGGGAACAATGGATCCGGTGTTTGGAGCGGGCAGGCCTGAACGAAGACGGCCGCGATCGCTGGCACAGGGAATTTGAAGCCGCAAGCCCCGAATCCCATCAGGACTTTCTGGAATCGCTGGGTCTGCCGGCAGATGAAATTGAAAAGATCCGGACTTATTATCGCAAACAGCTGGACCGGAAAATTAAAACAAAGGCTGTTTCTTGACTTTCGTCTTAAAAAACGCCCAGATGACTTCCGTTGTGTAAAAAGAGTGCTCCCCGCGATCGACCCAAAACTTCCCCGTCGGAGCGCCCGGCCAGGTATGGCCCATCTCTCGGAGAAGATAGTAAAGGACGCGACGTCCATCGGGACACCGATAGCGCGTTACGATCGTGTTCGCCCCTGAAAGCAGATCCGGGTTTTCGTCACATTGATTGGCGGCAGCCCAGAAGGAAGCCTGATCGGACGCAGGCGCGAAGGGTGTGCCGTCCCAGGCGCTCATGGACGCTCCGGCCGGTATGCCCCCTGCATACGGAATGATGCTGTCTTGCATCCCGTTGATTATGAGCGCAGAAACCGGGTGTGAAGGCGTTTGCTCATCGCCGAAAATCGCCCCGATCACGGAAGCAATTGCGGCAATCCGATGGGAAAGCTCAATCCCCAGGCGATGGGCCATCATTGCGCCATTGGACATCCCCGTGACATAGATCCTGTTTGGATCGACGGGATAGTCGGCTATGAGACGGTCGAGCAAAGCGTCGATAAAGCCCACGTCGTCCACCGAATCCCTCATGGCGTCGCCACAGCAATGCCCCGCATTCCAGGTGAGAGGACCTTTGAGAAGCGCTCCCTCCGGGTAGACGACGATGAAATTTTCAGATACGGCAAGCGGCGTAAAGCCTGTTATCTTTTCGGCATTGCGGCTACTGCCGCCTCGGCCGTGGAGAACCAGCACCAGAGAAACCCTCTCCTCCTCCCGCAGAACCGTCGCCGGAACGCGCACCTCATAGACACGCGCAATGCCTTTATAAACGAGAGCTTGCCGTTCTCGCCATACGGTCGGATTCAATCCGGCCGCTCCTGCCGATTCATAAAGGCAGCAAAGCAAAATCAGGCACACGACCAATTTCCTACAGAGTTTCATTTTTTCTCCGATCCGGAAAGATCCTCTAACAATTCATACCCGGCTTTTTCCCGAATTGAGGGCACAACTCCGATGAGCCTGGCTCATAATGCCGGCAGGTGGCGGGCCGGGTCTCATGAATGGCGCAGCCGAACTGTTTTCCGTCAAAACAAAAAAAGGGACAACCATGCAGTGTCTGCCCGGAATCCGCCGACACCAGGTGATCGCCTTCCCAGGTGGCATGCTCCTTTTTCAGAATATCCAGAATATCCTGTCTGTCTTCTTTCATCCAGCGGCGAATGTCCTCGTCGGTTACGTAAGCCGCGAAATCCGCCAGGCAGCATCGCCCGCATCGCAAACATTCCATTTTCCATCTCGCATTTTGATCATCCCCACCGGTCTTCCATCGGACAACAATGCATGAGGCATTCGCGGGCAACCAACAGGCAAAAATTTATAGGCCCTGGAATTTGAAGGGCTTGGTGCTTTGAAAAGAGTCCCCCGCGTCGCCGTTGTAAACCTGATGCTGATCAAGCGGCAGTTTTTTTACCGGCACATCCGCGCTGAAATCCACTTTCTTCAAATCCACCCAAAAAACCCCGGGGCTTAACGCATCTTCAAAATAATAAACTCGGTTCTTCTGATCGGCGACGGTTCGCCATCGCGTGGAGGAGATATTGGGTTCATCTTTCGAGGAGATGCCAAACGGCACAGAGATGTTGCGAATGACGCTGAAGGCGGCGGCCACAGCGACGCGCGGATCACTGGTCGAACGGACCGACTGGATATAGTAAGCGGCCCGCACAAACCGGTCGGCCGCGCGATTGGTACCCGGCAACATCATCGTTCCGGGAATGCTCTTCCAGTATTCATTGAGCGCGAGCTGTTTTTCGAAGATTGGCGAATTGGTCATCACCGTATAGGAGCTGCCGTGGTGGATCGTCAGTTTGCCGTCGATGTATTCGAAAATCGCGTTGTCGCCTGTTGCGTCGGACATCGACAAATGCAGTGTGACAAGCCTGTCGGTACCGGGAAGGAAAGCCGAAACAATCATAAACTTTTCTTTCTTCAGCTCGTTTACAGCCTCGGCGACTGTAGTAAAATTATCCAGCACATACTGCACCCAGGCGGCAATGGTCAGACCTTTTCTTTTTTTGTCATAGGGAGGATATTCGGATTCCGCGAGCCAAAGAATATTAGCCACGAGACCTTTTTCATTCATGCCGTCGGAGCTGGAATTATCGAAAGAGCTGACCACGACGCTTCCGTATTTCGATTTCCAGTTGACGGAATTGGGCCCCACCTCACCGTTTCTTGTCATGCCGCGGGGGAAAATCCACAAATTGGCCGGAATTTCGTCTTTCCAGTCCATCGAGCGGGCCGTAATGACGGTATTTTCCGGCCCCTGATAAACCACTCGTGAACAGGCCAGAGCCTCGAAAGAAAATAAACAAATCGCAAAAGCGCAAAACATCCACACCATCGGTTTTCTCATGAGACTCTCCTATCGTTACTATTTAGTGCATATCCGTGCGCCCCTTTAAGGTCCGGCGCCTTTCTTGTTCATCAGCAGTTTTCTGACATTTTCATGCGCGTCGGGTCAACTTCTTTTTACAGCCTCTTGCGGGTTTTTGATATCATCTTCACCGACTCAACAACACCCTGCCCTGCCTTAAATCTATCACTTTGACGTCCCTTGATATTTCATGTAGAATACGCCAGATTCTTCACCAATCAAGGAGAATTCGACCATGGCAAGTGTACGGGAAATATCAGCCGGGCAAAAGCCGTTCAAACGAGCGTATGTGGCCATGTTCCTATGGTTTACCGGCCGTGCGATTCAGGCGGCCGCCAAGGCCGATGATCAGGTCAAAAAGGAATTTCAATCCCTCCCCGAAGACTTCACCTTTTCTTTAGGCTGTCTGCCCGCCGGGCCCTGGATGGTCGTCGGTAAGAAAAACGGCATCGTGAAATATCTGGGCGGCACCCCCCCTGAAAAGCAGCACGTACGACTGGCCATCAAGAATCTGGATGCAGGCTTTCTGATCCTTTCATTTCAGGAAAGCACGGCGCTGGCGACCACCCGCAACCGCCTGGTGACCGATGGTGAAGTTCCTTATGCACTCGCAGTCATCCGGATTCTCGACATCGTCGAGGTTTATCTTCTTCCCAAAATCATCGCTTCTCTGGCAGTGAAGCGCTATCCGAAAAACTGGTCGATTTTCAGAAAGCTGAAAGGCCGCATTGCGATTTATTCGCGCGCACTTCTGGGTATTTGATCCAAGGGGGAAAAATGAAACTGGAATCCTTGTTGTCATTCACCTGTCCGGTCAAGATCAACTCGGGCAACAAGGCGCTTGAAGGCCTGCCGTTTGAACTAACCGGCCTCGACGCCACAAAACCCCTGATTCTGACAAGCTCAAAAGAGACAGGCCCGAAAGCCATCAAGACCCTTCTAGGCGCCTTCGGAGATTCGAAAATGACCTTCGGGCTTTTCGACGGAATCGACGAGGCGGGAGATCTCGGCCTCATTGAATACCTCAAGAACCTCTATCTGAAGAACCGTTACGACGCCTTGATCGCTCTGGGCGGAAGGGCAACCGACGCAGCCAAGGTGCTCAATGTGGCCGTTTCGCAAAAAATGGCAGATGCCCGGCTGTTCGCCTCAGAGCCGCCCATCGACAAACCGCTTGGACCGCTGGTTGTGGTGATTTCGGCCGGCGCGACCGGTTTGGAAACAACATCTTGGGCCCATTTCGGCAACCGGGTTTATCGCTCCGAATATCTGGCTCCCTCCCTGGCCGTCATCGACCCGCGTTTGGCCGTCTGTAGAGATGCCGCCGCCATCGCCTGTTCGGGCCTTGCAGCTTTTGGCCGCGCCGTCGAGGCGCATGGAGCGCTGCCCGAAAATCCGTTTCGACGGGCCTATTCTTTCGCCGCCCTCCGGTTTCTCTGCGAAAATCTTCCGGCCGCCGTTTCCAACCCCAGCCATCGAAACGCTGCGCTTGCCGTTGCCAACGCCGCGGCCATGTCCGGCTGCGCTTTTGCCGACGGAGGCAACACGACCCTTCACAAACTCGGGCAGGCGTTCTCCGGCACAGGGCACGTGTCTGCCGGAGAAATCATGGCGATGGCCCTGCCTCATATTCTGGAGGATTACAAAAAAACAGGCGGTTTCGATCTCGCAGGGCTTCTGCATCCTCTCGCGGACGACAACACGTTTGCGAAAACACCAGAAAACGATCGCGCCGACGCGGCGATTGGCATGGTAAACCGGTTAATTGCCGACCTGCAAAATATAGCCGGCAAGGCCCTGCCGCGAACGCTTCAAGAAACAGGAATTCCCGGTTATCTTCTGGAGGACATACTGGAAGCATTAGACGCTGATCCCGATGGCGCCCGGCTGTATTCAATCGCCCAAAGGATGAAAGATGGCGTGCCTTCTGACGCGAAGAAAGGATGATTCCGATGCTGTTGCCGGACTACTATGAATTCTGCTGTCGCGTGAAGCTGGTCGCGGGCCATGACGCTCTGGAAAAGATCCCTTCGCTGCTGGCCGCAAAAGGCGCGCGAAAACCGCTCGTCATCACGGATAAAGGCGTTGCCGCCGCCGGTCTGGTCGACATCGTCTCCCGGGCGCTCGACGGCAAAGTGGACCAAAGCCTGGTGAATGACAGTGTCCCCCCCGATTCTGACCTGAAGGTCGTCCATGAGCTGGCAAGGCTCTATCAGGAAAACGGCTGCGACGCTTTAATCGCCGTGGGCGGCGGCTCCGTCATGGACACGGCCAAAGGGGTAAACATTGTTGTGTCTGAAAATGCAACCGACCTCATGGCTTTTTCCGGCGTGGGCGCGCTCAAAAGGCCTCTGAAACCCCTCGTTGCCGTGCCGACCACCGCAGGCACCGGATCGGAAGTCACCCAGGTCGCGGTCATCAAAGATCATGTCAAACATTTGAAAATGGCCTTCGGCAGTTATTTTCTCCTGCCGGACATCGCCATTCTCGATTCCCGCATGACGCTCACCATGCCGCCTTTCATCACGGCCATGACCGGCATGGACGCTCTGAGCCATGCCGTGGAAGGCTATTACTGCCTCCAGAAAAATCCGTTGAGCGACGCGCACGCGCTGGCCGCCGTTTCGCTTTTGTACACCTACCTGCCGCAGGCCGTAAGCAATCCGTCGGACCGCGACGCCAGACTGTCGATGGCCGTAGGCGCCTGCCTCGCGGGCATCGCTTTTTCCAATTCCATGGTGGGGCTCGTTCATAATCTCGGGCATGCCACCGGCTCCGTCTGCGGCGTGCCCCATGGCCTGTGCATGGCCATCCTGCTGCCTTACGGTCTGGAGTACAACCTGCACAAACGTGAAGAGGCCATCGGCGGTCTTCTGCTTTCAATGGTCGGATCGAAATTATTTCAGGAAACGCCGGAAGATCAAAGGGCGCAAAAAGTGATCTCGCTCATCCGCAAACTCAATGAAGATCTGCATGCGAAAACCGGCGGACGGCATGCAAGGTCCTTAAATGAGGTCAAAGACCGGGACGGGAAACCCGCTGTCCCCCGGGACGTGTTGCCCGAGATCGCCAAAGCGGCGCTCCTCGACGGCGCGTCGGTCTATAATCCCGAGGAAACGGATTATGAAGACAACCTGATGGTTTTGGAAGCGGCATGGGAAGGGAAACCCTTAGACCGCGCCAAAGTGAGGAAGGGTTAAAGAGCGAAAAGGAGCTAAACGATGCCGAAACCCTACATGGGAAAAATTCTGATGGTGGATTTGACGTCTGGAACCATCACCGAAGAGGCCATTGCGGACGGAGTTTATGAACAATATCTTTCCGGAATGGGCTTGGGAGCCTATGTCCTCTACAACCGTATTCCCGCAGGCGCCGATCCGATGGGACCGGACAATATTCTGGGCTTTTGTTCGGGGCTGCTGACCGGCTCGGGAAGCCTCTTTTCCGGACGCTGGACGCTTACGGGCAAATCGCCGCTCACCGGCTGCTGGGGCGACGCCAACTGCGGCGGTACCTTTTCACCCGCCATTAAGCGCTGCGGCTATGACGCCATCTTTTTTTCAGGCATAAGCGACACGCCCGTTTACCTGTATATCAAAAATGGCGCAGCCGAGCTTCGGGACGCAACAGACCTCTGGGGACAAGACGCCATCGCCACGGAGGAACTCCTCGAAGCACGCCACGGGCTTAAAGCCGGTATTGCCGTGATCGGCCCTGCAGGAGAAAAGCTCTCGCTCATTGCCGGAGTCTGCACCGATAAAGGCCGGATCGCCGCGCGCTCCGGCCTGGGCGCGGTGATGGGGTCGAAGAAGCTCAAAGCGGTGGTGCTCGACGGCGTTAGGCGAATTGCCGCGGCCGATCCCGCGGCGATGAAACGCCTAAGCCGACACTGCAACAAGTGGGTCGGCTTCGACCTTCCCTTAACACCCGGCAGCGTCTTTGCCCGTGTGGGCAGTTTCCTGCGCGTCACGCCGGTGCTGTTTCCTCAGGACGGTCTTTTGTACACCAACATCTTGAAGAAGTGGGGAACGGGCGGAATGAACCAGGCCTCCATCGAAATGGGCGACGCCCCGCTGAAAAACTGGGAAGGAACGAACCGCGACTTCCCGATTACGAAATCCCGCAAGATCAACCCCGATCTGATCCTGGAAACGGAAATCGTCAAATACCACTGCTACTCCTGTCCGCTGGGCTGCGGCGGCACCTGTACCGCGAAAGGCATGCCGGGTCACACCCACAAACCCGAATACGAAAGCATCCTGGCTTTGGGCGGTCTGTGCATGAATGAAGACCTCGACAGCATTTACTATCTCAATGAACTGCTCAACCGGGCCGGCATGGACACCATCTCGGCCGGTGCGACGGCGGCCTTCGCCATTGAATGTTACGAAAAAGGCCTGCTCACCAAAGAAGATACAGGCGCTCTGGAGCTCAAATGGGGCGACACGGAAGCCACCGTCGCGCTCATCAAAAAGATGATCAACCGGGAAGGCATCGGCGATGTCCTGGCCGACGGAACCAAAGTGGCGGCGGCGAAAATCGGCAGAGGCGCTGAGGCGTTTACCGTTCACGCCGGCGGCCAGGAACCGGCCATGCATGACGGACGCAATGATCCGGGCTTCAACGTGCATTACAGTCTGGAGCCCACACCGGGCCGGCACACGCTGGGCGCGCATCTGTATTACGAAATGTTTCAGCTTTGGAAGCGCGTGAAAGGCCTGCCCAAACCCAAGCCCCTGTATACGAAATCCAGCAAATACAAGATCGATTCGGACAAAGCCGCAATGGCCGCCGCATGCAGCCGCTTCATGAGTCTGGCCAACGGCGCGGGTATGTGCATGTTCGGGCTTTTTTTGGGCGCGAAACGCATTCCCACCTTCGATTGGCTCAATGCGGCAACCGGTTGGACGCTGTCGCCTGAAGACTACATGACCATCGGTGAGCGGATTCAGACGCTCAAGCAGGCCTTCAACATCAAGCACGGCATCAAGCCGAAAGATAACTTTATCAGCGCTCGCGCCCAGGGAACAGTCCCACAGCGTGAAGGCGCCAACAAGGGGCGGTCCGTGGATGTGGAGAAACTCGCCCGCGACTATTGGGAACTGTTCGGATGGGACCCGGCCACAGGAAAACCCAAAGAAGAAACTCTGCGCAAACTGGGCATTTCATAAAAGGGGAAGCACATGGCCTACACGATCACGGAAAAATGCAATGGATGCGACGCCTGCGCACGGGTCTGCCCGGCTGACGCGATCACGGGGGAAAAAAAGAAGCTCCACGTCATTTCCGCGGCACGATGCATCGAATGCGGCGCCTGCGGTAGAATCTGTCCGCACGCGTCCGTCCTCAATGCCACTGGCGCGCTGTGTGAAATGATCAAACGCTCCGAATGGCTAAAACCCGTCCTCATCGTCAAATCCTGTACGGCTTGCGGGATCTGTGTCGATGCCTGTCCGGTCGGCTGCCTGGCCATGTCGGATCTGCCCCGCAAAAAAGGCGTGGACCCTTACCCCTGGCTCCAAAACGCCAAAGCGTGCATCAGCTGCAGCTTTTGCAGCCAGGACTGTCCGGCCGACGCCCTGGTCATGCGGAAAACCGCAAATCTCTGAAAAAGCCAGAACGCCGCAAAACCAGATTGGATCAACCATTGAAGCGGGATATCCTGCCATAACAATCGACATGCGCCAACGGCTTAAAGGATGGGTGATTTTTCACCTGCTTACCGTTTTCTACGGCATCTTCTTTTAACCGTGTAAACTCAATCAAATGTCCACAAAAGTTTCCATCGCCTTTTATCGATAAATCCGATAGTATTTCGCGTATTCCATCCATAAGGGCACAGGCCGGGTAATGCATTGCCTAAAGAAGCTTAATGATCGGGGATGGCCGAATGATTATTCAAGATTTCCGACGCTTTTCAGATTTATACCTTGACATGCGCACTGTTTTGCAAAACATACAAAAGTTATCAGCCGCGTTTGTTATTCTTTTTGCTTTATTGCTTCTTCTTCCGTCCTGGCTATTTGCCGATTCGGGTTTGGCTTCGCTCACCGCCGACGAACGAAACTGGCTTGCAAAGAACCCCGGAAAAGTCACCCTTCATTACAACGTGGAGTTTCCCCCCATTGAGTTCGCCTCGGAATCCGGCGCTTTTGTCGGCATGGGCGCGGACGTAATCGCCCTGATTGAAAAGAAATTGGGCGTTAAGTTCAAGAAGACGCCCTCCGGCGACTGGAACCGGCATCTGGCCGCTTTGGAAACGGGCGAGTGCGCGGTTGCGCCGACCATCGTCTCCACCGAAGACAGGCAGCGGTTTGCTTTTTTCACAAGTCCCTACGCGGTGGTTCCTGTGGTCATCATTACGACCCGGGCCACAAAAGACAGGCTCACGCTTGATGATCTGGAAGGGCTGCGCGTAGTGGTGGTTTCAGGCTTCGCGACGGAATCCTACGCCCGCGAGCATTCAAAGGGCAGCTTCGAAATTATTACGGTGGCTAATGTGTCCGAAGGCCTGCGCGCTGTCGCCTTCGGTCAGGCCGACGCGATGTTGGAAAATCTTGCCGTGGCCAGTTATTTCATCGAAAAGGAAGGGATTCCGATCCTGCGCGTCGCGGGCAACACCAACTATAAATTTGCCTGGAGCATCGGAGTCAGCCGGAAGTATCCGCTTTTATTCAGCGCCATTCAAAAAGCGATGGACACGATCGAGCCTCATGAAATGGAAGCCATTCGCCATCGCTGGGTTTCGCTTAAGCCCGCGGACGGAATGGACTCCAAGACCCTCCGGATACTGCGGCTGGCGGGCGCCATTGCCGTCTTGGCGCTTTGCGTCCTTCTCGTTGTCAGTTTTGTTCTGCGCCGCAGGCTTCGAGACAAGGCTGCCACGCTCGAAATCGCGCAGAAGGATTTGCTCGACCAGGAAGAGCTTTTCCGCTCCCTCTTTATGAACGCGCCCATTCCCATGGCACATATTTCCGACGGCGGCCGGGGAATTTCCGTCAATCACAGTTTTACCCGCACTCTGGGATACACGCTTGAGGATATTCCCGATATCGATCACTGGTGGCCCGCGGTTTACCCCGATCCAACCTATCGGAAACTGGCAATGGAAAGCTGGGGCAATACCTTGCGGCTGCTCGGATCCGGTCAAAGCGAGTCCGAACCGGCCCAATTCAGTATCACGGCCAAAAACGGCCGAATGTTAACCATGGTCATCAGCGTCAGCCGGGTTGGAAATTCGCTCCTGATCAGTTTCTTCGATGTGACCGAACAACGAGAAAGAGAATCCACTCTGCAAAGACAGACCGAATTATTCAGGGCCACATTTAACGCAACCGCCGACGGCGTGCTGGTGGTGGACAGCGAGGGACGCATTTCTCACATGAATCAAAGGTTTATCGACATGTGGAAAATTCCGATCCCATTTCAGAATACCGGCGACGATGAAACCCTTCTGGCGTATGCCGCAAAGCAGATGGAAGACCCGGACGGTTTTCGAAACAAAGTGCATCAACTCTATCAAAGCACTGCCGAAGCGCTGGAAGAAATCCGGTTTACCGACGGCAGGATTTTTGAGCGCTATTCCTGCCCGATGATCCTGGATGGCCAGGTGATCGGCCGGGTGTGGGATTTCCGGGACATCACACGGCGTAAACGCGCCGAAGAGGAGCGCGCCAAACTCCAGGAGCAGCTTCTGCAATCCGGAAAGCTTGAGGCGGTGGGTGTTCTGGCTGGCGGTGTCGCGCATGATTTCAACAATATCTTGAGCGCCATCATCGGTTTCGCAGAGATCACCTTAAACCGGATGGATCCCGAAGATACCAACCGCCGGAATCTCGAAAAAATTCTTGACGCTGCCCTGCGCTCGGCCGACCTGACCAAGCAGCTTCTGGCGTTTGCCCGCAAGCAGACGATCGCGCCGGTAGTCCTTGATCTGAATGAAGCGGTCGGCAGCGTGTTCAGCATGATCCGGCGGATCATCGGTGAAAATATTGAACTTCTATGGCAACCCGACACGGGGCCTTGTCCGGTTCGGATGGACCCTTCCCAGATTGATCAGATTCTGCTCAACCTCTGCGTCAACGCCAAAGACGCCATCATGGGAGTCGGCGTCATCACCATTGAAACCGGGTTGATTGACCTGGGGAAATCAGACGTGGAACACCGCCCCGACGTCGCGCCCGGATCTTACGTGACGCTTTCCGTGAACGACACGGGCTGTGGAATGGATGTCGAGACCCTCAAACATATCTTTGATCCATTCTTCACTACCAAAGGGCTGGGCCAGGGAACCGGCATGGGCTGTGCAACCGTTTACGGCATCGTCAAACAAAACGAAGGATTTATCGACGTGCAGAGCCGCCCGGGCGAAGGAACCCTTTTCAAAATCTATTTTCCGCGTCATGACGCGGCGATCCGGAAAACCGTGACAGATCGCCTTCATGCGATACCGGCAAGTCGGGGAGAAACTGTTCTCGTTATTGAGGACGAACCCACTATCCTGGAAATGGTAACCATGATGCTCAGGCATCTGGGATACGGGATTTTATCCGCCGCAACACCCGGAGAAGCCTTGCAGATTGCGCACGAACATCCGGCAGACATTCACCTCGTCCTCACCGACGTGGTCATGCCGGAAATGAACGGCCGGGATCTGGTCGATCGCCTCAAGGCCATCCGTCCGAAGCTCAAAACCCTGTTTATGTCCGGCTACACCGCGGATGTCATTGCCGACCAGGGAGTGCTCGATGCGCATGTGGATTTTATTCACAAGCCTTTTTCGATTAAGGATCTCGCGTCAAAAATGCGCGAGGTTCTGGATGCGTAAGTCAAAGGCCCCGGCGGCAAAGACATAAGACAGAGCACAAGGCCATCGGCATTATTTTACGGACTTCTCCAGAATCATCCCGACAGCTTTCTCAAGCGCGGCATTGAAATCCGCCGGCCGGTTCAACATCAGGAAATGATCCACCTGAGGAATCACAATCACGTCAAACGATTTCATATGCCTTCGGTTGGCATCTGGATTCACCGGCCACAAATCGGCATTGACGCAGACGACCGGCGCGGAAATGTCCTTGAACATCCTGGCCGCTTCGCCGGTGATATAAAGGCTCATCATCTGTTCCATCGCACTCAACGCGACCGAAGGAGGCGCGGACGACATGTCGGCAAGAACCCATTCGCGAAGCGCCGGGTCGCTGCCGGGCAAAAACATCTGAGCGATAAACTCGCGGCTTGCTGTGCGGAAATCTTCTTTTAACGGCGCGATCATCTTTTCAAACGCATTGCGGGTCAGCGGATATTCCACATTGGCAAGTGTGTCGGCGCCGATCAGGCCGATGACGCGCGACGGCATAAGTCTGGCCGCTTCGGCAATCACGAAGCCGCCCATGGAATGGCCGATCAGAATAACCTTTGTCGCGCCCTGGGCCTCGACGACGGCCTGAACATCTTCTCCGAAGGACCGCATCGAATAG
The DNA here is from genome assembly GCA_964443625.1 of uncultured Smithella sp. Taxonomy (GTDB): domain Bacteria; phylum Desulfobacterota; class Syntrophia; order Syntrophales; family Smithellaceae; genus UBA8904. The sequence goes on along the minus strand of CAYUDM010000010.1, from coordinate 15,751 downwards.
GTTTTGCGCGACAGGCCCGAATGGCCGTGTCCGGCCAGGTCCAGAACAATCACCCGGTGCTTGGAAGAAAAATACGGCGCCTGCATCCGAAAATAGCGCCCATCACAGCTCCAGCCATGCACAAAGACGAGTGTCGGCTCGCCCTGACCGAAAACCTCGTATGAAATCGGCGTGCCGTCTTTGGAGACGACCATTTTCGGCCAGTTCTCCTGCGCCGGGACCGTTGCAGCCGAAAAAATCATCAAGACGGCCAGCCCCAGAACACGCATTAAATATCTCTTTTTACCTTGACCGATCATTCTTCTCGTCTTCATTTTCTCCATAGCCTCTCTTTTTGTTTCCTACTGCATCAATACAAGATAGCTTGTATTTCTTTTTTAACCCGCCGTCAAACCCTGGATCATACCAACCGTAAACCCTTATTGCAGATGTCCCGATAGACGCGCCAGACATGTTCTTGAGGGGTTGTATTCCTTCAATACTTCCAATTGATATTGATCCACAATTTCCTGATCACACCTTTGCAAATAATAGTAATCATAAAGCCCGTCAGGCCCCTTCCTGTTGACCCTTTTCAACCAATCCATCTTATTGCGCGATATGTAGTAATTGATACTGGGTTCGAACCTCCAGGTGATACCCATACTTTTTGATTCGGACGACAATTCTTTACTGGTGGCATATTTCTGTAGATCGGTCATCATCGACTTCGTCGATGCGTCATATCTCCAGTCATGAACCGAACTAACATTTGTGCAGCTCAAAAAGAAAAGAATCAGCACAATCGATAGGCCATGCATGGATGATGAAAACAGGCGGTTGATCTTATCTGCACGAAAACCGCCATGACTGATTGATATAAACAGCAGTAGAAATATTGGAATGAAGAAGATTGCCCTGCGTCCGGTTAAATATGCCGTTCCCAGAAGATGATGCTGGATGATGCTGATGAACGCGCAAAGAAGCAGGAGACAAAGCAGACTTCCAGCAATCCGGCTATTTTTCTTTTCCTTTCCGGCGATAATTTTATAAACAAGCGACGTGACAGCGGCAATCAGAATGAACGCAATAAAAACGTGTGCAATCATATCCATATGAGCGATGTATTGTTTACCGTATAGAGACTGCTTTATGAGGCTGTAGACCGTGTCTTGCCAGAAGCCTTTTGACCCGCCAATGGTAAATAAATTTTCTTTCATAATTTTCAGAATCGGCACGGCAGACGTCACAATGACCAGTGGCAATGAATAGGAAAGAAACCTGGCGAAGCTCAAAGTAAAATTTTTAAAGAGGCTACCCGCATCTCCTTTCTCAATTATTTCTTTTCTAAACAAGTAAATTTCGAGTATAAAAAACAGCAAAATGCCTCCGGCGTAAAGTACCAGAAAAGTCAAGTTTGAAATGACGGCCAGAGCAAACATAAGCGTCGCGGTTTTTGCCGAGGGCGATTTGAATATGGTCCGTGGATTGCGCGCCCAGAAAAGCAGAAAGTAAAGACCGAGCATCGAAAAACCGAGCCCGAGAGAATACCCTCGAGCAACAGAGAAATAATCAATCAGATAGGGATGCAACGATAAAAGGAGGGCACCGATCACAAGGCCTCTCCCTCTCGTGATGAGGCTCAAGCTGCGATAGGAACCCAGAAGATACAGAGCACAACCTGCAAGACTCGGTAATCTTAAAACAAATTCTGACGTGCCGAATAAGGTCGTTGTCAATTTCACTAAAAGTGTATGCAGCAGATGATTGTTGTCCGGAAGCCCCGGTGTGGAGTATAAAAAAATGGCTGTAACAGATCCCGGAACATGCCAAAACAACGTCAATGCTTCATCATGTGTTATGGAAAGGATAAAAGCCCGCACGCATGTATACAAAAACGCATATATCAGAATAAGGATTGCCAAGCGTTGATAAGAATCCTTCGGCAAGACGCGATAGTCTTTGTATTTTAATAATGACGGAATCATTTTTATTAGCGGTTTTTATTTCAATCCGACTGACAATGCAAGATAAAACAGGTCGTGGAATCATTATAGAAGTTCGTGCAGACGCTCGCATTATCAACGCATGAAGGTATTTTTAAAACCATCGACATTTCACTATCGACTAACCACCAGTGTCTCGGCGCTCTGCGCCCTGCATCTGCAAGAAAAGCAACAATTGATTTGTCAAACCTTTTTGTTTTGGCTATAGTGGCGCGGCATGAGACGATGCTTTGCACGACCTCATAGTCCGGATCGACCTTCAGGGAAACGGCATGACCCACAATTCCAACACCATTGAACGCAGCAGACTTTGGGGAGAGGTCACGGCGTTTCTAGCGCTTTTTTTCGACAACGTCGGCACGATGATCTTTTTTTCAGCCATTTTGATTTTCACCTTCAACTACCCGGCCGACATCATTCTGACACGCATGATTCCGGGAACAGCCGTCGGCATTTTCCTGGGTGATCTGATCTACACATGGCTCGCGATAAGGCTTGCCCGAAAAACCGGGCGGACGGATGTCACAGCCATGCCGTTGGGCATCGACACGCCCTCCACCATCGGAATCGCCTACGCGGTCCTCGGCCCCGCCTGGCTTGCGACGAACGACGCCACCTTGACCTGGCAGATCGGCATGGCCACGCTTTTCATGATCGGCGTTGTCAAAATCATCGTTTCTTTTTTCGGGAGCTTTATTCAGCGCATTCTTCCGACGGCGGGACTTTTAGGGTCGCTTGCCGGCGTGGGCCTTTTGCTTCTGGGTTTTTTGCCTCTACTTGAAATTTTCAGCGCTCCGGTGGTGGGACTTGCGGCGCTCGGGCTTGTCTTCGCGGCGCTTTTTGCCAGGCTGCATCCCGTCGGCCGGTTAAACGGCGTGCTGGCGGCGGTGGTCTTCGGCACGGCCGCGCATGTCGCTTTGGGTTATTTCGGACTGACCGCGGATTTTAAAGTTCCTTCGCTTGCGTTGCACTTCAGCCTGCCCACTCCGTCGATCGGATTTCTGCAAGCACTGCCGCAAAGCCTTCAGTACCTGACGCTTGCCGTTCCGTTCGGCATCCTGACTATTATCGGCGGCATCAATAATACCGAAAGCGCCAGGCTCGCGGGCGATAACTACCGCACACGGGATATTCTGCTGACGGAGGCCTTCACGTCGCTTGCCGCTTCTTTTTTCGGCGGCGTCGCGCAAACCACGCCGTATATCGGGCACCCCGCCTACAAAAAAATGGGCGCGCGGTGGGCCTATACGCTCGCCACCGGTTTGTGCGTGGGCGTGGGCTCGACGATCGGGTTGCTCTCGCTTTTTGTCGATACGATTCCTCGCGCGGTCATCGCGCCGATTCTGATCTTCATCGGCTTTGAAATCGTCCATCAGGCCTATCGGGAATCGCCGGCCGCTCACTCACCGGCGGTAAGCTTCGCCTTTCTGCCGGTGATCGCGAGCCTCGTGATGATCATCCTCGGGCAGTTTATCGGCGCTTCGGAAATCAGGCTTGACGCGCTGCCGCCGCACCTGCAGACGATGCATGCAACGCTGTCGATGCTCGCCAACGGTTTTATCGTCACCGGACTTTTATGGGGCAGCCTGCTCGCGTTTCTGATTGACCGGAAAACAAAACACGCGGCCTGCGCAGCCGCCGTGTGCGGAGCGCTGACGCTTTTCGGCATCATCCATTCGGTATTGCCAGACGGCGCTCTTTATCTACCCTGGCAGGTAAAATCGAACTTGCATCTTTCGGTCGCAGCGGCATATTTTGCGCTTGCTTGTGTTTTTCTGATCGTGAGGAAATCTTCCCACGGAAAAGAGAGGGCATTATGATTGTCGGCATGTGGATGACACGCGAGTTGGTAACCATTTCACCGCAGACGCCTCTTGAGGAAGGAGCGGCCCTGATGACCCGCCATCGCATCCGCCGGTTACCTGTGGTCGATCAGCGCGACGAGGAGATGTTCCCGCTGGGCATCGTCACCGCAACCGATATTCTGCACGCCTGTCCGCCGGATGTGAATCCCTTTGCCGTCTCCGCCCCGCAAAGCCCGAGGCTGTGCATGACGGCGCAGGAAATCATGAGCCGGGCGCTGCGCACCGCCGAGCCGGAAACGCCGATTGAAGATGCCGCCCGCATTCTGCGCGACTCAAAAATCAGCACGCTTTTAGTCGTTCAGAAAAACCGCCTGGTCGGCCTTCTTACCGAGTCGGATATCTTTCGCGCTTTTGTGGGAATTTTGGAGTCGACCGGCGCAGGCGCGAGGATCACCTTCGCCGTACCGGAAAAAGAAGACATCTTCGGCCTTATCGCCCCCATCGCGCTTTCTTCGGGTATGCGCGTGACCAGCTTGATGACGGTGGATCAGCCGGATCGAAAGCTTTGCGTCGTCCGGATCGACGGTGACAATCTCGACGGCTTCATCGACCGGATATGGAAATCCGGCCACAATGTGCTCAATGTGCTCAGATATTAAACCGGTTTTTCTAAAAATCCGTGCTTTGCGCTAAACCTTACCGGACAGTCGTTCACGATCCAATTAGGGCTCGTAGAAGACCTTGATATTTTTCTGTTCAAGTCTCGATTCAACCCACTGGCTGATTTTTTTCCGGTCCTTTGCAGCCAATGATCTGGGCTTGACGGAAAAAACGACGACGTAGGACTCATCAGCCTCTTTAACTCTGCTTTTGAATCCGGTAGCCCGGGCATACGTGCAGGCAGAAATTTGCGGATACAGCGGCTGAATTTCCGCGAGCAACTGACGTCCCAGGGCGGCATTGATTTTCCGGGTCTCTTCAATCTTTTCTTTCTCTTTGAGGATCAATTGCAGCCGGTTGATCTCCCCTTTGAGTGAATCCAATTGTCCTTCGCGTTGTTTTTCCTGATCTTTAACATCGTCAATCGAAAAGCCCTGTTTAAAAACCAGTTTGACGTCATCCAGATAGAAATCTTTCGCCTTTTCGGCGATCGCCTTTTTTTGTAATTCGTTGAGCGTGTTGCCGCCATAGACCAACGTAATGGTCTTCTCGGCGGGACGAACTTCTTCTTTGAGCAGGTATGTTCCCTCGACAATCGCCACGTTTCTTGTAAACCGGGAAGAACGCTCCATGAACGCTTCCTTCTGCACCAGGCCATAGCCGAAATAAACACTGGGAACGATGGTCACCAAAATGACAACGCTGATCATGTTGTTGATCCGACTTTTCATGGCATCATTCGCAAGGGTGCGGTTGGGAAAACGGAGAAACTGCGACACAGCCACGGAAGCCATGGCGATAAACACGGTATTGATCGTGAACAGGTAGAAAGCCCCGAAGAAAAAGTTGAATTGTCCGGTGGCCAACCCGTAACCCGCCGTACACAGAGGCGGCATCAGGGCGGTGGCAATGGCGACACCGGGAATAACATTTCCCTTCGATTTGCTGCTGATGGCCACGATGCCGGCCAGGCCGCCGAAGAGCGCAATGAGCACATCATAGATAGTCGGGCTGGTTCTCGCCAGAAGTTCGGAATGCGCGGTGGACACAGGACTGATAGCGAAATACAAGGTTGAGGCGATGAGACTGGCGACCACTGCGAAGGAAAAATTTTTCACCGCTTTGCGAAATAGCGGCATGTTGTAGGTGGCGATGCTGTATCCCATACCGTTGATCGGTCCCATGAGCGGCGAGATGAGCATGGCGCCGATGATGACGGCCGTCGAATTCATGTTCAGGCCGATCGACGCGATGACAATGGCAAACGCTAAAATCCACAGATTGGTCCCCTTGAAAATGATGTCCCGTTCAATGGTGGCATGTATAACATCAAAATCCTCAATGTCTTTCCCCAGTTTAAGGGCTGAAGTGATTTTCTCGAACATACCTTATTCCTCTTTACTCGTTTGCGGCGCGGACTTGATGTAGACATCACGCTGCGGAAAGGGAATTTCAATGCCATGTTCGCGGAAGCGCCGGGCAATTTCATAGTAAAGCTGGCTTTTGAGGACGCCCGGCCGGTTGATATATTCTCTCGTCCAGACCCTCAGGTTGAAGACCATCGCGCTGTCGGCATAATCGGAAAACAGCACATCGGGAACGGGATTTTTTAGCACTCCCGGATTGTCTCGGGCAATATCCAGAAGGACTTTTCGGATGACTTCAGGATCTTCCTTATAAGACACGCCGACCGGAAAATTAAATCGCACGCTACGATCGGTATGGCTCCAGTTGATGACCGTCTCTGAGATAAACTGCGAATTGGGCACAATGATGGAGATATTGTCGTTGGTGATGATGCTGGTCGCGCGCATGGAAATATCCACCACGTCACCCGCTACATTGGCCACTTCGATGCGATCTCCCACCTTGATGGGCCGCTCGAACAGGATGATGAGTCCACTGACGAAATTGTTGGTGATGTTTTGCAGACCAAAACCGATACCGACACCCAGGGCGCCGAGCAGTATCGTCAGGCTGCTTAAATTGATTCCCGCCGTTTGCAGAATAATGACGAAACCAATGACCAAAAGCAGATACTTCACGATGGACCCGACGGCGACACGAACGCCCAGTTCGAATCTGCTTTTTGCAAGCAGTCGGTGCGCGATCAGTTTGTTGATGGCGCTGGCTGCTGCCATCAATAAGATTGTGGCACCGATCAGGTAGATGAGCGTCCAGATGGTAAAGGCGGAGTTTCCGATGGTAAAAATCGGTGTGCCGAGCACGTCGATAATATTTTTCAGCCAGGCGCTGATGCTGTCCATAAAATCCTCCTAAAACGGAAAGAAAACGGGAATCAGAAGCGTTGCCAGAATCCAGAAAATGAGATTCAGAGGCGCTCCCACTTTAATAAAATCGGAAAACTTATACCGACCGACGCCGTAAATCATGGTGTTGGTCTGATACCCCACCGGTGTCATGAAACTGGCGGACGCGGCAAAAGCAATCGCCATCAAAAACGGTTTCGGGCTCACGCCCATCGCGGCGGCCGCCGCGATGGCAATCGGCGCGAGCAGCACCGCCGTGGCGTTATTGGACATCGTCTCCGTCAGAAGAGATGTCATCAGATAAAGCGCGGCGACAATCGCCACCGGTCCCAAGCCGCCCAGATATTTGATCATCATACTCGATAAATACATCGCGGCGCCGGTTTTTTCGAGCGCCACGCCCAGCGAGATGATCCCGCCCAGAAGGAAAATGACATTCCAGTCAATCGCGTCGTAGGCCTCTTCCAGCGTAATGCACCCCAGCACCACCAGCAGGATCGAACCGATGATTGCGCCGAGCATAATCGGCACGATGCCCAAGGCCGCCATAGCAATCACGACGATGATGATTGCCAAAGCGGGGATGATTTTATCCTTGCGATACTGCGGCGTCTCGATGTCTGAAACGATCACGAAATTCTTGTTCCCGATCAGGGCATTATAGTTTTCCTTGCGGGTTTCGACCAAAATGGCGTCACCGGCAGCAAGCGGCGTGTCGGCAAAGCCCGTGTTGAACAACTGGCCGCGGTGGCGGATTGCCAGCGCCGTGGCTCTGAACACATTGCGGAAATAAGACGACTTGATCGTCTTGCCGATCAATCTCGACCCGGGCGCGATGACGACTTCGGTAAGCGTCAGCGCCTCACAACGGAAGTCCTCGTCTTGTAACTCGCAGTCCGATTTCATCTCGATGCCGACACGGTCCTTGAGTTCCTGGAGCTGCTTGATGTCACAGCGCACCCGCAGAAGATCGTTTTCTTTGAGCACGATGTCGGAAACCGGCACCAGCAGGCGCTGCCCGTTGCGAATCACCTCCAAAATGTCAATATCCAGCTCTTGTACCAGCGGCGAGTCGGCCACGCGCATGCCGATGGATTTGGCATCGCTGCGCACGACGATGTCCGTCAAATAGTCATGCATGCGATATTTGTCGGTCAGATTCTCCTCGGCCATCCGGACGGGAATCAAACGGACCCCGAAAAGCGTCATGTAGGCAATCCCGACTCCGAAGAAAACGAGGCCGAGTTTCGTGAATTCGAACATGGAAAAGGCCGGCAGGCCGTGCTGTACGGCAATGGAACTCACCAAAATATTCGTCGAGGTGCCGATGAGGGTGCACACACCGCCGAACATCGAGGCAAATGAAATGGGCATCAAAAGCCGCGAGGGGCTGAGCTTGTTCGAGGCGGCCAGCCCCAGCAGGATGGGAATGAAAACGGCGACGACCGGCGTGTTATTCACAAATGCGGAGACCGTGCCGACCAGAATCATGGTTCCGATCAAGCCCAGCCAGAAGTTGAACCTGAAAATCTTCGAGGACACCCCCCCCAGGAATGAAACCGCGCCGGTTTTCTGCAAGGCGGCGCTCAGGATAAACATCGCGCCGACCGTGATGGTCGCCACATTGCTGAACCCGGACAATCCCTCTTTGGGAGTGAGGATTCCACTGATCATCAGAATCGCCATCACCAGGATGGCCGTCAGATCCACCGGCAGTTTCTCGGAGGCAAACAAAAAGACCGCCAGCACAATCACGCCAAGCACAATCAGCATATCAAATGTCATCAGGTCACCCCAAGGAGTGAAATCGTCAGCGCCCTTCGGCAAAAGGATCCGACGTTAGGTCAGCGGCTGATCTTCCAGTGCTTTGAAAAAGACGCTCTGGTGTATACGCCCGGCGCCGCGTGATCCCCTTCGCGAAAATCAAAACGCACCGCCCGAACCCCGCCATATTCAGTCAGTGTAAAGGTCGCCACCGCTAAAAATTCATCGGCGCCGAAAGAACCCATTCTTTGAGTCAGGTAGTCGTCATTTTGCACGTCCACGCGAAGAATTCCTTCCTCCAGCCCCTGAAACCTGATTTTCGGTAAAGCGGCCGGATCCCCCGCCTGAGACGACCGGCGGGCTTCAACGTCTCCGACATAACGATTTAGTGCTTCGATCAGGGAAGGCAAGTTCTTTTTGATGTCGTCGATGTACGCCCCCCGAAAGAGAAGGTTCTCCCCCCGGGGCCCAACCGTGGCGGACCAGACGTAGTCCTTATCGGCATGCTCCGATTTTCGGGCCAGAAAAATCCCCAGCGCCAGAAACAGCGCCACAACGACTATAATGGATAAGATGAAAAAAGATCGTCTTTTCTTGAGATCCATTACCTCTCCCCGGTCTTTTGCCGATTTAATCAAGTTGATTTATATCAGACATCGCCTGGAATGGCAAAGCGTGACTATCTCGCGCCGGCCCGACGCCCTGACGACAAAAAACTGCGCACGCCCGGGATCAATTTCTTTAGAGGAATTTAAATTAAGGTTTTATCTGTGATGACCGATATGCTATTTAATGCATCATGATCGGAAGCTGACAAAAATTTCAAGTCTTGGATTTTACTTATGTCATTGCCGGCAGACGAATATAAAATCTCAAAATGGCTGGCCGAGTTTGTCAACCGGGACACAGAATTGTCCTTCCAGCGGCATTTTCAGAAAATCACCAACCGGCAGTTACGCATCGCGCTCATTGTATGGGCCGCGTTACTTCTTCTTTTCGCGCTTCCCGACTATACGGCGCTCGGAGCGACATCCGCCTTTTACTATCTGCTGGCCTATCGCGTCGCCGTTGTCGCTGCTTTATTGAGTGTGGTTTTTTGCATTCGGCCCGACACGGGTTTTTTCAAAATCAGTTCCGTCGTCACGATCATTGTCATTGCGGGATTTTCGGGGTTCATGTTGCTTTTCGTTTATCGCCCGGATGTCGTCGTCTGGGTCGTCGGCGTTATCATGATCCAAATTATCGCCCTGCTCATGTTCATTCCGATACGCTTCATCTGCGCCTTTGCCGGCGGCCTCTACGGCGTTTTGATTACGCTTGCCACCCGCTGGGTCATGGGGTCCACACGGGCCAATCTCATCGGCCTGTTTTTCCTGTTGATGCTGCCTTTTGTCCTGGGGGCCGCCACGGCCCTGCGCCTGGGCGTTTTGCATCGCCGACAGTTCGTCTTGCTGTCGCAAACCGAAAAAATCAACCGGGAGCTCGAAGAAGAAATCGACCGACGCCACAAGTTGGAAATCAAACTCAAAGAACTGGCCGCGACCGATCCATTGACCGGTCTTTACAACCGCAGAGAATATGAAATGCTCTTCGGCCATGAGATCGAACGGGCACGCCGGACCAACTCGCCGCTGTCGGTCTGCATCGTCGATCTGGACCATTTTAAAAAGGTCAACGACACTTACGGCCACGCGGCCGGAGACGAAGTGCTGCGGCGAATGGCCGATCTGTTCAGAAGCAAGCTTCGCTCCATGGACATCGTGGGTCGCCTGGGCGGCGAAGAATTCATTATCCTTTTGCCTGAAACGACTATTGATCAGGCTTCCATGGTCGGAAACCGGCTTCTCGGGGCTTTGTCCACAACCGACATTCAAACCAGCGCGGCCACGCTTCGGGTCAGCGCAACGATCGGGATCACGCAGTTGTATCCAAATGATCGAGACGTCAATGTAATCATCCAACGGGCCGATGCCGCCCTGTACAAAGGCAAAGAAGCGGGCCGCAATCGCGTGGAAATCAACCTCGCCTGAGTGCGCCTTGGACCCGGCGCATCCGCTTCGGCATCCCAGTCCTTATCCCTTGGAACATCTCCCGGATAATACCTTAATATCATGTGGTTTTCTGTTCAGACCTGAAAACACACAAGCAACTGTTAAAACCAATAATTTCTTGACATCCCAAAACCTGTTCCCTATACTCCGCGTCGCTAAGAAGGGGATTTCTTATCAAACACCAAATCAGGAAAAAAAGGAGAAAACGCATGAGAACAAAAGAACAATATTTCGAGGGGTTGAAGAAACTCAAACCAAACCTCTATCTCAATGGAGAAAAAATCAACCGTGACCACGAAGTGCTGGATCAACCCAAAGGCGTCATCGGCGTAACGTTTGACCTGGCCGCCAATCCCGAAACCTGCGATCTGTGCACCGCCAAAAGCCATCTGACCGGCGAAACGATCAACCGTTTCACCCACATCCACCAGACCGTGGAAGACCTCCACAAAAAGCAGGACATGACCCGCATGCTGGTGCGCGAAGTCAGCCAGTGCATCGGCCGCTGCATGGGCGTGGACGCGATCAACGCCATCAACTCCGTGTCGTATGAAGCCGACAAAATGAACGGCGGGAAAACCCAGTATTATCAGAATTTCCTCAAATGGCTGGAGTATTTCCAGAAAAACGACCTGGTGGGCTGCTGCGCCCAGACGGACGTCAAGGGCCTGCGCATGCTGCGCCCCGCCGAACAGCCGGACCCCGATCAGTACCTCCATGTGGTCGAAACACGCCCGGACGGCGTCGTCGTGCGCGGCGCGAAAGTTCACATCACATTTGCCTCCATCGCGGATGAAATCCTGGTCGTGCCCACCCGCGCACTCACCAAAGATGAGGGCGCCTACGCCATCTCTTTTGCCATCCCGGCGGACGCTGAAGGCGTCAAACAGGTGTTGTCTCCGCACAACATGTACAACCGCAAACATTACAAACGTGGCTTCGACTGGGGCTTCATTGATTCCTACGTCATCTTTGACGATGTCTTTGTCCCCAACGATCGCATCTTCTTAAACGGCGAATATCAGCACGGCGGCGTCTGCGCCCTTCTTTTCGCGCTTTTCCATCGCCACAGCTATTCGGGCTGCAAACCGGCCGTAGGCGACATGCTCATCGGCTTCGCGTCGCTCGCCGCAGAAATGAACGGCATTGATAAGGCCCCGCATGTGCGTGAAAAAATCGCCGAGCTCATCACCATTACGGAACTCGGATACGCCGCGGGTTTCACCGCCTCGGCCATGGGAAAATCGCAGGTCTATATGCCCGGTATGGGTTTCGTGCCCTACGGGCCCGGCGCCTGCATTCCTCATTCCATTTACGCCAACGTGGGACGCTGCCTGACGGGCGAGGCGGTCTTCCATGAGCAGCAGATCCTTTGCGAGATCGCCGGCGGTATGCCCGCCACCTTCCCGCACGAAGCCGACCTTCTGAACCCGGAAATCAAGGACCTGCTGGAAAAATATGTGAAACGCAACCAGGAAATTCCCATCGAAGATCAGATCAAATTCTGGCTGCTCTTTGCCGATTACACCAACTCCGCCAGCTCCGGCGCCATTTCCTACGGCGCGATGCACGGCGGCGGATCGCCCATCATGGAACAGATCGCCATTTACGGCCAGTACGACATTGACAAGTGTAAAAACGTCGTGCGCAAGATCGCCGGCATGCCGCTGATCGAAAAGAAGAAAAAGAAGTAAAATTTTTCTAACGTTTAAATTAAAAAGGCGTCCGTTAAGGGCGCCTTTTTCTATGGTAAAGTCTGCAACATCTTTAAACAGTTCCGGCATGGAGCCGGGACAGGCCCAACCCGCGACTGATCGTTATTTTATGGCTCCGGCGTGAATGAGATCGCATAGTAGGGCCAGATGAATGACCGTATCCATAAAATCGGTGTAATAATATCTTGACCCTCCCATGTCCAGATAGGCGATTCTGGAGATGAGATTATTGATCTGTTCTTCGGTTATCGTAAACGTTTGAGCAAGCGTGTCCCGAATATCCTCTTCGGTTGCCTCAAAATCCTGAACAACCAAAAAAGTTCTTTTCAGACCCACGCGGCAGGCCCGAATCAGGCCCTCATTGCTTTCCTGCCGTAAAAGAGGAAGCGCCCGCTGATAAAGATCGAGGGCCGCTATATAGTCACCCGCGGCTTCCTTGGCTGTCGCCGCAAGGTAACTACTTTGGCCGGGGCTTTGCGCTCCGTTTCCGGACGAGCAGGCCGCCGTGATAAGCGCGATCAGACAGAAAACCCACAGCAGTACCTTTTTCATTGATTCCCCTCTTTCAAGAAAATGTCGTCTCACTTGCTTCTCGGCAAAAATCGGAAATTCTTGACAAGAAGATTTGAAATATGAAAAATAGTGCGACCTCGGACAATTCTAGAGAAAAGTTTATGCCTTTGAAAATCTCACACGGTCAAAGATTTTCACGTAACGTTTTCCGATCTGCTGGAATAATGCCCGGAATGTTTTGGAACAGATGATCCGTGAGACTTGCGTCACATTTAACGCCATCGCCGTTTGTTCCGCTGGAAAGCATCTGTAGTGCCGTCATTTCTTACTTTTTCAGCACCACCAGTGCGTCGACCGCGATCGGCGAATCGCCGTCGATCATCACCGGATTGATATCGATTTCAGCGATCTCATTTGTGCGATACCCCAGATCTCCGAGGTTGACCAGCGCCTTGACCAGCGCAAGACGGTCCACCGCAGGCTTTCCGCGAAACGCCCCCAGCAATTTCGACATGCGGATTTCATCGATCATTTCTTCGGCATCGCGCTCGGTGATCGGCGCGACACGAAAAGATACATCCCTGATCGCTTCCGTTAAAATGCCGCCCACGCCGAACATGACGCAAGCGCCGAACTGCGGATCGCGGCTGAAGCCTAAAACAAATTCGCGTTCGCCTGCGATCATTTCGCAAATCAAAACACCGTCAAGTGCCATACCCCTGCCGGTGATTTCATCAAACGCTTGCGCGACCTCTTTGTCGCTCCCCAGCTTGAGTTTGACCAAGCCCATTTCCGTTTTATGCGCGGCTTTGTCGGAGCATCCCTTGAGCGCCACGGGATAACCGATTTCATTGGCGGTCGCTACAGCCTCTTGCTTTGTTCGCGCAAGCCTTTCGCGATTGACGCGCAGGCCCGCGGAAACGATCACGCGCTTGGAGTCATATTCTGAAAGGACGCGTTGGCCTTTCGCAACGGCATTTTGAATTATTTGCTCCACAGCGGTTCTCCCTTCTTTTGCACAGCCAGATATTGCTCATGCGAAACCACGAGCGCCCGCACCGCTTCCTGGGCTCCGGCAAAAAGCGGCAGTCTTTTTTCCAGTTGCGCAGCGCGCAGTTTATCCAGTGCGCTAAACGCATACATGGCGGCGGGCTTTTCATGTTTCCGGCAAAGACTGACCAGCGTTTCCATCACGTCCGTAACATAATCGCGCCACATGCTCACCATGTGCAAAATGCCGTCCACCTCGTCGGCGCCGAGCAGAATGTTGTATATCTCCAGATAGACCTCCGGCGGGGCGGGGCCGATATCCACGGGATTTTCCGCGTTGAAAACGCCCGGAAGCTTTGCCAGACGCGCTTTCGTCTCTTCAGAAAACGGCGACACGACCAGGCGCGTGTCCGAAAGCATGTCCGCCCCGATGGTGCCGAAGGCGCCGGAATTGGTGAAAACGGCGATGCGGCGGCCTTTCAGAAGCGGCATTTCGGTCAGCATTTTCGGCAACGTGTACAACTCTTCCGGCGTATGCAGTCGAATCATGCCCGCCTGCCGGCACGCGCCGTCGAAAACCGAATCGTTTTGAGCAAGCCCCGCCGTATGCGACATCACCGCTTTGCTTCCGGCTTCGCTTTTCCCGGTCTTGTAAACGAGCACCGGCTTCTGCGTGCGCCGGACCGCTTCCATCAGCTTGCGCCCGCCGCCGATGCTTTCGAGATAAAGGGCGATTACTTCCGTATTATCCGTGTCGAAATAGTCGATGAAATCCGCTTCATCCAAATCCGACTTGTTGCCCAGAGACACCATTTTATTGATGCCGGAAACATCATCCAGCAGGCGTTCAACCAACAAGGCGCCGATTCCGCCGCTCTGAATCACATAGGAAACTGAACCGGGATGCGCGACGGCCAGAGGCGCAAGATCGTTGGCCCCGAACATACAGCAAAACCGATGGGGGTTGTCGAGAATCCCCAGACAGTTGGGCCCGATCAGGCGAATCGCATAGCGGCGTGCCGCCTCGTCGACTTCACGCTGCAGGCGCTTCCCCTCCTCGCCCGCTTCCGAAAAGCCGGAGCTTTCGATAATGATACTGCGAATGCCTTTTTCACCGCATTGGCGGACCAGTTCCGGAACCACAAAGGCGGGGGTGATGATCACCGCCAAATCGATTGCATCGGGAATCTCCTCCAGCGTTCGGAACCCTTTAGCCCCGAAAACATCTTCTCCCTTTCGGTTTACCGCATAAATGCGCCCCCGGTAGCCGACGGCTTCATCGCTCAATATTTTGCAAATCGTTGCGCCCAGATTAAAAGCCGCGTTGGACGCCCCGAAAACCGCCACAGAAGAAGGATTAAAAAAATTCTCCAGATCAAGCGCCTCGATCTGCTTTGCCGCAGTGGCCTGTGATGCTCTCATGGAAACAACCTCCCGTCCGCCGGAGTGGCCCGTTACCTTAATGATCTTTCGGACATTTTCAATAACCCCGCATTACGAACACTGTTCGTATATATAAACAGTGTTATATTTTCAAGCTATTTTTCGGCCTTTAGCCGAAAAGACATAAATATCCGTTATTGCAGTCTAATTATTTCTATAGTTTCTTAAAAAGAGACGCCAGATGGCGGGCGATTTTATGGCGATGTTGCATGACTTGCTCGGTGCTTTTGGCCGGATGATTTCTGAATGTCGCCACGATGCCGGTCAGCGCCGCAAAAAGCGCATGAGAATGGTCACGGACATTGCCCTCAATTTTCATCTTCCGGAAAATCAAATCCAGATGGTCGAGTATCTCTCTTTCAATCACGGTCAGCTTTTCAAAAAGGCCGGGATCGACTGCGCCGCTGAGAAAGAAATTCATCATCATGCGGAAATACTGATCATGATCAGTAAAGTAATCCACATAGATGGAAACGATTTCATCCAGAGCGCCATCTTCCGATTGGGTAATCGTGGAAAACATTTTTTCGAAAACCTGGTTGGTTCCCTTTCTGA
>CAYUDM010000009.1:9689-74454 GCA_964443625.1 uncultured Smithella sp. | reverse complement strand
TGCGGCAGGGGCAGCCGGCGGATATCACCCTCATCGATCTTGACCGGGAATGGGCGGTCGACCCGGAGTGCTTTAAAAGCAAGGGCCGCAATACCCCTTTCGGAGGTGAGGTGCTGAAGGGAAGGGCGGTGATGACCTTGGTGGGGGGGCAAATTCAGCGCTCCGGGGTGGGCGGGGAAGGGACGGTGCCGGTGGACCGATGCGGTGCTGATTGGCGGCCTGCGCGTGCTGGGCGCGAACTTCGGCGGCACGCCACATGGTGTTTTCACCAAACAGCCCGGAACGCTCACCTGCGATTTCTTCGTCAACCTGCTGGACATGGCCATTGAGTGGCGGCCAACGGAAAATGACGCGGACGTATTCGAAGGGCGAGATCGCAAGACGGGAGAACCCCGCTTTACCGCTACGCGCGTGGATCTGATCTTCGGCGCAAACGCCCAGCTTCGCGCCATTGCGGAAGTCTATGCCTGCAAGGATGCCGCGGAAAAGTTTGTCAACGATTTTGTGTCGGCGTGGAACAAGGTCATGAATCTGGATCGTTTCGATCTGGCGTAATGTAAATAATTAAAATGGAGGAGAGAATTATGTCAAAAACTGAAGACGCGTTACAAGAGGCTTTTGCCGGAGAGTCACAGGCGAACCGCAAGTATCTGGCTTTTGCGGCCAAGGCCGACCAGGAAGGATTTCCCCAGGCTGCAAAACTTTTTCGGGCGGCCGCGGAAGCGGAAACTGTTCATGCCCATGCCCATTTAAAGGCGATGAAAGGCATTCGTTCCACAAAGGAAAACCTTGCCGAAGCCATCGCCGGTGAGACCCATGAGTTCAAAAGCATGTATCCGGGCATGATCGAAGCGGCCAAGGCCGAAGGACATAAAGAGGCGGAGCGGTCTTTCGTTTTCGCCAACGAAGTGGAAAAGATTCATGCCGCCCTGTATCAGCAGGCGCTGGACCATCTGGATAACGCACAGGAAGCATACAGCTACTATGTCTGCCCGGTCTGCGGATTCACAGCGGAAAAAGAAGCGCCTGAGACCTGCCCGGTTTGCGGCGCCAAAGGCAAGATGTTTAAAAAAGTAGATTGATAACGACGCATAAAGAAACAGGGAGGTTCATCATGGCGAAAAGAAATGATGTTTTTAAGTGTGATGTCTGCGGCCATATCATCGAAGTGCTGCATGAAGGTGTGGGCGAGTTGGTCTGCTGCAATCAGCCCATGAAACTTTTGACGGAAAACACCACGGATGCCGCAAAAGAAAAGCATGTGCCGGTCATTGAAAAAGTGGCAGGCGGCATCAAGGTGACCGTTGGCAGCGTTCCCCACCCGATGGAAGAAAAGCACTACATCGAATGGATCGAAGTGATCGCGGACGGAAAATCCTGTCGTCAGTTTTTAGCGCCGGGCCAGCCACCCGAAGCGGTTTTCCCCATTGAGGCCGCCACGGTAACGGCGCGGGAATACTGTAATCTACACGGTATGTGGAAAGCGTAAGACTCTTTAAGGAAAGGATGTATCATGGCCAAGTTATACCGATGCGAAATATGCGGCGATGCCTATATCGGTTTTAATCCCCCGCCCAACTGTCCGTTTTGCGGGGCACATATCGAGCACATCAAAGAAGCCAGAGAGGCTCAAGCGAACTTCGATATCGATCTGACCGCGAAGGATCGCGCCAATGCCGAACACGCCCTGCAGGTGGAAATCAGCAATGCCGCTTTCTATATGTGTGCCGCGGGTCAGACCGATGATCCCGAAGGGAAGATTCTGTTCAAGGCGCTGGGCAAAATCGAGGCGGAGCATGCCTCCATCTGGAGAAAAGTGCTTAAGCTGGGCGCTGTCGCTCCGGGGACGGATGCCTGCCATACGCAGAATGTCGAAAACCTCAAGGAATCTCACGCGCGTGAAACCCGGGCGATTGACTTCTACCGAAAGGCGGCCTCCGCAGCGGACCATCCAAGGATTCAACAGATCTTTGCAGCTCTGGTGGACGTTGAAACCGACCACCTGCACCTGTCGGAAGCAAGACTTCAGTAAATCAAGTTCGTGCAAACCGGGGGCGTTCTAGCCCCGGTTTGCACGCGAGAAACAATACGAAATGATTTTAGGCCGGGTTTCAGTTCAAGAGGGACGATGAGGATTAAGGAACAGGGAGGACAGAAAGCTTTAAGGTGAGAGCCCTCATAAAGCTGAGCCGTGCTCTTTCTTTTCAATACCTTTCATAGCCAAGTTTTACTTGACGCAAACAATCGCGCTTTCTATAGTGTCCAACGGAATCATCAAAGTCTTATCAAATCTTGTTCGGCTGAATGTGAAGAATATCGGCTCGACCGAAATGGCATAGTTTAATCAGGCAACCTTTGATGTTGAAAAGTCAATGTTGGCGTTAATGTCTGCTATATCCAGGATTATCAACAAGATTTTTGTAGAAGGTTCCTGTAAGCGAGGCGGATAAAGGATGCGGAAGAAACGGCCTTGGAACGTATCTGATCAATCAATAAAGTGACCTGAATCCTTGAAAAACAGATGGGGCCACTTTACAAAATTCATCCATGAAATCGTGGAGGCGAGAAAGATCATGAAAAGACTCCTTATTTCCGGAACACGAGGAAAACGGTTTGCTCCGGTTTGTGAATTTTGCCTTTTGTTTTTATTCTTTATTTTGCTCAGCTGCGGTGGCGGAGGTGCCGACGCACCGTATATCGGTTGGCCCGAAGCAGATTCCACCAAGAATATCACGGCATTCTCGTTTTCAGCTGCGGCCAACGATGCGCTTACCCAAAACGTGATTGGCGCAATTTCAGGGACTAATATCAATGCAACCGTTCCCAATGGGACCAACCGGACCGGCTTGGTTGCGACTTTTTCCACAACCGGACAGGAGGTCCACATTGATAGCGTACTTCAGGTGAGCGGCGTAACGGCTAATGATTTCACCGATTCCGTCTATTATACTGTTTCGGCGCAGGATGACTCAACCAAAGTGTACACGGTTACGGTCAGCGAGGCGCCCACGTCAACCGGCGCAATTATTGCCGACCATCTGGCGGCCGCCGCTTTTGGTAGCATTCCTCAAACAGCGATTAATACGGCAAAATCATCGCTTCAAATTGCTTATGGCCACACGTCACACGGCAGCCAGTTAATAACAGGGATGGAAGCGCTGGCTGCTTCCGACAGTCTATATTCTTATAACAGCACAGGCGCGGGCGACGCTCTTTTACTACGTGATACCCCCTTTTCAGGCGCTTCTGATTTGGGAAATCCCGATAGGACGACCTGGGCTACGGCCACAAGAACATTTTTAAACGCCAACCCGGCCATCAACGTTGTCATCTGGTCATGGTGCGGCCAGGTAAGCGGCGCTTCCGAATCGGATATCAATACTTACTTAGCTTTAATGAATCAATTGGAACAGGATTATCCCGCTGTTCAATTTGTTTATATGACCGGCCATCTCGACGGAGGCGGAAGCGCAGGAAATCTGCATGTCCGCAACCAGCAGATTCGTAATTACTGTCTGAACAACAACAAGATCCTTTTTGATTTTGCTGATATTGAAAGCTACGATCCGACCGGAACAACCAACTTTATGCAGCTTTTCGCCAACGATGGATGTGATTATTCTGCCGGTAATTGGGCCTCGCAATGGATTTTAGCTAATCCTTTGCATGAATTGGCAACTCTGTCGGCAAGTTGCGGCAGTTGCGCGCACAGCGAACGTCTGAATTGTGTTTTAAAGGGTCATGCTGTTTGGTGGCTTTGGGCCAGACTGGCCGGTTGGAATCCTTAAGTCCGATCATCCCCGGATTCCTCTTTGAGGCGTGCCGACAAGCCGGGTGGGCTTCAAAAGCTATATGGCTTGTTTCGCAAATACACAATAAAGGCATCCTGAAATATTAAGTATCTCAATAGCCATGCAGCATTGCCTCATCGATGGTGTGTGGGCCGCCAATTCGAAAAATAGGTCGCAATTGGGGTTTTGCGACTGCTGCGGGGTGAGGGGTTGGATGAAATATGCAGCCGGGAAAAAACCATGACGATTGATGAATGCATTGAATATGTTTTTTATTATCAAATATTCCTTTGCATCCGTTAAAGTTCACAAAACGAACCTTTCCGAAGACTTTGGGCTATATCATGCGTCCATTAAAGCGCCCAGTTGTTCTCGGCATGCTGGGCGCGGCTCGTCCAGTAGGCTAGGGCGCCAGGCTTAAGATTTCCTTTTTTTTGAGAATGCACAGCATGCTGTGATGCAATGGATGCATCATTTTGCGCCAAATTCCGATTTTCTAATATGCCGGATCGAATTACAACATCAGGACTTCATGATGGGGCGTACAATGAATTTGAGCCACACAAAATCACGGCATGGCTTGTGTTAGATTTTTTCCCATTTGATTTAATCTCGGGGATCGGATATTTGCTTCTATTAAAGACAACAGGAGTTCATTCATGAATATGCTTATTCGCGGCGGCAGCATCGCGGCAGGTCATGCGGTGGCCAGAAGCTACGCGGATATTCTCAAAGATAAACTTGGGCAGCAGGGAATCGAGGTGATCAACAGATCCCGTTTCGGGAAGACGTCTTTCGACGGGATCGGCACATTTTACCGGGATATCGATGAATTTCGCCCAGAGCTTCTTTTGATTCATTTCGGTGTGGATGATGCCGTTGCCTGTGTTTACCGGTCCGAATTTCAGGAGAATCTGGTTCAGATGGTGAGGCTTGCCCGTGAACGCTTAAGACCTCTCATCTTCCTGTCCACTTCTCACACCTTCGATCATCCCGAAGATATGAAAGCGGTTGATATTTTTTATCGCTCGCTGCGTATTGCCGGGCAAGATCTTTTTTGCAATCTGATTCCAATTCACACTTACTGGGCCGGGTATCTTGACGAACATCAATTAAATAATCGCAATCTCGTTGGTGACGACGATCGCTATCCCAACGAAAGAGGACACGAGGTGATGAGCGAAGCGATATACCTGTGGCTCATCAATTCCTTGCATAGAATCGGTAACTCTGATTTCAGAGACCGGCCGTTAAGACGGCCTGGTGTGCGGCAAGAAAATCGCCCTGTCCGTTTCCGGGCGAACCGGACGTCCTCTAACGATTATCTTGACAGAGGCATTCGATCACCATATAGGTTCAACTCAAAATTCTGTCCGAACCAGTCTTATCGGGCAAAAATTTGAATTCGAAAGCGATGCATATAAAAAAATGAATAAATACATTCAACCGACTATTTTTCGCCTCAGTGACGAAATTCACCGCCTGACATTTGATGACGGCCGGGTCCTGTATCTGATCGGCACGGCCCATATTTCCAAAGCGTCCGTCTTGCTGGTTGAAAAAACGATCCGGGATATCGTTCCCGACACGATTTGCGTTGAACTTGATGATAAGCGTTTGGTATCCATCATGAAGAAAAACGTTTTCGACGACCTGGACATCATCAAGATTATTCGCGCCAAACAGCTCTTTTACTTTATCGGACAGTTTATTTTGTCGTCCTACCAGAAGAAAATTGCTCAGAAGACAGGCAGCATGCCCGGCGCGGAATTCAAGCGCGCGGTTGAACTCGCTCATGAAACGGGCGCCACGTTAGTGCTTTCCGACCGCGATATCGGGATCACGCTCAAAAGAGCATGGCGATTGACGCGTTTTTTCGACAAAATGAAATTTCTTGCCTCGCTTTTCATCAAGGACGAAAAGGAGATTGAAAGCGCCGACATTGAAAGCATGAAAAATCCGGATGCCATTGACAACCTGATTAAAGGCTTTGGCGACGAACTGCCCGTGACTAAGGAAGTGCTCATTGATGAACGAGACGTGTATCTGGCGGCGAGCATTCAGCGACGCCTCGGGAACGTGACGGTTGCCGTGGTCGGCGCGGGGCATGTTCCGGGTATGCTCAGGCATTTCGAAAAATTTATTCCGGATGAAAAAATTGAAGCAATCAATTTTGTTCCGCCGCCTTCGAAATTTGCCAAAACGGCGCCGTGGGTGATTCCCCTGGTGATCATAGCTGTCTTTGCTTACGGTTTCATGTTCGGCAGACGGGATCTTGCCGGTGAGGCCCTGATATATTGGGTGGTTGTCAACGGATCGTTAGCGGCCCTGGGATGCGTGTTGGCTCGCGCGCATCCGCTGACCATTGTTGCGGGATTTCTTGCCGCACCGATCACGAGCCTCAACCCCACGATCGGAGCGGGTTTTGTCACCGCATTGGTGCAAACCTTCGCGTCCAAACCCCGGGTGAAAGATTTCGATCAGATCCAGGGCGGCGCCATGAAGATTCGTCAATGGTGGCAAAACCGACTCACAATCATCTTTCTGGTGTTTATTTTTTCATCCATTGGATCGTCGATGGGAACGTTTATCGCGCTGCCGTTTCTATCGAGAATCTTCACCGGGTAAAATGTTTTGCTGCGCGAAGGCATTCTTGAATATTCCGCAGGCTTTACCGGTATGTCAGTTGAGTAAAGGCGATGCTTAAGAACTGATCCCGGCAGGAAAAGCTTAGTTCCCTGTATGTTTTTCTACACATTGCCGGAACTCGTAAGTGGGCGGGTAATCCATGATCTGCGAAAAGATTGTTTTTCCAGAATTCACCAGGCCTCTCCTTGCCATTAAATGCGGGGCTACGGCATTCTGAGAAAAAATATTTCAAATCGATAAATAACTTTATATGGCTTATTCTCATTGTTATCTCGTACTTAAATTGGTTTTTAACGAAAAAGTGACAGTAATGATGCGTAAAGAAGATTGGATATCCGATTTTCCCGTTTCGAGGGAAAATCGGATCATAAGAAGTTTCTTCAGTTCTTTAGGTTGAACAGGAGTTATTTGTTGACTAACAGCGCAATCAGACTAGGCGAAATTTGGTATTTAACGAAAGTAATAAGCAACCTTGCTAGGCATGGATCACGTGGTCGTCACTGATTGGTTTTGTTGTTGGTACGGATAAGACTAACCGTTGTGTGTCAATAGAGAACCTTTTCGAATGAATCGCAATAGTTTGATCACTTCATTGGAATTAATAATATGAATTCGACAAGGTGGAATGAATTTGTGAGTTTCTATGCAAACCATCGAATGCTGATCAAATTATTGGCATGCGTATTATTCGTCAAGGTATTCCTTTTCTTAATGGCTTTTATTCTAACAGGGGCTATCAGTGGGGAAGCGGAAAAGCCACGTTCCTTATTCAGTTCCGCAATTATATACACAACGCTTGGCAATATTGTCTATTTAAGCGACAGCGCCTGGTACCAGCAGATTGCTCAAGACGGATATACAAAAGCGCCTTTTTCCGCGCAACAACAGCAAAACTGGGCGTTCTTTCCCGTGTGGCCTGCGCTGCTCAAAGTTGGTATGGTTACAGGAGTTGACCATATTGTCTGGGCGGCGATGTTGTCTTTTCTGTTTTCTATGGGATTCAGCATTTATCTATATTTGCTGTTCCGGTTGGATTATTCAGAGTCCGTATCCCTTTACGCCGTGCTTTTGATCAATCTTTTTCCGTCTGCCTATTTTTTCTTCCGGAGTGGAACGGAAGCGTTATTCTTATTTTGCATCTCAAGCTCAATCTATTATGCCAGAAAAGGGGGATGGACAGCGGCATCGCTTGCCGGGGCTGTCGGCGCATTGAGCCGTTTTCAGGGAATATTTGTTTTGCTGCCGTTGTTTGTCATCCTGCTGAGGCAGTACCTGAAAGAGGGTTTTAAGCCGTCCTATGTCCTCATCGGGATCGTGCCGGCGGCAGTCGCCTCGTTTTTTCTATACCTTTATCTGATTACCGGCAATTATTTTGCGGCGGTGGATATTCAGGTCTGCTGGGGAAACACATTCAATGGCCTGTTTACCTCTTATCTCGGCCAGATCCGAGAGGCGAAATTTGTCGGTTTCTGGGGATGGGATCTTTCCGTAGTAACGCTTACGGTTCTGACTTTTTGCCTTTTGGCCCTGATCGTGAGTGTGTTTCTCTGGAAAAAAGGAAAATACCCTGTTGAATATTTGATTTATATCCTGCCCAATGTCCTGTTGCTTTTTACCAAAGCATCGCTTCTGAGCTCTGTTCGCTATATCGGTATGATTTTTCCGCTGATGCTGATCCCCGTTATTTTAACGGAAAACCGGCCCGTCACCAGGCAAATGATATTCTTTTTTTCAACCGCCTTGCTGATGCTGCTGTTTCTGTCAGCGGTGCTTGGCTATCAATGGGCCACAGCCTGATGCGCACACTGGGCTATTGCTTTAAAGGTAGGCTCCTTTCACGCAAAAGCGCTGAAAAAAATTCGGAGAAAGGCTCGGCCGAAGTTTACAAGGGGCATAAAGACGGAACATCAATCGCGGATAAAAAAGGGGATCCTGCGGGCAGCTGTTTAAACGGAGCCCGAGGAACTTTTCCCCCATATTTTCATTGAACCGTAAAATTGAAAGAGCTCCTGAAAGGCCTTCAGGATGACTTTCGGTTTGGCTCCTGTCTGAGTTCCGGCGTTTCTGGGATAATGATGAACACCGACCTCGCCGATGCGATAACCCAGTTTCGTCGCTTTGGCAAAAAGCTCCGTGGAGATCATGGCGCCTGTTGTTTCCGGACGGATTTGATCGATGATCTCTTTTCTGATCAGTTTGAAGGCGCAATCCACATCCTTTGCGCTGAACCCGAAAAGTGTTTGAACAAGCAAATTCCAGAAAAAAGCATTGAGCCTTCTGTAAGGCGGATCATTCCGCTTGAGCCTGTAGCCTGCGACAAAATCGTACTTGTCAGCCATTGCGATTAGCAAGGGAATTTCGGAAACATCGAACTGATTGTCACCGTCCGTAAAAAAAACCCATTCCAGTTTGGCGGCGTAAAGCCCTGAAATAACGGCGCCGCCATAACCGCGATTCGTCGGATGATGAATCACGCGCACATGTTCGTTATCCTCTGCGAGTCTGTCGGCAATCTGCCGTGTTCGATCCCTTGATCCGTCATTAATAATGATAATCTCGTAGGCCTCGCATTGTTCAGACAGGACGCTTTTAAGCGAAAGGGCAAGCTTTTCAATATTGGCCTCTTCGTTATAGGCGGGGAAGAACGCTGAAATGTTCAATGCGTGAGCTCCTCGTGTTTTGTGGGCTTAAAAACCCGTTTTCCAAAAACCCTATTCGTTCCGGCCGCCCGGTTATTCAAGACGGATCAGTCCGGAACATTTTGTCGACGGCAATCATATTGCTTTTCCGATCTTTATCAATAAATATTTTTCAATGAATTTATTATTTCTCCTTTTTTGCAGACATGCGAGGAAAATCACTTCTGCTCACAAAGAAGTTGAATTTATTTTGAATCGTTTAGATAATCCATCCTCAAAGGACAAAAGGAAAGAGGGGATCCAAAGAAACATCCCTTTGATTTTTTCTAGAGAGGTAAGGTTGCTATGAGATCGCTACTGTCGTCATTGGTTGTCGTCTGGCTGCTTTTCTGGGCTGCCGCAGCTACTGTTGTGCTGGCCGTGCCCGTTATTGTGACAGGGCTTTTCAGTCGCACGGGGAATCTGGCGTTTTCTCTCACAAAAATATGGGCCTACGTTATGCTAGCCGTTTCTTTTGTTCGCACTGAAATTATAAACAAAGAGAATATTCAGAAGAAAACCTCTTATATCATTATTTCCAACCACCAGTCCTTGTACGATATTCTTGCACTTGTCACGGCGCTGGGAATTCAATACCGATGGTTCATCAAAAAAGAAGTGCTGAAAATTCCGCTTTTCGGATACGGATTATACGCTTCGCGGAATATCTTCATTGATCGGACGCATCGGGATAAAGCCATCGAGAGTATCAACAGAGGTTTTGACCGCCTGCCTGCCGGAGTCAGCGTCATGGTGTTTGCCGAAGGGACGAGATCACCGGACGGACTCATCCACGAGTTTAAAAAAGGCGCTTTCGTGCCCGCCATTGAACGGAAAATTCCCATTTTGCCGGTGACCATCAATGGCAGCCGTCGGGTGCTGCCCAAAAAAAGTATGTCTTTGAGGCCTGGAAAAATCCAAGTGGTGATCGGCAACCCTATCGACACCCGCGCCTGCACACATGACGATGTTCAGACGTTGATCGACAAAACCAGACAAGCGATCATTTCCAATTTTAACCCGCGCTATCAGTAAGGCCGTTTCGATTGGCCGGAGCCTTTGATGGCTCCGGCCGACGCATCCAAATGGATTTGAAGTGCGCCGCTTTCGATCCGGGATTATTTCAAATGACGGTCGATTTCGTAAATAAGCGTTTTCGTCTGATCCGGCAGCAGCGCAAAGCCCATGTCTTTGCGGTAGATAACATTCATCTTCTGATCGATAATCAGATAAACACGTTTCGAAAGCGGCAGGATCCAGTGGTCTGCGTCATAGCGTTTGGCGATTTTGCCTTTTTCATCGACCAGTAGTGTCATGTTGCTTAAGCCATGTTTGGAAATGAATTTACGGTGCGATTCGGCCGAATCACGAGACAGGCCGAGAATTTTGATCTTTCTTGCTTCGTATTGGGCGATGTTTTGTTGAAACTCAACAAACTCTTTTATTCAAAGCCCGGTGTCGTCTTTTGGATAAAAGGCCAGTATGACAGATTTGTAGTCTTTGAGCGTTTCGCCAAGCGTCCACATCTTTCCGTTCTGATCCGGCAGCGTGAAGTCCGCGGCTTTCTGACCGGGCTGGATCGCATCGGTTTTGACTTCCGCGCCCGCGCAGGCGGATAAAACAAATAAAAGGAGCAAAACGTAAATCGTTTTTTTGATTTGCATGATCTTTTCCTCAATGTCTTTGCGGCGGGTGGAAAATAATTCCACCCGCCGTTAGTTTGCTAGTGAGGTTATTCGTCAAATGCAGAAGAGGTTTTCCAGACTTCCCACACTTTGCCCACCAGATCGGGACCGGGTTTAAGCGTGGGTTTGCCGGGTTTCCATCCGGACGGCGTGGCTTCGGCGCCCTTGGTTTTGCGGACATGTTGGAAAGCCTGAATCTGCCGGATGCTCTCCATCACGTTGCGGCCCACCGGTGGAGTGAGCACTTCAAAGCCCTGAATGATACCGTCGGGGTCAATGATAAAACGGCCACGGGCTTCCACGCCCGCATCCTCAAGATAGACGCCATAAATGCTGCCCACCTTGCCGCCTCCGTCTGCGAGCATCGGGAAGGGAATGCCGCCTTTGACCATTTTGGACAATTCATGATCGTTCCACATCTTGTGGACAAAAACGCTGTCCACGCTCATGGAAAGAACTTCAACACCTAATTTTTTAAACTCAGGATATTTCTCGCCGACCGACGAGATCTCGGTTGCTCAAACGAAGGTAAAATCTCCGGGATAGAAGCACAGTACCACCCATTTGCCCAGATATTCGGACAGCTGAACATTAATAAACTTACCCTTATGATACGCGGGTGCCGTGAAGTCGGGCGCCTTCTTGCCGACAGTAACCATACTTTTTCCCTCCTGAATGATCGGTTCTTGCGGGGTTTCCTGTTTCGCTTTCGGTTTTTCTCCGACCGGTCCGCCCGTGGGACGGGCGCACCCGGCCTTGATTTCCTCAGCCATACGCTTTACCTCCTTTCACATGTTAAAGACTTAAAAATTATACCTGCCGCTGTGTCTGATCGGATACGGCGGGATTTCCTCCAGCCGCCTTTCGTATATCGGAAAGAAAGACATCGGAATCGAGGGAAAATTTTGCCGCGACATCCGTCACGGTATCGAACAGGCAGTTGCAACAGATGCAAACCCCCGCCTGTTCGTCATAGCGTCGGAATACCGGTTCCGTACCCGGCCAGTGCGACAAAATGTCCAGCCGGATCATATCGGAAGAAATTGCTTTGGAATCCGAATCGGATGTCTGTGTCATCGCTATTTTTCCCTCGGATAGGGCCAGGCCATGATGCCGCCTTCCATCACCTTCACGTTTTTCCAACCGTTGCCCTCCAGTGCGATTGCCGCCTCGTAGCCGCGCAGAGAAATTTTGCAGTAGCAGATGATTTCACGATTCTTATCTTCCGGAAGTTCATTGAGGCGTTTGCGGATCGCGCCCAGCGGGATCAGCGTTTCGCCAATGCCGAGGCGCATCTCTTCGAATTCTTCCGGACCGCGCGTGTCAATGATAAACGGTTTCTCCCCCACCTTGAGCTTCTCATACACTTCTTTGCAGCTGATGCCCTTCATCCGGCCCTTCATCTTGTTTTGCAAAATGTGCGCGGCGGCGATGAAATGGTCGATTGCCAGCGAAAAAGGCGGGGCGTAAGGCAGATCCGCGTTAATGAGATCTTCCACGGTCATTTCCCCCGAAATCGCCATGGCCCACTGGGCAATCTGTTTGGCAACGTTTCCCGGTCCAATACACTGTGCGCCCAAAATCCGACCGGTTTTGGCGTCAGCGGTTAATTTCGTCACCAGAAGTTTGCCTTCCATGAAGCCGGGTTTGTCGGGACTGGCGTTAATGACAGTGATGATGTCGTTATACCCCAGCCGCCTGGCCACCGTTTCGGAAAGCCCGGTGGCGCCTGCCCCGTAATCGAAAACCTTGCAAATACCGGTTTGAATGGTTCCTGGGAAGGTTACACAATTGGTCGAAGCGGCGTTTTCCCCCGCCACGCGGCCCTGGAGGTTGGCCAGATCACCGTAAGGTGCATGCACTATTTTGCCGGTGATGCGGTTGACGCTTTCCACGCAGTCACCAACGGCATAGATGTCCGGATCGGAGGTCTGCATGTATTCATTGACGGCGATGCCGCCCAACTCGCCGATTTTCAAACCTGCTTCTTTGGCGAGCTTCACATTGGGACGCACGCCGATGGCCACCACCGCCAGTTCACACGGAAGCTCCGTGCCGTTTTGCAGTTTGACGGCGGTGAGTTTTCCGTTTTCGCCCAAAAAGGCGGCGATGCCGTTTTCAGTAATGACGTTGGCGCCTTTGCTTTTAACATGGTTTTCTACAAGCTTGGCCAACTCCCAGTCCAGAAAGGTCAGAAGCTGGGGTAACAGTTCAATCACGGTGATTTCAATGCCCGCCAACTGAAGCGCTTCGCAGGTTTCGATGCCGATGAGCCCTCCGCCGATGACCACGGCTTTTTTGATTTTGCCTTCGTCGCGGACCTTGCGCAGGAAATCCGCGTCTTTCATGGATTGCAGCGTGGTGATGCCGTCGAGCTCCACACCCGGCACAGGCGGCATGCGCGGAACCGCGCCGGTGGCGATGACCAGTTTGTCGTAAGGCAAGGTTCCGGTCTCACCACTTGCCAGATTCTTAAAGGAAACGGTTTTATTTTTCCGGTCAACAGCTGTGACTTCAGTGTTGACACGGGCGTCAATGTCCTTGGCGTTCAAATAAAACATGGGGCTTCTTACAACACCTGTTGGCGTGCACAGAAGCTGATTGCGGTCGTCAAAATAACCGCCGACATAATAAGGGTATCCGCAAGAAGCCATGGAGAGGTCGGCTTCTTTCTGTATAATGACGACTTCCGCGTCATTGTCGATGCGCCTGGCTTTGGCGGCGGCTTTGGGTCCTGCGGCCGAACCGCCGATCACAAGAATTCTTTTCCTTCTGTTCATACATGCTCCTTGAAGTGGGTTAATAGGTTTAAACTGCGTCAGTCTTCAATGCAAATGGTTTTGTTTTTCATAGCCGCAAGCGTCATAAAGGTGAGCATTAAAATGACGGCGGACACCAGAATCAGAAAAGCGAGCGCTAGATATTTAAAGAAGATGAAACCGACCTGATGATACATTAACAGCGTGGCAATGGCAAGCGCCGCGAGCGGAAATGTATAGGCCCACCAGGACAGGTAGTATTTGATCCGGACCAGCATTTTAAGCTGCGGAATCATCAGGACAAAAATAAACAGGCCGAAATAATACAGGATTCGGGCAGCCGAATCGACGCCTCCGGTCAGTTTGACATACGATATAAATCCGACAGCCGGCGGGGCGATCAGAATAAAGAGTGTCGGGAGCAGCCGCTCGGGCAGAGGATTGTGAAAGAGAAGGCGGTAGAAGAGAATAGTAAACAGAGCCAACCAGAAAACCAGTCCGACACTGAAGAAGAACCACGAAATTTCAGCAGGGGCGTAGGCGACGCCCGCAATCGGCACCAGGATATTGCCCACGACCGGAATAAACCACGCGGGACTGATATGGTTGATTTCCAGCGAAGGATGGCGAATCCAGATGGAAATGACCGTCACGCTCATGAGGAAATGAAGGACCGTTCCGATGATCCATAAGCTCTTCGATAGCCCCGGAAATAAATCCATGGCGGCGATACTCAAAAGCAAGAGGCTGATGGAAATCGTCGGGAAAAAAGAAAGCTTGGTGATATTTTTAAATTCCTTGCGGATTTCTTCCGGGTACCTTAAGGCTTTCAAGGCGTAGGCGGCAAGAATACCGATAAAAATCAGCGCGCTTGCACCCAGCAGAAAGATACTTACGCCGGATGTCCAACCCAACAAGGCTTCCGCCCTGTGCCATGCGATGGTTGCGCCGGTCAGGCCCATGACCACCGCAAAAAATGAAATGGGGAAATTCTTTAAACGCTCGCTCATCGGTTTTCTGCTCCTTTTTTCGTTGAAACTCTAACAGAGGCATGAGCTTTGCGCATTGATTTCGATCAATGAAATGCAGATTTATAAAAAGAATTCCGGTTCCCGGCGCGGGGAAGAGAAAGCAACCTCCAGTTCCTTCTTGTGCCACAGGAAATTGGCGTCATCAAAATACTTTGCCGCAACCGGGCAGTTTTTGATGCAGGCGCAGCATTTGATGCAGATGCCCGTGATTCTGGACGGGTCATCCGCATCAATGGAGCCCATGGGGCAAAGACTGGCGCACAGGCCGCAGGAGATGCAGTCTATGCTGGTTTTCGGGACGACCTTGAGGATGGAGGCGGGGTTGCCGTCTTTGTCTTTGGGACGATAATAAGGCTGATAGGGTTGATTTCCTGGCACGGATAGCGTCTCTGCCCTACCGTGAGAAGCGGCAAGCTTTTCAAATATCCGCCTGGCAAATGCCTTGACACACGCCATATCCTGCGCATCGGGTCTGTCTCCCCCGAGGATTTTGGAAAAAGAATGTTCGCCGATGAAGGCGCCGGCGGCAACAACTTGAAAGCCTCTGGATTTCAGGATGTCCCGCCATTCGACGAGCGAGTCGTCATAATGACGGTTTCCGTAAGCCACCACGGCAACAGCCAGCGCGCCGTTGCCGTGGATAGTGTTTAAATATTTCAATAAGACATTGGGAACCCGGCCCGCGTAAACCGGAACGCCGGCTACGACGATGTCCTGTCTGGAAAAAGAGGCAGGCTCTTTTCTGCCCTCCGGCAGTGTAAAATCGACATTCCCGACCGACTGAACACCAAAGCGCTTTGCCAGCTCTCCGGCAATGGCATCCGCAATCTTTTTTGTTGCTCCCGTGGCGCTGAAGTAGAAGGTTTTAATGGCTTTATTCATCATGACCGATCTGTTCCCGGTTAAATATAGTTACTTTTCCGGACGCATGTGCTCCGGCATTTGGACGGCCACCACCTCGCCTTGTGCGCAGACTTTTCCTTGGGCCAGGAGGCGCGCCTCAATGACCACGCGGCGTCCCTTGATCAGTTTGACCTTTCCCCGGACTTCAAGAGGAACGCCCGTCGGCGTTGGCAGCAGATAATCCACGTGCAAAGAAGCAGTCACAAACCGGATCGGCGGATCAGAATCCATTTCCCGGCCTTCCGCCCGGTACTTGGCCGCTGCGGCCGTGCCGGTCGAGTGGCAGTCGATCAGCGAAGCAATGAGCCCGCCATACACAAATCCGGGAATGGCCGTATGGTAATCCCTGGGTGTATAAACGCAGACGGATTCTTCGCCGTCCCAGAAACTTTTAATTTGCAGTCCTTTATCGTTTAACCTGCCGCAGCCGTAACAGTGGCTCAAATCTTCCGGGTAATAATCCTGAAACGCTTTTTGTGTCATGAAAACTCCTTTTTATCCGGTGAAGCGTTAGGTGTCAGGTGTAAAGAGAAACTGCAGCTTCTGTCCAGCATGCGCCGGACTCCTCTCCGCTGTGTCTTGCACTTATCGCCTTTTTCCTTTCGCCTTCAACCTTTCACCTCACTCCTCACTCCTACCGCCTTACTGAAAAGTGAGCTTCGTTCCAGACATATTCAAAATGAACTGATTCGGCATCTTTTTTTCTATTTCCATGATCGCTTTACGGCCGGTGCAGTGTGTCGGGATGACGTAGGCCGGTTTGAAGTTTTGCAGCGCCTCGGCCGTGCGGTCGATGATCGGTTCAAAAAATGGCCCGGACAGGTGAAAACCACCCATGATGGCATGCACTTGCGTAACGCCAGTTGTCTCGATCGCATATTGCACCGTGTTGACAATGCCCGCGTGGGCGCAGCCGGATAAAATCACCAGGCCCTTGTTTTTCAGATGCATCACCACCGATGTGTCGTCTTCAATGGCGTCCCAGATTTCCTTGCCGTCTTCGAGACGGTAAGCAATGGGAAATCCTTTTTCAAAATCCGTCCGGCGGGGAATGCCGCCCAGGAATAATACCGCGCCGTCAAGCAGGGGACAGGATTTTTCGATTTCCACCGGTTCAAAGCCCGCGTCTTTCACCATTTCACGCGTGAGTTTCGGAAAATAAAATTTGAGTGCCTCTCCCAGTTTCAGATAACGGGCGGACTTGAACGCCGTCGGATGGAGCGCAAGCGGCAGGTTCTTTTTGCCGATCGCCTGACCGAAGGCCTTCATGGCGCCGGTGTGATCACTGTGGCCGTGCGACAGCGCCGCCGCCTCGACCTCGCGCATGTTCAGGCCGAGGCTTTCCGCGTTCCGGGCCGCCCCATCTTCGGAAAAACCGAAGTCGAAAAGCAGCGTGTGCGTTTTGCCCTCCGCTGTCGTTTTGACGAGCGCCGCAAAACCGTGTTCCGCCAGAATGGACGCTTTGATTTCACCGTCCTTGATCGCCATCGCCCGCGTCACCACCGCGCTGTTGTCCATCGCGGTCATCTCGATGTAGTTGTCCTGCAGCGTCCAGATTTCAATCTTATCCACCGCTTTTAACCCGGTTTGCGCCGTCATATGCCCCCCTATTCGGTTAGAATTTGGTCGGCCAGCCCGCCAGAAGATGCCGGCTCATGCCTTTTGTTTTCGAATCCCGGATAATGCCCAGAACGTTGATCAGATAGGCGCGCGTTTCGCAGGGATGGATGACATCGGAAATACCGTAAACCCGCGCCGCCGGATAAGGCGAAGAATCCGCCATCATTTTTTCCACCAGCTTTTCGCGCTCGGCTTCCGGAAGGTTTCCGAAGACGATATCCGCGCCGACATGCGGATCCATGAAGCTGATTTCAGCCGTGGGCCAGGCCACCAGAAAATCCGCGCCCGCCCCGGCGGCGCACATGTTGACCATCGCCTGGCCGTAGCCTTTGCGAATGAGGATCGTGATTTTGGGAACCGTCACCTGAAACAGCGCCTGGAGATTGTTGACCACCTTTGCGCCCACGCGTTTTTGCTCCGCCTCCAGACCGGTCAGGTGTCCCGGCGTATCGACCAGAAAGATCAGAGGAATGTTGAATGAGTCGCAATGGCACATAAAACTGGTGGATTTCTCCAGCGCGTCCGTGTCGGTGGCGCCGGCGTTGACGATGGGGTTGCTCGCGATAAAACCGACCGTTTCGCCGCCCACGCGGGCCAAAGCGGTAATCAGCATTTTCCCAAAAAACGGTTTGAATTCCAGATACTGCCCGCCGTCAACAAGACAAGTAATAATTTTATGCATGTCGTAGGCGCGCGTACGCTTTTCCGGCAGGATGTCCAGAATCTTTTTTGCCCGATCATTCGAGCCTTCCAGCACTGTCCGCCTGGGCGGCAGTTCACCCTGGTTGGAAGGCATATAGTCCAGATAGGTTTTAATCAGGCGAAAGCAGTCTTCTTCATTTTCCGCCACCTGGTCGGCCATACCGGTCACCTGCGCGTGCACCTGCCAGCCGCCCATTTCTTCGGCGCTGTGTTGCTGGCCAATGGCTTTTTCCAGCGCGCGCGGACCGGATACGGCAATGGAGGCGCCCTTCACGATGAGCGTAAAATCCGCGAGGCACGCCTGCCAGTCGGGAACGCCGTGGCAATCGCCCATCGCCGCCATCACGTAAGGCACCTGTCGGAAATGGCTGTAGCCGGGCCGCGCGGCGTCGGAGCCCACGCCGTGAAACAGCATTCGGCCCGCATCCTGAAGATCAGGAATGCGCTGGCCGCCGGCTTCGCCCAGCCAGATCATTGGAAAGCCGTAATCGTAGAGCTGGTTTTTGAAGAGGCCCATTTTCTTGTTATTGATGCTGGCGCTGGAGCCGGCCAGTACGGTGAAGTCGTTGGCAAAGACGCCCACGCGCCGCCCGCCGATGGTGCCGTAACCTAAAACCAGTCCGTCGGCAGGGGTTTTCTCGGCCATACCGGAAATGTCGGAGGCGCAAAGCGCGCCCAACTCCAGAAAAGAACCGTCATCGAGCAGTCGTCCAATCCGTTCACGCGCGGTGAACCTTCCTTTGTCATGCTGCTTTTGAGTTTTATCGGCCCCTCCCTGGGCAAGGGCCTTTTCTTTCCGGATCTGCAAATCCTTCAGCAGTTCATCAAACGGCATGAAACCCTGTTCCTCTATCCAAACATTTACGGTTTAGTGATCGCAGGCGTTCGCGCCGGTTTGCAGCGCGCCTGCAAAAAAGTCTGTAATCAGTTTTTCCGGCGCCTCAGCCGGTGCGCCGACCACCACCTGGATGCCTTGCTCGGCGAAAAGCTGCTGAGCGCGCTGACCCATGCCGCCTGCGATAATCATCTTCGCGCCGCGTTCGGCCAGCCACGGCGGTAAAAGTCCCGGCTGATGAGGCGGCGCGGGAATGTCCTCGCGTCCAAGAATCTTTTTCGTCTGATCATCCACTTCGACCAGGGCAAAGCTTGCGCAATGCCCGAAATGCAGCGTCAATTTGCCTTCGGCTAACGGTACGGCAATTTTCATAAAGCCATTCTCCTTATGCGTTAATTTTTTTTGTTTTATCCGGATCGGTAATCTGATCGATAATCTCCTGCAGAATGATTCCCGTCGGCGTTTTGGACGAATGATAAATAAACACTTTGCCGGAATCGCCGGATTGCGCAATGCCCGGGTCCAGAGGAATGGCGCCCAGGAAAGGCACGTCCATGTCGGACGCGATTTTCCGTCCGCCGCCTTCGGGCAGAATTTGCGTCAGCTCGCCGCACTTGGGACAGACGAAGCCGCTCATGTTTTCCACCACACCTAAAACCGGCACCTCCAGCCGTCGGCAGAAACTGATGGACTTGCGCACATCCACCGCCGCCAC
The DNA here is from genome assembly GCA_964443625.1 of uncultured Smithella sp. Classification (GTDB taxonomy): domain Bacteria; phylum Desulfobacterota; class Syntrophia; order Syntrophales; family Smithellaceae; genus UBA8904. The sequence continues at coordinate 55,086 of CAYUDM010000009.1, read as the reverse complement.
TTTTTGCGGCGTCGTTACGATCACCGAGCCGGTCAGCGGCTGGATCAACTGGCAAAGCGACAGTGGCTCGTCGCCCGTGCCGGGCGGCAAATCGATAATCAGGTAATCCAGATCGCCCCAGTTGACATCCGTCAGAAACTGTTTGATGACGCCCATTTTCATGGGCCCGCGCCAGATGACCGCATCGTCGGGATTTTGCAGTAAAAAGCCGATGGACATGACTTTCAGCCCGCCGAATTCCACGGGAAAAATTTCACCGGGATTGCCTTTGAGCGACTGGCCTTCAAGCCCCAACATCGTGGGAACGCTGGGCCCGTGAATATCGATATCCAGAAGCCCCACGCGCAGGCCGTTTAACGCCAGCGCCGTGGCCAGGTTCACCGCCACCGTGCTTTTGCCGACGCCGCCCTTGCCGGACAGCACGGCAATTTTATGCCCAATACGACACAGCCTTGCATGAAGCCGTTGTCGATCGGCAAAGTCCGTATCGCTTTCGCCCTGCTGTTTTGCTTTGGCGGAGCAGCTTGAATCTGTGCAAGAACTGCACGTTTTTTTGTTTTCCACTTCTTTGTCCTCCATTTTTTATTAACATCCTCCTGCTTGATTTAAATAAGTCCATATTGCTTTAATATCGTGAGCGCAAGCGGCCTTAGTTTCCACGACGGCTTTTTGATCAATCTGCGCCCGGGTGACAGCCCGGTCATAGCGGATGCGTCCGGCAATGCGGGCGCCTGCGTCACGGGCGAACTTCTCAATGCGGCAGGTCATCTCCGGATTGATGTCCCATTTATTGACGCACACAAACGCGGGAATCTGAAAATGTCTTGCGAGCCCCAGCACGCGCTCCAGATCATGCTCGCCCGATACGGTAGGCTCCGTCACCACCAGAACCTGCGAGGCGCCGGTGAGCGAGGCGATGACCGGACAGCCAATGCCGGGAGGCCCATCCACCAAAACGCAATTGAAGTTTTCTTCTTCAGCCAGATGCTTGGCTTCCGTGCGCACGGTGGAGACGAGTTTGCCGGAATTTTCAGCCGCCACGCCGAGGCGCGCATGCACCATCGGCCCCACGCGCGTATCCGAAACAAACCAGTTTCCGCAGAGACGCTCGGGAAAGTCAATTGCTTTTTCAGGGCAAAAATGCGCACACACGCCGCAGCCTTCACAGGCAACCGGATCGATGCGATAAACGCCGTCACAAGACGCAATCGCGTCAAAGCGGCAAATCTCTTCGCACAGGCCGCAGCCCGAGCAATCTTCCGGCCGGATGAGCGCTTCATGCCCGCTTCGAAATTCATGACGCTCCCGGATTTGGGGCGTCAACACCAGATGCAAATCTGCGGCGTCGACGTCGCAATCACAGATCACGGCGCGCGAGGCGAGCACCGCAAATGACGCCGTCACGCTGGTTTTTCCTGTTCCGCCTTTACCGCTGATAATCACTAATTCTTTCATAGCCTCGAAAATGAACCTCCAAGGGATCCCAACCCTTTGCTTTTTTGAGCATCATGGCATCCGCCGTTATGGTCGGGACGCAATCAGCACATCCTGGTGCGTTGCCTCGTGTTTTTCAACCCACAAGCCCCGATCGGTCAAATAATCCTTGACGGCCTTCAGGGTCACCAGTCCCACCTCATGCTTTTTTCCATCCAGGGCGTGAATTTGATCCACCACCGCCCGACCCTTTTCATTGAAGTCACTTAATACGATTTTGCCCGAAGGCGACAAGACCCGCAGAATTTCGCTGCAAGCGGGCTCGATTAACGCGAGGTGATGAACCAGATGGACCGCAAAAATCACATCATAAGACGCATCGGCGTAAGGAAGATGCTCCAGGTCCGCCACATCGAAACGAACAAGGCTCGCCAGACCGTAAAAGCCCAGATTCAACCCCGCATACCATTGCTCCGAAGGCGAATGATCAACGGTGGTGAAGGAAAACCCCCGCCGGGCCAGGGCCAGCGAAAAATAACCCTTTCCGGTTCCGGCTTCCAGAATATTTCCGGAAAGAGGCATTGCTTTTTCAATCACAAAATTCCGCTCTTCGTCAACATCATATCCGTATTTCCGATACAACGCGATCCGCTTGCGGTAGCGCTTGTGATTTTGAGCTAATTCGTTTTCATCGATGGGCATAAAACGCATCCCCTCCCGGTCATTTTAATTTCGCAAGATCATGATTCATCCGGTTTGCGGCGCAGGTCTTTGTAGAATTCCGACGCAGGGTTGAGCAGCATCGCGATGATCCGGCCATCGGGTTTTAATGCGGCCGCCGCACGGTTAAGCGCCGCCCGGTAATCTTCAATGAATTGCAAAGACGCCACAAAAATGGCGGCATCGAAGGAGGACTCGGGAAACGACAGGTCTTCGGCCCGGCCAGCCATTGTCCGAATGCTATCCGGCGCGCACTTCAAAGCCTCCTGGGAAATATCCAGCCCGGTGACGCGATAGCCTTTCGCGGCCAGCTCTCCTTCGATAATTGCCGGGCCGCAGCCGACGCTCAAAACGTCTAAGCAGCCCCGAAGCTTTGCGCAGAGATATTCCGCTTCAACCGCGAATACTTTCTGCCAGAATATTTCCCGGCAGGCCTCAATATATTTTTTTGTCTCCAAAACGTCACTCATGGGCGGATGGGCGCCTCCTCAGAAGGGGTGTTTACTGATTTATAAAATACTTTCCGCCCGTTTCGCGTTGTTTCTATGGCGTTGTTGTTTCTGAGATGTTCGATGCGCTTGGCCGCCTCATGCGGATGCAGGCCAAGCCCCGCAGAGATCCCGTCGAGCGTACAGGGCCGCCTCGCCAGAAGATTCATAATGTCGGCGTCCGTCACATTCGACACATTCGCTTCATCAGCATAAGCGGGATGCGTGATTTCGAGAATCTCGGCCACCGGAGAAAATAGGCCGGCCAGCGTTTTCATCTGTTTCGGATCCACAGCACAGGCGAAATCTTCATAGGCGGGACGGCTCACGGTGTTGAGCTGGATTTTTTCCGGATGGATTTTATCGGCCCAGGCCGCGATTTTTCTGGCCTCCGAAGGAAGCCCCGTTACACCGGAAACCAAGAGGACTTCAAGCCACAGACGTCCGGAATATTCTCTGGCAAACGAAACCAGACCCTCGGCCATCTGCTGAAAATCAATGGCCGGAGAAGGCCGGTTCACATATTCGAAGAGCGCTGCGTCACCGGCATCCAGAGACGGCACAACGAGGTCCGCGCCCAGAAGCGACTGGCGGACCTCAGGCAGATACAGAAGCGACCCATTGGTGATCACCGAAACGGGAATCTTAGTCATTTCTTTGATTTTGGCAATCAACTCCTCGAGGCCCGCATGCAGCGTCGGCTCTCCGGAACCGGCCAGACTGATATAATCACAGTTCAGCCCGGAGGCGAGTTTTTCCCGAAGCTCTTCCAGAACCTCCGCGGGAGGAACATACTCGCGTCTTTCAATCGTTTTATTCGTCGTTTTCCCCAGCTGGCAATAAATGCAGTCGTAGGTGCATGTTTTATAAGGAACCAGATCAAGCCCCAGCGACCGGCCTAAGCGGCGCGATGGCACAGGGCCGTAAAGATACTTAAAGGTTGGCATAACGTTTTTCTCCCTCAGCGATACGATTCCGGATGGTTGTTAAAAGATTTTCAAAAAGGATGCGATATTCGGGCAGGGCATCCACCATGATCTCGCCGCGGGAATAGGCCTCGGCGATGCGCCGGTCATCGGGAATTTCCATCAGGACGTCAATGCCCTCCTTGGCGCAATAGTCCTGCACGCGGTTGTCACCCGAGCCCATGCGGTTGATGATGACGCCGAAGGGCAAGCCAAGCTCGCGCACCATATCCACCGCCAGAGAGAGATCATTGAGGCCAAACGGTGTGGGTTCCGTCACCAGAAGCACGATGTCCGTGTCCCGCACTGCTGCAATCACCGGGCACGATGTCCCGGGAGGCGCATCCAGAATCGCCGGCATCCCCGGTGTCAGACGCGCCTTCACAGCACGGATCAGAGGCGGCGACATGGCCACCCCGATATCGAGCCGCCCGGTGATGAGCGTAATATCCGCCGTGTGTCGCGTCTCCACTACACCGATGCGTCGGCCTTCTTCGGTAATGGCTTGGGGCGGGCAGACACGTGCACAGCCGCCGCAGCCATGGCACAACTCGGGAAAAATCAGCGGCGCCGTGCCGAAAGTGACGATCGCGTTAAACGCGCAGATTTTACTGCACAGGCCACATCCGTCGCACAACGATTCATCCACGCGGGGAATGGGCAGCGTGACCACCTCCTCATCAATGACCTCCCCCTGGACAAACAGGTGCGCGTTGGGCTCTTCCACATCGCAGTCCAAAAGCGCAACGCAAGAGGCCATTGTCCGGGCCAAATTCACGGATACGGTGGTTTTGCCGGTTCCTCCCTTGCCGGAGGCGACAGAAATTTTCATGAGTTGATTCCTTCGAATTCGGGATTGCGCGCGCCAAATCGGTTGGCGGCAACATAGCTGCCAACCGGGAAACCTGCATGGCGGCTGATGAGTGGACACTTTACCCGAAACAGGTAGAAGATGTCGCGCGGCTCGTCCGAGAGAGACTCGAAATTGCCCTGGCCCTTGGCGATAATTAAATCCGCTTCGTCAAAGCACCGTCTAAATTCATCGCCGCAATCCGACAAAATGGTTCCCGGCGCATCGGAGCCATTGTCAATAATGTCCGTTATCTCGTCGAGGCCCGCCGAAAGGGCGTCTTCGCGGGTCGCATCGTTAATGACCGGCGCGCCGCGCACGGCCAGCGTTACTCTTTTGCCGCCCAACTGTTCGATCAGCAATCGGTCGAAAAATATTTCTCCGGCGTTGTCCGCCAGATACAAAATATTTTTGGCACCCGAGAGGGCCTTCTTGAGCGCCGCCATGTCGCCAAAAACCGGTTGGATCGAGGCGCTTTGAAATTCCGCGTAAATATCCCCCATTCCCAGATTGTTTTTTGCGCCCAGATCAAGAATATTTCCGGTAATCGCGTACCGCACGGCCATGTCCAGCGGGTCAAAGGACGCGAGAATTCTTTTGCGGACCGATGGCATCAGGCGCGCCGCAAGGTCGTTTTGACGGTCTTTGGCCGCACGATACGGATCCTCAGCAGGCGTCAGGGCGCGCAATTGTCGATGGATCATCTGAACGGCGGCAGGCGGAGACAGATCAAAATCGATATGGCTTACCCACTCCAGAACAATGCGCATCAAACGTTTACGATCTTCATCCTTCGGCGCCGCGAAGCTCACCGCGTCGGCCGCCTGGCGGACGAAACAGGGAATACAGTCAATGGAAGATTTCATGCTCGGCTATACCCTCTCTTTCCCCGCCGGTGGGCGGTTGATTCATCCACATCATCCTGCCAGCCGCTTTTGGTGACGGCGCGCAAATCAAACTTTTCCGTGTAGGGTTTAATGTCCAGAAGCGGCGTGCCGTCGAGAATATCCACACCTTCAATGTGCAAAATATTGCCCTCCACTCCCAGAAGTTCCACCACGGACAAACCGATGGGATTGGGACGAAAAGGCGCGCGGGTTGAAAAAATGCCGCGGTCGATGTCCTGCAAAAAAGGCTTGACCGTCAGCTTGACCGTCCCGCAGGCGTGAAAATGGTAAAGCAGATAAAGATGCGAAAAGCCGTCAAGGTCTTTCAGACCTTCGGCGTATTCGGGAAACACTTCAACGTGGCCCTTGCAGCCTTTGGCGTAAACGGGCTGAATGGGTGTTTCTTCAGCGATCGTGTGCTCGCTGCGGATCACGCCGATCGGTTTGCAGACGATCTGCAAATGGTTCATACCCAGTGACCTTCCACATCCGCCGAGGCGGCTTGTGTCAACTTGCCCGCATGATATTCACCAATCGCTTCGTTCACTGTCGTTGCCGTTGTCGTATAAATTTTAATGCCCGCCGCCTGAAGCACACGAAACGCCTTGGGACCGCAATGACCGCTGATGAGCGCCATCGCGCCGCTACGCGCGACATTTTGAGCGGATTGGATACCCGCTCCTTGCGTGGCGTTTAAGCTTTGCGCGTTGTCGATGATCTCGAAACCTTTCGTCTCCAGATCGTAGATTAAAAATTTCGGCGCGCGGCCGAAACGGCTGTCCAGCGGCGCATTCAAGTCACTGCCGGAGGTGGTAATGGCTATTTTCATGTTTTCATCCCTCTTTCTGTTGATGCAGAAACGACCGCGAGCGGATTTCTGCGAAAGCTAATTGGCGCCGGTGGCGCGAAGCGGTGTATCAAGCGCCACCGGCGTCCTGACGGAAAGAGTCTTTCCGTCTATGTTGCAAAAATGCGGATTGGTTTTGCCTTTCTCACTGCCGAATCAAGTTCGTCCCGCACTTCGGACACTTGACCTGTGTGCACGGCACGCCCCGTTCATGGGGCTGCGTGTGGCCGCAATTTGGACAGTGACACACGCCCACTGCGCCCCCCGCCGTCGGGCCGCCCATGCGCCCCCGGCCCTGACCACCACGCCCCTGGCCGCTGCCCTGACCCTGCCCACAACCGGTGCGATTTCTTCCATTCATGATATAGACCTCCTTTAGTTTCTGCCTGTCCTCATGACGTTGAACGCAACCGTTCGACGTCAATTTTAGAAAACAAAAACGGCCGCCGCCAGAACCGTCGTATAGTCCTTCGTCTTGAGAACTGCGGATTGCGTGGTGTTGCGCGTCCCAACAATTTTCCCGCTGATTTTAAAAAGTTCCTTCTTCTCGTCCCAACTTTCATCCACGTTGAAATCGATGCCCAGCGTCGAGGCCAGCATGGCCGCGGCCAGATCTTCCGCATAGTCACCCGTCTGCCGCTCCGTGTAGCCGAAATCGTGATGTTCGCTGATGTAGCCATACGTTTTTTTATCCACGGGAATCGCGCACCCGACGGACGCCGAGATGAGACGACGCGGTTCATTGGAGCAGCAGCGGCTCATGACGCAAAACGTAATCGCGCCGGCCTTGAGCTTTTTTAGCCCTTCGGCTTTGGAAATAATTTTGCATCCGGGCGGCATGATGCTCGAGACCTGGACCAGGTTGCACTTCTCGATACCCGCGTCTCTGAGCGCCAGCTCGAAGGAATGCAGTTGCTCCCGATGCGTGCCGACCCCCTTGGTAAAAAACAGTTGTTTTGGAATAAACGCGTTCAATATCTTGTCTCCTTTTCATAATAGTGTACGGGAGCCGGCCTACGCCCGTCCCCGTTGTGAGCCCTGCTTACAACGCAGACCGCGTCCCCGTCCGCGCATCGCCTTGGATCCAGGCCCGGCGCAGAACGAATTCCCCGGTTCGCGACCGTGACAGCCCGGCAGGGAAAAAATCGACTGACCCAGCCGATTGTCGGAGTAAGCGGCAACCACGTCATCCACCGTTCCCCGGACAAAGGCGTGGACTTCAATCCCCTGAGAGGCCATCGAGGCCTGCATGTGCCGGGAGATTGCCCCGCAAATTAAAACATCCACCCCGAGCGCCTTGAGTTCGAAGGCTCTTGACGCGGGCTCGGAGCTTGATATTTTTAAAAGCGACCTTTGCCGCGATCCGTCGGGCGCCATTTCAATCATCAAAAGTTGATCGGCGGCATCGAATACGGTGGAGATGCTTTCTTTAAATATGGACACGGCAAGTTTCATCATTTCCTCTGGCGCTCATCGAGCGCTGGCGTGGTTTAAGTCTGATCACTTATAATGCAAGAGAGGGGCCAGATCAGCCAAAAAAATAAATGTAATATTCACGGTATATTGCGCAGGCAAAGCGTCGGGAAGTCGAGCTGGACGTCGCAATGATGCGACTTCATCTGCAACTTAGTCGTATTATTGCGACTCTGAATTCAGGCGCGCGGAGGGATGAGCCCCAGCGTCTTGATGCGGCGGTACAGCGTGCTTTTGTGCATCCCCAGTTTCCGGGCGGTGGCCAGACGGTTCCAGCCGTTGGCCCGGAGGGCATCCATCAGGTAGGTTGCCTCGACGTCAGAGAGCGATTGCGGCGGGGAAGTGTTTTTGGAGGCGGCGGGGCGAACCAGCGACTCCGGCAGGTGATGTTTTTCGATAAGCCCCCCCTTGCATAAAATAAAAGCGCGCTCGATGAGATTGGCCAACTCCCGGACATTGCCCGGCCAGGCGTATGCCATCAGGACAGCCATTGCTTCGGTGCTTGCGCCTTCGATATTTTTTTTCGTGAGCAGATTGAAGCGTTCAATAAAATGTTCCACCAGAAGCGGGATGTCTTCCAAGCGTTCGCGCAAGGGCGGCAATGAAATTTTAAAGACGTTGATGCGGTAGTATAAATCCTCGCGAAACTGTCTTTTGCGGACCAGTTCGTCAAGATTTTTGTTGGTGGCCGCCACAATGCGGACATTATGCGCAATACTTTGGGTAGCGCCCAGCGGCTCATAGGTTTTTTCCTGAAGAACGCGCAGGAGCTTGACCTGCATCGCAGGCGTCAGTTCCCCGATTTCATCGAGAAACAGCGTGCCGTTTTCGGCCAGACGGAAGCGGCCCGGCTTGTCTTTTTTCGCGTCGGTAAACGCGCCGGCCTTGTAACCGAAGAGTTCCGACTCCAGAAGCGTATCGGGCAGCGCCCCGCAGTTGACGGCGACAAAGGGCTGCTTTTTTCGCGCGCTCAGCGAATGGATGGCGCGGGCGATGAGTTCCTTGCCGGTGCCGCTTTCCCCTTCAATCAACACCGTACTTGCGCCTTCAGCGATGTCCGGCAGGATGTCAAACAACTGTTGCATGCGGTGATTTTTCGAAATAATGTCCTCAAAGGAATACTTCGACGAAATTGCCTTGCGCAAGTGCTCTTCCACGCGAATGTCACGGAAGGTCTCAACGGCACCCAGAAGCCTTCCTTTGGCATTACGCAGAAGCGCGGTGGAAATGCTTATGGGAAACCGGTGGCCGCCCGCGTCAATGATATGGACTTTTTTATTGATGATGGGCTCACCGCTTTTCATCGTCGCCCGCAGGCAGCAGTTTTTTTCGCAGATGTCCGCCTTCAGCACGTCTTTGCACAACTGACCAATCGCCTCGGCGCGGGTCACGCCGGTGATGCTTTCGGCGGCGCGGTTAAAAGACGTTATGCGCCACTCGCGATCCACAGTAAAGACGCCGTCGGCAATGGAATCCAGAATGATGTTTTGTCCATCGCTGGAATTGAGCGTTGAGGACGCAGCGGTCTTCATCTTCCCTCCTTGACTTTTTGAAGTCGGGGGGCGCTTTCGCCCTTCCCGGCGGTACTGGGTTTCATTTTGACGGGCCCGCCCTCAATTTTGAGTGCCTTGCCGGAAATGAGCGCATCGGCTATTTTGCCTCGGGCCGCCTCTATAATGCGGCCGAAGGTTTGGCGGGAAATGTTCATCCGGGCCGCCGCCTCCTCCTGATAGAGTTTTTCGTAATCCGCCAGGCGGATGGCTTCAAATTCATCCAGATGCAGCGCGACTTCTTCAAGCTCAAGGGCGGGAATGCCGCGGGGCTTGAAGTAATTGGCATCCGGCATTCCGCAGACATGGCGGTGACATTTTGGTCGGGGCATCTTTCCTTCTCCTTTTTAAGAGATATAAGCATATGCCCATAATATGTCAAGGGGAAAAAGGACGGGGAAAATGGGGTTAGGCGATAGGCGAGTGGCGATAGGATGGGCGGTAGAAAATACTCAATTGAAACGGGGTGGAATCTGTGTCATAAAAGACCATCGCCATTTCAAAGCATTGCCAGTCGATTCCTTGAAACCTAAAAAAATAAAGGAGGTCTGTAAGCGATGTCTGAAGAAACCCACAAAAAACATGCCGAAGAAAAACCCCTGGAAAAATTAACCGTGAAGGAATTGCGGGAGTTGGCGGCCGAATTCCCGCATGAAAAAGCCGTCCATGACATGAAAAAAGAGGAACTTGTAGCCTTCATCAAAGAAGCCAAGGGCATCAAAGATGAAGCGCCCGTTCACAAATCCAAACACAAAGTTAAAATCAAACTGACCAAGCCCCAAGTGAAAGCAAAAATTCGGGAGCTTAAAATTCAAAGATGGCAGGCCATTGAGGAAAGAGATGATAAGAAAGCCGTCACTTTGAGGCTTCAGATCAGTCGCCTCAAAAAGATCTCCAGAAGAGTGGCGCAAGTATAAACAAAAACTGATAGACTGTAGCTTCAGGCTAAAAAGGCCGGAGGACGATCGTCCCCCGGCCTTCCCGCTTAAAGCTTGTAACCGAAAACTCAACGCTTGGATTACGTCTTGCGCTTAAATCATCTCGATCGCGCAGGCCATTGACACGCCGCCGCCGCCGCACAGGGTGGCCAGGCCCAGTGTTTTTCCTTGTTTTTTCATTGTGTGAAGAAGAGTCACCATGATCCGGCAACCCGTTGCCCCGACGGGATGACCCAGGCCGATGCCTGAACCATTGACGTTTGTGATTTCCCGGTTGATGCCCAGTTCTTTCTCGCAGCCAAGGTACTGACCGGCAAAAGCTTCGTTGAGTTCCATTAATTCAAAATCTTTCAGGGAAAGTTTCGGATCGTTTTTGAGCAGGTTTCTGACGGCCGGAACCGGGCTCAAACCCATCACGGAAGGATGACAGCCACCACGCGCGCAAGAGCGAATCCGGGCAATCGGTGTCAAACCCAGTTCCCTGGCTCTTTCGGCGGACATGATGACCATCGCAGCGGCGCCGTCGTTGAGTCCCGAGGAATTGCCCGCGGTTACCTTGCCTACCTTGGGAATAAACGCCGGAGGCAGTGCCTGTAGCTGTTCCATAGTCAATCCGGGTCGGAAATGTTCATCCTTATCGAAAATAACAGGCGGTTTTCCTTTTCTTGAGGGAAGTTCAACAGGCACGATTTCTTCCTTAAAGTCGCCGTTTTTGGTAGCTCGCTCGACATTGTTATGGCTGCGCAGGGCGACTTCATCCATTTCCTGGCGACTGATGTTCAACATCTGGGCGATCAGTTCCGCCGTATGCCCCATGATGTAAGGTTTGCCTTTCAGGCTTTCAAAGGGCTGTCCGGATTTGACGGGACCATCGTCGGATAAGGGTTGAACATACGAGCCGCAATGCAAAGCGCGGATCATTGCGTCAATAAAAACGGTATCCTGAAGCCGGCAACCCCAGCGCGATTCGAAATTGACATAGGGAACTCCGGACATGTGTTCCACACCGCCTGCCAAAATGATGTCCGCCATGCCCGCCTGAATCATAGCCATGCCGCTTAAGACCGCCTCCATGCCCGAGATGCAGACGCGATTCATCGTGACGGCGGTCACCGTTTCCGGAATACCGGCCAACAGCGCGCCCACGCGGGCCGTGTTGAGTGTGTTGCAGGATTCAATACAGCAGCCGAAGCGGACGTCATCAATGATCGCCGGATCGATGCCCGCACGTTTAATCGCTTCCTTCATCACGACGGCGGCAATGCGGGCGCCAATCATGTCTTTTAAGGTTCCTCCAAATGTTCCGATCGCTGTTCTGCACGCTGAAACAATAACCACATCATTCATCGCGAAATCTCCTTTTAAGTGGAATGTGAAACGCTCTTCCGGCGCCGTCCGGCCGGACTGGAGTGACGTCCGATGCGTGGCGGATCAAACCGGCTTGATCCGTAAACCGCGAAAGTAGGCTGAACTCTTTTAAAAGGGCCCAACTTTATTGTCAAGCCGGAATCGTATGTTACGGTGGCAGTATGTGTGTTGCAAATCCAGCGCAACCATTTAGATACACTGCAAATAGTAAGAAAATCGTCAACAATTGTATACATCATTAAATATCCGTGCTAACGATAAATTGGATGTAAACTGGCCTCGGCGCGTCAAAGGGTGACCTTGGCAGCAGGCTTTACCTTCATCAACAAAATTACTGAAAAAATAAACAGGAGGTGAACAATGGAAAACATATTCGATACAGCCATGTCATGGATCACGCTATACGGCTTGAAGGTCATTGCCGCCATCGCGATTCTCGTTATCGGAATTGCTGCGGCGAAACTGCTGCGCAAGCTTGTGCGGCGCCTGATGAGACAAGGGAAGGTCGATGAAATACTCGTGTCTTTTACATCGAGCGTTGTCTACGTCGCGGTTGTAGCGTTTGTGGTGATTGCTGCGCTCGGACAACTGGGCGTCCAGACAGCCTCGTTCATTGCCGTGATCGGTGCCGCCGGTCTGGCCATCGGCCTGGCTTTGCAGGGATCGCTGGCCAATTTCGCAGCCGGTGTCCTAATGGTGATTTTTAAACCATTCAAGGTTGGTGACTACATCGAAGCGGCTGGAACGGCGGGCGTCGTAGAAGCGATCGGTATTTTCACATCAACGCTCAAAACGCCTGATAATAAAATGATCATTATTCCGAATGCCAAGCTGACCGCGGACAATATTACCAACTATTCCGCTTTGGATCAGCGGCGCGTCGATCTGGTCGCCTCTGTCAGCTACGGGGATGACATCGACAAGGTCCGATCAATCATTAAAGAAATTCTCACCAGTGATTCACGGATTTTGTCCGAGCCGGCTCCGACCATTGCCATCATGTCGCTGGCCGAAAGCAGTGTTGACTTTGCCGTTCGGCCCTGGGTCAAAACCGAAGACTACTGGGGAGTGTTTTTCGACTTACAAGAGCAGATTAAAAAGCAATTTGATGCAAACGGAGTTACCATCCCGTTTCCCCAGCAGGACATTTATCTGCACAAATTAGAGTAGGTATTTGAAAAAATGTTTTCCGAAGGTGAAACCGGCACCGATCCTTTAGGTTTAGGACAGATTCCATCGGTCAGCTAAGTTTCTCCTTGAGGGAAAACAATATGGAAATATTTAATTGTAATGGTTGACAATGGGGTCGAGTTGTATTATGTAGCCGCTGAATTTTTTCCCGATGACGAGTCTTCGAAATCGACACTAGGACAAGTTAAGGGAAAAGAGCTGTGAAAAAAGAATATTTCCCAGTAGTCCTGCTTCAGAAGGATCGTTAGAGTCCCATCGTTGGCGGGATTAACCAGCAGGTGCCGTTGAGGGAGGATCTTTAGAAAAGTGAATATTCCCCAGTAGCTCAGTCGGTAGAGCGGCTGGCTGTTAACCAGCATGTCCGTGGTTCGAGTCCGCGCTGGGGAGCCAAACAAAATGCCCGTTTCGAAAGAAGCGGGCATTTTCGTGAAATGGACATGACTTATTGGGTCTATATTTTACAGAGTGTGGCAAGCGGTCGTCATTACATTGGTCATACGGATAATTTGGATCGCCGATTCTCCGAACACAACAATTCCGATTACCTGGGTTCTAAAACAACCAAGCGTTTTAAAGGGCCCTGGAAAGTGATATGGACACAAAAGGTTTCAAGTCGTTCCGAGGCGATGATACTGGAAAAGCGAATCAAGGGCAGAGGTGTTATTCGTTATCTGGTGGAGGCTCAGTCGATAGAGTCCCGCCCAAGGCGGGATTAACCAGCATGTCCGTGGTTCGAGTCCGCGCTGTGGAGCCAAACAAAATGCCCGTTTCGAAAGAAGCGGGCATTTTTTGCAAGGAATCAGAAATGAAGTATAATGCTTTTGAAATATTTCACGCCAGTTCCTCGTCGGCCGGGTTGTATGCGCGAAAAAAATGGCTTGGGGAATCCGATAATCCCGACTGGAAAAGGGATTTCGACCATACGGTGCTTTCACTGATGGAAAAACAGTCGGCTGATGGCTCCTGGTTTCAATCGCCTCTTGAAACGATCAGACGCTTGTTTGGTTTGCATCTCACCTACCGGGAAAGAACGCCTGATATCCATAAGGGATTGGAATGGCTGATCAATCAGACCTTAACGAAAGATCTGTCGGGGCTGTATTCTGAACAGTGGGCATCCGATGATTTTCAGGGATTGCCTTTTGTGGCGGCCAGGCAGCCATTGACCCTGATGTGCGCAACGCTTTTTCTGGCTTCCGTATTCCAAATGGAAAAGGAAGATCGGGTCGAGACGCACTATCAGTTACTTATCCAATGGTTGGCCGCACAGGAGCGGGAGGAAGATATCTGGCCGGATAGAAGTAATATTTTGCGCGCATTGATCGTTCATCCCGTTTACGCGAAAGATCCAGCCACGTTTAATCTGGTTAATGATTTGGCCAAGCAGCAAAAAGATTCAGGGATATGGCCCTCGCCGATTCCATTTTTTTTGACCCTCAATGCCCTGGCGCATTTGGATTCCGAACCGGCGCACCTCCAATGGGAGAAGGCCTTTCCCCTTTTGGTGAACGTGCAGAAGAAGGACGGTTCATGGGGCGGCGAAGATCATGAATGGAACACGTTTCTGGTGGTCCATGCCCTCAAAAATAAAAAGCTCTTATAATGCAGTCGTACAACCAACAATGGATTTGTGCTTGCATGGACAAATGCCGCGACTAGCAGGACTAGCGAAAGCCGGACTTATCTCAAAAAGAGTGACGAGGTGAAGTAAATCACTGCAAATCCAAGAAGAATCCGGCACAGTCTGGTCATCCGGCTTCCGCTGTCCTGATGCAATCCATCCCGGTGGAGGGTATGATTAAGAAAGCGATGCAGGCGCGATATGAAATTTCTTTGGGCCAGAATTCTGATGGTTGACATATGGGTTAACTCTAAACGGCTTTTGTATGGAACTGCAATAGCGCGCATAAAAAATAATCCTCCTGCTTATACTTCTCGGCTGCCTGGAAAATTAACTTTAATAATAATTACAAATACTTAATAGATTGCGTCGTGTGATGGTAATCACAGTGGCTTGTAGAACTCTTTGAAATATTTCACTTCGGTGTTTAATGGGGTGAAAAGCGAAACGCTGTTTTGAGAAAAAATTATGCAAGGGGAGCAAGAAATTGTTCGGGCTGGTGCAATATTAATGACAAGTGGAATCGTTCGTTGAGGTTGCAACGGATTATTTGATCATGCCGAGAGCGCAGTCAGGACCGACTTTCATAAATCGGGCAATCTTCTTTTCTACGACAAGCACATGATCTTTGTTTTGCAGGATTTTGAGGCGGGTTTCTTCTGTCTGGCCGTATCTTACCAGCAGATCTTGAAAACGGTCTTCCACGCTGACAATTCTGTCGTGCATAACCCGTTTGTCGGCATAGTAAACAATTTCTTTTTCCTCAATCATGCCGTTAAGTGTGAGGTTCTGAAGTCGAACATGCTGCTCGACGATCTCGGCAAGATCGGGGAAACCCATTTCCCGCATCAAAGCGCCGCCTGATTCGTCGTGGCGCTCTCGGGTGGAAAGAGACCGGGTTTTGGTAATATCATGGAGCAACGCGCCTGCGAGCACCTTTTGCCGGTTGACGGGAAGTCCGTCCTGGAGATGATCTGTGATCGCCGTGGCGACGCGCATAACCTGGAAAGAATGATCGATGATATTGGGGAGCATGGAATATCTTTCCATGATGACAAGGCACTGAGCCTCGGTGGGAATTCCTCCGACAATTCCGGGTGTTTCAAAATGATTCATGGATCGGTCCCGTTAAGTATTCTCCATTGACTAAAAAGCTTTTGCAGGAATGTCCTGCGTTTGAGCAAGAAAGAGATCCCGCATGACCTAAGGCGTTTTGCATGCGCGCTTTTACCTTGTCTTTTATCGAGATGTCAATTCCTTGTTAAGAAAATCATTTCGGTCAAAGGCTTTCGGTTGCAACTTTGCGTCTCCGTGCGTATAGTCTCGAATCTGAAGCGGGAAGGCGGCGAAGTTTATCAACGAAAGGGAAGAAAGTGTGATGCCTCAAGAAGAAAAGATTCGGGTCGTGCTGTTTGATTTCGGCGGGGTACTGGCCGAGGAAGGCTGGAAAAACGGCTGGATGGCCATTGCCGATGCCAACGGCATAGACGGCGAGAAGTTTGTGGAGGAAGCGGCCGACATGGCCTATGAAACAGGTTATCTTCTGGGGAAGGGGACCTGGCCCGGTTTCTGGAAAGTTCTGCAGGAAAAAACCGGCATTGCGGGGAATGCCGCTGAAAGTTATCAGATGATTTTCTCCGGTTTTATTTTACGCAAGTCGATGATCAATTGTGTCAGAAAGCTGAAAGCCCGCGGCTTGAGCGTCGCCATCTTGAGCGATCAAATTGAAATGCTCGATGCATTAAACGCAAGAGATGATTTCTTCAAGGAATTCGATCATGTCTTCAACAGCTACCATCTGGGCAAAGGAAAACGCGACGCCTCGCTTTTTGACGATATCGCCAGGCACCTGAACTCCGCGCCGGGCGCGATTGCGTTTGTTGACGATTCTCCGGGACATGTTGAACGGGCCAGTCTCAAGGGTATGCATGCCATGCTCTATACCGATGAGAAAACCTTTTGCCGGCAAATGCAAGAACTGGGACTTTTCAAAGGATCCGAAGCCGGAAAATCATCTTGACAAGTTATTCCGGCCTCCATTATTAACTTAACCGTTATATTCCGTTGTTTCGGAGACGCGAAACGCAGCGCATGATCCGGCTGTGTTCAAAAGATCCTGTCCAATCCGACGGGCATCCGCAAAGGGGGCCAGGTGCAGCAGTCAGCTACCAGAAAAGACTCTTCGTCTTGTTTTTCATCGCTTTCCCGTCATGCCATTGAATTTTCCAGTGTCTCCCGTCTGTATCCGGCCGGGTCGGTCACCGCGCTTGAGGATATCACCCTCGGGGTGCGACGGGGAGAATTTCTGGCCGTCGTTGGGCCCAGCGGCAGCGGCAAGACGACTTTACTCAACCTGATGAGCGGGCTGGATCAGCCCACGCAGGGGAGCGTCCTGATCAATGGCGCCGAGCCGGAAAGCGCCGTCAAATGGGCTCGGTTGCGCGCACGGGCTATCGGTTTTGTGTTCCAGTCTTTTCAGTTGCTTCCCGCGTTCACCGCGTTGGAAAACGTCCAGATTCCCATGTTCGGCGTCGTCAAAAGCCGCGCGCAGAGGCTTGACGCGGCGCATGACCTTCTGCATCGAGTCGGTCTTGACGCGAAGCGCCACAGGTATCCGGATGAACTCTCCAGCGGTGAAAAGCAAAGAGTGGCCATTGCCAGAAGCCTGGCCAACAGCCCGTCCATCCTGCTTGCGGACGAACCGACCGGCAATCTCGACAGTAAAAGCTCGGAAGCGGTGATGCATCTATTACAAGACCTTTCCCGGGCGAAGCGTTTAACGCTGGTTGTCGTCACGCACAATCATGCCATTGCCAGAGACGCTGATCGCGTCGTCGAATTGTTTGACGGACGAATCGCATCGTTGACCGAAAAAGGCGGCTTATGAGTATTCAGGATCGACACCTGTTTTTTGTTTTGTTCAGCATCGTTTTATGGAGTCTCATCATGGCGGCCGGTGCTGCTCTTGCGTCCGAGTCGTTGACAGAGCCGCTTCAATGTCTGAGTCGGCCGGCGGTCGATGAAGCCCTGATCGATTTGAGGTTGACCGGCCTGGATCATAGAGGAAAGAGATCCGTTTCAAACCTGAAAGTTCATTACGTCTCCAATGACAAAATCATCCGTCTTACGGTCGAACCGACCGATGAACAGTTACAAACGGCGTCATTTTGCCTCGAGTGCGGTCCGACGGGGCCGCCGCATCCATGCCGCAACGGAGCGGGCGCTTTTCCCGGGTCTTCCGAGAACCGAATCGCCGGCACTTTACTGCCCTGGCATGTGCTGACGGATTGGCTCTGTCTTTCTTTCAAAGCGGCAAGGCACGAAGCAAAATCCGACAACGAGGTCGAGGTGTATGAAATTCTTCCCGAGGGACCAAGCGGTTGGCCGGAAAATGGAAAGCGTCTCGTTTATGTTTCCAGAATAACCGGCGAGCCTCAGAGAATAGAGAGCTACAATAGACGAAATATCCTGACGGCCTCCATTCAAATCCTCGAAGTGCGCACAACCATTTGGGGGCAGGGGATTGTTCGCTCAATCTATATGGAACCCGAAACGAAATTGCGCGTGTTGATTGAAGTGGTGTCCGGTTCAGCGTCGATGCCGCGGGAAGAATAAGGAAAGTCGGTTTATGCGTCTGGTTCACATCATCATTCGGCATCTTGTGCAGCGGCCGGTGCGCACGGCGGTTACGGTGATTTGCGTTGCGGCGGCAGTGGGCGGGTTTACGGTACTCACCGGATTGGGGCGCGGCCTGGAAACGGCATGGAACGGCAGCCTGGTCAAGCAGGGGACGCATTTGATGGCCCATCGCAAAGGAGTGATGAATTTATTGACCGGCGCGATTGATGAACGCATTGCCGACGAGTTGAAAGCCGTTGAGGGGGTGGAATCTGTTTCTACGGAACTGATTGATGTGATTACGCTGGAATCCGGCGCCTCCGTTTTGGTGCGAGGCTGGCCCGGCGACAGCGTGCTGTGGAGTCAGGTTGCTCTGATTTCAGGACGGCTTCCAGATCCTCATTCCCGCGACCAGGTTGTGGTCGGCGAGGGGCTTGCCCAATCGCTTGACATCCAGGCGGGCGGTGTTCTGTCGCCTTTCGGCGGCGAGCTGCGGGTGGCCGGTGTGGCGCTTTTGGACAATGTTTTGGGCAACAACAGCCTGATGATGCCTCTGTCCGGCCTGCAGGATCTTCTGGACCGACAGGGAAAGATCACCGTCGTGCATCTTCGCGTAGAAGGCGGCGACCATGAAAAAGGCCTTGAGACGGCCCGCGCCCGGCTTTCTGAAAAATATCCTCAATTCCTGTTTGTCGCGGCCCAAACGGCCGCGCAGGAAAATGAGTTATACCGATTCTGGCGCGGCATGTCCTGGGCCGCATCGCTGGTCGGTCTGATCATGGGGCTTCTCATCGTCTTTAACACTATGTTGGTCGCGGTACTGGAAAAAACGCGCGAAATCGGCGTTCTGAATGCGGTGGGTTGGTCGGGACGAAGAATCATCACGCTCATTATGCTCGAAAGCCTTGCTCTGAGCGCGGCAGGGGGCTTGGCGGGAATCGCTTGCGGCTATTTGGGGCTGAAATTGCTCGTTTTGCATCCGAAACTTCAGGGGTTTATTCTCGTCGCACCGTCGTGGTCGGCGTTGGCCGAACAATCGGCCGTCATCCTGGCCATCGGATTGGGCGCTGGGCTCATTCCCGCCTGGCGTGCGCTCAAACTCAATCCGATCGACGCGTTGCGGGAACGCTGACATGATGAGCGAGTCCGTTCTTTCATACGCGTTGATTCTATCCAGCACGGTTTATCTAACGATCACGCTGGTTTTGGGCCGTCTGACTCTGCAACCGGTTCACTTCCGTCTGATGATTTATGCCGGGCTGCTCAACGCCACAAGCGGTGTTTTTTGTTTCTTCCTGGAAGAGCATTACTGGATGCCGAAGCGAGTGGGCGGAATGGTTGTAGGCATTGAAGATATCTTGATTGCCGCAGTCGTGGCTATGATTCCCTGGTATCTGGTGGCTGTGATTTGGCAAAAGACATTGACCGTCCATTTTCAATGGCGGGCTTCATTTCGTCGTATTGCCTGTATGATGCCGCTGGCGTATCTGGCCTATCTGATGGGGATTTACATGCAGATCAATCCGATGAGCTTGCTGTTGATCATCTGCACGGCTTTGGCGGCCGGTCTTTTGGTCTTGCGGCCTGATGCCTGGCCGCTTGCCGCTACGGGATTTGTGATTTTCGGGCTGGCCTGGTTTCTGATCGTTTTGGCGACTTTTTTCCTGCTGCCGGGTTTTGTCCACCAGTGGAACCTCGATGGAACATGGGGGAAACCTTTGTGCGGTGTTCCTTTAGGAGAAATCGCCTGGGCGCTCATTTTCGGCGCGCTTCTGCCCGTGCTTGTCTCTTTCACGTTTGACGTGCGGATAACAGGCGCGCGAAATCAGGATATCTGATCAGAAAACACCAGAGAAAGTTTCTAAGAGGGACTTACCGGATCATTCAGGGATCTAACGGCGGTAGCTTGACAACCTGAGGGCGGCATCTATATTGAACATAAATATTCGACAGGTAAGGTGACATCATGGCATTTGAAAGACCGGATATAATTCGACCTCCCAGCGAGCACGCAAGTTACTATCTGCCGCTCACGTCGGGCTGTTCCAACAACTCCTGCACGTTTTGCAACTTTTCTTTCACGAATCTCGGCATGCGCGATCTTGCCGACGTCAAAAGGGAAATCGACGCCATGTCGCTGTTTGTGCATTCCAGAATGTGGCTTCCTGGTGTGGATCCGATCGTCTATGCCATTTTGCAGCAGTGGGACGGAAGAAGAGTGTTCCTGCAAGACGGCGATGCGCTGGTTTATCCGTACCCGAAACTGATGGAAGCACTGCAGTATCTGAATGCCAAATTTCCCGGTCTCGAGCGCATTGCGAGCTACGCCACACCGCAGGATATTCTTCGGCGCTCCATGGATGAATTAAAAGCGCTCAAAGACCAGAAACTCGGCATTTTGTATATGGGTGTCGAAAGCGGCGATGACGAGGTTTTGCGAAAGATCAAGAAAAACGTCACGCATGACCAGATGGTGGAAGCCGCGCGCAAAGTCAAAGCTTCGGGTATTTTGCTTTCGGCCACTGTTATTTTGGGTTTGGGTGGTGTTGCTGGAAGCGAGCGCCATGTGGCTGAAACCGCCAGAATCCTGACAGAGATGGATCCGGATTACGCGGGCGCGCTCACGCTGACGCTGGTTCCCGGAACCGAATTGTATAAAGAAGTCGAACGCGGAGAGCTCGAGCTCATCACGCCTTTTGATTCGCTGCGGGAATTGAAAGGTCTGGTTGAAAACGCATCGTTTACGAACTGTTTTTTCAGCTCCATGCACGCGTCGAATTATTTCGCGATTCGGGGAACCCTGCCGCAAGACAAAGAAAAAGTCCTTCGCCAGTTAAACACGCTGTTGTCGCGCAAAGATCCGCGCCTG
Source organism: uncultured Smithella sp. (assembly GCA_964443625.1). GTDB lineage: Bacteria > Desulfobacterota > Syntrophia > Syntrophales > Smithellaceae > UBA8904. Next base: position 34,267 of record CAYUDM010000009.1, on the reverse strand, counting down.
CTTCGACCCGAATACATGCGGGGTTTGTAGGAATCGGTCCCCGACCGATCCGGCTTTGGCAGACGGTATGGGCGTGTTCGGGGGGATACGCCCTACAGTCGATGTCTGAATGTAGGGATTGATCCCCGATCAATCCGGTTATTGTCGGCAATTCACTTCTTTATTCACATCTTATAATTTTAATATCTTGTCACATTTCAACAGTTTTGATACGCTCCGCGAACAATTTTGTATCAGGAACATTTTTGTATCCTGATATTCCAGCAGAAAGGATCGAAATATCATGAGTTTTTCCCTGCGGACCTTTTGCGGCAGCGTGAAGGTGGAGCATGTCGGACGAAATGTGCAGCTTTGTGGATGGGTGGACGCCTACCGCGATCACGGCGGTCTGATATTCATCCATTTGCGCGACCGCAGCGGCATTGTGCAGATCGTTTTCAATCCGGAGATCACGCCCCGGGAGATCTGCGAGAAGGCCTCCTCGCTTCGCGCTGAATATTGCGTTTCAGCCGAAGGCGAGGTGAGAAAAAGACTGGCCGGAACGGAAAACCCCAATATTGAAACCGGGCAGGTTGAAGTGGTCGTCGGCCGGATGACAATTCTGGCCGAATCCGATCCGCTACCGTTTGCGATATCCGATAAAGCCATGGTTGCGGGCGCGGAAAAAACAGGTTCCGAAAGCGTTTCAGAAGAACTGCGCCTCCAGTACCGCTATCTGGATATCCGGCGACCGGCCATGCAAAGCAATCTGCTATTGCGCCACAAAATATTCCAGTGCGTGCGCCGCTTCCTTGGTGAGCGGGGCTTTATGGAAGTCGAAACGCCCGTGCTGACGATGAGCACACCTGAAGGCGCGCGCGACTATCTGGTGCCCAGCCGCGTCCATCCGGGCAATTTCTACGCCCTGCCGCAGTCGCCGCAGCTTTTCAAACAGCTTTTAATGATCGGCGGCCTGGAGCGCTATTTCCAGATGGCCCGGTGTTTCCGTGATGAAGACCTGCGCCCCAACCGCCAGCCGGAATTCACGCAGCTGGATCTTGAAGCGTCTTTTATCGATGAAGAATTTCTCTACGATCTGATCGAAGAGCTGACTGTACAGATGTTCGACGTCGGCGGCATTTCGCTTCCCCGGCCATTTCCGCGCATGACCTACGCCGAGGCGATGGACACCACCGGTTCGGACCGTCCCGATCTGCGCTTCGGCCTGCGCTTTGTGGATGTCACCGATGTTTTCACCCATACAAATTATTCAATCTTCCGACAGATTCTCAAGCGCGGCGGCTGCATCAAGGGCATCAACGTCAAAGGCAGGTCGGAGAGCCTGAGCAAAAACGTCCTGCAAAATGAATACGCCAAAGAAATCGCGCCGTCTTTCGGCGCCAAGGGAATAACCTGGATGCGCGCCGAAGGCGGAAAACTGGAATCCAACATCGTCCAGTTTTTCAGCGAGGCGGAACTGGCTGCGCTCTGGAAACGTTTTGACGTGCAGGACGGCGACGTGCTCATCATGGTGGCCGATCCGTCTTACGCGATTGTCACGTCCGCGTTGGGGCAGCTTCGCCTGCACCTGGCCAACCGTCTGGGGCTGATTCCCGAAGATCTTTTCTGCCCGCTGTGGGTCACAGAGTTTCCTCTTTTTGAACCCACGGAGGAGGGGGGCGTCACCTCGAGCCATCATCCTTTCACCGCGCCGGACCGAACGGATTTCGACCCGAAAAACGTCGAGGAGCTGCTCGGGTTGCGTTCACGCGCCTACGATCTGGTGATGAACGGCGAGGAGCTGGGCGGCGGCAGCATCCGTATCAACAACCGCGATCTTCAGCGCAAGATCTTCTCTGCGCTGGGGCTTTCCGAAGAGGACATGCGGGAAAAGTTCGGCTTTTTCCTGACAGCCTTCGACTACGGCGCGCCGCCTCACGGAGGCCTCGCGCTGGGAATGGACCGTGTGGTCTCGATGATTCTCAAAACGCCCTCCATCCGCGACGTCATCGCATTTCCGAAAAACCGCTCGGCAGGTTGTCCGCTTACCGGTGCGCCGTCCGTTGTCAAACATCAGCAACTGGCTGAACTGGGCCTTTTGAATCTGGGCGGCAAAGAGGTTCTTCCCGGAACCGCGGAAAAAGAAAATCTGCTCGACCGCGTGTCGTGGGTGTCGCGCATCGGCGTTGATCCTGCGGAGCGGTCCGTGATGGAAGAGGTTTTAAGCCAGGCCGAAGCGCTGGCCGGCCTTGCGGGCAAAGAAGCGGGAAATGAAGAGCCGATCCAATCGGTTTTGCCCGCGTCTCATCGCACGCGGCCCGGTCTGGATGCCAAGCGATCGGAACTGGCCGAAACCGGAAAACTTCTTCAAAGCGCGCCGGCGGTCAAGGGCAATTATTTCAAAGTCGCCAGTATTCTGGAATAAAGGATGATCTATGGATTCCACTTTTTTCTATCGCAATCCCAACAGAACTGAAAGTCCCGCGGGCAAGCTTGCGGGAATGACCGTAGCCATTCAATCCGGCATCGGCGTCGCGGGCTGGCCTATGGACCCGGGCTCGGATGCTCTGGCCGGTTTCCAGGCGGCCGAAAACGCGGCGGTTGTCGAGCGGCTTCAACAAAACGGCGCTTTCCTTGTGGGCTCGACGCACACGAGTGAATTCGGCTTGGGTCTTGACGCCCAAAGCGCAGCAGGCCGGGCCATTGATCAAAAGGCCGCCCGGGCGGAAATGATGCTCGATCTTGCGGGCGAAGCGCGTCTGGCCGCCTGCCGCGCAGGCATCTGGGGTTTCAAGCCCAGCTGGGGGCTCATTCCCCGTGTGGGCATTGCCGGACTTCTTCCGTCGATGGAAGCCTGCGGGATTCTCGCCGGTGCGCCTGAGGACATCCGCCTGATTCTGGCCGCCGTTGCCGGGCCGGATGACCGAGACTTTTCCCAGCCTGTGTTGTCGTATACCGAGGGTTCACCTGCCGGGATTCGGCCGGATCGGATGACCCTGGGCGTTGTCGAGGAAGCAAAAGCGGAACTCGCAGGCGATGAGCAAAAGGCGTTTGACGAAGAACTGGCGCAACTCAAAAAAGCGGGCTTCAAGGTAAAGATGCTTTCCTGGCCGGATTATGGCCTGTGCGGGCTGGTGCACCGGATTGTCGGATCGGTTGAAGCCTCGTCTTCGGCCGGCCGGTATGATTCCGTGCGCTACGGCAAACGCGCTCCCGGGGCCAAAAACTGGAACGACATGTATCTGCAATCCCGCGGGGCTTTTTTCAAAACGCTCCTTAAAAGCTATCTCATCCAGGGCGCGTATTTTCAGTTTGAACGATATGACGCCTATGAAAACGCCTGCCGCATCCGCGCGCGGCTTTGCAAAGAATTCAGCCGCCTTTTTGAACAGGTTGAAGCTCTGGTGTTTCCTGTGCAAAAACCCGACACGCCGGAATCACTGGAGAACCTCTACGATCAGTTTAAATGGACGGCGCACGCCAATGTTACAGGTTGTCCGGCGTTGACGGCGGCGCCTTTCGCGGCGGGCGGGCCCGCCCTGCAGTTTGTGGGCGCGCTCAAAGACGACGCGCGGATACTGGCGCTGGGAACTTTTCTTTCCCGGCCGGGCACAGGAGGAAAATCATGATGGAATTTGAAGCGGTCATTGGATTGGAAATTCACGTGGAACTCAACTGTGCCACCAAACTGTTTTGCGACTGTCCCAACAATCCCGGCGATGATCCCAATGTCAACACCTGTCCGGTCTGCCTGTGGTATCCCGGCGCCGCGCCGCGCCTCAGCAAGGCCGCGCTGGATAAAGCGGCGCTTTTGTGCCTGGGTCTCAATGCCGAAATCCAGCCGAAAAGCGCGTTCGATCAGAAGGTTTACTATTATCCGGATCTGCCCAAAGGTTATCAGCTTTCACAGGCGCATCTGCCTTTGTCCCGCGGCGGCTGGATCGACATCACCGATGAGAACGGCTCCGTCAAAAGGCTGCGCATCCATCATATCCACATGGAGGAAGACGTTGCCAAGCTGGTGCATGAAATGGAAGGCCGCAACCCCATCAGCCTGGTGGATTTCAACCGCGCCGGCGCGCCGCTTGTCGAAATCGTCACCGAACCGGATTTCCGCACGCCGCACCACGCGATGGAATTTCTCAAGGCGCTGCGCACGCAGGTGCGCTATGTGGGTTCATCGGAGTGCAGCATGGAAAACGGAACCATGCGCGCGGACGCGAACATTTCCATACGGCCTAAAGGCACAAACCAGATGAACACCAAAGTGGAAGTGAAAAACATGAACTCCGTCCGGCATGTGGGAGACGCCATCGCCTATGAGATCACCCGCCAGAGCGCGGCCGTGCAGGCGGGCGAGCCCGTGGTCCTGCACACCCGTTTGTGGGACCCGGATAAAAAAGTCACGCTCCCGATGCGGCAGAAATTTGAAGGCCCCTGCGTTCCGGATCCGTCTGTGCCGCCGATTGAGCTGTCGCCCGACGAAATCGAGGCGTTGCGCAAGCGACTGCCGGAAATGCCTGCGACCCGCGCCGAACGCTTCGTCAATCAGCATGGCCTTTCCGCCGAAGAGGCGACGTATCTAAGCTCCGATCCGGAGGTGGCCGGCTACTTTGAAGAGCTTCTCCGCGAAGGCGTACAGCCCAGAGCCGCTCTGCACTGGCTGACCACGCAGTTATTGCCCGCGGTTCGTCAGCGCCGCCAGGAGCTATCCCGGACGCCTGTGACGCCGGCGAGGCTTGCCGCGCTTCTTTCGATGCTCGCCAAAGAAGAAATCAATGCCAATGCCGCGCGCGACGTGCTGTCGTCGATGTTCGATTCGAATGACGCGCCTGCCGAGATCGTAAAAGCAAAAGGTTTGGCCCAGGTCTCCGACGCGAGCGCCCTTGAGGCCATTATCGATCAGGTGCTCGCGGCGCAAGCCGCAGCGGTGGCCGATTTTAAAAACGGCCAGTCTAAAGCCGCAGGTTTTTTGATCGGCCAGATCATGCAGGCCTCCGGCGGCAAAGCCAATCCCAAAATCATCCGGGACGTGCTTACCCGAAAATTGACTTCGCTATCTACATAAAGGATCGGTCCCCGACCGATCCTTTATTGGCAGATGGTTTGGGCGCGTTTGGGGAACACTTCCTGCCTACTCATGTTTTGCCGATTCAGCAGGCAATATTTTATGGCAAAGCTCTCTCGTATCTGTTAACTTCACGATCCAAGGATGTTTCTCTCCGACTTTTTGTCCAGATCTGGTTTAATGAGAACACGGATGAGGCAGGCGGAGAATAAGAAAACAGCGTTCCTCTCGTATCAAGTGAAAATATGATTGCTTGCGTATTGCATGTCAGAAATGAAGAATTCTTTCTTCCCGGTTTTTTAGACAGCGTTCGGGACTATGTCGATGCATTGTATTGTCTGGATGATGGATCAGAAGACTCAACGGTTGAGCTTCTCAAAAAGGAACGCAAGTTAAATCTGCTTTTGAAAAACCCCCCACATGAAGGCATCGAATTCAGAGAGCAGGAAGATTTGGAGCGACTGTATGAGGCTGTTAAAAAAGATGGATACGACTGGATATTCACCGCAGATCCGGATGAGAGGATATCCACGGGTTTTTTAGAAAGAATGAAAATTCTCACCGCTGTGTCTAAGATTCCGACGGTCTATGTATTAAAATTGTGCGAGTGTCGGAACAAGGCGGATTATTACCGATCCGACGGTGTATGGAATGCAAAAATAAAGCCCATTTTATTCACCGTGCCGAATAGCGTTAAAATGTCCAGTCAACCATATCATGCCCCAAATTATCCAATCGAGTTGAGGGGGTGCGAGGTATTGCTCAATGACAGAACCTATCACTTGAAAATGGTGCACCCGAAAGACAGAATCAAAAGACGCGATCTATACAAAGCCCTTGATCCGGAGCGTCTTTATCAATCGATCGGATATGATTATTTGACGAATGATGACGGATTGGTATCAACGAAAGTGCCCGAACACCTGGAGTATGATTTTAGAACTCTACCGGAGACATGGAAAAGTATAAAGTATCTATCCGATGAAAATTACCGAAAGTGCGTGTCCGATCGACAGAAACATGTAGATAAAGAACTCATAAAACCCCTTTCCGGGCATACGCTCAGTGTTATCGTTGCAAGTTATAATTACGGTCGTTTTCTAACCGATGCAGTCGAATCCGTTCTGAATCAAACACTGTTGCCGGACGAAATCCTGATCGTTGACGATTGCTCACAGGACAACACACTCGAAATCGGGGAATACTATGCAACAAAGTATCCCTCACTCGTGAAATATCATCGAAATATCCGTAATGAAGGCATTGTCAAAAATTTTCGCAAAGCGGTATCCATGACTAAGGGAGATTTGATTTGTATCCTGGGTGCCGACAACCGCTTCCATTGCGATTACCTTGAAAAAACGTATGGAGTATTGAAGGATCATCCAGACGTTGCGATAGCCTACACGGACTATGTTCTTTTTGGCGGTGAAGCGGAACATGTTTATAACCTGTTTGAAGAGAGCAGACGCGTACAAAAAGACAATGGGCTCTATTATATCAATTTCCCTGAATATGATCGTGAAGAATTAGAGAAGGGAAACTATATTCATGGATCTTCCATGTACCGGAGAATGGCTTATGAACGAGTTGGGGGATATGCGGATGATCCGAATATGCCGGATGATTACAGCCTGTTTTTGAAAATCGTTCAGTCTGGATGGAAGGCAAAGAAAGTCAATGGAACCCTTCTTGAGTACAGGCAGCATTCCCAGGATCAGGCCAATAGACAATTTACATACAAACATCAGATTCAAGCGATGGAGTTGGGATTCAAGACGCAGATTGACGCACTTAAGTCTGAAAATTCAAGACTTCAAATGACATATGATAGTGTGATGAATTCTAGTAGTTGGAAAATCACAGGCCCCTTGAGAGCTGTAGCCGGTTATATTAAAAAGTTCTTTTGATGAAACAGGGCTTTCCGTTGTCAGGATAACGTTTTGAGAGAGTTAGAGATGCGGACGTGAACGAAGCGGCAAAGCCAACCCGAAAGTCATCCGGGACATGCTCACACGGAAGTTGACGTCGCTATCTACGTAGGGATCGATCTCCAATCGATTTCTGGTTGTGACGTGGTGGTATCGGCGCGTTCGGGGAACGCTCCTAGGGCGTGAATCTTGGCTGATCCGCCAGGCAAGAAATAAATGGCCAATATCCCTTTTGGCCCGGTCGCCGCAAGAAATTGATTTTTTCGGGAGTGTAAATCTAACTGTGTAAATGGTTTTATTTAGGGTAGGAATAAAACCAGAATAGACAGGAGGATTTAGTATGAAGCTGACGTTTGATGTAGAGGAGGCGTTAAGCCAGTGTAAAACCCTGGAAGATATTTCCGGGAAAAACGGTTTGTTAAAGCGAATGCTGAAAGAGATGACGGAACAGATCCTGGAGGCAGAGCTGACAGATCATTTAGGCTACGAGAAACATTCAACAGACGGAAACAATAGCGGAAACAACCGTAACGGCAAAACAGCCAAAACCGTCCGGTCCGATTTTGGTGAAGTCAAAATAGAGACGCCCCGTGATCGGAACGGGACTTTTGAGCCCGCCATCGTTAAGAAACGCCAGAGCGACATCAGTGAATTTGATGAGAAGATCATATCGATGTACGCCAAAGGCATGACCGTTCGCGACATTCAGGAACACATCAAAGATATTTACGGCGTAGACATTTCGCCGACCACGATTTCCAACATAACCGATAAAGTCATGTCCCTGGCGGCAGAATGGCAGGCCCGGCCGCTGTCGGCCGTTTATGCGATCGTTTTCTTTGACGCCATCCATTACCCTGTTCGCCAGGAAGGCAAAGTGATCAATAAGGCGGCTTATACCTGCCTGGGGATCGATTTAAAAGGGCACAAGGATGTTTTAGGCATCTGGGTCGGGGAAAACGAAGGCGCCCATTATTGGCTGGGAATCATGAACGAATTGAGGAACAGGGGTGTTGAAGACATTTTGATTGCCTGCGTTGACGGTTTAAAAGGATTTCCGGCGGCCATTAACAGCGCTTTTCCGAAAACAGAGATTCAGCTGTGCATCGTGCATTTGATCCGCAATTCGCTCAAATATGTGGGCTCAAAATATCAGAAAGAATTTATTGCCGATCTTAAGGCCATTTATAAATCCCCCAGCGAAGACAAGGCTGCGCATGAGTTGGATAAGCTGACGGCCAAGTGGGGCCAGAAATATCCTCTGGCAGTGAACCCGTGGAAAAACCACTGGACGCATGTCGCCACCTTTTTTAAATACCCGGAACACATCCGGAAAATCATTTATACGACCAATGCTTTGGAGGGTCTTCACCGGCAACTCCGAAAGGTAACAAAAAACAGATCCGTTTTCCCGAATGATGAAGCGTTAACAAAAATATTATTTTTGGCGATTCAAGACGTTATGAAAAAATGGACGATGCCGTTGGCTAACTGGGCTTTGACAATCTCCCAGCTGGCTGTTATGTACGAGGGCCGCTTCGATTTGGCGGCGACGTGAGAAAAATTCCATTTACACAGATTTATTTACAGTCTCGATTTTTCCGAATCGCCTGGTCTGTTTTATGGCTACTTTTTTACCAACTCCACACGCCTGTTTTTAGCTTGGCCCTCTTTTGTTGCATTAGAAGCTACAGGCTTTGTTTGACCGTAACCTTTTGGTTGCAGACGTTCTGATGTGATACCAAATAGCTGGAGGTACTGGTTAACTGTTTCAGCTCTTTGTTGCGATAAATTCATATTATAGTCGGCTTTTCCCTGGTTGTCGGTGTGCCCCTGAACTTCGAGCTTCAACTGCGGATAAGTCAGCAGCAAGGTGATAACGTGCTGGAGCTGTTTGACGGAGTCGGGTTTAAGTGTAGCTTTATCCAAATCGAAATGAATCCCGTATAGAGCAACTTTGCCGTCTCTGTCCAGGGCTTCCTTCATTTGCACGGGGCCGAAGGTCAGCGATTGTTTGAACGGCTTTTCATCAACAATGTACAGATACTGTTGCCCCATACTGGAGGCGGGTTGAACCTGAAGCCAAGTTATGCCGCCGTCTTCACGCGGGATGGTAAGAACGATTTTATCTCTGTCTTCCCAAACAACCCGCCCGCCTTTTTCTTCTGCGGCAACTCTGTAGTTTTCAAGAAACTCCACCATGGAAATGTTTGTGACCCGTTGGCCGGACTTTGTCCGAACTTCATACAGAAGTTTCCAATATTCTCCCTTGATGGTTTTCTTTTCGCGTTTCTTTGTTGTCTCATTTAAATAGTAAAACTCGTAGGCATCGAAGTTTTTATGTTTCGACATATTCTTGGCCAAAACCGAGCCCGGGAAAGGTCGGATCAGCGGATGTTCCTTCACATCATCGGCAAGAGTTGGAGAAGCGAAAACGATCAACATTATTAAAGCAAGCCAAGCAAATTTAAAACGATTCATGATTTTCCCTCCTGGATTGGATTTGGCAATCACTCTTTGCAGGTAGATTCTTTTAGATCTGGTTTAGGATAAATCTAATCACCCATAACATTATGGTATTTCAGCTTTCGCAAAAGTGATTGGTGCCAACATCAGAACCCGATTTGATGAATTCCGGATCAATCCCATATGACTTATTTAAATAAACCCCTTATAGCCCCGCGAACCTCGTTAACCACACCCTGTTTAGCTTCGTCCTTGGCGGCTCTGCCGACATCCTTGGCGTCTTCTGCGACCGTTTCTTCAATTTCGGATTTCTGTCTTGGCTGGGATGTTGTGCTGGATGATTGTCCGTCGCAGGGGCCTATGCGCTGTCCGGAAATTTTGTTTTTCACATGAGTTCCGTAGGACACAATAGTCATATTCATTGTGCCATTCATGGTGTTTCCCTTATAGGTAACGACGCCTGTTCCATTCATCTTGTTGTTCCCGCCCCCGCAGACTATTTTCCAGGACACTGTATTGTCTTGTTTTTTGATATCCGAGATTTGGCATTCCTGACTTGCGTCTTGACTCATGGGAATCAAATCATCTGGAGTAGTGCACTGAGTATGCGTGACAGACTGCGGAGGCATTCCCGCCATTTCGGTTGTTGTGGTGATCTTCCATTTGCCTGGGTTCATTTGAGCGCTGACCGGAATAACGCTGATAAACAAAAATATAAATATCCCTACACCTAGAAAAATATTTTTACCCATTTCGTCCTCCTTTTCTAAAATTGAATGATTGACGCCTTTTATATTATTCCCTACGAATATCTTCTATGTAACCTGCGGTGGTCTAAACTTTTTTACAGAGCAAGGCGCATTATGATTGCACGGCTGTTCCGTGATGCTAGTCATGACGAAGTCCGTATCTGTGAAAGTATGCAGAAGTAAACCATACTCGGCGTCTTCCTGTCAAACTGTTGATTCATTCTTTTTTAATGATTGCAAGGTGCAGATAATGCGCCATGCGGATTCGTGTTGGGTTGATCCGGCAGGTAAAATTATATGACAAAGTTCTCTCAGATTTGTTAACTCAGAAATTGAAGAACTTTAACGATTCATTTGCGCGAAGCGCACACTGCTATTTGTCCTTTATGGAATTTCTGCATGAGTATTGATCCTTCCAACAAACCGTTGCTTTCATCAATGCCGGCTGAAAAGAAAGCCCAGATCCACTTTTTCCCAATCTGAATAGTCCAACCCACGCAGCCAGATAGTTTTGTTTTCAGGCGAGGCAATCACTTGAACCACGGTCCCGTCATGCACAGCGCCGCCTTGTTGAATATCAATCTCCATGAGCCGCATCATGCCGTAAACATCGAGGTTGCCTTTAAATGCCGGCGAATTAGCCAAGTTCCAGAGATTTTCCAGTCTGGGATCCTGGGTGGCATCCGGTGGCGGATTGACCAGCCCATCCCATTCGGATGGATACGGCGGCACGAAATTGTTGGTCGCGGCAAGAAGTCCTAAATACTTTCCCTCTCTGAGGCGGCAACCGAATGTGGCTCGCTCTATGGATACAGCACGCGAGGCATCAGCCAGCTGGATAATGTAGGCCAGGTCTGCCGGGGTGGCTTCAAGCATGGCATATGCGTCATCGATGGTTGCGCTGGAGGCAAGGACTCTGAAAAGAACTGAGGCGGTATCTTCTGCCGAAGGATTAAATCCATTGTCGGACTGTTCGCCGTTGTTGAGCTCGAGGAAAAGACCGGTTTCATTCATTCCGGTTTCGAGGTACAAATTCCCGATGGGATGTATGTTGGCCACTGCATATCCGTCGCGTGGATGAAACACCGCGACGCCAAGATACTTCATGTATCGGACCATCTCCGCGCGGCTGATATCCCAGTTTCTGCCGAACACCAGAGTATTGTCCGGCGTATATGTGTCCCATGCCGCAATGCCGCTGCAAACACTTGGCGGGCTGCCCTGAAGAATCACTCCGCTCAGAAGCATCATTCCTGCGTTGAGAACAAGGACTTCATCTTTGCTCAATCCGGAGGTCTGCGTCATACCGTCCATGATTTGGTGAATATGAGGCGAGTAGAGCTGGTAGAATTCTCTGGCGGATTCCAGTTGGGCGGCATAAGACATCCCTCTGACTGTCAAATCGGAGCTGATGTCATCGTGAAAATCCCTCAGCTGGTGTTGCAGCAGGTGACCGTACTGGCGCCCCATCTCATACCAGTTGCCGGACAGGTTCAAAACAGGATAAATTGAATTGGGGGTAAGATACAAAGCTCCTCCTTCAAAGGAGTTCACAAAATTCAGACAGTTGGCCGAGTCTCGATGATTTCCGTTGCTGCAGCTTAAAATCAGCGCCAGACACATGAGCGAGCCGAACAGGAGGATTATGAATACACTTTTTTGATGTCGGAACCGATTGAATGACATTGAGATAACTTCCCTAAATAATTCAACATTGATCATATTTGAATTCCCCTATTTTTACTCGTAGCGAATTCACCCTGACCTAAGATTGGGTTCAAACTTGAATCCGAATAACCCGTTTCAGGTCAACACAGCAAACATGACCTGCCGAAATATAGACTCTAATCGACATTACTGACATTTATCTTAAACAGTTATCGGAGGCATTTCATCTTTCTGATTTTACGTATTTTCCCGAAGGGAGATAATGCTTGACGAATCGCCTGGAGAAGCGAAACGAAAAATGCGGGAAGAGCATGACGGCGAAGAGTTTTACCCTTTCTTGATTTTTTCTCTAATTGACTTATGGTGTCACGAATGTGGAAGAAGATAGACGGGAAAAATCCAGAGGTATGTTCGGGAAACATGCCCGTTGGGTGATGTTTGGCTGATTCGGCATGCAAGATTATGAGAGCTTTTTTACATCTCTTAAAAAAATGAATAGCATAGAGCTTGCGGCGCAAGGCGGTTACTCAACATCGAAAAAATATTTTCGCCAGATAGCCTGTTTCGTAGAGTTCCGTTTCACCGGATGCAGGATAGCCGAAAGCCGATTCGGTGTCTTCATTCCTGTCCGCGTCCGTCGGGAAGGAGGGGTGCGAAAAGGAAATAAGAAGTTCTTCTGCCGGCATTTTGTGGGATGGTCCAAGATTTTTAATCTTCGGTTTATTCATGCGCATGGCCGTTTCTATGACTTCAAAAAGGGTTTAAATTCTCAGGAATCACGATTGAAGAGCGTCTTTCCTGTGTGCTTCTGATCTATTCACTTAATAATTTAAGCCCGCTCTTCTTGGGCTCCTTAGTCATTCACCTCGCGCCGCTGTTTTTTGACCATCCTGTCCGTGTATGCTATACAAAATCCGTCATGAAAAAAATATTGCCTGGAGAAAGGAACAAACATCATGGATCTATCCCAGTTCTCTCTCGAAGGAAAAGTCGCCGTGGTTACAGGCGGCAGCAGGGGCATCGGACGGGCCGCGGCTTTGGCCATGGCGGATGCGGGTGCGCATGTGGTGGTCAGCAGCCGTAAAATCGCCGATCTCGAAGTCGTCGCCGCGGAAGTATCGGCAAAGGGCGTCCGGGGAAAAGCCATTGCGGCGCATGTCGGCAAAATGGATGAATGCCGGGCGCTCATTGATCAGGTCATGAAGGAATTCGGTCGGTTGGATGTTCTGGTCAACAATGCCGGCACCAATCCCTATTTCGGACCGATGATGGACCAGGATGAAAAAACCTTCGACATCACGATGAATGTCAATTTTAAGAGTATCTTCGTCTTAAGCCAGATGGCCGCCAGAATCATGAAAGAACAAGGCGGCGGATCGATCATCAACACGTCTTCCATCGGCGGTCTCCGTGCGGGCGAGCTGGGCGTGTATTGCGCCTCCAAGGCGGCCGTGGTCATGCTTACCCAGACCATGGCCAAAGAATGGGGGCAATACCATATCCGTGTCAACGCCATTGCGCCGGGCATCATTAAAACGCGCTTAAGCGAAGCGCTTTGGAAGAACCCGGAGGTCAACGCCAAAGCGATCGCCCAAATCCCCATGCTGCGACTCGGCGAGCCCGAGGAACTGCGCGGTATCGTGGTTTTTCTGGCATCGGAGGCGGGAAGTTATGTGACGGGCGAGACGATTGTGATTGACGGCGGCCGCATGCACAACGAACCCGCCTGGAGGGCAAAAAGATAAGGGTGACTCAAAGCGGGTAAGAATTCGACATCAGGGGTTTCATCTGCAGACCCCGCGATGGCTGCCGATTGCGCTTTTTCGCTTGTGCCGGGGCGTGCATTTTTCCAGGCTATTGCCGGTGATCAAAATCTCATTGAGGGCGGCATCCGGTTTCTTCCCGAACTTTTGAGTCTGTCGTTTGTTCCAAGCTGGATATCTCCTATGCCGGTGCGGCCAATCCCGTCAGCGTCTGGACAGCTGCCTTTGTTTAACCAACGTTTATTTTGATTATATCTCTGAATATGTTTTATCTTCTGGTGTGTCATGGTTTTGAATGTTTCTATGACTTCAAAAATGGTCTTAGTTTTCAGGAAGCATAAGGAAACAGCGTCCCACTTGGCATTCTAAAGTTATGTAAATAATATTACAGTCGTACTGGCAGGCAGCCGATACATGCTGAAGACGGGGTATCGTCCAATATTATAAGCGGGGGGCAATGTTATGACTCTTACTTTCAATCAGCAGTTTATTTTGGTATCTGTCGCGGTTATTTCCGGCGCCGCGCTTATTTCTTTTGTTCTTTTAAAAGCTTTTGGAAAAGGCATGATCTATAAAATGTGGCTCAGGATTTTTCCGGCGATAGCTGCGGTATTAATCATGATATATTGGGTCGCAGGAACTAATATGGCATCAAATCCGTTTATTTTTGCGGTTACAAGCCTGATCGATGTTGCACTCATCCTTGGTTGCTTTATATACACGGGGATGTATTTTGAAAAAAATATCATCAAATCGCTCGAAAATGTTAATCTGGCAGCGGATGAAGTATCAAGCGCCTCCGCAGTGATCGCAAATTCGGGTCAGCATCTGGCCGAAAACTCATCGGAATAGGCCTCCGCGCTTGAGGAAACGTCTGCGTCTTTGGAGGAAATGTCCTCCATGACGAAACACAATGCAGATAACGCCGCTCAGGCGAAAGCGCTGACAGCTGAAGCCAGACAGGTTGTAGATAAAGTGGGTGATCAGATGAATCGCATGGTGGAGGCGATTCAGGAAGTGACCCGCTCCAGTGAAGAAACAGGCAAGATCATTAAAACGATAGATGAGATTGCTTTCCAGACGAATCTGCTGGCGCTCAATGCCGCCGTCGAAGCAGCCCGCGCAGGAGAAGCCGGTGCAGGCTTTGCCGTAGTGGCAGACGAGGTTCGGAATCTGGCGATGCGGGCGGCGGAAGCGGCAAGGAATACATCCAGTCTGATTGAAAAAACGATTGTTACAGTTAAGAACAGCAACGAGCTCACCCTGCAGACGCAAGAAGGATTTAAGGAGAATGTGGAAATTTCCAACAAGATAGGTCTTCTGATTGACGAGATCTCCGCAGCGTCCAATGAGCAGGCACAGGGCATCGGTCAGATCGGCAAAGCTGTGGCGGAAATGGATATGGTCACACAAAAGACGGCAGCCGGCGCCGAGGAATCCGCGTCCACTGCGGAAGAGTTGTCTGCACAATCCTCTGAGTTAAAGACGCTTGTGGAATCACTTGCCGTATTTGTCAGCGGGAAAAGGGTATCATGATAACTTGGGTGAAATGCAATGTGCAATGGAGACACCCATAAATTATTAAGCAATGTCTGCATATTCCCGTAATTATGGATATAATGACAGTTATATTTTAGATCTATTTTCAGTATCCTTGACTTTTCAGTTCGTGGCGCAAAGCGGTTACTCAGCATCTCAGAAATATTTTCGCCAGATAGCCTGTTTCATACAGTTGTGATTCTTTCGTTTCGGGAAAGCCGAAAACCGATTCGGTGTCGTCGATCCTGTCTGCGTCCGTCGGGAAAGAAAGATGTGAAAAGGAAATAAGAGGTTCGTCCGCCGGTCTTTTAGAGGGATGTCCGATATAATTTTTCTTCGGATGTATCATGCGCATGGCCTTTTATGGGTTCAAAAAAGATTTTACGTCTCCGGGATCACGATGGCCGGACGTTTTCCTGTATACATCGAATCTGTTAACATAACAATCTAAGAGCGTTGGGGCCCCTGCTTGTGGAGCGCTTGTACGTTGAATATGCCCAAAAACTTTGCGGCCATCGGTGGTCAGGTGCGATCGATGTGCTCGGCATCCTATAGATAAATATCTTGATTTCAAAATGAAAATTACGCATAGTCCCTCTTGCGTTCATTCAGCTTCCTTTGATGGCTCATTGGCTGTGTCTCCACTTGAGGACAGATGTGCGTATCGTCATCGCGCGATTGTTGCTACACAAACAAGATGCCAAAACAAAAAGAGGTTGTGGGATGTCATGATGAATTTAAAAAAAGTTGTTCACCCGCTTCTGCTGATTTTCGGATGCGCTTACCTGTTGCTTACGGCCGGATGCGTCCATCTGGAGCGTCCTTACACGTATCACGAATTTGACGGCCTGTTTGTGTTTTATAAAACTCAGGACACCGCCGCCTATCGCGATTTGCTCCCTCGCATCTTTGACATGCCGGATGAACCGTTGATGATGGCCTTTGTGATGGACTACTATAAAATGGACAAGCGCACAACACCCTACCGCGAAGTGGCGGTTTCGCTTCTGGCGAAATACAAAGGCAAAACGGGATGGCATTGTCTGACCATGCCGGTGACGTCGGATGATGCCCGGGTTAAAGGGATCAAATACCTCGGTTTTCCGAAAATCATGGGCGATATCGACCTTGTCCGCGAACCGTCCACCTATACCGGGATACTGAAGCTCAACAACCAAACCGTTATGACCCTTGAGCTTGCCGCCAAAGAGCGAAACGATGTTTCTGTGTCCGAATCGCAATGGTTTGAAAAACTTCGGGGCTTGCCGAATTTTAATTTATTGGACGGCAAAGTCTATGAGCCCGACTTCGGCGGCAAAGCCAATCTGCTGGAGGTATCGCGAATCTATCCGGATCGCATCATCGTCAGAACCGGAAGCGCGCGTCTTCTGTGCGACCCTCAGGCCGCAGGGGCGCACTCGGAGCGGCTGGCGAAGGTCTTCGGCTTGAAGCCGTCGGAAATGGTTTTAGCCTATTACTTTAAAAACACCTTTCCCCTATCTTTCGGCCTGGGGGCTTTCCGATAGGCGCACGCATGCATCTGACCAGACGGCAACTTTTAAAGCAGGGTTCGTTGTTGTGCCTGAGCACTATGCTGGGATGCTCAAGGCATGCCATGCCGTCGGGCGACGTCCGTGAGCAGGAATTTGAAATTGCCCCCGCTTCCTATACGCCTTACCCTCTGTATTATTCAGACCCAAAACCGATTGTCAGTATCGTGAAGGTGAATGAAAAATGGAGCGACGCCAAAGGCATCAATTACGCCGTAACCCGCGCGATTGATCTGATCGGAGGGATCCATCAGGTTGCCGCGGGGAAAGAAAATATCTTGCTCAAGCCGAACTTGCTGAACCTGTCGCCTGCCGATACGACCAATCCTCTTGTGGTCGAAGCTCTGGCCTGTCTGATGAAAAAAGCGGGGAAAAACGTTTCTATCGGCGAGGCCAGTGTGGCGTCCTGGCGCAATGTGAAGGTGTTTGTAAAAGGCAATGTATGCAGCGCCAAAGGCTATCAGGACCTCCAGGCGATTCAGGACGACGTGTTTCGCACGCTGGGATATTGCGACCTGTCACGCAGAATAGAGGTTCCCCTGGTCAACCTGCATGTGGGAAAAATGATGAAGCTGGGCATTCCGGATAATTTTGTCTTTAAGGAAATCCATCTTCACGAAGCGCTTTACCATGCCGATATGGTTTGTTCGATGCCGATGATGAAGACGCACACGCTGGCCGGCGTGACGCTGGCGATGAAAAATGTCGGCATCGGCGCCTACCCCGGACTGGTTTACGGATCGGTCCGGTCGGCCGTGCACAGCAGGGCCAGTGAACTGGAACCGACCGGAACGTCCACGGCCATCATTGATATGGTTAAGGCCAATAAAATCGGCCTCAATGTCATCGATGCCACCATGGCCATGGAAGGAAATGGTCCTTCCACCGCGCAAGGCGGCAAGCCCGTTAAAATGAATTTGATCATCGCAGGAACCAATGCCCTGGCTGCGGACATGGTTGCCGCCCGTGTGATGGGCTTTATGCTGGATGAAATCGACACCTTCCAGTGGGCCTGGAAGGCCGGGATGAAGCCGCGCCGTATGGAGGACATTGCGATTGTTGGAGAAAGCCTGTCCGGTGTCGCCAGACCTTTTGCCAGACCGCGCATAGTGCCCTACCAGGTGTTCAAAGACTGGTACGGTCCGCCTTGTTAAAACAAGGTCCGAAATGCGTATGGCTGGTTCTACGATTTCGAAAAAAGGGTCTTAGCTCTCATGAATCACGATTGAATGGTATTTTCCTGTGCCTCCTGGATCTGTTCATTTATAAATCTAAGGGTGTTTCGCTCGTGAGTCTTCGCGAAAGATCCAAATGTGATTCAAACCGTCACCGAGCGGACAGCGATGTTCTGGAGCCAAAGCCCAGATGCTCTTTGGCTCGGGTCAGCTTCTCAAAGAAGGTGCCCCGGCGGACAAGAGACGCCCAGCGCCGCAGGATAACCCAGCCTCCGAATCGAATGAGATCGTTACGCCAGAGGCGATACCACCTGCGCCAGCCGAAGCGGATGTTCCATGCTGTCAGCATCATGGCGGGAAAGATCAACACGTTGAGCCCGATGGCAAACAGATACCGGAAACGATAAAAGCGTTTCATGAGTTTGCGCACAGCCTGCTGCATGTCTTCGGGGGTCAGCGGTTCATCGGGCATGAACACCGGAAAATTTCCATCATAATATTCCCATCCGATATCCGTGCGGGGGAAAATCCGGCCGGAGTCGGCAAGCCTCTCGGTGAGCGCGGTGCCGGGCAAGGGAACGGGCAGGAGCACCTGGAGCGTGTCGAGCCTGCTTTTGCGGATGAATTGCCTGAAGCGCTTGACGCGCTCGGCAAGCGGCATTTTCAGGGTGACGCCCTCGGGCATCGGATACCCGAAGATGAACATGCCGTGCACGAGAAAGCCGGCCTTGTGAAAAAGCCAGGTCATCGCCAGCATCTCATCGGGCTTGATTCTTTTATCCATGGCCGTCAATTCCTCGGCGATGGGCGATTCAAAACCGATACAGACGGTGTTCACGCCGGCTGAGCGCATGGCGACCAAAAGCTCGTTGTCCCGACCGCGGTCGAGCCGGGTCTGAACCGTGATGTCCAGCTTGATGCCCACGGCCTTTTGATACTCGGCCAGCATGCGGCAGAGTTTCAGCGTCTCGGTCCGGCCGTGCCCGAACAGGTCGTCCACAATAAAGAAATGACGGGCGTTGTGAGCTTCCAGAAGCGACGCCATCTGTTCCACCACGCGTTCCGGAGCGGAGGCGCGCGGTTTGCCTTTCACGGTGCAGAACTCACAGTTCATTCCGCAGCCGCGAATCCAGCCTATCGGATAGATTCTGACTCTGGCGTATCTCAGAAGCGTAAAGTCGGGAAGAGGCAGCGCATTGAAATCGGTAATCGGCGGGCGCTGCGGGGTTTGGATCAGTTCTCCCTCTTTGAGATAAGCAATCCCGTCAACATTTGCCGGTATTCCTCGCGTCTGAATGGCCTCAAGAAGCTCCCGGATGGTGTGATCCCCCTCCCCGACCACGATATAATCGATATCGTTTTCCAGCGCCTCGCGGATATTGTCAGCCACAAAGTGCTGGCCCCCGGCAATGGTGACGGCGCCGCTAAGCTTATACAGGCGGGCCAGATCATGGAGTCTCGGAATGGTCGAGCTCAGCCCTCCGTAAAAGCCGACAACGTCGGCGTGACGGATCTCCTGCAGGGTCCTGTGGTCGGGCCGGCCATCGCGGTCGCGTGGGCCGAATTTGCGGTAGTTGTTCTCGTCAATCACTTCAACATCCCAACCGGGCATCCGGCTGACCACGGTGGCAATGGAAAGCGGCCCCAGGGACGTTGTCCGGCTGGCGATTCGGGAATAGATATTAAAAGCCGGATAGGCTGGGACCACCATTCGAAAACGCCGCCTGTTGAGAAAATGGTCCATCTTCTTTCCTCCTTTCTGCAAAAATGCCTTTGGCACATCGAATAAGGGCACGCCCATCGACGCTGGTTAATGAATCGGCTGTAGTCCCATACTCAATGAGTGAGGACTGGTTGACCGGTAAACGGGTTTACGGATATTCTGAGAGACGCCGGCGTTTGAGAGGGGTGATACGGAAGAATATGATAACCGCTGGATGTTTGGCAGTATAGCACAGCTGATTCTGTTTTCCAGAAATTATTCTGACAGAACAAAAACATAGAGAAAGCAAGAGGCGTGCCCAAAAGGCGCGTTTGGGGAGCACACCTTACTTGACAACCTCAATTTCATTGCCAATTTATCGCCGCTGAATAAAAACCCTGCATCGGGGAAAAAAGATAAAGATTTCAGGAGGACCTTATGGACGCTCGCAAGGAAACGCATGCATTTAAAACGGAAATCAACCAGCTTCTCAACATCATTATTCATTCTCTTTATTCGCATCCCGAAATCTTTCTTCGGGAGCTCATCTCGAACGCCTCCGACGCCATCGACAAGCTACGGTTCAAATCGCAGCTCGATTCGTCGATTCTGGGTGACGATACGGAATTCAAAATCAAAATCGCAGTGGACCCGGACACCCGGACGTTGACCGTTTCCGACAACGGCATCGGCATGACCTATGACGAGGTGGTTGAAAATATCGGCACCATCGCTAAAAGCGGCACGGCCGGATTTCTGGAAGCGATGGACGCGGCCAAAAAAGACGCCACGCTTGCGCCGGAGCTGATCGGCCAGTTCGGCGTGGGGTTTTACAGCGCGTTTGTCGTGGCGGATAAAGTCACGCTGGTCACCCGCGCGGCCGGAAGCGAGCAGGCGACGAAATGGGAATCGACGGGCGACGGCACCTATTCCATCGAAGCGGTGGAAAAGCCTGCCCGCGGCACGTCTGTCATCTTGAAGCTTAAAAAAGCCGACGACGACGAGCAGGATTTCACGAAAGAATGGGTGATTCGCAATGTCGTAAAAAAGCATTCCGATTTTGTGGCCTATCCGATTGTAATGGATGTGAAAAAGACCAAACCGGTTTTAGACAAAGACGGCAAGCCCGAAAAAGACAAAACCGAAACGGCGATCGAGGAAGAAACCCTCAACTCCATGAAGGCCATCTGGGCCAAAGACAAATCCGAAGTGACGGATGAGGAATACAACGAGTTTTATTCGCATGTCAGCCATGACTGGAACCCGCCATTGGCACGGCTTCATTTGAAGCTTGAAGGCACAACGGAATACAGCGCGCTTTTGTACGTGCCGTCTAAAGCGCCTTTTCAATTTTTTTCACCCGAGCGCAAGCACGGCATCGCGCTTTACTCCAAGCGAGTGTTCATTATGGATGACTGTGCCGATCTGATGCCGCCTTATTTGAGTTTCATCAAAGGCGTGGTGGACGCGCCGGATCTTAACCTCAACGTCAGCCGTGAGATTCTTCAGCACAACACACTGGTGAAAAACATCCGCAAGAATCTGGTGAAGAAAGTTCTGGAACTGCTGGCCGGCCTCGATAAAGACAAGTATGAACAGTTTTACGCCGAATTCGGCCCCATCTTCAAATCAGGCGTGTCGGCAGATTTTGAAAACCGCGAAAAGATCGGCGGACTATTGCGCTACAAAACGACCAAATCCGACGAAAAGTGGACCTCGCTTGCAGACTATGTTTCGCGGATGCAGCCGGATCAAAACGATATTTACTACATTACCGGCGAAAACCTGACGATGCTCGCCAACAGTCCGCATCTGGAGTGCCTCAAAGACAAGGACTATGAAGTTTTGCTCATGAACGATCCCATTGACGAATGGGTGATTCGCGATCTGGGTGAGTTTGAAAAAAAGCCGTTTAAAAGCGCGGAAAAGGGCGATCTGGACGGCCAGGCGGTCGATGACAAAAAGAAAGAGGAATACGGCCCGCTTTTCGAATTTCTCAAAACGTCGCTTGACGACAAAGTCAAAGAGGTCAAACCCTCGACGCACCTTAAAGATTCCGTCGCGTGTCTTACAGGGGAGACCTATGATATGAGCGCGTTTATGGAGAAGGTGATGCGCGCCACGGGTCAGAATGTGCCGCAAACGAAACGGGCGCTTGAGCTCAACATGGACCATCCGCTTTTGACGAAAATCCGTGAGGTGTTTGAAAAAGACCGTGAAGCGGCGGTTTTGAAAGACTACAGCCAACTGCTCTACGATCTGGCGATGATTGCCGAGGGCGGAAAAGTCGATAATCCCTCGCGCTTCAGTAAGGTGATCGGAGATTTGATGGCCGGATCGCTTGCCGGGTAAGGCCATAAAGAAAGAAAGGGTGATGCCATGTCCCGAGGCCGGATATTTTTCCGCCTGATGCTGATTGCTCTGGGGTTTCTTCTTTTGTGGCTGTATCTCGGCGGCGCGCAGGATATCCGGCGCTGGTTTTCACCCAAACCCGATGCCGCGCCGCGCACCGTGGCCGCCAGAGGCGATCTGGCCGCCGATGAAAAGGCGACCATCGAACTTTTTGAAAAGGCGCGCGATTCGGTGGTCTTTATCACCACGCGGGCGCAAGTGCGCGATTTCTGGACGCGCAACGTTTTCACCGTGCCGCGCGGCACAGGTTCGGGCTTTATCTGGGACGACGCAGGCCATGTCGTCACGAATTATCATGTCATCGAAAACGCCAGTGAAGCCACAGTCAAGCTCAGCGACGGAAGCGATTATCGCGCCGCGCTGGTCGGAGCAAGCCCCGCGCACGACATCGCGGTGCTGCGTATCGGCGTGGGATTCAAGCGGCCTCAGCCCGTTCCTCTGGGGACGAGCCATGACTTGAAAGTCGGCCAGAAAGTGTTCGCTATCGGCAATCCCTTCGGGCTCGACTGGACGCTCACCACGGGGATCGTATCGGCGCTCGACCGGTCGCTTTCCGGCAATGGGGCAACCATCGAGCATCTGATTCAAACCGACGCGGCCATCAATCCGGGCAATTCCGGCGGGCCGCTTCTGGATTCGGCCGGCCGCCTCATCGGCATCAACACAGCCATTTACAGCCCCAGCGGCGCAAGCGCCGGCATCGGATTCGCGGTGCCGGTCGACACGGTCAACCGTGTTGTTCCGGAACTCATCCGTCACGGCCGGTTTATCCGGCCTGCCTTGGGCGTCGAATTCGACGAGCGGTTAAACGACCGGATGAAGGAAGTTTTGCGCATTGACGGCATTTTAGTGTTGCGGGTTTTGCCTCAATCGGCGGCCGAGCGCGCGGGGCTTGTCGGAGCGACCGTTTCACGGCAGGGGGAAGTGACGCCGGGCGATATCATTACCGCGGTCAATCAAAAGCCGGTGGAAACGGTCAGCCGCTTGCAGTCGCGTCTGGATGAATTCGCCGTGGGCGACACCGTGACGGTCACGATTTGGCGCGACGGCAAAACGCAGGATGTGGCCGTGACACTGCAGCCGGGAACCTAAAAAATACGGATTAATGGAAGTCAGGCAACGGTTCGATCCAGCAGGCGCCGGACTCAAAAGCCGTTTCCTGCATTTGTTTTATTGAAAAAATACGCAAAAAGTGTTCGTATTGACGGGCATTTCGAGCATTATGACGGAGCAAGTCACGTTCAGGTTTGGAGGGCAAGAATGGACAGCGCGCTTAGGGAATCGATTACCGGTTATCTGAAAAACCGTGTGGCCGCAGTGGGATTCGCGCCCGCCTACCGCTTCAGTGAGGCGCCTGAGAAGCATCATCCCGAAAATGTCTGCAAAAACGCGAAAACTGTGATTGTTTTCGGCATTCCGGTTCCGCGCGGTGTGCTTGACTCGCCCGACTATAACCTTTACGGTTTGCACCGCTCTTATCATACGGTTTACCGCCAGCTCGATACGATCAGCCTCGATCTGAGTAACTTTATCGAAGCGCAAGGGAAGCATCGTGCGATCATGGTTCCCAGCTATGCGCCGATGGTTTTTTCAGGTGCGGAACCCTGGGGGCTTTTGTCGCTCAAGCACGCGGCGGTATTTGCCGGACTGGGCGCCTTCGGCCGCAGCGGCCAAGTCTATCATCCCGAATACGGCGGCCGGTTGCGCCTGGCTGCGGTCGTCACGGACGCGGACATGCCCGGCGATCCCGTTATCACGGAAGATCCCTGTCCGCCCAAATGCCATGCCTGCCAGAAGGCCTGCCTGGCTGCGGCCTTTACACCTGACGGCGCGTTTCAAAAGATGGTGTGCATGGGCCACACCATCAAACACGCCATTTATCCGATTGCGCTCAAAGGGCCCGACGCGCTGAAACACATCGAGCGCGTCATCAATACGGCCGGCCATGATTACTGGCTCGACTGCGACGAGTGCGTGAAGGCCTGCCCGAACAACCGCTAAAAGAGATCAATAAAGTGAGCGTTTAATGCATCATGGACTTGCCTGAAAGTTCTTGATGCGATATACACTTCCAACTCTTTTTTTAGGTGATCCATGGCCAAAAGGCTTAGCGCTCAGGCAAAACTCAAAAAACAGGTTCTGGAGCAATCTCTCTGCACGGGCTGCGGGGCCTGCGTGGGACTTTGTCCGTATCAGGTCATCCATGCCGACCGGACGGTGCAGCTTTTTTCCTGTGATCTTACAGACGGAAAATGCTACGCGTTTTGCCCGCGCACAAGCGTCGATTTGACGCGAATTCGCCAAATTCTTTTTGATGCAAAAAATATCACACCGGAAATCGGCCCGGTCAAAAGGTTTTATCTTGCCCGCGCGACTGATCCGGGTTTGAGGCAGCAAGCCCAGCATGGCGGCACCGTGACGGCGCTTCTTCAACTGGCCATGGAGGAAGGCCTCATTTCCGCGGCGATCGTCTCCGGACAAAATGAGGAAGGTGAGCCTGAAGGCCGGGTGATAGATAAGTCTTCCGAACTCATCAGGTACGCTAAAAGCAGATTTACTGTGTCGCCTACCGTGGC
>CAYUDM010000009.1:0-9672 GCA_964443625.1 uncultured Smithella sp. | reverse complement strand
TCTTCCCGACGGTTTCGGAGGAAAACTGGGCGTGGTGGCAACACCCTGCCAGGCCACAGCCTTTTCAAAAATCCGGACTGCCGAAATTGAAGGTTACACCAAAGGGCGGTCGCTGGGACTGATGATCGGACTTTTCTGCGGCTGGACCCTGTCGCCGGATAAGTTTAAGAATCTTGTTGAACAATATGGTCTAACCTATGAAAAAATAACAGAAATGGATATTCCGCCCTGGCGCAGTGTCTTGTCTCTGAAAACCGCAGGATCTGACGTCGAGATTCCTCTTTCGGAAGTGGATGCCTGCGTGCGGACGGCCTGTCGGTATTGTGTGGATTCCACGGCGGAGCTGGCCGATCTGTCGGTCGGCGCGGCGCGATACGGAGGCGAGTGCTGCGAGATGGCGGGCTGGAACCAGGTAATCGTGCGCAGCGAAACCGGCGCGAAGCTGATGGATCTGGCTCGCGAAAAAGGCGTTTTGGAAATCCTTGAAGCTCCCGCTGAGGCTCTCGAGGCGCTTAAAGCCGCAGCCGTCCAAAAAAAGAAAAAGGGGCTTACGGCCATCACGACGAAAACCGGTTCGGCAAAAAAGCTTTTGTATCTGTCTTCCGACGATCCGCTCGTGAAGGCGTATTTGAAAAGGTAAAAAACGGTTGCGACCGTTTCTATTAAAGTGGATGAGATATGAGTAAATTATTAAGCTCGGCCAATTCCAAAGTCCTATTCTTAGGCAACGAAGCCATCGCACGCGGAGCGCTGGAGGCGGGCGTGTCGGTGGCGGCGGCCTATCCGGGAACGCCGTCTTCCGAGGTGATCGAGTCGCTGGCGTCCGTTGCCCACAAGCGCAATCTTTATGTGGAGTGGTCAGTCAACGAAAAAGTCGCCCTTGAAGTGGCGGCTGCCGCGTCTTTCGCTGGCTTGCGGTCTATCGCGGTGATGAAGCAAAACGGCGTGAATGTGGCCTCCGACTTTCTTTTGCATCTGACGGCTTCAGGCACGCGCGGCGGGCTGGTGCTGGTGTCGTGCGAAGATCCGGGCGCGCTGTCCAGCGTCAACGAAGGCGAGTCGCGCTACTTTGCGCGGATGCTGGAGATGCCCCTTCTGGAGCCTGCTGATTTCCAGGAAGCCAAAGATCTCACCAAATGGGCCTTTGAGCTGTCAGAAGCCATCGGCAATGTCGTCATGCTGCGATCCGTCACGCGCATGTCGCACGCGAGTGGCAACGTCGTGTGCGGAAAGTTGCCGACAAAGTCGCGTCGCGCAGCGTTTCGCTATGACGGCCCGATCATGGATTCTAAGGCCGGCCCGATGATCAGCACGCCGGTTGTGGCCAAGCATCTGCTGCATCAAGACAAACTCCAGGACGCGCTGGCGCTTTTTGAAAAAAGCCCCTTTAATCGCTATTTCGGCCCGGCCAGGCCGGAGCTGCTCATTGTGACTGCGAGCGCCTGTTCGCTCTACGCGCGCGAAGCCGTCGAGATGTTGGGCGTTCAAAAGAAAGTCGGCATTTTAAAGCTTGCGACCACCTGGCCGCTTCCGCCCAAACTTCTGGCAAAGCATCTCAAGATCGCAAAAAAGATTCTGATTGTTGAAGAAGTGCTGCCGTTTCTGGAAGAAAGCGTCAAAGTTCTGGTCGCGGGATTTTCCGCGGATATCCGGAAAAAGCATTTTTCCGGCAAGCTCGACGGCACGCTTGCGCAAGCGGGCGAGCTCAACCCCGACATAGTGGCTGATGCGATCGGGAGAATCCTTAAAGTAAAACTTGAAAAGCTTCCGGCCTCCTATACGGCCGAAGCCCGAAAGGCGGCGGCACTGGTCCCCGTGCGAGAACAGACGTTTTGCGCGGGATGCCCGCACCGCGCATCTTTTTGGAATATCCACCACGCCATCGCACTTGACGGCCGCGAGGGGTTTGTCTGCGGGGATATCGGCTGCTACTCGATGGCGGCGTTGTCGCCCGCGACAGGCT
This sequence comes from uncultured Smithella sp., assembly GCA_964443625.1. Classification (GTDB taxonomy): domain Bacteria; phylum Desulfobacterota; class Syntrophia; order Syntrophales; family Smithellaceae; genus UBA8904. The sequence continues at coordinate 7,709 of CAYUDM010000009.1, read as the reverse complement.
ACTCTACGATGCCCACGCTCCATTCGATGGGCTCGGGCACGGGGCTCGCGAGCGGCTTTGCAAAGCTTGCCCCCTTCGGGATGGATAAACCGATCCTGACGGTGTGCGGCGATTCCACGTTTTATCACGCGGTGATTCCCGCGCTCATCAACGCGCAGCACAACCGCGCCGACATCACATTTCTTGTGCTCGACAACGCGGGCACGGCCATGACCGGTTTCCAGCCACATCCGGGTCTGACGGTCAGCGCGGTCAAAGAAACGGTTCCCGCCGTGGATATTGAAGCGATCTGTAAAGCCATCGGGGCGGAGGTCGAGGTGTCTGATCCGTTCGATCTGGATCGAACCGGTAAAATCCTCATGCGGTTTCTTTCGGAAAAAGGGCGGCTCAAGGTTTTGATTCTGCGTCAGGCCTGCGCTTTAAGCCCCGAGAAAAAGGGGAAAAAGCGCTTTGAGGTGAAAGTCGATGAAACGCTGTGCGTGGGAGAAGCCTGCGGCTGCAACCGGCTTTGCACCCGGATTTTCCGTTGTCCGGGTCTCACTTGGGACCGGACAAAGAAAAAGGCGGTAATCGACGAGGTCATCTGTGCGGGTTGTGGCGTGTGTGCGTCGATCTGTCCGCAGCACGCGATTGTCAAAACGGAAGTGACGGCGAGCAAGTCATGAAGAAAAGAACGCAGAAAACGGAAAAAAACGTCATTTTGACCGGTGTGGGCGGGCAGGGCAATGTTCTGGCGTCGCGCGCGCTGGCCGGAATGCTGGTGGATGCGGGCTATGTGGTTACCATCGGCGAAACCTTCGGCATGTCGCAGCGCGGAGGCTCCGTGATGAGCCATCTGCGCATCTCGCCGGATAAAGTGAAAAGCCCACAGATTCCGAAGGGAAGGGCGGATATCATCGTCGGCCTGGAGCCGGTGGAGGCACTGCGGGTCTTGACGGTTTACGGAAATCCTTCAGCGGTCGTCCTGTCCAACAACCGTCCGGTTTATCCCATTGGTGTGATCACCGGCGAGCTTTCCTATCCGCCGATTGATGAAATATCCTTGGAATTTCAGCGGCTTTCTGCATCGTCGTGGATGATCGACGCGACCGGCGCGGCGCTTGATTTGGGAAATCCGGTTTTGAGCAATGTCATCATGATCGGAGCTCTGGCCGAAACCTGCCTTTTGCCGATCGACCGGAAAATGTTTGAAAAAGAAATGAAAAAGACGCTTTCGGCCGAAAAACTGGCCGTCAATCTGAAGGCTTTTGACGTTGGTGTCACCCTAATGAAATAAAGGTTGACGACCCGCCGTTGAACCTTATATTACAAAACCAAATCATTTTTCCGAGGTGAAATTTTCATGGCAGATGTCTATTCCGCGATCAAAGTCAGCGATTCCGTCTATTGGGTAGGCGCCATCGACTGGTCTATCCGTGACTTTCACGGCTACACAACGCCGCACGGCAGCACTTACAATGCCTATCTCATTGTGGCGGATAAAATCACGCTTGTGGATACGGTCAAATCGTCATTTCTGAATGAGATGTTAGCCAGAGTCGCGTCCGTGGTTGATCCGTCCAAAATCGACTATATCGTTTCCAATCACTCCGAACAGGACCACTCAGGCTGTTTGCTTGAGGTGATCGATCGGGTGAAGCCCGAAAAAGTGTTTGCCTCAACCATGGGCGTCAAAACGCTGGAAGAAATTCTCCACGGGGATACGCAAATTGTTCCCGTCAAAGAAGGTGAAACGCTTTCCCTGGGAAATATGGAGTTGAAATTTATGGAAACCCGGATGATCCACTGGCCGGATTCCATGTTTTCTTTTTTAGAAAAGGAAGGCGTTTTGTTCTGCCAGGACGCCTTCGGCATGCACCTGGCGACGTTCGAGCGCTTTGCCGACGAGCTTCCGACGGAGATGCTCGAATACGAAGCGGCGACTTATTACGCGAATATCGTTTTACCCTATTCGCCGGTGGTCCTCAAGGCGCTTGAAAAAGTTGCCAAAAGCGGCTGGCCGATTAAAATCTTCGCGCCGGATCACGGTCCCATTTGGAGGAAAGATCTGGGATTCATTCTCGATCTGTACAAGAAATGGGCTCTCCAGAAGCCGACCAATAAGGCGGTTGTGGTGTATGCCACAATGTGGCATTCCACTGAGATGATGGCCAAGGCGATTGCCGAATCGCTGGCGCAGGCGGGCGTCAAAGCGAAAATTCTGTCGATGAACGATGTGCATCGCAGCGAAGTTGTCTACGAGGTATTGGATGCGGCCGCCCTGATTGTCGGATCGCCGACCCTCAACAACAATCTGCTGCCGCAGATGGCCGATGTCATGACGTATCTTAAGGGCCTTAAACCCGCCAATCTGATCGGTGCGGTGTTCGGCTCGTATGGCTGGAGTGGCGAGTCGGTAAAGGATCTGGAGGCCATCCTCAAAGAGATGAAGGTGGAGATCGTCGCTCCGACGGTCGCTACGAAGCATGTGCCGGATAAAGAAATATTGCAGAAATGCCATGAATTGGGTCAGACGGTTGCAGTCGAATTGAAAAAAAGAATTGCCTAATATTTTCTACAGGAGGAGCTCATGAAAAAGTACGTATGCGGTGTATGCGGTTATATTTACGATCCGGACCAGGGGGATGACGAAAACGGTGTGCCCGCCGGAACGCCGTTTGAAAAATTACCGGCCGACTGGACCTGTCCGGTTTGCGGCGCGGACAAAAGCGAATTTTCACCCGAATAAGGAAAGGCGCGAAAGATGGACGACAAAATTCGTGAGGCGCTCCAGAAGGCCTATATCGGTGAGGCCAAAGCGGTCCTGCGCTTGAAGATGTATGCGGACAAGGCTGAAGCCGAAGGCTACAAGCAGATCGCGAAGCTTTTTCGCGTAATCGCGTTTTCTGAAGAAATTCACGGCATGCGGGCGTTGCGTGTTTTAAAAGAGATCAAGTCGACGGAAGAAAATCTTGCCGCGAGCTTCGAGTCGGAAAAAACCGTCGCTGAAATCGCCTATGACAACTTTGTCAAGATGGCTGAGCAGGCGGGTGACAAGGCCGCGCTTTTGCACTTCAGTCAGAGTCGCGACGTCGAAGAGACGCACGCCAAGCTCTATAAGCAGGCGATGAACCATTTTATGGAGGAGCGTGAAACGGTTTATCACGTCTGCCAGGTGTGCGGCTATGTCGCAGACGGCGAGTTGCCGGATGAATGTCCGGTGTGCGCCGCAAAAAAAGAGCAGTTTACGACCTTCGACAAATGAGCCGCAGGAGAAGGCGAGTCATCGGAGACGCGGACGGGAAAGAGCGCATGCGGAAATTGCTGATGTTGGGGATGATACTGCTTGCGCTTCTGGTTTCAGTTCCCCGAAGTGTGCCGGCTCAGGAAAAACCACTTTGGGAACTCGGCGTGGGCGGCGGATTTCTGATGATGCCTGATTATCGGGGATCGAATGAAACGCGCGCCTACCTGCTTCCTTTTCCCTACTTTGTTTATCGCGGCGGAATCATCCGTGTGGAAGACAAACGCATTACCGGCAGGATTTTTCAGACCGACCGCGTCTTGCTCGATGCCAGTTTTTACGGCGCTGTTCCGGTCCGCAGCAAAGATAATGAAGCACGCCGATTTATGCCTGATCTCGATCCGACCTTCGAGATCGGCCCGGCGCTCCGGATCAAGCTCTACGACGACCGGGAACAGCTTTTTCGTATCGGTCTGGCGCTGCCTTTGCGCGCGGTGTTTTCCACAGATTTCAGCTCTTTACGCTACGAAGGGCTGGTCTTTTCGCCGCGGCTGAATATTACAAAAGGAGACGTCATTCCCGGCACCGGCCTTTACCTCGGTCTTTCCGCCGGTCCGATGTTCGCGGACGGGGGTTATCATAAGTATTTCTATGACGTTTCTCACATCTATGCGTTGCCGTCGCGTCCGGCTTATTCTGCCTCGGGCGGCTACAGCGGATCGACGCTGACGGTCGGGTTGGGAAAGAATTATAAACAATTTCATTTTCACGCTTTCGCGAGCGCCGATTTTCTGCAGGGCGCCGTATTTGAAGGCAGCCCCCTGGTCAAGCAGGATGTTTCCCTCATGGGAGGCCTCAGTGTGACGTGGGTTTTTTTGAAGTCTCAAAAAACCGTCGTAGATAATCATCATTGATATTCGAAAGCGTTTTGAGACTTCAGGAGTTGAATCATGCTGGTTTTTCTAACAAGATGGCTTGTGATTACGGTCGCCATTCTAACGGCGTCCTGGCTCTTGTCCGGCATTTCTGTGGATTCCATGGCGGCGGCCGTCATTGCGGCGGCCGTTTTAGGTTTGCTCAATGTTTTTATCCGGCCGATCCTGCTGATTCTGACTCTGCCTTTGACCATTTTGACGCTTGGCGTTTTTGCCCTGGTGCTCAATGCCTTTTTGTTGGTCGTCGTGGCGTATTTTGTGCCGGGTTTTGAAGTGAAAGGTTTCTTCGCCGCTTTTCTGGGGGCGATTATTATCAGCATTGTCAGTTGGATTGCCAACCGTTTCATTCAGCCCCGGGAGGTGGACAATCACCGCCCGCGCAGGACGGATGTGATCGATATGGAGCGGGGGGATGACGGCAAATGGCGCTAGAGGCGACGCTTAATCTCACTCCGGCGATGAAACAGTATGCCGCCATCAAGGAAAAATATCCCGACTGCATTTTGTTTTACCGGATGGGCGACTTCTACGAGATGTTTTTCGAAGACGCTCTCACCGCCGCCCCGATTCTGGAAATCACCCTGACATCCCGTAATAAATCGAAAGAAGACGCAGTGCCTCTGTGCGGCGTTCCGTATCATGCCGCGTCCGCCTATATCAGTAAGCTCGTTGAAAAAGGATTCAAGGTCGCCGTTTGCGAACAGGTGGAAGATCCGAAAACCGCCAAAGGCATCGTCAAACGCGATGTTATCCGGGTGATTACGCCGGGACTGGTGCTCGACGAGGAAAATCTCAAAGCCTCCGAAAACAACTATCTGGCCGCCCTGTCCGCTTCAGGCGATAAGCTGGGGCTGGCTTATCTGGATCTGTCCACAGGCGAATTTCATGTGGGAGAATTTACCGATCCTGCGACGTTCCTTTCCGCTACGGGCGGGCTGGAAATCCGTGAGCTGCTGGTCAGTCGATCGTTTCCGGATTCCTCCGTCATCGAATCGCTCGAATCGCAGATGCAGCGATTGTATGTGAATTATCTTGATGACGACGCTTTTGATCGTCTTCGCGCTACGGATGTTTTACAAAGGGAACTCTCCGGGGAAGTGCTCAATGCCTCGGGGCTTCTTGAGCGCGAAGCCTCCAAAACCGCCGCTGCCGCGGTTTTGCATTATGTCAATTTAACCCAGATGAAGCAAGCGGTCCATATCAATGAAATTCGCTGGTATGTGCCAAACCAGTTTCTGCTTCTGGATGAAACCGCGAGACGAAATCTGGAATTGTTCGCGACCATTCAGGACGCAAGCCGTATCGGATCCGTGTTTTATCTGATCAACGAAACGCTCACGCCCATGGGCGCAAGGCGCCTCAGGCACTGGCTGGCCTATCCATTGGTGAGCCCGGATCACATCCGCACGCGTTTGGCGACCGTGGCGGAACTCAAGGAAGGTTACGCCGTCCGATCGGATTTGCGAAAAACGCTTGGCCGCATGTACGATCTGGAAAGACTTGCGGGCCGCATCGCGCTGCGTGTGGCGACACCCAGAGATTTGGTCGCGCTCAAAAATTCCCTTGCGGTGCTGCCCGAGATTAAGAATCTACTGGGAGATTGCACAGCGGAGGGTTTGGCCGAGATCCGCGGCGGTATTTCTTTCATGACGGAGTTGACCGATCTCATCATCCGCGCGATCGTGCCGGACCCGCCGGCCCGCATGCAGGACGGAGGTTTTATCGCCCGAGGCTTCGATGACGAGATTGATCATTTAAGATCGGTCAGCCGTGACGGAAAAAAGTGGATTGCTGCGCTGGAAGCGAAAGAAAGGCAGGCCACCGGCATACACACGCTGAAAATCGGTTTTAATAATGTCTTCGGTTATTATATTGAAGTTACCAAGGCCAATGCCTCGCTGGTTCCCCCCTCTTATGTCCGAAAACAGACGCTGGTGAATGCGGAGCGCTATATCAATTCGGAGCTCAAGGACTTTGAAGAAACCGTACTGGGGGCCGAAGAAAAAATCCGGCAAAGAGAAAACGAGCTTTACGACCGACTGCGCGACGATTTAATGCATTATGTTTCCGGCATTCAAAAAAACGCCTTTTTGGTGGCCGATCTTGACGCGCTTTCCGCACTTGCCGAAGTGGCTGAAAAACATGGGTATATCTGTCCGGAAATGGACGACGACGATGTCATCGAGATTCGTGACGGACGCCACCCGGTTGTGGAGGCGGTTCTGAAAAATGAAGGTTTCGTTCCCAACGACTGCCTGCTGGATTTGCAAGCCAATCGGCTTTTGGTCATCACCGGTCCTAACATGGCCGGAAAGTCCACCTACATCCGGCAGGTCGCGCTGATTGTTTTGCTGGCGCAGATGGGGAGCTTTGTGCCCGCGTCTCGGGCCCGCATCGGCGTGGTCGATAAGATATTCACGCGCATCGGGGCCTCCGACAGTCTTGTCAAGGGACAAAGCACGTTTATGGTGGAGATGATGGAAACAGCCCAGATATTGAAAAACGCCACGCCCCGAAGTCTCGTCATACTCGATGAGGTAGGGCGCGGCACATCGACGTTTGACGGGTTGAGCATCGCCTGGGCGGTGGCGGAATATCTCCACGATTTGGCCGGTCAAGGTGTTCGCGCGCTTTTTGCCACGCACTATCACCAACTCGTCGATCTGGCGTCCGCAAAAGACGGGGTGAAGAATTTCAATATTGCCGTCAAAGAATGGGGGGAAAAGATCATCTTTCTGCGCAAGATCGTTGAAGGAGGCGCCAGCCGCAGTTACGGCATCGAAGTGGCCCGTATCGCGGGCGTTCCCGACGCGGTCATTGGACGCGCCAAAGAAATCCTGCTGAACATGGAAAAAGGGGAATTTGACGAAGTCGGCATGCCGCGAATCGCGCGCGGGAAAAATGTCGCGAAAAACAGTCAACCGCAGCTCAATCTCTTTTCCGGGAAGGAAGAGACGATCTTAAATGAACTCAGAGGGCTGGACATTTCAACCCTGACGCCGCTTTCAGCGTTAAATAAGCTATCCGAGCTGCAAGAGAAATTGGACATTTGAAAATGTATGTCCTCTCCCCTCTCAGGGGATGAGAATTTGTCTTAATCGGGTCGCATCCGTCCGACCTTCAAGAATCTTTTCAATCCAGTCTTGAATCAGCGTTTTTGTTCCATTGGCCAGCGCGGCGTCGTAAACGGCCTCAATGCTTTCGTTTTGCCGGATCATCCTTTTGATTGGACCCGACAGGGTCAGAATTTCAAAAATGCCCGTTCGCCCGCCATACCCGGTTTGGTTGCATTCATCGCAGCCCACCGGTCGCCACAGCGCAAAGTCTTCATCATAGGGAATCTCGAGTTTTTCAAAAGCTTCCCGGCCGTAACGCAAAGCCAGATCGTCGTATTCTTCGCGACCCGGAGTATATTTTTCCTTGCAGCGGGGGCACAGAGTCCGGATGAGCCGCTCGGAGACAACAGCCAGCAAAACATCGCTCAAAAGAAGGCGAGTTAAACCCATATCGGTCAATTTTTCGATGGTTTCGATAAAGCTTACTGTGGACAT
>CAYUDM010000008.1:0-76802 GCA_964443625.1 uncultured Smithella sp. | reverse complement strand
GGTCAAAGAGATGGAGCATGAAGGCAAGCTGATTGTCTATGGCGAAGAAAAGAAAGATGATGCCCACGGGCACTCCGCGTAAACAAAAGTAGCAGCAACGAAGCAAAAAAGGCCCGCGGGTTTATACCGCGGGCCTTTTTTTAGGGAGTGTCGTGTCTTTTCAATTTCTTGTCGTCGGCAAGAAATTGTCTCCACAGGGTTTTGAAAGTTTCATAATCATGCGAGCCGTCAATAACAGTGACATGCCCGGGCGCTAGAATCTCAGCCAGCAATTCCGATCCAGGCTTGTAAGGATCGCGGGCCCCATAGCCAAGATAAACATTGGCTCGTGGATTGTCGCGGATCGATTTCTGAATCCAGTGCCAGAACATTCTCTCCCAGTCATCTTCAATCCGATACGGGCCTGGATGCCAGCTTTTCACGCCGCCTGCGTCTTCAATTTCTTTTAAAATAGCCGACCCGCCGAGGAAAGGCGCAATGAGATAGACGCCGGTGATATCTTCGGGATATTCCATTAAATACAGCATTGCCCCCAAACCGCCCATGGAAACACCGACAAGCCAGATCGTTTTGCACCCTCTGCTTTGGGCGGGCGCGATGACGTCCTGCTTCAGGCGGACAACCAGGCTGCGTCCTCCATAGTATCCGAAATGAGCGTTGGGAGCGGCCATGTCGTAGGTCAGTCCGCAAGACAGAACATCGGCGACAAAACCTTCCTCTTCGAAACTCAGATGAGAGCCGCCCAGGCCGCGCAAAAAGACAATCATCTGCCGAGGAACTTCTTTTCTGTCAGGATGTTCATAAAGCCAGACGTCCATTGGGGATTTGTCGAAAAAGGCGCAGCCCGATAAAAAAACCGCAGTTGTGAAAAAGATCGAAAGCATTTTTAATGGTTTAAAAAGATACATATCTGGAAGCCTTGAGAGAAATGGTCGACCCTGGTGAGGGCGGAGGGGCGCCCTATTTTACAATCTGAAAAATCTCTTTGGCTTTCGGATCGCCGGCCGTGCGCAAAAGCTCGAACAGAACCATCTCGGTGGAGGTGATCTGCGCGCCGGCGGACTTGATGGCATCGATGCCGACAGCACGATTATCTGGCGTGCGCGAGGAAACCGCGTCGGCCACCAGATGCACGGTGTAGCCGTTTTGCATCAGATCCAGCGCGGTTTGATAGACGCAAATGTGGCATTCGATGCCGGTTAGCACCACATGCCGCCGGGTCAGCGATTCCAGCCGGTCCCGAAATCCCATGTCCGACCAGCAACTGAAGGTTTCCTTGGCGATAGGGGCTTCCGCGGAGAGTTCCTTTAAGAGCGGGTCAATGGTGCGGCCGAGTTTTTCGGGGATCTGTTCCGTGTAGACAATCGGCAGAGAAAGCGCCTTGAATCCGCGGATCAGGCGAATGTTGCTGTCGAAGATTATTTCCTTGTCATGCATGGCCTGCGCGAGTTTTCCCTGGATGTCGATGATAATTAAGACGGCGGCGGTGCGGCTGAGCATCGATGGTCTCCTTTTGAATCAGTCTTGGCCGCCAACTTAGAAAACTTCGCGCGGGGTTGTCAATCTATAATATTGCTGATAAAAGAGCTGAAAATAATTTAACGGTGAACGCCATGAACCTTCCCACATATGAGCATGTTGTCCTTCACGAATATTCAAACGGCCGCCTGAATGAAGTGTCGCTGCCCTTTTCCACGGAGTATGCCGTAGCGCTGTCGATCAATTCAAACCCTTACGTGACCATGGCCTGCTCGGGAAATTATCTGCGCGAGCACATCACCGGCTATTTGCTGACAGAAGGACTGATCACCGATGTCCGGCAGATTACCCGGCTGGATGTGAATGAAGCGGCGCTTACGGTCAATGCCGTTTTGGTGGATGATCCGGCCATTGCAGACAGGCTGGATCGCATCAAAACGATTTCCGCCGCTGGGGGGCGAAGCAAAAAAGGTCTGCCTCCGGAGGATCTCATCCGCTCTCGGTTGCCCGAGATTCGCGCCGAAGTCATTATACAATCGATGAACGAGTTTCTGACCTATTCACGCGAGCACGAGTCCACGCATGGCGTCCATGGCGCCGCGCTGTATTCGTTAGACGGTGAGCGTCTGATCTTTTTCGACGAAATCGGCCGGCATAACGCCATCGATAAGGTTATTGGCTATGCCGCGCAAAACAACATCCCTCTGGAAGATAAGATCATCTGTTCCACAGGACGGATCTCCAGCGAGATTGCCTTTAAGATTATTTTTGCCCGTGCGCCGGTACTCGTTACGCGCGCTTCGCCCACGACGCTCAGTGTGGCGCTTTTGCGCCGGTTCAATATTTTCGCTGTGATCCGGGCTGTCAACGGCCGGTTCTATGTCGTCAACGGAAGCGAGAAAATCTGCTGATGGGCTATGCAGACGCAGGGGTTCCCATTTCCTTCAAATAACCGCGTTGAACAATAGTCTTGACAAGTGGAATTTGTGCGTGTATTTTACCATTTACTAAAATAGTAAAACGGTAAAAGGCAACAATGAGCAGAAAAGAGTCGATCATTCTATCCGCACGCAAGCAGTTCACGCGGTTCGGCTACACCAAAACCACGATGGACGACATTGCACGTGAATGCCAGATCACCAAGCCCACTCTTTACCAGTATTATACGGGCAAGGCGGATCTCTTTGCCGCCGTCATCGATCATGAACAACTGGCCTTTTTTGCCCTGATCGACAAGGCGACGGAAGGCGCGGTCACAACGGCCGAAAAACTTCACATCTATGCGCAGATGCAGGTTGAGGCCGTCAAAAAGTTTCTGCTTCTGGGGGAATTATCGCGCCATGCCCTTCTGGACTTGCATCCCGAAGCCTTGAAAGTCATGGCTGTCTGCCGGGAAAGGGAAGAGAGCCGCCTGTCTGCATGGATGGAAACCGGGATGGCTCGCGGTGAGTTTGCGGCGATGGATGCCCGGTTTGCCGCCCGCGTTTTTTTCCTTGCGATCATTTCTCTGAGATTCCAGATTCTGGTGCTCGACGATGTGACGGTTGACAAAATATCGGCCGACGAGGTGCCGCTTACCCGTCTGACCTCGGATCTTTCACAACTGGTTGACCTTTTTTTAAATGGATTTATGACGAGGACCTAGACGATGACAAGAATTCTTATATTTGTTTTTTGGGTTCTATCTTTGTGTTTTGCGGTTTTTCCCGTACCTGCGGCGGCTGGGCCTCTCACCCTGGAGGGGGCAATCGATTTGGCGATGGCGAAAAACCCGACGCTTGCCCAGGCCCGCCAAAGCAAGGAGCAGGCGTACTATTCGCTTCAGGCCGCCTGGTCCAGAGCCCTGCCCGCGCTTTACGCCGCCGGCAACTACCAGCGGACCTGGGACCGTCCGGAATTTGTCATTCCTCTTCCCGAGGCGATTTTCGGTCCGAATGCGGAAATCCGCTCACAAACGGGAGCGGATCATACCGTGACCGGAACAGTTGTGCTGGAACAGCCTCTCTTTACAGGCGGTGCTGTGTGGTCCGGCATCGGCATTGCCCGTGACGGCCTGGCCGTTGCCGAATGGTCGCTTTCAGCCGCAAGGCAGCAAACCCTTGAGACCGTTTACAGTGCTTTCTACAGCGTGTTGCTGGCGGAAAGTCTCCTGTCGGTGGCGCAAACCGCTGTGCAGAATGCAGAGGTGAATCTTCATCAGGTTGAGCGTCGATACAAAGAAGGAGCGGCCTCTCGTTTTGAACTTTTGCGGGCGCAAGTTCAACTCTCTACGATTCGTCCGCAGCTCACGGAATCCAGCAATCGGTATGACGTGGCTTTTGAGCATCTCAAAGATTTGCTGGGATTCGACAAGGGGCATCCGATCGAAATCCAAGGCGCGCTTGAGCCGCGTCCAAACGTGCTGCCTTTGAAAGATTTGGATACCCTCATCGGCATGGCGTACGATCGGCGGCCTGAATACCGCATGCTGCAACTGGGCAAGCAGATCAACGAAAAAAGAATTCGTGTGGCGCGCGCGGAATTTCTGCCGACCGTGGCGCTGTCATCGGCCGTTCAGTGGCAGGGGCTGCGCGATGATCTGCACTTTGGTCACGCGGATTTCGAAAGAACATCCTATGCGGGCGTTTCTCTGCGGATACCTTTGTTTAACGGGTTCGGCAGCCGCGCGCGCCTCAATGAAGCGCGCGTCGAACTCAAAAAATCCGAGATTCAGTCGGCCGATCTGAAAAATCTCATCGCGACGGAAATTCGGGCTGTTCATCACGAAGTGACCCAGGCCGATGAAATTCTTCAGTCTCAAAAACAGGTGGTGGAGCAGGCCCGGGAAGGTCTGCGCCTGGCCAATCTGCTCTATGCGGAAGGTGCGGCGACGCTCCTGGAAGTGATCGACGCGCAGCTTGCCCTCACGCAGGCCAGCACGAGCTATTTCCGGGCCATCTATAACTTTAACACGGCATCCGTGAGGCTGGAGAAGGCCTGCGGTATGCTTTCGATGGAATCGATTCTCCGCGAAACCGGACCGGAGGCGCCATGAAAGACAACCGATTATTCATACGACAACGCAATCTCATCTTTGTGTTTTTAACGCTCGGGATGATTGCCGGTTCGCTTTTACTGAGTGGATGCCGGAAGAAAGACGAACAGACCCAACAGGCGCCCGTTGTTGTTTCCGTAATTACGGTAGAGGCCGGAATGATGGAAGACGTTTTGCGATTCACAGGCGACGTGCGCGCCCGTCGTGACGTGCGTCTCTTGTCGCAGGTGGGCGAGCGTATCGTTGCGCTCAATGTGGACAAGGGGGATCAGGTGCGTGAAGGGGATGTGCTCGCGGTGGTTGACAGCTCCCTTTTGGGGCACGGAGTTGCGCAGGCCGAAGCGGGTGTACAGGCCGCCCGCTCCAATCTGGCCAACCTTGAAGTGGAATACCAGCGCGCCGCGCGTCTGGTTGCCGAAGAAGCCATCAGCCGCCAGCAGTATGACGCCAGAAAAACACAGTATGAAAACGCGCAATCCGCGCTTCGCCAGGCCGAGGCTCTGCAGGCGCAGGCCCGCAGGCAATATCGCAACGCATCTATTCGCGCACCGTTTTCCGGTGTCATCAGCAATCGCTTTGTCGAACTCGGCGATATGGTCGCCCCCGGCACACCGGTGTTCGGGCTGGTGCAGATGGACACGATGCGCGTTTTGGCTCAGGTGAGTGAGCATGAATTTGCCCGCATCGTGCCGGGTCAGAAAGCGAGACTTAAGATCGCGAGTCTGCCGGATCGGATTTTTGAAGGCCGCGTCGCCAAGAAGATGCCGATCCTGGATCCGGTCAGCCGGTTGGCGACGGCGGAAGTATCTTTTCCCAATTCCGACGGTCTTCTGGTAGCCGGCATGTTCGGAGAACTTGAAATCATTCTTGACCGCAAAGAACAGGTCCCCCGGATACCCGTTTCCGCCCTCAGGCACAGTGTGGCGCCAGGCGACCGGGGCAATGCCGCCGATAACGGGCAGGCAGAGAGATTCTATGTTTTTGTCGTGGAAGACGGCAAGGCCGCCAAACGCGATGTCGTCACCGGCTATCGGCAACAGGGGCTGATTGAAATTGTATCCGGCGTCAAGGCGGGCGAGGTGTTGGTGGTTCGGGGTCATCACGCGGTAGAAGACGGCAGCGCCTTGGAGATCGCCAAAGACGAGGATACCGACAATCGAGGCGATGGACGATGAAACTGGCAAAGCTTGCCGTTGATCGGGCTGTAACCTTTACGATGGTTTTTCTCATCGTTTTGGGATTCGGTATCTTTTCTTTCACACAGCTGCGCACCGACCTTCTGCCGGACATTAAGTTCCCCACCGTCGTTGTGCTTACCCAATACACAGGCGTTGCGCCCGAAGATATGGAACTTCTGATTTCCCGGCCGATTGAAGAGGCGGTCGGGCGCGTGGCCAACGTCAAGCGCGTCACCTCGCGTTCGTCTCTGGGCAATTCCGCCGTCGTCATCGAGTTCGACTGGGGCATCGACATGGACATGGCGGAATTCCACGTGCGCAAGAATCTCGATTTCGTACGCGACTATCTGCCGGACGATGCCGATGAACCGCTTACCTTCACTTTTGATCCGTCGCTCCAGCCGATTCTCATTCTTGGACTCACGTCGGGAAAGCTCAGTCAGCCCGAGTTGCGCCGCATTTCAGAAGATCTCATCGAACCGAGGATCGAACGTATCGAAGGCGTCGGCGCGGCCGACACCATCGGCGGAGCCAAACGTCAGATCTTAATTGAGCTCAACCCACACGCCCTGCAGGCCAGAAATCTGTCTCCGTCGGATATTATTCAGGTCATCCGTATGGAGAATGTTCAATTTCCGGGAGGATTTGTCACCCAACAGGACCAGGAATATACGATCCGGGCGCTTGGGCTCTACCAGAGTGTGCAGCAGATCCGCGACACAGTGGTCGCCTTCCGGTCCGGATCGCCTGTGTATCTGCATCAGGTCGCGCGCGTGCGCGACGGTTTCGAAGAGGCCAGGGGATTGGTGCGGACGGATCAAAAGCCCGCGGTCATGATGTTTGTGCAGAAACAATCGGATGCCAACACGGTTCAGACCGTCAATCGCGTCGTGCGGGCTCTGCCGGGCATTGAAAAGGCCGTGGGCGATGATGTGCGTTTACTGAAGCTGTTCGATCAGTCCGACTTTATCAACAAATCCGTCTCCAACCTCCGCAATACGGCCGCCCTGGCTTTTTTACTCACCGGACTGGTGCTTTTGTTTTTCACGCATAACATCCGTTCGTCGATTATCGTGTCGCTGGCGATTCCCGTCTCGGTAATTTCGACCTTCGCCGTCATGTATCTGGCGGATCTCACCCTCAACATCATTTCTCTGGCCGGGCTTGCCCTCGCCATCGGTCTTCTGGTGGACAACTCCATTGTCGTTTTGGAAAATATCTACCGGTTGCGTGAAGACGGCGCACTACGCGAAGAAGCAGCCGTGGCCGGCGCTTCACAGGTCGGCCGGGCGATTACCGGCTCGACGCTGACGACCCTTGCCGTCTTCGTGCCGATCCTTTTTGTTCCGGGCATCGCAGGCGTATTATTCAACGATATGGTGATTACCATCTGTTTTTCCCTTGTGGTATCGCTTTTTGTCGCGCTCACGCTCATCCCGCTTTTGTCCTCGCGGTATCTGCGGATGACCGCCGCGGGCGCCGATCTCGTCCGCCTGAAACAATCCGGCCAGGGACGTGTGAATAAAAGCGCGATGATTTCGGCGCGGGTTGCGGACCTCCTGACGGCGATCACCGATCTGCACGAGCGGTCGCTGCGCTTCGCCATCCGCCATAAAAAGCTGACGCTGACGAGCGTCGGGGCTGTTTTTGTCTTGTCGCTGGTCCTTCTTTGGTCGCTCGGCACGGAGTTTATTCCGCAGACCGACCAGAGTTATATCCGTCTGGAAGTGGAAATGCCGCGCGGGACGGCGCTTGATACGAGCGAAGAAGTCATCCGGCGCGTCGAGCGGGAAATTGTTGCAGCCGCGCCCGAGCTGCGCACCATGACCGCCATTATCGGCAATCCCGGAACCATTTCGGGTGGCTTTCAGGGAGTGGGATCGAATTTTACGGAGTTTCACATCGGCCTGGTTCCGATTGCCGAACGCAAGCGCTCCCAGGACGAAATCACCGATACGATCCGCAAACGCCTGGAGGCGATTCCGGGAATTGAATCCCGTTTCCGGCAAGGCGGTATGGAATTTTCAGAAGGGGACGTGATTATTAAACTCTTCGGCTATGACCTTCCCCAGCTTCGGGATCTCGCCGAGCGCGTCAGTAAAAAAGTTCGGCCGATTCAGGGTGTGGGAGATGTCAAGTCAGCAATTTCCGGCGGCCAGCCCGAATGGGTGGTGGCCATCGATCGCAACCGGGCGGCCCAGCTGGGGCTTAAGGCATCAATGATTTCGGATGTGGTTTATACCAGCATCCAGGGAAGCGTTGCGTCTTTGTATCAGGATCAGGGAGAGGAATATGATATTTTCGTGCGGCTGTCGCCTGAGTTTCGGCAACGCAAGGACATCGTTGAAAATCTTCTGGTTCGCACACCCGCGGGTGCGCACATTCCGCTCAAGGCCGTGGCCGACATCCGGCAGGATCTTTCCCCCTTTACCGTCACACGCGAAGACCAGCAGCGCGTGGCGTCCGTAGCGATTACCGTATCCGGCCGCGATCTGGGCGGCGTGATCCGCGACGTCAACCGTGAGATGGCGGAGTTTTCCTTTCCCCAGGAAACGCGCTACGAAGTGGGCGGCGCGGCTGAAGACATGCAGGAATCCTTCCTGTACCTCGGCATAGCGATTCTGATCGCTTTTGCGGTGGTTTACATGGTGATGGCGGCGGTTTTTGAATCCCTTGTGCATCCGTTTGTGATTATGACGGCCGTTCCGCTTTCGGTCATCGGCGTTGCCGGATCGCTTTTTCTTACCGGCACGATTATCAGCGTGACGGCGCTTATCGGAATGGTGATGCTCACCGGCATTGTCGTCAATAACGGCATTATTATGGTCGATTTCATGAATCAATTGCGGGCCGATGGAATGGCCTTGGAAGAAGCTGTTGTGAAAGCCGCGAAACTGCGCCTGCGCCCGGTGCTGATGACCGGCCTGACCACAGTGCTGGCGATGTTTCCGCTGGCTTTGGGCCTGGGCGAAGGCGGAGAAACCTGGGCGCCCATGGCGCGTGCCGTCATGGGAGGGCTGTTTGCCTCTACCGCGTTGGCCGTCATTGTCATTCCGATTCTCTATATGATCATCATTGCCTGGACGGAACGAGTAAAGGCCCGCTGGCGAAAGCGTGAGGCGGATGCGACAGTGTAAAAAGAAAACAATCACGACGAAGCCCGGCAAAAAAATATCCGGGGTTTCGTCATTTCAAACCACCGGCGGGCCGTCCGATCAGATTTCCACCCCCAGCTTTTTTAGATTTTCCGCAGACGGTCCGGCGGTTAACGGGTTATATTTTCTGATCCGATAGTATGTCTTGACCATGGGGCCTATCGGCACGGCGGACGCCACCGGATATTTTGTGATCGCCTCTTTTGTGAATCTCTCCGGAAGTGTGTCTTCAGCGGGCTTCTGCCCCATTTTTACATTCATATAACGTTCCAGCTTGTTGATGCGTTCGCCCGCCCTCTTGAACTGCCACTGGTTCATGGGAATGCCTGTAATCGCGGAAAAGAAGTCGGAGTAAACACTCCAGTTCATCAACATCTGAGACATTTTGGGACTCAAAATCGTCGCCACATTCAATGCGGCTTTGGGCAGATACTTGGGAACCAAAGGCTCCGTCATGATGGACAATGCGGTAAACAGGCAGGTCTGGAGTGAGTTGATGCCGGCGAAGATGTCTTCGCAAAAGACCACCCAGGAGGCCTTGCCCAGTGTGGTCATAGGCGGCATATACCCCATGAGCACCTCCAGCGACACCAGATAGGAGCCCAGATGGCAGCCGCCTTTGTTGTGGACGGCATAGGATAGTCCGTGCCCCCAGCACGCTCTTGGATCATAGGCGGCAATTTCCAGGCCTTTGGTGTGGATGGCAAATTCTTTGCCGCCGTATTTTTCACTCAAACGCTTCGACCCGTCCGCCAGTTCCGCGCCTTCACGGCGCCGGTAGGCGATGTCTTCCAGAATGCGGCCGATGTTGTCGTGATTGGCAAAAGACAGGTCCGTCTTGCGCAGACCTTTCTCTCCGGCTTCCATAGCCCAGGCGATCGTTCCTCCCGCCGAGATCGTATCCATGCCCATCTCGTTCATGATGTCGTTCCAGACGGCGATTTTATCCGTGTCGTAATTTTCGATATTGCTGCCGAAGAGTCCCATGGTCTCGTACTCGGGAATCTGGCGCATCTGCCCGTCCGGATACATTCCCTTATGACCGCATAAAATCGAGCAATAGCGGCAGGTAGAGTGCCTCGTTTTGTATTTCGCCGCCATGGCTTCTCCCGTGATGGCTTCGGTTTTGGGGCTGAAGCGGTCGCGGAAATTCCGCACCGGCGAGAATCCGCTTGCGATGCCGTAGCGCGTGTTCATGTTGGTTCCGTATGCCTTATAGCCTTTCGTGAAAGGGCTCCGCAGGATGTGCTTTTGGGCTTTTCTTACCGTCTTGTCGAATTTCTCGCGATTGACCGGCACGCATTTGTATGCCTTGCCCCGGGCCACGATGGCTTTGAGATTTTTAGCGCCCATCACAGCGCCGATGCCGCCGCGGCCGACAAAGCGGTGTCCGGAACAAATATTGGCATACAGGACTTTATTTTCTCCCGCCGGGCCGATCACCGCCGCCCCTTCCTTTGGCGTCATGTGTAAACGGTCCTGTGTTTGATGGGTTCCCGCCCCCCACAGATCGCCTGCATCCTCAAAGAAGACTTCCTTGTCGTCAAAGCGTATCACCACCGGTTTTTCGGCGCGGCCTGAAAGAATCACACCGTCCCAGCCCGCGGTTTTGCAGGCTTCGCCGAAAGGTCCGCCGCATGACGAGGCCACCATATAGCCGGTCAAAGGCGATTTGGTGATGACTTCAAAGCGCGCAGAACAAGGGGCTCCGGTGGTGAGCAGCACGCCGTTGGCGAAGATCAGCAGATTCTCCGGGCCCAGCGGATCGACCTCCGCCAGCTTGTCTTTTAACCGGTCATAGAATATTTTAAGGCCCAGACCTTTACCGCCCAGATAATTTTTCAGATCCTCTTTTGACGCCTGATGGACCTTCCAGGTTTGATTGGTGAGATCGATATCCAGAAATTTATTGCTCGTCCCGAGAATCTCTTTCATAATGCGCTCCCCAGAATAATCGCGTCGAACAGACAGTTGTCTTTGCACCAGCCACAAGAGACGCATTTGTTCGGCAGCGCTAAAACCGCGTAGTTTTCCGCAAGCGGCAGTGCCTCGTCCGCCATCGCCAGCGCGGAGGTCGGACAGACCGCCACACAGTTTTCGCACGCCGTGCATCTCTCTTTGTTGATAAGCGGCCGTGGCCATTCCGATTTCTTTAATTTCTGAACCGTATGGCCCCTGTCATCCAGAACCGCCGATGTTGAACAAACCCTTCCGCAGGCGCCGCACTCAATGCACAGCGTTTCGCTGATCAGATGGCGTTGCTTCTTTTCACCGGAAATTGCTGCGACCGGACAGATCTTTGAGCAGACTCCGCAACCATTGCACAACTCAGATATGAAATAGCTCATGGATGCCTTTTTTTACCTTTCAAATGGGCTGAAAATTCTCGTTTTTCGTCAATATGTCTTTTTCCCGAGGCGATGTTTTTCTGTAATTACTACGTTTTATCGCTACTTGGAGATACCCCTATAAATCAAGGCGGGCCGTGACGCAAGCAAAATATGTCTCATATAAAAATATATATTATAAATTATAATAGTATTCATTTTATAATGTCGTTGCCTGGATTCAGAAGGGTCATGGATGCGTAAGCAACGGATATTATATTACATGTGATTTTTTATAGATTACGGGATCCAAAAACGATGTCTTTTTTCGTGCCGGAGCGCTGTTCGCATTTCGGAGGGATATGCACTGTATTTTTTTAGAAGCAGCGTCTTAGAGACTCGTGCTGCAAAAAGGCTGTTGCCCGGATTAGATTTCTTACAGCGAATCCGATTTCAGCAGTCGGTACAGCAGGTAGTCAAGGGCGTCGATTAAGATTTTGAATTTTCCGCCGAACTGTCTTGATGCGCCGAATAATACTTCGCGCAGACGATTGATCTTTTCGTCCCGGCAAGGCTCTCGCGTCGCATCTGCGTCGGTTACAAAGGCATGCTCTAGGCGCAGAAGCGGTATTGATTCGTCGGCAAACTCATGCAATCGTTTTCCTATCTGTTCCAGACTCTGTTTCAGATGCGCCTGATCCGGCCAGGCAGGCGATTTGAATGATTCGTTATGGACGGAAAGTCGTTGTGCGATGTCTTGGGTCATGGCGCAAAGTGTTGAATATTCCATGCCCCTTATGCCGCGACGCCATTGCAGCAGCAGTTCGTTGCGACGACGCCAGAAATGACGCCGTTCGCCCTCGGCGATCAAGTGAGACACTGTCCTGGCGATGTCATCAAGTATATCTGCAAACGGAAAAATATTAGTTCCGCAAGGAACATCCGCCGAAGACGGCGGATTGATGCGTAGGGTGCAATGCGCTTCATCGATCAGATAGCGCCACAGATTTTTCAACACGCGCGCACTATTGGGGTCATTTGGTGTGTCGAAATGCAAAAGCGACAAAACAACTTTTCCACGGCCGTAGAGCCCTTCCACAACCGCCGGTTCGCCTTTGAGCCGGTCGGGATCGAGTAAAATTCCGTAGGCTTTTTCCAGCTTGGCCCAGCCCGTTTTACGTCCGTCCGCCACGAGGATATCCGCACTCATGGCCTGAGGCAGGGCTTCATCATAACGGGCCAGAATGCGAAAATCTTTTTCGATCGTTGCATCCAACTGCGGGGGCCACCACGCATGAAAGCCAGGTTTCGGGACAGTGTTCCAGAACGGATTATCGGAAAGCGTAAGACGGATCGGGCCGCTGAAGCTGGGAACCCGATCGAGGTTGGGTGTGCGGTAAACCGGTAGAAGCCCAAGATGAGAGTCTGTGGCCAGTCCCGCGCCGCCGCAAATGCCCAGATAGCTTCCGCCGTCTTGAACAAAGCGTCGAATTTCGGTAAGCCCTGCTTTTCCCAACGCGGACACTTTGGCGGCGGCCCATCCACCGGGAACAAAAATCATTGCGTAAGATGATAGCGCGCCCGCCCGGATCTCTTCGGAACGGACAAGATCAAAGGGTAGATCCGACTGCCGCAGGGCCTTCCAGGCCATCAGTCCCCACAAATAAGATTCATCCCACAGCAGAGCGCAGGGCTTGCAATCGGCGGATTGCACGTCAGACATATCGAAATATCCTTCCCATGACCGCGCGGGGCCATGGGATGTTTCTATAATGAATCCGTTTTTCATTGCCAGAAATAATTTTTTTGCCGTACCGTATTCATTGCTTTGAAAAGTAAGCTCTCCGGATCATCTGAAATTTGACATTGAAATACGAATCACTATGTGAAACCCATTCAGAGCACTTATGTATATGAATATATTATAGATAAAATCTATTGACATCATATTACGAAAAGAGTAGCATTCACTTAACGAATGGTATTCAGTTTTTGGGAGACATACTCCTGAGAAACAAAAATAGTTAACGAACAAGGAGGAAAAGATGGGGCAATTCGATACTCCCTTATTAGACGAACTGGAAAAAGGCCAATGGCCGAGCTTCGTCAAAGACATGAAAGAGGCTGCCCGAAAGAATCCGATGGCCAAAGATCTTTTGCATCAGCTGGAACTATCCTACAAGGATAAAATCGGCCACTGGAAACATGGAGGCATAGTCGGCGTCAAGGGCTACGGTTCCGGCGTCATCGGCCGCTATTCTGATCGCCCCGATCTATTCCCGAATGTCCAGGCGTTCCATACCATGCGGGTTAATCATCCCGCGGGATGGTTTTACAAAACAGACGCGTTGCGCAAGCTGTGCGAGATATGGGACAAACATGGAAGCGGGCTCACCAATATGCACGGGTCGACAGGGGATGCCATTTTGTTGGGAACCACCACGGAGCATCTCCAGCCCTGTTTCAACGATCTGTCGGACGCCGGCTTCGATCTGGGCGGTTCCGGTTCGGCGCTGCGCACGCCGAGTGCCTGCGTCGGCCCTGCGCGCTGCGAGTGGGCCTGTGTCGACAGCCTCGATCTTTGCTACAATCTCACCATGACCTATCAGGATCAGATGCATCGCCCGATGTTCCCCTACAAATTCAAAATCAAGATTTCCGCCTGCGCCAATGATTGTGTCGCATCGATTGCCCGATCCGATTTGTCGATTATCGGCACCTGGAAAGACGCCATCCGGATCAATGCCGATGAAGTGCTAGCCTACGCGGAAAACATCAACATCCAAAAGGAAGTCTGTGATCTGTGCCCGACACGCTGCATGGAATGGAACGGCAAAGAACTCAAAATCTACGACGAAGACTGCACACGCTGCATGCACTGCATCAACGTCATGCCCAAAGCCCTGCGGCCGGGGAAAGAAACCGGCGCGTCCATTCTCGTGGGCGGCAAAGCGCCGATTGTGAAAGGGGCGCTTCTGTCCTGGGTGGTTGTGCCGTTTATGAAACTCGAACCGCCTTATGATGAATTGAAAGATCTGATCGAACGCATTCAGGATTGGTGGGATGAGTTCGGAAAATCGCGTGAACGTCTGGGTGAGCTGATTCAGCGCCTGGGGATGCGGGTCTTTTTGAAAGCGGTCGGCCTGCCCGCGGTGCCGCAGATGGTCAAAGCGCCCAGAACCAACCCCTATGTCTTCTTCTGGCCCGAAGATCTCAAGAAGGAGGAAAAGTAAAATGGCAAAAACGGATATCGGACCCCCCAACTATAAGACCATGCTGCCGCCCGTGATCGAGCGAAATTACGGCAAATGGATGTATCATGAGATTGTAAAACCCGGCGTCCTGATGCACGTGGGCGAATCGGGAGAAGCGCTCTACAGCGTGCGCGCCGGCTCTCCACGCCTGGTTTCGACGGATCACATCCGCGAGATCTGCGACATCGCGGAAAAATACTGCGAAGGCTTTCTGCGATTCACCAGCCGCCACAACATCGAATTTCTGCTGGACGACAAGGAACAACTCGAACCGCTGATTGCCGAGTTGACAAAACGCGGCTATCCCGTGGGCGGCACAGGGCACTCCATTTCCAACATCGTCCACACGCAAGGCTGGGTCCACTGCCACACGCCCGCCACCGACGCCTCCGGCCCGGTCAAAGCCTTGATGGACGAAATTTACGAACACTTCGTGGAAGCCAAACTTCCCGCGCATGTCCGGATTGCGCTCGCCTGCTGTCTGAACATGTGCGGCGCGGTGCATTGCTCGGACATCGCCATTCTGGGCATTCACCGGACAGTGCCAAAGACCGATAACTCCCGCGTGCCCAATGTCTGTGAAATCCCCTCAACGGTGGCCTCGTGTCCGACGGGCGCCATCCGCGGCGATATGAAAAATAAAACGCTGACCGTCAATGACGAGAAATGCATGTACTGCGGCAACTGCTACACCGTTTGTCCGGCGATGCCGATTGCCGATCCGGACAACGACGGAATTTCCATCTGGGTGGGCGGAAAAGTTTCCAACGCCCGCAGCAAGCCAATGTTTTCCAAACTGGCGATTCCGTTTCTGCCCAACAATCCGCCGCGCTGGCCGGAAGTGGTCGACGCCGTCAAGAACATCATTGAAGTGTACGCAAGCCACGCAAAAAAGCATGAACGCGTGGGCGAATGGATCGAGCGCGTCGGCTGGGAACGCTTCTTCTCCCTGACGGGAATTCCCTTTACCGACCAGCATATCGATGACTTTGATCTGGCCACGGAAACTTTCCGGACATCCGCGCAGTTTAAGTGGAGGTAAAAAAATGAGCGACGATCTGAAAGCGAAAATCACAGAGTTGTTTCGGGAAAAATCAAAGGGCGACAAGAAAATGTTCTACATCCGGGACGTCACGAAGTGGCTTCCGGGTGAGGATCGCCATGCCATTCAGAATGTTGTGAAAGAACTTCTCGATGAAGAAGTTCTGAAATACTGGTCCAGCGGAAGTTCGACCTATCTGATCCTGGCCGAGTATTTTCCGAAAGAGTAAGAGTCGCACGATATCAGGTAGAAAGATATGAATCGATCATGTCCGCGTTTAGTGATGGCCGCCCTGCGAGGCGGAGCGGGAAAGACAACCCTCTCGGTGGCCTTGATTGCTGCCTGGCGCCGTCTGGGTCTGACAATCGCCCCTTTCAAAAAGGGACCGGATTATATTGACGCCGCCTGGTTGTCCCGGGCGGCATCCGGTCCCTGTTCCAACCTGGACACATACCTCATGGGCGCCGATCAGGTGGCCCGGTCTTTTGCGCGCCACTGTGCGCACGCGGATATTTCGCTCATTGAAGGCAATCGCGGTCTATTTGACGGCGTGAACGCCACGGGAGATTTCAGCACGGCCGAACTGGCCAAGCTGCTAGCTGCCCCTGTGATCCTGGTGGTCGACTGCGACAAGGTCACGCGGACGGCGGCGGCCATGGTGCTGGGTTGCCTTCATCTCGATTCCGCGGTCAACGTTCAAGGCGTGATCTTAAGCCGGGTGAGCGGCAATCGCCATGCGTCCGTGATCCGCCGGGCCATCGAAGAATCAACAGGCCTTCCTGTTTTCGGGGTTGTGCCGCGTCTGCCGGACCTGCCTTTTATGCAGCGCCATCTGGGCCTGATTCCCCCCGAGGAACACGACGGCATGGAGCAGGCGCTTCTAAAAGCGCAGTCCATTGCCCAGGATTATCTGGACGTTGCCGGATTGCTTGAGGTCGCCAAAGGCGCGCCGGCCTGGACGATCGACGCGTTTCCCGATTCGCCCCGCTCGCGCCGTACGGTTTCGGAACCTGTTCGAATCGGTGTCCTCAAAGACGCGGCGTTTCAATTTTATTATTCGGACAATATTCTCGCCCTGTCCGACCGCGGGGCGAAGATCGTCGAAATCAGCGCGCTTTCCGAAAAAGCCCTGCCGCCGGTCGATGCCTTGTACATCGGCGGGGGATTTCCTGAAACGCAGGCGGAGAAGCTGGCCGCAAACGAAGCCTTTCGTCGTTCCCTCAAAGACGCAGCGGAAGCCGGGTTGCCGATTTACGCCGAATGCGGAGGATTTATCTATCTGGGCGAAACCCTGGTGATCGGCGACAAACGCTATCCAATGGCCGGCGCCTTGCCCGTAACATTCCGCCTGGAAAATAAGCCTCAGGGTCACGGCTACACCACCGTGGTTGTGGATCGGGAGAACCCTTTCTTCCCCATCGGCCAGACGTTAACCGGCCATGAGTTTCATTACTGCCGAATTTTTTCATCGGGCGATGAAGATATTCAAACCGCTTACTATGTTCTGCGCGGAACAGGCATCGGTAACGGCCGCGACGGCATGAGCAAAAATAATATTCTGGCGGGCTTTACGCATCTGCACGCCCTGGGAACCCCCGAGTGGGCCGGGGCGCTCGTAAGCGCCGCTGATGCCTACCGCCGATCGAAAACAAATCAGTCTGCTTTGTCAAACCGGGATCTTCCGGTGAGCACTTCAGGCAAGAGCAGGAGATCATTATGAAAAGGAAATTGAATCAATCAGGAGGTTATAAGGTATGCCGCAAATCGAATTAGCCGGTAAAACGTATGAAGTGGATGAAGACGGGTTCCTGCAGGATCTCGACCAATGGAACGAAGAATTTGCCAATGCTTACGCGTCCGCTGAAGACATCGAGGGGGACCTGACGGAAGAGCACTGGCGCGTGATCAACTATCTGCGGGATTACTTCCAGCAGTTCGGCATTGCGCCCATGATCCGAAAGATTTGCAAAGATTTGAAAATCGATATGAAAAAACTCTATGAGCTTTTTCCAACCGGTCCGGCCAAAGGGGCCTGCAAACTGGCGGGATTATCCAAGCCGACCGGCTGCGTGTGATTTCTTTCCGAAATCAAGCGCTACCTTTGTTGGCAGCGTCGTCGGCGTCCTCGACGTATTAATAATACGCCTTCGGCGCCTCCTCCTTGCCGCCGCGGTATCATCTTGATTTGGAAAAGAAATAGAAGGTGGTGGAAGCAGCTTCTGGCAGGGATTAAGCGGTCTTGTGGCCTCGGATGCTCTAGCTAGGGTATCAATTTATCGCTGTCGTTTTGTCGGCGGCGTCACCATGGAAATAAGTAGTGGTGTTGTTTATGGGATTTTATATTTTTACCTACGTTTGCCTGATCGTCTTTGCGGCGGCTGTTGCCTGGCGTGTCGTAAGACAGTTAAAGCTTCCTGTGCATGTTCGTTGGGAGGTTTATCCGGTTCAGCATGAGACGGCCGCCAAGGCGGCCTACGGGGGCTCCTACCTGGAAGAGCCGGACTGGTGGAAGTCTTCTCATGAAACATCCCGGGCAAATGAGTTCAAATATATGGCGCCGGAAATCTTGCTTTTGAGAGGCCTTTGGAAAGAAAACAAAAAACTCTGGTGGGTTTCTTTTCCGTTTCACCTGGGGCTGTATCTGGTGCTGGCAACCTTTGCCCTGTTTCTGATTTCGGCCGGCTTGACCGTATGGGGTCCTTCGATCTTTGCCGAAGGCAGCGTTCTGAAAACAGCGCTTGGCGGACTTGCTTTCATCTGCGGCTGGATCGGACTTGCCGCGGGCTTTTTCGGCTCGCTCGGCCTGCTGTTTACGCGCCTGGTCGACCGGGAGATGAAGCTCTATGCCACGCCTGCGGATTATATCAACCTCGTCTTGTTTCTGGCATTTTTTGTCTGCGGACTGCTAACCGCGGCCCTGGCCGATCCTTCCTTTGATGCGGCCTCGTCCTACGTCACAGGCCTTTTGACAGCGGGAAGCTTTGCGTCCGGTTACCAGCCGGGGCAAACGCTTTACGGTGTGCTGACGATTCTTCTCGGATCGCTGCTGGCCGCCTATATTCCGCTGACCCACATGTCACACATGTTTATGAAATATTTTCTTTACCATCAGGTCAAGTGGGACGACAGGCCCAGTCGGCGCGGCAATGACATTGAGGCGGCTGTGCTGACGAATTTGAATTATCGTCCGACGTGGCAGGCCAAACACATCGAAGCGGACGGGCGTAAATCCTGGAAGGACATTGCATCGTCAACGCCCAGGGAGGTCAAATGAAACCCCTCCTGAAACCGTCCGACATTGCCGCTGCGACCGATCGCTTGAGCCGCATCGAGCCTGGAGACCTTGCACCTCTGCCTCCGCCGTATGAAGATTTCAATGGCAGGGGGCCTGCGCCGCTCAAAGCCGAGAAAATAAAAAATATCGAAGCATCGCTTGATGACACCGTCGCCATCGGCATTCCGAAGCCCGCCAGCCGTGAGGAAGAGGAAGCACTGGTGTTGCGTTTCCTTTCCGGCCTGAAGAAGCTTTTCGAAAAAGAGAACAACTGGACGTTTTTGCAGCCTCTGCTTTTGTCCATGGAGCATTGCGCCCGATGCCAGACCTGTTCGGATGCTTGTCCTGTCTTTGAGATGAGTGGACGTCAGGAGATTTACCGGCCGGTCTTTCGTTCGGAAGTCCTGCGCCGCATTTATAAAAAATATCTCAAACCGGGCGGAAAAATTACAGCCCGGCTGGGCTACGATATCGATTTGAACTGGACAACCATCGCGCGCTTGGCGGAGTTGTCTTACCGCTGCTCCCTTTGCCGTCGTTGCGCTTCGGTCTGCCCCATCGGGGTGGATAACGGACTGATCAACCATGAAATCCGCAAACTGTTTTCGCAGGAAATGGGCATCGCTCCGAAAGAACTCCATGAGAAGGGTACCGTTTTGCATCTGAAGTCCGGTTCTTCAACAGGGATGACTCCTCCGGCGGCAAAAGACAGCATTGAGTTTATCAGGGAAGAGATGGAAGAAATTACCGGCTATCCGGTCGAGATTCCCTGGGACGTCGAAGGGGCGGATATTCTGCTTTTGCACAATGCCGGTGAAATGCTGGCCTGGCCGGAAAGCGTAGGCGCTTTTGCGATTCTCTTCCAGGCGGCCGGCCTTTCGTGGACCTTGTCTTCTGAAGCGGTGGGTTATGATGCCGTCAATTACGGCCTGTGGTACGACGATGTGCAATTCTCGCGCGTTGCCGTCAAACATGCGGACATTGCCCGCAGGCTCAAAGTGAAAAAAATCGTGATCGGCGAGTGCGGGCACGCGCATAAGGCGCTGACGGTCATTGCCGACCGGCTGTTGACGGGCGATCTGAACATTCCGCGGGAGTCGGCGCTGGTCACACTGGAAAATATCGTTCTGAGCGGCCGATTGAAATTCGATCCACGGAAGAACAATTTCCCCGTCACGCTGCATGATCCCTGCAATGTCGTGCGCTCAATGGGCATTGTCGAACCGCAAAGAAGAATTTTAAGAAAAATCGCGCCGCGCTTCCGGGAAATGACGCCGCACGGCGTTCATAACTATTGCTGCGGCGGCGGATCGGGCTTTGCCATCATGTCGGGATATAATTTCACCGACTGGCGAAACCTGGTCAGCTCGCGCAAAAAGTTTCTGCAGATTCTAAAAGCTTTTGAGAACGAACCGCAAGATACGCCCAAATACGTCTGCGCCCCCTGCTCGAACTGCAAGGGAGCGATCCGTGATCTGATTCACTATTACGACGCAGAAGCACGAAGCAACCTGCATTACGGCGGACTGGTCGAGTTGATCGTCAATGCTCTCGAAGGCATGCAAAAACCGATGATCCGCTTCGGTGAAGAACCGTCGTGGGAAGACCTATCGGATAAGTGAGATTCTTTATGAAGGTACTGTTGCCCCTCATTCTGGTTTTCGGTATTGCCCTTCTGGCCGCGGCCATCTCGGCTAATCCTGCGGGAAGCTATCTTCTGGCGATGATTGTCCCGTATGCCGTATTTGTTCTTTTCCTGTTCGGCTTTGTGTACCGGGTTGTAAAATGGGCAAAGGCCCCGGTTCCTTTCCGCATTCCGACCACCTGCGGCCAGCAAAAAAGCCTGCCCTGGATTCAAAACAATCCGCTCGAAAATCCCTGCTGCAAGGTGAGTGTTATCGGAAGAATGGCCGGCGAGATTTTCCTGTTCCGGTCGCTTTTTCGTAATTCCGATGTGCAGATGATCGATGGTCGCCAGGTGTTCGGCAGCGCCAAATGGCTGTGGTTTTTCGGCCTGATGTTTCACGGATCGCTCCTTATCGTAGCACTTCGGCATCTGCGCTTTTTCACGGAACCCATCGCGCCTTTTATCAACGGACTTTCCTCGCTGGACGGTTTTCTGGAAATCGGCACTCCGGCGCTTTACTTAAGCGACGCGGCGCTTCTGGCGGGATTGACCTTTCTGCTCCTGCGAAGAGTCGTTGGGCCGCAGGTGCGTTACATTTCTTTATTTACCGATTATTTCGCCCTGTTTTTGATTGCGGGAATTGCCGGAACGGGACTTATGATGAGGCACTTCTTTGCCGTCGATCTGCATGCCGTAAAAACCCTGGTGATCGGCTGGGTGACGTTGACGCCGGTTGTTCCCGAAGAAGCGGGCGCTTTCCTGTATATGCACTTATGTTTGATCTTCACGCTGATGGTCTGGCTGCCGTGGAGCAAACTGATGCATTGGGGCGGCATCTTTTTGAGCCCCACGCGCAACATGATCAATAACAACCGCAGCCAAAGACACATCAATCCATGGAACGGCCCCGTGAAGGTGCATACCTATGAAGAATATGAAGACGAATTCCGCGATAAAATGAAAGCGGCCGGTCTGCCGGTGGAGAAGGAGTAGCCATGTCTTTTGCCAAGATTCCCAAACCGGATGAACTCCTCAATATCAAATATACACCTCCCGGAACGGACTGGATGAAAACCCCCGTTGATTTCCGTCCGGGTACCTGGAGTTACCCAGCCGCCGCAAAGAATGTGACGACTCTGGAGATGCCCAACCCGCGGGCCTGGCAGCCGACCGATCCCGACTGGAAGCTGCCGGAAAACTGGAAACAGATCATTCTGGACGGCATGAAAGAACGATTGGAAAAATACCGCTCCTTCCGCCTGTTTATGGATATCTGCGTGCGTTGCGGCGCCTGCGCGGACAAATGTCACTTCTATATCGGTTCCGGCGATCCCAAAAACATGCCGGTCTTGCGCGCCGAGCTGATCCGCTCGGTGTACCGTCGCTATTTCACGACGGCGGGACGATGCTTCGGAACATTAGCCGGCGCGCGCGATCTGACCGAGGATGTTCTCAAGGAATGGTTTTACTATTTTTATCAGTGCACGGAATGCCGCCGCTGCTCTGTTTTCTGCCCCTACGGCATCGACCAGGCGGAAATTACCATGATCGGCCGCGAGCTTTTAAATCTGGTGGGATGTAACATCAACTGGGTACTCGAACCCGCAGCCAACTGTTTCCGGACCGGCAACCATCTGGGCATTCAGCCCGGCGGCATGAAGGACATGCTGGAATTTCTGGCCGACGACATCGAAGAGAGCACCGGTGTTCGCGTGGACGTTCCGATCAACAAAAAAGGCGCGGATATCTTGTTTGTCACGCCGTCGGCCGATTATTTCGCCGATCCCGGCACATACACCTGCATGGGCTACCTGATGCTCTTCCATGAAATCGGCCTCAATTATACCTTCAGCACGTATGCCTCGGAAGGCGGCAACTTCGGCCTTTTTACCTCGCATGAGATGATCAAAAGGCTCAACGCCAAGATTTACGCCGAAGCCAAACGCCTGGGCGTCAAATGGATTCTGGGCGGCGAATGCGGGCACATGTGGCGGGTGATCCATCAATACATGGATACGATGAACGGGCCGGCGGATTTCCTTTCCGAACCGCTTTCGCCGATTACCGGCACGCGGTTTGAAAATGCGCGCTCCACCAAAATGGTGCATATCGTCGAGTTCACAGCCGACCTGATCCGGAACGGCAAATTAAAACTCGACCCGCGGCGTAACAATCATGTCAGACTGACGTTTCATGATTCATGCAACCCGGCGCGAGCCATGGGCCTGCTTGAAGAGCCGCGATACATCATTGAAAACACTTGCCGGAATTTTTATGAAATGGCGGAAGACACGATCCGCGAAAAAACCTTCTGCTGCGGCGCGGGCGCGGGATTGGGCAACGATGAGAATCTGGAAATGCGGATGCGTGGCGGGATGCCCAGAGCCATGGCCGTGCGTGACGTCGTGAAAAAGCACAGCGTCAACCGGCTGGGCTGCATCTGCGCCATCGATCGGGCGACGCTTTCGACGCTCATGGACTACTGGGTGCCGGGCGTCTCGGTCATGGGCGTTCATGAACTGGTCGGCAATGCCCTGGTGATGAGAGGCGAGAAGGAAAGGACGACGGATTTGAGAGGCGAGGAGATATCAGCCCCCTCATCCTGACCCTCTCCCACGTGGGGAGAGGGAATAGCACGAATAATTGAATCACCTCCCCTCCCTTGATGGGAGGGGCAGGGGGAGGGTGAATGGGGTGCAGCTCGCAGCTCATAGCTCATAGCTGAACGTAAACATATTACGGAACGTGTGAAGATGAAACAATATAAATGGGGTTTAATTCTTCTGGGTTTGGGAATCTTCCTTCTCGGGGCTACTTTTCCCTTCTGGTACGGCGCGATTCAATCAGCGCCGGCGCCTGTGCTCAGTCTGGATACGCCCGTTATTCAGTCAATGCAGGACAAAAAATGCGTCGAAGATACGGCCGTGATGCGCACGGATCATATGAAGATGCTCAAGGGCTGGCGCGATGAGGCCGTTCGAGAAGGCAAACGCCAGTACACCGCGAAAGACGGCCGCAAGTTCGAAAAAAGCCTGACCCATTCCTGCCTTCGCTGCCACAGCAACAAGGAACAATTCTGCGACCGCTGTCATGATTACGTGGGCGCCAAACCCACCTGCTATAGCTGTCATCTTGTTCCGGAAGAGGTGAAAAAATGACGACGAACCGCAGAGACTTTTTGAAAATTGCCGGAGCGTCCGCCTTGACGTTGATCACGTTCCCCCTTCTTCCGGCCCGGGCGGGCGAAAACTTCCCGATTCCGGGGCAGACTTCTTTGTCCGTCAACTCGCTTTCGGCCAAGCGTTGGGCCATGGCGATTGATATGTCCCGATGCAGCACCGACTGCACCGACTGCATCACCGCCTGCCACGCGGTGCATAATGTCCCCGACTTCAGCAATCCCAAAGATGAAGTCAAGTGGATCTGGACCGAGCCTTTTTCTTCCGTTTTTCCGGCGGAGGATCACCCCTACCAGGGAAAAGCGATTCAGAATCTCAGAATTCCCGTTTTGTGCAATCAGTGCGAAAATCCTCCCTGTGTCCGGGTCTGCCCGACGCAGGCGACGTTTAAACGGCAAGACGGCATCGTCATGATGGATTACCACCGCTGCATCGGCTGCCGGCTTTGCATGGCCGCCTGTCCCTACGGCGCGCGGAGCATGAATTTCCGCGACCCGCGCCCGTTTATCGCGAAGCTCCATCCGGACTTTCCGACACGCGCCAGAGGCGTCGTGGAGAAGTGCAACTTCTGTGAAGAGCGGCTGGCCAAAGGACAGCTTCCGGCCTGTGTCCTGGCTTGCAAACACAAAGCCATCGTGTTCGGTGATCTGGAGGATCCGAGCTCGGAAATCCGCAAACTTCTGGAAACACGTTTTAACCTGCGAAGGCGGCCCCACTTAGGCACCGCGCCGCAGATCTATTATATCCTGTGAGGATGCCATGCTGGAAAAAGCCTTAAAAGGCAGCCGCGTTTACTGGGTCTGGATCGCCTTTCTGCTGGGACTTGCCGCAACCGGTTTCTTCTTTTATCTTCAGCAGCTGGACTACGGCCTGGGAATCACGGGGATGAGCCGGGATGTTTCCTGGGGACTCTACATCGCCCAGTTCACCTTTCTGGTCGGCGTGGCCGCCTCGGCCGTGATGCTGGTTTTGCCCTACTACCTGCACGACTACAAGGCATTCGGCAGGATCACCGTCCTGGGCGAGTTTCTCGCCGTCGCCGCCGTTGTGATGTGCATCCTGTTTGTTGTTGTTGATCTGGGCCAGCCCTCCCGTGTGATGAACGTGCTTCTGCATCCGCAGCCGGCATCCATTCTTTTTTGGGATATGGTGGTCCTGTCGGGGTATTTGTTGATCAATCTGATCACCGGCTGGGTTGTTTTGTCCTGTACAAAAAAAGAAATCCCGCCGCCTTCCTGGGTCAAGCCGATCATCTACCTGTCGATTCCCTGGGCGATCAGCATCCATACGGTAACAGCCTTCATCTATGCAGGCCTTCCGGGGCGGAGCTTCTGGCTCACCGCCATCATGGCGCCTCGGTTTCTGGCCTCCGCGTTTGCCTCGGGCCCGGCGCTATTGATTCTGATTTGCCTGATTCTGAAGTATCTCGGCCGTTTCGACGCGGGTCAAAAAGCGATCCGGACGTTATCGAAAATCGTCGCCTACGCGCTGGCCATCAGTATCTTTTTCGTCGGGGTGGAAATCTTCACGGTCTTTTACAGCGGTCTGCCGGAGCATGAGGCTCACTTCATCTATTTGTTTGCCGGCCTGCACGGCTATGACAACCTGGTCCCCTGGATGTGGGCCTCTGCCTTGCTGGCGTTTGCTGCGCTGCTCATGCTGGTTATTCCAAAGATCCGGCATAATGAAGGGTGGCTGGCTCTGGCCTGCGTCGCCGTCTTTGTCTCGCTCTGGATTGAAAAGGGCCTGGGTCTGGTCATTACCGGGTTTATTCCATCGCCGCTGGAAGCCATTTCCGAATATCACCCGACGGGACCGGAAATCGCCATCACACTGGGCATCTGGGCGGTGGGACTTTTGATTCTGACCTTACTGTACCGGATTTTTGTCGCCGTCCGCAAGGATGTAGACAACGTCAGGTGCGAAAACAAAGGCATAAAATGATGAATGATTCAAAGCAAATTCTGATCATCGGAGCATCCGCCTGCGGCGCGAAAGCCGCCTCGCGCATCAAACGCCTGCGTCCCGACTATGCGGTTACCATTTTGGACCAGAGCCGGTTTATATCCTATGCCGCCTGCGGCATGCCGTACTATCTGGAAGGAAAAATCCGCGAGCGGGACGATCTGATGAAAACCACGTATGGCCGGATTCGCGACGTCCAGTATTTTAAGGATCTCAAGGATACGACCATTTGCACGCAGATCAGGGTTCTCTCCATCGACCGGAAACATCGCACGGTCGGTGCGACGAACATGGTCACAGGGGAATTGCTCTCATTTGAATATGATGCTCTGGTGCTCGCGATGGGCGCAAGGCCTAAGATGCCTCCGATTCCGGGATCGGATTTAAAAGGGATATACCATCTGACCCGCATGGAAGATGCCAATGCCCTGGCGAGCGAGATCGAAAAGCGCAAGCCCGGCGCCGCCGTGATCGTCGGTGGAGGCTTTATCGGAGTGGAGATGGCAGAAGCCCTGCGCGCCAGAAAATGGGACGTGACGCTTCTGGAACGTGAAGGGCAGCTTTTTCCGGGAATGCTCGACTATGAAATCTCGGCGATGATCCGGGAGCATTTCTTTGAAAACCTCGTGGAATGTGAATTGAACGCTGAGATCCTCTCCTTTGCGGGACAAAGCGGAAAGATCGGCCGCGTTATGACCCGAACGAACGAATATTCCGCCGACCTTGTTCTTGTCGCCGCCGGTTTGCAGCCCAATACGGAGATGGCTGTGGCCGCGGGTTTGGACCTGGGCGAAACTCGCGCGCTTCGGGTCAATGCCCGTTTGCAGACCGGCGATCCGGATATTTATGCCGGCGGAGACCTGGTGGAAAGCACGCATATCATGACGGGCAAGCCTTGTTACATTCCGCTGGGCTCCACCGCCAACAAACACGGCAGGGTGATTGCCGACAACATCTGCGGCATTCCTTCGGAGTTTCCCGGTGTGCAGGGCACCTTCATCTGCAAGGCCTTTGATTACTCTGTCGGCGCCACCGGTGTTACGGAGATGCAGGCAAAGCGAGAGGGCCTCGATGCCTTTGCGCTGTCCGTATGCGGATTTGATAAGGCCCATTATTACCCCGACAGCCAGATTCTGGGATTGAAACTGGTCCTGGAAAACGGCACTCACAAGCTTCTGGGAATGCAGGCCGTGGGGAAGGGCGATATCGTCCGCCGTATCGATGTGGCCGCGACCGCCATACGGCTTGGCGCGACCATTCAGGATATCGCTTCTCTGGATATGGCCTATGCGCCGCCTTTTTCGCAGGCGGTGGATGTTTTCATCACGGCGCTTCATGTTGCGGAAAATGTCACAGCCGGCTTGATGAAACCGATAACGGCGCTCGCGGCCAGAGAGCTTCTGGATCATGACGACGATGTCTTGATGGTGGACGTTCGATCGGATCGGGAATTTCGGCGCGCTCACATCAGCAGTCCCAAAGTGATTAATATTCCGCTTGATGAACTGCGTTCGAGACTCTCTGAACTGCCCAAAGACAAAAAGATTGTCTGTGTCTGTCTTCTCGGGCTGAGAGGGTTTTCCGCTCAACGCGTGTTGGATGCGGCGGGTTTTCCGGATGTCCGCACCCTGGAAGGCGGCATGTATTTGTGGCCGGAGAAAGAAGATCTGGATTGAGGCTTTCATGATGAAGATTCTGGTTTTAAATTGCGGCAGCTCATCACTCAAATACAAACTCTTTGAGATGGAAACAGGCCGGGTTCTGGCGTCGGGTCAGGCCGACCGGATCGGACTTTCCGATGCGCGGTTTCGCTATGAGTCAGTCGGGGGGCAAGCCGGGGAAACCGTCGTGGACCTCCCCGATCATTCGCGGGCGGTCCTTGTTCTGTTGTCTTTTCTGGCCGATCCCAAGCACGGTGTCTTGTCCGACATCCGTGAAATTGCCGGTGTCGGACACCGGGTCGTTCACGGTGGTGAACAGTTTCGGTCATCCGTTATCGTCGATGGTCCTGTCCGGACAATCCTGGAAAAAACAAAAGCGCTTGCGCCACTGCACAATCCGCCGAATCTGATGGGCATCGATGTCTGCACGAAATTGATGCCCGGCGTGCCGCAAGTTGCGGTCTTCGATACGGCCTTCCATTCCACTATGCCGCCTTATGCCTATACCTACGCGATTCCTTACCGTTACTACAGCGAGGATGCTGTCCGCCGCTACGGTTTTCACGGCACCTCGCACCGCTACGTGGCGGTCCGCGTCGCCGAACTTCTGCAAGGCAAAATCCATGCGCCCCGAATCATCACCTGTCACCTCGGGGCGGGATCGAGCCTCTGCGCCGTGGCGGCAGGCAAGTCTCTGGATACGTCGATGGGGTTCACACCCCTTTCGGGGCTGGTCATGGGCACACGCTCGGGAGATATTGACCCGGCGGTCGTGTCCTACATGATGGCAAAAGAGCATTGTTCGATTGACGGAGCCCTCGATATTCTGAACCGGCAAAGCGGTGTTTTCGGAATTTCCGGCATCTCTCCGGACTTCCGGGATTTGGAAAAGGAAGCGGCACGAGGCAACGAAAGAGCGACGCTTGCACTCAATGTTTTCGCCTACAGCGTGGCGCGCGGCGTGGGATCTATGATTCCGGCCGCAGGCGGACTCGACGCGCTGGCGTTCACGGCGGGAGTCGGTGAAAATTCGCCGCCGATGCGTGGCCGGATCTGCGCCTTTCTGGCATGGTTGGGGATTGTTCTGGATGAAGATCAAAACAAGGCCGGTTTGCCGGAAAGAGACATCTCCGCGCCGGAATCGAAGATCAAGGTTTTTGTCGTGCCGACAGACGAGGAGAAGATGATTGCCCGGGAGACAGGGTCGGTTTTGCAAAATCAGTCGTGAAAAAGCTCCTTCGGAAAAGAAGCGTTTTCTCGTGAAGATCATTAACGTTTGAATGCATTGGAGGTTTAAAAATGAAAAAAATCAAAATGACGCCCAGTGAAGCGATTGTGGAGACCCTGCTGGCCGAAGGCGTGGATCATGTCTGCGGCATCGTCGGCTCGGCCTTTATGGACATGCTGGATCTCTTTCCGACGGCGGGAATAAAATTCATTCCCGTCCGCCACGAACAGAGCGCCGCGCATATGGAAGACGCCTACTGCCGCGTATCGGGGCGTTGCGGCGTCGTCACCGGGCAAAACGGTCCCGGCATCACCAATATGGTCACGTCGGTCGCCGCCGCCAATATGGGGCATACGCCGCTGGTCATTCTCTCGCCTTCGGCCGGAACGCCGACGATCGGCTGGGACGGTTTTCAGGAATGCGACCAGATGTCGGTTTTCCGGGCCATCACCAAAGCCGTTGTCCGAGTGCCTCATCCGAAGAGGGCGGCTGATTGTTTGAGAACGGCTTTCCGCATCGCCTATGCCGACCGCGGCGCTGTGCTCTATGACATTCCCCGCGACTATTTCTACGGTGAACTGGAAGAAAGAATTCTGCAGCCGTCACAATACCGGGTGGATGCGCGCGGCTGCGGCGCCATTGAGCAGCTTGATCGCGCGGCCGAGCTTTTGTCGCAGGCGAAAAATCCGGTCATTGTTTCGGGACGGGGCGTGGTGGACGCCGACGCGCTGGACATTGTCAAAGCGATCGCCGAACATCTGACGGCGCCGGTGGCGGTGACCTACCTGCACAACGATGCGTTTTACGGCAACCATCCCCTTTCTGTCGGGCCCATCGGCTACATGGGGTCCAAGGCGGCCATGAAGACGCTGGCGAAAGCCGACGTCATGCTGGCCATCGGCACCAGGCTGTCCGTTTTCGGCACCTTGCCGCAATATGACATCAACTACTTCCCCGAAAACGCGAAGATCATCCAGGTCGATATCAATCCCAAGCACATCGCCCGCACGCACCCCATTTCCGTGGGCATTATCGGGGATGCCAAGGAAGCCTCCGCGGAAATTCTGAAGCGCCTGAAAGCGAAAGACGGTAAACGCAAGCCGGATGAAAAGAGGCTGACGGCGGTGGCCCGAGAGAAGAAGAAATGGGAAAAGGAACTTGTCGATCTGGCGATGGTGGACGGAAACCCCATGAATCCGCGCCGGGTTTTGCTGGAAATCGCACGGGCGCTTCCAGATGACGCCATCGTGACCACCGATATCGGCAATGTTTCCTCAACAGCCAACAGCTATCTGAAGTTCAACCATCCCCGCCGGCATATCGCGGCGCTCACCTTCGGCAACACGGGCTTTGCCTATCCGGCGGCGCTCGGCGCGCAGATTGCCAAGCCCAAGTCGCCGGTTGTCGCCATCATCGGTGACGGCGCCTGGGGAATGAGCCTGCACGAAGTCAGCACGGCCGTGGAGCACAATCTGCCCGTGATCGCCTGCGTCTTCCGCAATATGTGGTGGGGCGCGGAGGCCAAAAACCAGGTCGATTTCTACAATAACCGCTTCGTCGGCGTGGATATTCCGAATCCTGAAAGTTTTGTGCCGGTCGCGAAAGCTATGGGGGCCAACAGCATGCAGGTCAGCCGTCCGCAGGATATCCGGGAGGCATTCCTTGCCTGCATCAAGAGCCGCAAACCCACCGTGCTGGAATTCCTGGTAGACGGAAAACAGCTGGCGCCGCCTTTCCGCAAGGATGCGCTCGCGCTGCCGACGCGCATGCTTCC
Organism: uncultured Smithella sp.; assembly: GCA_964443625.1. GTDB lineage: Bacteria > Desulfobacterota > Syntrophia > Syntrophales > Smithellaceae > UBA8904. Next base: position 46,625 of record CAYUDM010000008.1, on the reverse strand, counting down.
CAAGTACGCGCACCTGGACTATCGTCGTTGGTATGATGAAGGAGGAGCAGATGATTTATAGTGATTTGAAAGGAAAAACAGCCATCGTGACAGGGGCCGGCAAAAAAACCGGCATCGGCTACGCCATTGCCGAAAAACTGGCCGCAAACGGATGCAACATCGTGATTGCCGATCTGGGCCAACCGCCGGTTCCGGGCGAATCCCTGAAATCCGCCACCAGCGGGGAAATGGAAGCCATCGCCGCGGAGCTTGCCAAGACCTATGGCGTAAAAACTCTGGCCGTGACCGTGGACGTGACGGACAATCAGGCCATCGGCGCCATGGTGGAAACCATCAAAGCGACCTTCGACCGCATCGACATTCTGTGCAATAACGCGGGCGCGTCTTTCGGCGTGCCCAATACAGTTTTGGGATATGACGAGGCGGCCTGGATCAGAACCATCGATGTGAACCTGTTTTCCGTCTTCCGCATCTCAAGAGCCGTCATCCCTTTGATGATGGGCAAGCCCGCCGTCATCATCAATACGGCATCCCGGGCCGGAAAAGTTCCGCCGCTTTTCAACAGCGCCTATGCGGTGGCGAAGGCGGGGGTGATCATGCTGACCAAAACGATGGCCAAGGAACTGGGCGGAAACGGCATAAGGGTAAACGCCATCTGTCCGGGGCAGATCGCCACCGATCTGGAAAAGTGGCGCTTCGGCCTGGAGGCATCCTTCTTTGGCACAACGGTTGAGGAGCGCGAAAAGGAAATGTGCAAGACGATCCCGCTGGGCTACATCGGCGCGCCTTCCGAAGCGGGCGACCTGGTGGCTTTCCTGGCGTCGGATGCGTCAAAATATATGACCGGCCAAGCGATCAACATCGATGGCGGTCAATGTATGGAGTTATAAAATCAATTTGTTTTAGGAGGATTTATTATGGATAACATTATCGGCGGAAAACTTGTTGCGGACGCCCTGGTCGACCGGGGCGTGGATTATATTTATTCCTTAAGCGGCGGGCACATTACGCCCATTTATCAGTATCTGGAAAAAACAAACATCACCCTTTTTGATGTGCGTCACGAACAGGCGGCCGTTTTCATGGCCGAAGCGTCGGCCCGGATGACCCGAAAGCCGGCGGTGGCGATGGTTACGGCCGGCCCCGGTTTCACCAATGCCTTAACCGGCATCGCCAGCGCGCGACTTTCCAATGCGCCCGTGGTGCTCATTGCCGGCTGCGTGGGCACCGAGGCCACCGAAAAGCTGGACCTTCAGGATATGACGCAACTTCCCGTGATTGAACCGATGGTGAAGAAGGCCTTTGTCTGCCATGTGCCGGAACGCATTCCCGAGTATGTCGATATGGCGTTTCGAGCGGCGATGAGCGGTCGGCCGGGACCCGTCTATCTGGAGTTTCCCTGCAATATTCTCAACGCCAAAGTGGACATGAGCCTGGTTAGAAAGCCCAGCACAACGATCGACTCCAAACCGGTCGACCGTGAAAACACACGCAAGGTTGTTGATCTTCTGAAAGCGGCCAAAAATCCCATCGTGATCGGCGGCAGCGGTCTGTGGTACTCGGACGCAGAAAAAGAAATGATCGAATTCGTGGAAAAGATCGGTATTCCGGTTTACACGGGCGGCGCGGGGCGCGGCGTTCTTCCCGACACCCATCCGCTTTGCTTTGAATCCTCCCTGGCGATCCGGCCCGGCTCGGCCATGATCACGCTCATGACCACCGATCTGGTGCTTTTCCTGGGCGGCCGTTTGAGTCTTTTCTATATCTTCGGCGACATTTTTCCGCCTGCGGCAAAATTTATTCAGGTCGATATCGCGCCGGATGAAATCGGACGCAACCGCACCGTCGATCTGCCGATTGTCAGCGACATCAAATCCTTCCTGAAGGAGCTCAACGCGGTGATCGACGAACAGAAAATCGGCGATGCGCTCTGGGCGCAGTATTCGCCCTGGGTGGAGACTGTGCGCGCTGCGCATGAAGCCGGGAAGAATGATGCCAAGGCCATGTGGGAATGCGAAACCCTGCCCATGCATCCCATGCGATTGGCCCATGAAGTCAACAAATTCATGAACCGGCCCGATGATATCGTCGTTGCCGACGGCGGCGATACCTCCACGTGGATGGGTATGACGCGGACGGTCGTCAAAGGAGGCACCTATCTCGACTATGGTCTTTACGGATGTCTGGCCGTCGGTATTCCCTACGCCAACGCGGCCAAACTCAAACATCCGGATCAGCGTGTTTTATTGATTATCGGCGATGGGGCAACCGGTTTCAATTTCATGGAATTCCACACGGCCATCCGCAAGAAGCTTCCCATTGTGGTCGTTGTTGCCAATGATGCGTCCTGGGGGATGATCGCGCACAGCCAGACACTTCGGTTGGGTCACAACATTCCCAACGGAACGGAGTTGGGCTGGGTGGATTACCACAAGATGGTGGAGGTGTTGGGCGGATTCGGCGCGTACGTGGAAAAACCGGATGATATTGCTCCGGCTTTGGAAGCGGCATTTGCCTCCGGCAAAACCGCCTGTATTAATGTTAAAGTGGATCCCTCTGTGATCAGCCCCGGCAGTGTCGCCCTGGCCAATCTGGGAGGATACAAATGTAATTAAGGTACAATTTCTCGTTGCCGCTTTCAGGAACGGTCCGACAAGTTGCGCCTTTTCTCACGAGATAAGGGGTTCCTATGAATAACGAAACTGCACCCAGGGAGTACAAACTGTCCAAGGCCAGCACCTATTACATTTTCGCGCTGCTGTTTCTTTTGTATTTCTTTGATTACGTCGATCGAACGATTGTGGCGTCCCTTGCTCCTTTTATTCAAGAGGAGTGGGGGCTTTCAGACTTTCAGGCCGGACTTTTAATGTCGGTCGTTTACTGGTCCATTGTGGCTCTGGTGTTTCCCATTTCCATCATCGTGGATCGCTGGAGCCGGAAAAAGACGGTGGGCGTGATGGCTCTGTTTTGGAGCCTGGCGACGGCCGCCTGCGCTTTCACCCGGACCTTTCCCCAGTTGCTCGTGGCCCGCGCCTGCATCGGGATCGGCGAAGCCGGCTATGCCCCGGCAGGCACGGCGATGCTCTCCGGATTGTTCCCTCCGGAAAAGCGATCCCGCATGATGGGGCTTTGGAACATTTCCATCCCGCTGGGCATTGCCGTCGGGATGGGGCTGGGTGGTTTTATCGCCACGCACTGGGGCTGGCGGCATGCTTTCGGCCTGGTGGCGATTCCCGGCGCGCTGGTCGCGATCCTTTTCTTCTTCATCAAGGATTACAAGACGGTGGAGCTGGTCAAAACCGATGCGTCCTGCGCAGACCCTTCCGTAAAAATCAAGATGGGGAAAATGGATATTGTCCGGGAGTTTCTGCGAACGCCCTCCCTGATTTTTACCAACCTCGGGTTTGTCGGCTGCATCTTCGTCAATAATGCCATTATTATGTGGATGCCTCCGTACCTGCATCGAACGACAGGCATCCCCATGAGTGATGCGGGCATGAAAGTCAGCCTGCTGATGATCCTGGCGCTTGTCGGTCTGCCGCTGGGCGGCTGGCTGGCTGATTTGTGGTTTAAAAAACGGCAAAGAGCCCGTCTGCTGTTTCCTGCGATCACAACTGCGCTCAATGCCGCAGTCATTTTTATCGCGATTTCGTATCTTTCCGGCCAGGCGCAATATTTTACCCTTCTGGGGATGGGGGTTCTTGCGTCCGCGTTCGCCCCGGCCGCCATTACCGCCACGCAGGAGGTCATCCATCCGGGACTGCGGGCTATTTCCTACTCTGTGTGCGTCGTGGTTCAGAACCTTTTGGGAGCGTCGCTTGCGCCCATTGTGATCGGCAAATTGTCCGACCTTCACGGCATCCAGATGGCCATGTCGATTTTGCCCGTTTTTCTGGTGGTTTCCGCTCTGATGTTTTTTGCCGGCTCCTTCTTTTACGAGAAGGACTTAAGCAAGGTGGAAAAAATTACGTTGGTGTGTGAGGATTGAAAAGAAGGTACAAGGTGAGGAGACGATGAAAGCTGTTGTGTTTCGAAAAGAGAGTGGATTGGTTTATGAAGACGTCCCCGACTATTCGGTAGCCGAAGACGAAGTCCTGGTGAAAGTCGCCAATACGGGATTCTGCGGATCCGATCATTCTCTGGTGGCGGGCGGTCATCTGGCCGAGGGCTACATCCTCGGGCACGAAATCAGCGCCGGCATCGTCGAAAAAGGCGCAAAGGCCGGCGGGCCGCCGGTGGGGACAAGGGTTTGCATCCGTCCCACCTACTGCGGGAAGTGCGTGAACTGTAAAAACGGTAGGCAGCAGCTTTGCCGTGTTCACCGGCGCACCACAGGCATCGGAGATTTGCCGGGCGGCTTTGCGGAATACGTCAAAGTTTTTCCCCAAATGCTCATCGAGATTCCCGCGGGCGTCGATTCGCGAAACGCGGCGCTCGCGGAGACATTTGCCGCGGCACTGCATGGTATCAATTGTACAAGCGACGCGCAGGGTTCCGTGCTGGTGATGGGCGGCGGACCGATCGGGCTGTGCGCGGTGCGCATCCTTAAAATTCTCGGATACGGACCGGTCGTTTTATACGAGCCGATAGCCGCCAAACGGGACATTGCTTTGCGCTATGGCGCGGATTACGTATTGAATCCCTTGGAAAAAGATGCGGACGAGCAGGCGATGGCCCTTGTTCCGGGAGGATTTCGGAAGATCTTTGAATGTTCCGGTGTGAAGGACAATATCAATCGCGCAATACTTTTATCTGCTGACGGCGGAGAAGTCTGCATCGTCAGTATGATTTTTACGCCGCTGACGATTGACGCGCCTTTTTTGGTCAATCTCAAGGAAATCCATCTGACGGCATCGAACTCCAACACACATGCGGAGAACATTCAGTGTCTGCAGTGGATGGCCGAAGGGAAAATTGACGCGAGGCCGCTCATCTCCGATTATGAACCGCTGTCGCGTCTGCCGGTTGTTTACAAGGAGAGAATCGATGCCGGTCTGGCCGTGAAGGTGCTTTTGCAAATCGGTGAGGAGTTTTAGGGTTGGGCTGGAATGTGTGAGCGCTATGAACTCATATACGGCTTTGTTCACTGCCGCGGCAGAACAACGTATTCGGCCGGCTTCGTCAATTCGCGCACAGAAGCCGAAGCCTGGCTTTTGAAAAATCGGGAGGCGCCTTTTCAATACATCAAAGCGCCTCCCGAGGACCCGATCCGTTTTTGTAAGGCGGCCTTGTGTCCCTTAAAGCGGCAGAAACCGTGGTTTGATGTTCGCGTCATCAGGGAGTCTTCCCAAAACGGAGGGCCGGACCGGATGACTGTGCGCTGAAGGGTATATTTTTTTTGATTTAATCGGTTTTGGGTGGTAGGGAACAAAAACTTTTAATCACGAAGATCACGATACTGAGGGAATGTAAAGAATTATGGGTGCCAAGGAGCGAAGGGAAAGAGAAAAAGAGCAACGCAAGGAACACATCCTCGACACGGCCAGAAAACTACTTCTGGAAAAAGGTCTGGCCGCAACGTCCATCAATCAGATCGCCAAGCATTCCGAATTGAGTGTCGGGGCGATCTATTTTTACTTTAAGGACAAGGAAGAGCTTTTTGCCGCCCTTCAACTCGAAGGGCTGGATCTGCTGCGTCAAAGCATCAGTGCGTCCATCCGCCCCGAATGTTCGCCGGATGAAAAAATACGGTCGATTGCGGGGGCCTATCTGCGCTTCAGTGAGGAGCATAAAAATTATTACGATATCATCAACTATTTTCTGACGTCTCCCGGGACCGTCTTTTCACCTGATTTGAAACTGAAAATCGATGAACAGGGCAATGCCAGTATCTATACACTCGCCTCGGCGATACGCGAAGGAATTGACGCCGGGATCTTTAAACCGCTGGATCCCCGCAGACAGGCCATCATTCTATGGAGCGCCTTCAACGGCATCATCCATCTTAAAAAATTGGAAAAGACTATTTTGGTCAAGGATGAGTATAAATCGCTCTACCTCGAGGCGGTGGAACGTTTTCTCGATAGTTTGCGCAACTGAAAATTTTGCAAACTGGAGCTTCGGCTCGTCCTGATCGTCTGCAAAAGAAAAACGCGCCGCCACGAATTCCTGTGGCGGCCCGGCAAAAGCCGCAGACGATGCGCTTCGCGTTAGGTTCTCTCGCTTAATTCAAGCAGAATGCCTCCGGTGGATTTAGGGTGGACAAAGGCGATCTTCGCGCCGCCCGCGCCGTAGCGTGGTTTTTCGTCGATCAGGCGCACGCCTTTGGCTTTCAGTTCGGCAAGCGCCTCTTCCAGATTATCCACGCGCAGCGCCAGATGCTGAAGGCCTTCGCCGTTTTTTTCAATATACCGGGCGATGGGTCCGTCGGGCGATGTCGATTCCAGAAGTTCGATTTCCGTGTCGCCCAGCGGATAGAAGGCGACCTTCACCTTTTGCTCCGTCACGTCCTCCGTGCCGGCCGGTTCGATTCCCAGAAGCTCGTAGAGTTTCGCGCTTTCGGCCAGACTTCTGACTGCGATGCCGATATGATCCACTTTTAAAATTTTCATGGAAGACCTCTTTATGTTTTAGGTTTCAGGTTTCAAGTTTTAAGTTTCAAGTTCCTCACACCTGACACCTAACGCCTGCCGGTTTTTAAAAGGTGCTGCCTTTGAGCCGTTCGAGAATTTTTAACGCGGCTGTGGTCGGCGTCATGGCGCCGTTTCCGACCGCTTCAATCAACTCCGGCATCATGGCGCCCGCGGAACTTGCGTAAAACCATTCCTGGACGCCTTCACGCACCAGAAAACGGAACCACTCTTTGTTTTGTTCCTGACGTTTTTTTTGAAATTCACCGCTGATCGTCAGTTTTTCTCTATGCTCATGAATATTGTTTAGAATGTTTTCAAGACCGGCGCCCGTGATGGAACTGCAGGTGACGACCGGCGGCGTCCAGTTGCGCGAGGGCGAACTCAAAAGATGAAACGCCATCTCATACTGCCTCTGCGCCTGTTTGGCCCGTTCAACGTTGTCCCCGTCGGCCTTGTTGACGGCGACTAGATCGGCCAGCTCCAGAACGCCTTTTTTAATGCCCTGAAGTTCGTCGCCGCCGCCCGCGATCATCAGCACCATGAAAAAATCGACCATCGAGGCCACCGCCACTTCAGACTGGCCGACGCCGACAGTTTCGATCATGACGACGTCAAAACCGGCCGCCTCGCACACCAGCATGGTTTCACGGGTCTTGCGGGCGACGCCGCCCAGCGTCTTGCCGGAAGGCGACGGACGAATAAAAGCCCGGTCGTTCACGGCGAGTTTTTCCATCCGGGTTTTATCGGCCAGGATGGATCCGCCGGTTTTCGGAGAACTGGGATCAACCGCCAGGACCGCGACACGCCGATCTTTTTGTGTCAAAAGCGTGCCGAAACTTTCAATAAACGTGCTTTTGCCCGCGCCCGGAAGGCCTGTGATGCCCACGCGCAGCGCCCGGCCGGTGTGCGGCATCAGCTCGTCGAGAATCCGACGCGACCACTCCTGGTCTTCCGGCAGCGAACTTTCGAGAAGCGTGATGGTTTTGGCAAGCATTCGTCGATCTTTTTCCAAAACGCCTTGAATGTAATCCCGGATTTTAAATTTCTCCATAGGCCTGGCTCCGTTGTGTTGTTGGCGCCGCAAAACTTAAGAAGGTCCATTCCGGTCGGACCGGAATCACGCTTTGAGATACTTTTCTTCGAGCAGTTGCAAGACCTGATCCGCCGAGTCGGTGATGGCCGTGCCGGGGCCGAAGATGCCTTTGACACCGCGGGAATACAAAAAGTCGTAGTCGGCGGGTGGAATAACGCCGCCTGCGATGACCAGAATGTCTTCTCCACCCATGACCTTGAGTTTGCTGATCAGTTCGGGGATGAGCGTTTTGTGCCCCGCCGCGAGACTCGAGGCGCCGACAAGATGCACGTCGTTTTCGATGGCCATTTTCGCCGCTTCTTCCGGTGTTTGAAACATCGGGCTGATATCCACGTCAAAACCCAAGTCGGCATAAGCGGTCGCGACGACTTTGATGCCCCGGTCATGGCCGTCCTGGCCCATCTTGGTGACCATCATGCGCGGACGTCGGCCGGTTTTATTAATGAATTCTCCGATGCGTTTGCGCAAGGCCGCGATGACTTCGTCCTCGCCGTATTCCGAGGCATAGGCCCCCGAAATCATCTGCGTCGTGGCGGCGTAACGGCCGAAGACCTTTTCCAGCGCGTCGGACACTTCTCCCACCGTGGCGCGCAGCCGGACGGCCGCGATGGTCGCTTCCAGAAGATTTCCGCCTTTTTCGGCGGTGAGCGTCAATTTCGAAAGCGCCTGACGCACGGCCGCATTGTCACGTTTGCCCCGAATGTCTTTGAGGCGCGCGATTTGTTCGTCGCGCACGGAGGCGGAAACCTCCAGCACGTCGATAGGCGTTTCCTCTTTGACTTTATATTTGTTGACGCCGACGATGACATCTTTTCCGTGGTCGATGCGGGCCTGACGGCGCGCGGCGGATTCTTCAATACGAAGTTTCGGCATGCCCGTTTCGATCGCGCGCGCCATGCCGCCCAGTTCCTCGATTTCGTCGATGATCTTTTTTGCTTCGCGGATGATCGAGGCGGTCAGCGATTCGATATAGTAGGAGCCGCCCAGAGGATCGACCACGTGGCAGATCTGGGATTCCTCCTGCAGAATGATCTGCGTGTTGCGCGCGATCCGGGCTGAAAGCTGCGTGGGAAGACTCACCGCTTCATCGAAGGAATTGGTATGCAGCGACTGGGTCCCTCCGAGCGCGGCGGCCAGGGCTTCAAGCGTCGTGCGGATGATGTTATTGTAAGGGTCCTGTGCCGTGAGGCTCCAACCGGAGGTTTGCACGTGCGTGCGCAGCACCGAAGAGCGCGGATTTTCCGGTTTGAATTCGCTTACGATGTCGTTCCACAGGTAGCGTGCCGCCCGCAGCATGGCGATTTCCATAAAAAAATTCATGCCCACGCCGAAGAAAAAAGACAGACGTGGCGCGAAGTCGTCGATCTTGAGGCCGCCGTCGATGGCGGCGCGAATGTATTCCCGGCCGTCGGCCAGTGTAAAGGCGACTTGCAAAACGGAATCGGCGCCCGCTTCCATGATGTGATAGCCGCTGATGGAGACGGTGTTGTAACGCGGCATGGATTGCGAACAGTAGGCGATGATGTCCGAGACGATCCGCATGGAGGGGCGAGGGGGGTATATATAGGTGTTGCGGGTGAGAAATTCTTTGAGGATGTCGTTTTGAATCGTGCCGGCCAGTTGTTTTTGCGTGACTCCCTGTTCCTCGGCGGCGACAATGTAGCCTGCCAGCACCGGAAGAACCGCCCCGTTCATCGTCATGGAAACGGAAACCTTGTCCAGTGGAATCTTGTCAAACAGAATTTTCATGTCCTCGACGGAGTCGATGGCGACGCCTGCCTTGCCTACGTCGCCCGCCACGCGGGGATGGTCGGAGTCATATCCCCGGTGCGTGGCCAGATCAAAGGCCACCGACAGGCCGGTTTGTCCCGCCGCCAGATTTTTGCGGTAGAACTCATTGGATTCCTTGGCTGTGGCAAAGCCTGCGTACTGACGGACGGTCCAGGGCTGGTTGGCGTACATCGTGGCCGTCGGCCCCCGCAGATAGGGGGCAAGGCCAGACAGCGTGTTGACGGTGTCGAGCCCGGCCAGATCTTCAGCCGTATAGATCGGTTTGACGCGAATGCCTTCCGGCGTTTCCCAGTCGAGGGATTCCAGAGGCCTGCCTTTGAGTTCTTTCAGGGCGGCTTCTTTCCATTTTTTGAAGTGAGGATGTTTGTTCGACACGATTTGAGACTCCTTCATCTATATTGACCGGGGAACCGGTTGCAACGGCTCGTTGTTCCGGACGTTGATGCGACGTCGGTGAAAGGCATCATACTCCATTGCCGTCATTTGTGCAATCATAGGGAGGAGCGTCGCGTCATTCACCGCTTGCAAAGGTCTTTTCAAAAGATTATAAAAGAACGTCATTCAACAAGATGTCAAAATATTCTGGGAGGCTGAAATCATGGGAAACCTTTTCGATTTTACCGGGAAAACGGCAATGGTGACGGGCGCCGGACGCGGTATCGGTCGTGTTATCGCGTTGGGCCTGGCCGCGTCTGGAGCGAATATTGTTCTATGCAGCCGGACGTCGGCTCAGCTTGATGCCGTAGCGGATGAAATTCGCGCCGCCGGGGGCAAAGCGCTCGCCGTCCCGACCGATCTGACCGATTCCGCGCAACTGGAGAATCTGGTCAATGCCGCCGTCGGGGAGTTCGGGCGGATCGACATTCTGGTCAACAACGCCGCCCGCAGTTTCCTGCGCAGCCTTCTGGATCTGCGTGAAGACGGGTGGGATAAATGCTTCAGCACCAACGTTCGCGCCGTCTGGCTGTTGAGCCGCCTGGTCGCGCGTAAAATGATCGAACAAAAAAGCGGCAAGATCATCAACATCACCACGGTCGGCGCGGACAAGGCGGAAGCCGGCATGGCCGCCTACGGATGCAGCAAGGCGGCGCTCAAACATCTGACCCGCTGTATGGCTAAAGAATGGGCCTCTCTGGGAATCAATGTCAACGCGGTCGCTCCCGGCTTCACCCGAACGGAATTCAGCCAGCCCATCTGGTCGAATCCCGACGTGGAGAAGATGATTTGTCAGGTGATTCCCAAAGGCAAAATCGCTGAGCCGGATGATGTGGTCGGGGCGGTGCTGTTTCTGGCCTCGCCGGCGGCGGACTACATCACAGGCAATACGATCTATGTGGACGGTGGAACCATGACGAGCTGACACGCATCGTCCATTTTAGAGGATACTTTTATCACGCCGGTACGATCGGCGACCGGGAGGGAAGGATGAACGGCAAAAGCATTGTCAGTCCGGTGATCGCGGATATCCGCGCCGGCATGAAACGCGGAAAAGTGGTGTCTGTCGAAGACGCCCTGCGGGTGATCCGCGACGGCGACACGGTGGCGATTGACGGATTTGTCGGCTATTCTCCCGAAGAATTGCTCTGCGGACTTGAGGAGCGATTTCTGCAAACAGGCGAACCCAAAAATCTGACACTGATTTTTGCCGCCGGCATCGGTGACAGCCGGCAGCGGGGCATGACCCGTCTGGCGCACGAGGGACTTCTGAAACGGGTGATAGCCGGTCATCTGGGACTTGCACCCGGTCTGCAGAAGCTCGCGCTTTCAGGCAAAATCGAGTGCTATAATTTTCCGCAGGGTGTCATCACCCACATGTACCGCGACATTGCCATGCATCAACCGCGGACGATTTCGGCCGTGGGGCTGGGCACCTATGTCGATCCGCGTCTGGGCGGCGGCAAGGTGAATGACCAAACCCGGGAAGACTTCGTGGAGCTCATCCATTTCGACGAGCAGGAGTATCTGGCTTACAAGACTCTGCCCATTCACGTTGCGCTTCTGCGCGGGACCACCGCGGACATGGACGGCAACATCACCATGGAAAAGGAGCCCCTCACGCTGGAGATTCTGCCGCTTGCCATGGCGGCGAAAAATTCAGGCGGTCTGGTCATTGTGCAGGTGGAGCGCATCGCCGACCGCCACGCGCTTAATCCCCGGCAGGTGAAGCTCCCGGGTATTTTAGTGGATTGCGTTGTGGTGGCAAAACCGGAAAACCACTGGCAGACGTTCGCGACGCCATACAATCCGGCTTTCAGCGGAGAATTCAAGATTCCCACGGCAACGGTCGAGGCTTTGCCGCTCGACGAGCGAAAAATCATCGCACGGCGGGCGGCTTTTGAACTGAGCCCCAACATGGTGGTCAACCTCGGCATCGGGATGCCCGAAGGGTTGGCCAACGTCGCCAATGAAGAAGGCGTCTTTGATTACATCACGCTGACCGCGGAGGCGGGCACCATCGGCGGTATTCCATCGGGCGGTCTGAATTTCGGCACAGCCACGAATATGGACTGCCTCATCAGCATGCATCAGCAGTTTGATTTCTACGACGGCGGAGGATTGGACCTGGCGTGTCTGGGCATGGCCCAGATGGATTCGCACGGCAACGTCAACGTCAGTCGCTTCGGCCCGAAGCTTGCCGGCTGCGGCGGATTCATCGATATTTCGCAAAATGCCAGAAAGATTGTCTTCGCCGGAACCTTCACCGCCTCCGGAACCGAGCTGGTCTTCGAAGACGGACAGCTTCGGATCGTGCGGGAGGGCAGTCTCAAAAAAATCGTCCGCGACGTCGAGCAGATCACCTTCAGCGGAAAAGTCGCGCAAAGCGGGTCGCAGAAAGTTTACTATGTGACGGAGCGCTGTGTCTTTGAATTGACCCGGGAGGGCGTGGAACTCATTGAAATCGCGCCCGGCATCGATCTGGAAAAGGATGTTCTCCAACAGATGGAATTCAAACCCGTCATTCGGCATCTGCGGTTGATGGATTCGAGGATTTTCAAGAACGTTCTAATGGGGCTCAAGGACGACCTTTTGAGTATTCCGATCAGTCAGCGCCTGAGCTATGATCCTGCGACCAATATCTTCTATGTCAACTTCGAAGGTCTCAACGTCCGCAGCAAGGAGGATATTGAGGAGATCCGCGCGCGCGTCGGTGAAATCTGCACACCGCTGGGCAAGCGCGTCAAAACCATCGTCAACTACGATAATTTCTCTCTTGCGCCCGAGTTGGAAGATGACTACATCAAGATGGTCAAATACGTTGTGTCAAAATATTACAGTGATGTGACCCGCTACACGACCAGCGCTTTCTTGCGCATGAAGCTGGGCGATGAGCTCAAAAGACGTCGTCTGGCGCCGCATATTTTCCAGACGAAAGAAGAGGCCAGGCAGGCCCTCGAGGAGAAAACGGAAAATAGCTAAACGATAAAGTCCGATGCCCGCCGGCTGGCGGGTGAGACGAAACGCATTAAAACAGGCGCGGGTCGGGCTTTAAAATTCATCTTGAAAAAAATCATTCCTCATTATAGAAGACGCCACCATTGTTCGGACGACCACTACAACGACATAAAGCGTTTATTTTATTGAGTTCAGATTCGCGCAGCTCATTTGACACTTCCATGGGGGAGCTTTTATGGACAAAAACAACTCCGGTGCAGGATTTATCGTGTTGGCTGTGCTGACGGCCTTCGTTCCCGTATTGGCCTGGGCGGCGGGTGTTCGTCCGATGGACCGAATATCGGGCGAAAGTCAGCCTGTCTTTTGGGTGGTGGCGTTGATTTTGTATATCGCTCTTCCGGCGGGGATGATTTATCTTTATCGTCTGGCCCGTAAAAAAGCGGCTTGCGAGGCCGCGCAACGGTCACAGGATCTGCGCCGGCGTGAAAGGGAAATGGATTTGATCCGGGACATGGCGGATCATGTGCACAAGGCCGCAGATGCGGAAGCCCTCTACCGGAGTGTGTTGGATCAGGCCATGCAGGCGGTTGGAGTTAAAAACGGATCCGTGTTCGCCGTCGATTCCACCGAACCGGAAGGCCTGCGGTTTGTCGCGGCCAGGCCGGAGTTGGTTTTGAAAAACAACGACGGGAGATCTTGCCGTCACTCCTTTGTAAGAACAGTGATTGAAACCGGAAAATCGCTCGTCGTGACGGATATCGAACACGATCCGCGCACGATGAAAACCAACGATCCCAAATACGGTTCGCCTTCATTCATCAGCCTTCCCATCTGCAACAACCGCAAAGTGCTTGCCGTTTTGAACCTGGCCAACAAGCAAGACGGAAGCGTTTTTACCCGCGAGGATGAGCGGGTGCTGTCCATTATGCTGGGGGAAGCGGGCATGGCGCTGGAAAATCAGGCGCTTCGAAAAACCATCAGCGACCAACTGGCCCAGATTCGGGATTTAACGGCACGGCTGCGTCCCTGACTGTATGTGCCGGAATGGACCGGATCATCAAAAAGGGATTTGGAAACACAGGTTGCCAAACCCCTTTTTGATGAAGGCGCACAAGCGCTTTTGTCTTAGCCGAGAATTCCGATGAACACGCCGCCTGCGATCGCCGCGCCGATCGCGCCTGCGACATTGGGGCCCATGGCGTGCATCAGCAGAAAGTTTTTCTTGTTTTCTTTCTGACCCAGAACCTGGACCACCCGCGCGGACATCGGCACTGCCGAAACGCCCGCCGCGCCGATCATGGGATTAATTTTCTCCTTCAAAAACAGATTCATGATTTTTGCAAGCAGAATACCGGCCGCCGCCGCACTGGCAAACGAAACCACTCCCAGCCCTAGAATCATCAAGGTTTTGACCTGAAGGAAATTTTCCGCTGCCATCGTGCCGCCGATGGCGAGCGTCAGGATGATGGTCATGACGTCGATGAAAACGGTCTGGGCGGTAGCGCTCAGACGCTCGACGACGCCGCTTTCCCGGAAAAGGTTTCCCAGCATCAAGCATCCGATCAGCGGCGCCGATGCCGGAACGAAGATGATCACCACCACGGCGGAGACGATCGGGAACAGAATCCTTTCAATCTTCGATACCTCCCGAAGCTTGGGTTTCATGTAAATGGCCCGCTCTTTTTTTGTTGTCAGCAATTTGATAACGGGCGGCAGGATAACCGGGACCAAAGCCATGTAGGAGTAACAGGCCACCGCCGTGGCCCCGATGATATGCGGCGCCAGCTGTGCCGTCACATAGATCGTCGTCGGTCCTTCGGCGCCTCCGATGATACCGATGGAGGCGGCCTCCGGAAGGGAAAAGCCGACCAAAATAGACAAAAAGAACGCAAAGTACACGCCGAATTGGGCCGCCGCGCCCAGAAGAAGCGTTTTGGGATTGGCCAGCATGGGGCCGAAGTCCGTGAGCGCGCCCAAACACAGAAAGATGAGGGGCGGCAGAATCTGCCACATAATGCCGAATGAGAAGAAGATGGAGAGCAGTCCGACGGGTTTCGTGGGGATTTCCGTTTGATTGGTCTGCTGAGTCGTCAGGATGACGGCGATGACGTCGCCGGGTTGGACGGCCTGTCCGTCGCGGATTTTCAGATCTTTGACGCGCCCGTGAACGGGTGACGTGACAGGGCCGGAATCCATCTGGACGATAACGGCCTCCGTATCAAACGGACGGCCTTCTGAGACGGCGACGCTTTGGATCACGCCCGGTTGGGTGGCCTTGAGTTCGTACTCATAGTCCATCAGGCCACCCATCGGCAGATTCACCAGCATGATGGCAAATCCGATGGGCAAGAGCAAAAGAGGCTCCATTTTCTTTCCGATGGCGAGATAGATCAGCACAAGGCCGATCACCAGCATCAGGGCATTGCCCCAGGTAAAAAACTGAAATCCACTTTCTAAAAGGCCAAACACGCGGGTTCCTCCGATAAAATAAAGACAGACCGCTTGAGCCGTCTGTCTTAGTTGTTCTTCATTTTTGTAATTTTTTCCGTGACGACCTTAGTCAGCCAGATGGAAAACCAAAGCAGGATCAGGAGCATGAAAACCACGCCGAACCCACCGCCGGCAATTTTTAAAGCCAAGCCTGTGTCGATCATCGCTAAAAGGAGCCTCCTTTCGTGGGCGTCGTGCAAACGTGGGCAACTGTTAAGTGAAGCTAGGGGGCGTGACTGCCGCGCTTATCAGGTGACGGCGTATGCAAAAAAGCAAGTGATTAAACTTCCATGAGCCCCTAGCACGGATATTTTTATCATGTCAATGGTTTTTCCGGCACGGGGCATGGCCGTCCTTGATAATGCTTTGCGATTGGTATATGGCATAAATCAAGGAAGGAAGGCATCGTCTATGGACTACCGTGATGTGGAAGACACACGGCGCAAACTGATCGGGGCAGGCTACATACCCTCGCAGGAAATTGCCACTGTTGTGTTTCTGGCCCAGGCCACGCAAAAACCCGTTTTAGTAGAAGGTCCGGCCGGGGTCGGAAAGACCGAACTGGCCAAAGCCGTGGCCAGAAGCCTTGATCGCGAGCTGATTCGCCTGCAGTGCTACGAAGGGCTTGATGAATCCAAGGCGCTCTATGAATGGGAATACGCCAAACAGCTTCTTTATACGCAGATGGTCAAGGACCGCATTCATGACATTATCTGCACCACCGCGACGCTCACCGAAGCGGTCGATGCCATTGCCGCGCAGGAAGACGCTTTCTTTTCCGAGCGTTTCATCGTGGCCAGGCCGCTTCTGAAGGCCATCAGTTCGGAGCGACCCGTCGTCTTGCTGCTTGATGAAGTGGACAAGTCCGATCCCGAATTTGAAGCGTTTCTGCTGGAGCTCCTGAGCGACTTTCAGGTGTCCATCCCGGAGTTGGGAACGCGCCGCGCGGTGCATATTCCTTTTGTGCTGTTAACGTCGAATAATTACCGGGATATGAGCGACGCGCTGAAAAGGCGCTGTGTGCATCTGTACATCGATTATCCGGAACGGGACACCGAGATGGCCATCGTCCGGTTGAAAATACCGGACATTGAAGAAGCGCTGCTCGGCTCGCTTTTGGACGCTATCGGCAAGATCCGCAAGCTGGATTTGAAAAAAAGTCCCAGCATTTCCGAAACGCTCGACTGGGCTCAATCGCTTCTGGCCCTTCAGGTGCATGATCTGTCGCCGGAGATGATCGTCTCGACGCTCAATGTCGTCTGCAAGTATCAGCAGGATCTGGAAAAGGTGAAAAGTAAACTGTTCGCGACGGCCGGTTGACCGGCGGAGGAAGACGAATGCGTACCGGATTGACAAAGCCATGCTTGAGCTGACGCGGCAGTTTGCCTCTTGTCTGCGGGCCTCGGGGATGCGGGTTTCCACGGCGGAAGTGCTCGATGCTTTAAAGCAGTTGCGCCTGATCGATCCGTTGAATGAAAGACAATTTCGCGCCGCGCTCAAGGCGAACTTCGCCAAAAGCGTGAAGGAGGATGCGCTTTTCGAGCGGGTGTATGATCTTTTTTTTCATCAGATGCGGCTCGATGCGCATCTTGGTGTTCAGACGCCCGAGCGGGCCGCGGCCGCCGCCCGCGCCGCGGAGATTCTCAAAAAGCGTTTCTCCAATGAGTCACCCGTTTTCGACGCGGTTGCCGATTTCCTCGGCGGTTCACCGCAGCAGTATCTTCGGGAGCTGCAGCGGATTGACGAGGCCTCTGACGGGCAGGGCGCGGCCAGCCGTTTTAATTTCGGACCGCTGGCGGTGCGCTTCAATATTCTGATGCAGATCACGCAGGCCGGCCAGGCGCTTGATCTGCTCCGACAGGAAAGCATGTCCGATCTGGACCGGCAAAACCAAAGCGATGTGCTGACGGATTTCAGCCGGCGTCTGGACGTCGCCCGCTATCTGCTGATGCTCGAAGGTCAGGCGCCCGTCCCCGTGTCGCCCCGGGTGAAAACCTATCAGCAGCATCTGCGGGAACTCGGAGACAGATCGTTTTCGTCTTTTACACAGGCCGAACTGGAACAGATGCGCGAAGCCATCGACAGACTGGTGCGTAAACTCAAAGACATCATCAGCCGCCGATACGCGGTGCGCGACCGGGGCGCGCTGGATGTGAAAAAAACGCTGAGAGCCTCGGCACGATTTGGCGGCGTACCTTTGGATATCCGCTGCCGCAAAAAGGTCCGGCGCAAGAGCCGGATCGTCACCCTGTGCGATGTGTCAGGCTCCGTCTGGGCCGCGGCGAGGTTTTTGCTGAATCTTCTGTACTCGCTGCAGGACTGTTTTGACCGCGTGGAGAGTTTTGTGTTTGTGGACGCCCTGACGGATGTGGGAGGAATTTTCGACGAACATGACATCGCCGATGCCATCCGGATCATCATGGAAGAGGCGGACATCCATTTTTCCGCGCCGACCGATTACGGTGAGACGTTGCGTCATTTTCAAAGAGACTATATGCACTTGCTCACGCCCAAAACCACGCTGATCATCGTCGGGGACGGCCGTTCAAATTATATGCACCCCGAAGATGCCCTTCTGGGTAAAATGCGGGAGCGGTGCCGGCGCGTGATCTGGCTCAACCCCGAACCGGATCATCTGTGGGGGACCGGCGACAGCGAAATGAAGGCCTATATGCCGCATTGCCATGAAGTGCGGTCGTGCGGCAATGTGAATCAACTTTTGACGTTTATCGAAGAACTGGTTGTATAAGGATGATGAAGAAGAATCTCCAGGATGAAGTCTTGGCGAATATTGCCGCGTTCGCGTCCACGCATGTCGCCGGCCGTCCCGATCTGCAGACCGGACAGGACTTTCCCGCCGACATCTGGCGGAAGATGGGCGAAGCGGGGCTGTTCAAAATCGGCATCACTGAGATGTACGGCGGCGTCGACGGCGGCTATCTGGCCCTGTCGCAGGCGGGCGAAGTCTTTGTAAAAAACGGGTTCAATCTGGGACTGGCCGTCTCATGGCTGTATCAGCAGATACTGGCCCATTATCTGCTGAGCGTCTTCGGGACTCCCAATCAGAGAAAACAATACCTGCGGGCGTTGGCGGATGGCAAAATCACTTTATCGTTTGCCGTGTCCGAACCGGGACGGGGCGCGCATCCCAAGATGCTTGCCACCCGGGCGGAAAAGAAAGATCGCGTCTATGTGCTAAACGGCGAAAAAACCTATCTCACCAATGGACCCATCGCCGGCGTGTTCATCGTCGTGGCTGTGACGGACCCCGAGCCGGCGCAGAAGAAATTCACCGCCTTTATCGTTCCACGCAATATCGACGGTCTGGCGGTGACCCGGCAGATGCCCATGAATTTTTTGAAACCCTCGCCGCACGGCGGCATCGTGCTTCAGGATTGCGTGGTGTCGAAGCGATCCATTCTCGGTGAAGTCGGAAGCGCCTGGCGCGACATGGTCGTTCCGGTCGGCGATATGGAAGACGTCGTCATGATGGGAGCCGCAGTGGGGGCGATGGCCGCGGAACTGTCCATGCTGGTTGCAACCGTGCGCCGTCAAACCGGCGAGCCCGACAACACCCTTCTTTCCGAAATCGGAACCCTGAGCGCGAGCCTGCAAACCCTGCGGGCGATGGCTTACGAGGCCGCCCAGCGGCTCGACCGCGGCAGAGCTTCCTCCATGGGGCTTTTGGTGACTTTCGTGCGCCTGGCGGCCGATTTTCTGGCCAATGTCGATCATTTCTTCGAAGCGAGAGGCATCGCGCCGCCTGCCGAGTACGCCGACCTTCATCGGGATGCGGTGACGATCGTATCGCTCAAAAAACGTCTGATGCAGATTCGACAGGAAAAATTGGGTGCGTTGGTGATGAAAAGCAGTTAACGGCCCTGTTCATCCGGCTCCGTGTAGGTATTCATTTCCTGCAGTTTGTCCATAATCAGAGCGCGAACGCGGTCGGACAGTTCCTCCACGCTTAAACCCGCGAAAGACGAGTAGGGAATCTCCTCGAAAATTCTGATGTAGATTTTTTTTACTCCGGTGAAGTTCATCGTGTATTTCGGCAGCGCGCGGTTGGTGCCGCTGATGACGACGGGCAGGATGGGCGCTTTTTGTTCCAGGGCCAGTTGAAAGGCGCCGGGCTTAAAGGCCTTAACCTCTCCATCGGGTGAACGGGTGCCCTCGGGAAACATGAAGATGGAGCTGCCTTCTCGGAGCCGTCTTTTGCACTCCTCGAGCATTTGTTCGACGCTTTTGCGATCGCCGCGCTTGAGCCCGATGTAGCGGTTGAGCCTCATGTTCCAGCCGATGAGCGGAACGCGAAACATCTCGATTTTAGAAACCCATTTGAAATGGAAAAACAGCCGGAAGGCCACCAGGATATCCAACTGCGACTGATGGTTGGAGACCACCACGTAGGCCGCGTCCCGGCGGACGTTTTCCCGTCCCTCTATGCGGATGTGCCAGGCCGGCATGAGCCAGGTGTAAACAGACGCCCAGAAGCAGGTGAAAAGATGAAGCGCCCTGAGCTTGCGGTCGAAAGGAAAAGTGACGCCGCGGATCAACAAAGCGATCAGATAAAAAGGGATGGAGGTGATCGCCACGATAACCAGGAATAAAACGCTGACCAGACGATTGAACATGAAATCTTTCCGGGATCCGGCCGGTGGCCGGACCGCTTTTTTGGTCAAGTATAGGCGGACGCATTCGACCTGTCAAATGGATATTGCATACTCAGGCGGCCGACTGCAGCTTGGGGGCTTGACAGTATCCGGGGAACGGACTATAAATCAACCGGAACCACACGATGCAGTGACACGGACGTCCTGGCCCTCAGGTGCTTCCTGTCGCAAGAAACCTCAACTCCGGCGACGGATGTGACCGAATGACTTCAAAAACTCAAAAACAACGCATCACCTCCATGATCGACTCGGTGCGGCGGGCTGCAACGGGCGACGCCACGGCAACGGTTGAGCTTTCCGATCGCCACGATGAACTCGACGCGCTGGCTCTTGCCGTCAACGATCTGATCGGCCTGTGCGTCTCCGGGTCGGTTGCCTGCCCGAAACCCGACGACGGGCAAAGACGTTACCGCAACATTCTCGACAGTATTCAGGAATCCTATTTCGAAGTCGACCTTAAAGGGAATATTCTCTTCTTCAACGACCGTGCCAGCCGGGAGCTTGGTTACCAAAGCGATGACCTGCGCGGAGGCAATTTCCGTAACTTTATGGACGTGGAAAACGCCGGCAAAGTTCTCGAGGCGTTCCATCGCGTCTATGAGACCGGCAATCCCGTCACGGGTCTGGAATGGCGCTTCCTGCGAAAGGATCAAAGCCTGATGGACGTCGAGTCGTCCGTGGCGTTGCTGTGCGATGACGACGGGCGTCCGGTGGGATTCCGCGGTGTCGTGCGGAATATTTCGGACCGGAAGCGCACGGAGCGGGAGCTTCGTGAAAGCGAGGAACGCTACCGGACGATTCTCGACATCATGGAGGAGGCTTATTTCGAATACGACCTCAAAGGAAACATCACATTTGCCAATGAAGCAGCCTGCAAAATGTTTGACTGCCGGCTCGACGAATTGATCGGTCTGAATTATCGGGAGTATCATTTTCCCACTGAGGCGGAAGAAGCCTACCGGGTGTTTCGGCACATTTATGAATCCGGTCGCCCCCACCTCCGACTCGATCACGACATTATGCTCAAAAACGGCGAGATCCGGTCTTATCAAATCAACGCCGCGCTCAAACGCGACGAGGCGGGCGCCGCTTGCGGCTTCAGGGTTCTCACCTGGGATGTCACGCAGAAAAAGCGAACGCTCGACGCCCTGCGCGAAAGCGAGGCCAGATACCGCATGATCGTGGAAAATATGCACGACACGATCTGGACGATGGATTTAAATCTCAACTACACCTATCAGAGTCCTTCGGAAATCCGGGTCACCGGTTACACGCCGGAAGAAATCATGCATCTGCCGCTTCAGGAAGTTCTCACCCCCGAATCCTTTGAACGTGCCTTCGGCGTTTTAGCAAGAGAACTCGAGCGGGAGCAAAGCGGCGAGCCGGTCGATCCGAATCGCTCCGTGACGCTGGAACTGGAAATGCGTCATAAGCGCGGGCACAATATCTGGCAGGAAGTCACGGCTTCATTTAATCGGGATGATCAGGGCAGGCCGCAGGAAATCATGTTCATCGGCCGGGACATCACACAGCGCAAAAAAGTGGAGGAGGCCCTTCGGGAAAGCGAACGGCGCTACCGCATGATCGTGGAAAATATGCAGGATACGATTTCCGTGCTCGATATGAACTTGAATTATCTATATCAGAGTCCTTCGGAAATCAAGATAACCGGTTACACGCCGGAAGAGATCATGCGTATTCCGATTGACCGGCAGCTCACCCCCGAATCTCTCGAGCGAACCGCCGCTATTTTAGCCGAAGAGTTGTCGAAAGAGCAAAGCGGCGAGCCGGTCGATCCGAATCGCAGCCGGACTTTCGAGGTTGAGATCTACCGCAAGGACGGCGGCACGGTATGGCTGGAGATGACGGCCAGCTTTAACCGGGATGAAGCCGGCCGGCCGATGAGCATTTTGCTGGCCGGGCGAAATATCAGTGAACGAAAGAAGGCGGCCCTGGAAAAGGAGCATCTTGAAAAACAGCTCCTTCAGATGCAAAGACTCGAAACCGTAGGACGCCTGGCCGGCGGCGTGGCGCATGATTTCAACAACATG
Organism: uncultured Smithella sp.; assembly: GCA_964443625.1. Lineage (GTDB taxonomy): Bacteria > Desulfobacterota > Syntrophia > Syntrophales > Smithellaceae > UBA8904. Next base: position 24,562 of record CAYUDM010000008.1, on the reverse strand, counting down.
CTCAACGTGATCCTGGGGTATGTTGATCTGGGCAAGCTCCGTCTGACTCCGGATCAGACGCTCTACGGAGATATTCTGGAGATCGGAAAGGCCGCCGAACGCTCCCGGGATCTCACCGCTCAGCTTCTGGCCTTTTCCCGAAAGCAGATTATTTCTCCCCGCCCCGTCAACCTCAACCGCCTGATTATGGAAGCGCAAAAAGCGATTGCCCGTCTGATCGGCGAGCACATCGAGTTTGCGTTTTATCCGGCCCCCGATCTCTGGACGATCAAATTCGATCCGCTGCAGGCCGAACAGATCTTGATGAATCTGGCCGTCAATGCCCGCGACGCGATGCCGACCGGGGGCAAGCTGACGGTGGAAACGTCCAACGCCTTTTTAGACGAAGCGTTTTGCCGGCAGCATCTTGAGTGCGAACCGGGCGCCTATGTGCTTTTGACCGTGACGGACAACGGAACGGGGATCGACAACCGCAATCTTCCTTACGTATTCGAACCTTTTTTCACCACAAAGGATATCGGCAAGGGAACCGGTCTGGGGCTGGCCACCGTTTACGGGATTGTGAAGCAGAATAATGGATTCATCAGCGTGTACAGCGAACCCGGGCAAGGCAGTGCCTTTAAGATCTACCTGCCGAAAATCGACGGACCCGCCGAGATTCAACCCGTCGTGTCCGAGCCGGTCAAACCGGGAACCGGCACGATTCTTCTGGTTGAAGACGACGAAATGGTCCTTAAAATGGTGACGGATATGCTCGAGGCGATGGGCTATATGGTCATTGCCGCAGCCTCCGCCGTTGAAGCCTTGTCGATTTGTGAAAAAGGATCCGCGCCGATCGACCTGGTCCTTTCCGATGTGGTCATGCCTCAGATGGGCGGCAGAGAGCTGCGCGACCGTTTGAGGGTCATCCGTCCCGAGCTGAAGGTTCTTTTCATGTCCGGCTACACGTCCAATGTGATTCTCCATCACGGCGTTCTCGAAGAAGGCGTGCAGTTCATTCAAAAACCTTTTTCCATGAGCGAACTGGCCCGTCGCATCAAGGAGTTGATGACACAGGTCTGAAAAAACTTCATAAAAATGCCTTGATCTGGTAAATGAGCGCACTGAAGCGTAAAGCGGACATGGCCGCGCATCGAGGAAGAACGACAGAGGGGATCATGGACAGTGTTTATGAGCCGGGCAGAATCGCCGCGATGCATCTGCCCAACCGGTTCGTCCGATCGGCCACCTACGATGGCCTGTCGGACGCCACGGGGATGGTTACCGACCGCCAGATTCAACTCGTCTCCGCGCTGGCTCAAGGCGGCGTGGGATTGATTATTTCCGCCATCATGTATGTCCATCCTTCAGGTCAGGTGTCGTCTTTCATGAATTCCATCGCGGATGACACGATGATTGATGGACTCAAAAGGCTCACCCGCGCGGCGCACGAAAGCGGCGCGAAAATCGCCGTTCAACTCTACCACGGCGGACGTGAGGCGCGGTTTGTCAAAACCCGCAAGCAGCTTCCGATGGCGCCTTCCGTGATCGCGCAGGACCCCTACTATAAGGGCGGCTACCGTGAAATCACTCAAGATGAAATTATGGACGTGGTGGACGCCTTCGGTCAGGCGGCGCGAAGAGCCCGCGCGGCCGGTTTCGATGCGGTTCAGATCCACGGCGCACACGGCTATTTGTTTTCCCAGTTTCTTTCGCCTTTCACCAACCGACGAGACGACCGTTGGGGCGGGTCTTTAGACAACCGGCTGCGTCTGCACCGTGAAGTCTATAGCGCCATGCGGCGGAAAGCGGGTGAGGACTATCCGCTCTTTATCAAGCTGGGCGTGGAGGACGGCTTTGACGGAGGCCTTTCGCTGACCGACGGCGTGAAAGCGGCAAAAATGCTGGCACAGACCGGATATGACGCCCTTGAGATCAGTTCCGGCGTTCGGGGAGAAAGCTATGAGGGGACGGAATATAAAACCCGGCTCAACAAACCTTTGCGTGAAGGATATTTCCTTAACTGGGCCTGCGAGATCAAAAAACGTGTGAAGGTTCCTGTTCTCGCCGTGGGCGGTTTCCGGTCGTTTGAGATGATGGAAAATATCATCGCGGGTGGGCATGCGGATTTCGTCGCTTTGTGCCGACCTCTGATTGCCGAGCCGGATCTCATCAACACCTGGCGACACGATCCCCGAAAAAAACCGAAATGCGTCTCGTGTAACAAGTGCCTGGAAGCGCTGCATCGGGGGGTGCCGCTTCACTGTGTTGTGCTGGAGGAACGGGAATAGCTTCGGCGTCTGTCGGCCGCGCGACTATCGACTATTTATTTTTTTTTCAGGAGGGGTCATGAAAATTGATTTAAGCGCAGTACGAACGGTCGGCGCCGGACTGCTCCGGCCGGAAGGCGTGATGGCGCTCGATGATGGAAGCCTTTATGCAGCGGACGCCCGCGGGTGCGTGGCGCACATTGACCCTGACGGTGCGACGGCGTTTCTCGGAAAAATCGGCGGTGTTCCCAACGGCCTCTGTGTTGATCCCCGGCAAAACTGCATCGTGGCCAATATCGGCAACGGCGAAGTTCAGTCCGTTTCACCTGACGGCGCGCATACCGTGCTATTAACCGAGGCGCAGGGCCGGAAAATGCCGACACCCAACTTTCCGTTTTTTGATTTTGCAGGGCGGCTGTGGGTGTCCAATTCCACGGACAATCCCGATGTCGATGCTGCCCTGCAAAGACCCGTTGATGACGGCTGCCTGGTTGTGGTCGCGCCGGGCGCCGCGCCGAAAATCGTTGCCGACGGCATTTACTTTGCCAACGGCGTGGCGGTGGATGCCAAAGAAGAATATGTTTATGTGGCCGAAACCATGCAGCGTCGGGTGCTGCGTTTTGAAATCCTCGAAGGCAATACGGCGGGACCCAAAGAGGTTTACGGTCCCGAAACATTGGGCCGGTTGGGATTTCCCGACGGTATCGCCTTTGATGAAGCGGGAAATCTCTGGGTGACGTTTCCGGTTGCCAATGCCGTGGGGTTTATCGATCCGCAGGGACGCTTACAGATCGTGGTCGAAGATCCCGAAGGGGCGGTCATCCGGCGACCGGCCAATATTTGTTTCGGCGGAAAGGATCGCCGGACCGCTTTTATCGGAAGCCTGGGCGGCAACAATATTCCCTTTTTTGACGTTGAGCATCCGGGAATGCGGCTTGTGCATCAGAAATAGAAAACAGGTGCAAGGGACAAGGCAAAAGGGGCAGGGCTAAAGGCCAAAGGATCAAGGATCAAGGCACGAAGATAAAGGTTTAGCGCAGCAACATTACACTTGCAGGGAACGGTCGCGACCGTCCCCTGCAAACGATCCACCATCCACGAGCTGCGCTTTTTGCCTCCTATCACCCATCGCCCCTGGACTTGTGCCTTTGGCCTTTAGCCTTTAGCCTTGTACCTTGTAGCCTCAATCCTGATTCCTTCTCTCCGCCCGGATTCGTCCGGCGCGGATTTCTCGGACGAAATCCTCTTCACAGGTCACCGGATGATCGAAGATTGTGACACACGAGCCGATGTTGAGAATTTTGTGCGCGTCACTGCCGCCCGTGCCGGGCAGTCCGGTTTTCTCCATCGCGCGCCGGACTTTCTTCATCGCCGCTTCATTGTGGTCGGGATGGCAATATTCGATGCCGTCGAGTTCGAGGCTGTAGATGAGATCGCCCGCTCCGTAATAATGAGACCGGCCGCCGCGCGATAGTTTATAGGGATGCGCGGCAATCAGGATGCCGCCTTCTTCATGGACTGTTTTCGCCATTTCCCGGGCGCTTAAAGTTTCGGTAACGCTTCGGTGGACTCCGAAAATCAGATATTCCCCTTCAGATTTTCCCCGGGCGTCCCGGGCGTGAATTTCCTGGCCGTTGATGACGACAAGGTCCCTCGCCGCGGCTTGACGACGGAGGATTTCAATTTCTTCATCCGGCCAGCGCATGCCGTGTTCGGTGAGCGCAAAACCCGAAAGACCGGCCGCAAGAGCCTGGGCGATGATGTCTTCATACTGAATAAATGAACAGCCGGAATAACGGCGGGTATGAATATGAATGTCAAAGGCGGTCATTGAATGTCCGTGGGTGGTCGTACTTTTTGCCTGTCCTTATCTCCAAAAAGGCCGGATTGTCAAGCGCCTGGCGTTTGGGTGCTCGCCTCCCGCCATCCGTTCGGGCGGCTCCATCTCTCGCTTAAACACTTGAAAAAACAGTTGTATCGGGAATGTGGCTGCCGGAAGGATAATTTTGTGGAATTTCAGGGGAAAAATTGGTAAAAGGGCTGCGGTCGTTCAGCCGGAAGTATTTCAACATCCGCGCCGTCGAAATTCACTTTCACAAAGGAGGGCTCATCTTACAGGCAGCATCATTACCATGAGGTACGGCAGGACATAGTTTCTTCATTTCCATCGACTTAACCAAAATAGGAGGGAAGTTACAATGGCTGGAGAAGTTACTTATGCGTCAAAACCGTGGTTAAAATCTTACGACAAAGGTGTTCCTGAAAAAATCCAGTACGAAGAAATTTGTATGCCCGATTTTCTGGATCGAAGCGCCAGTAAATATCCTGATCGGATGGCGCTCAATTTCCAGGGCTACAAAATGTCCTACAAGGCGCTCAAAGAGATGGTCGACCGTTTCGCGACCTGTCTGGCCGGCTTCGGCATTAAAAAGGGTGATGCCGTTGCGATCATCCTGCCCAACATGATTCAGTGCGTGGTGGCCTACTACGCGATTCACCGCCTGGGCGCCATCGTCGTTCTCAACAATCCCACTTACTCCGACCGCGAACTTGAGCATCAGCTCAACGACTCGGGGTCCAAAGTTTTAGTCACCATCGATCTTCTGGCCAACCGGATGATCGATCTTCGACCCAAAACCAAAGTCAAACAAATCGTGATCTCCTCGATCGGCGACTATCTGCCGTTCCCGGTCAATCTGTTATTTCCGTTGGTCGGAAAGAAAAAGGGCCTTCTGCCTTCCGTTCCGAGAAAACAGGCCAATGATGTCTATGACTGGAAAGATTGCATTGCCAAAAACGGTCCCAATCCGCCGAAAGCCAAACTGACCTTCGACGATACGGCCATGTATCAGTATACGGGCGGCACGACCGGTGTTTCCAAAGGTGTCATTTTGACGCACGGCAACATCAGCAAGCAGGTCCAGCAGTGCGATGCCTGGTTTCCAATGTTTGCCAACATTCACGGCAATAACTTGGGCGCGCTGCCTTTCTTCCATGTCTTCGGCATGACCTGCGCGATGAACCTGTCCGTTTACAAAGGGTGGGGCGATATTCTGATTCCGAAACCCCAGCCCGATCCCCTCTTGCAGGCCATTAAGAAGTATAAGCCGACCTTCGGGGCTTTGGTTCCCACAATGTACATCGGCATTCTCAACCACCCCGATTTCAAAAACACCGATGTGACCTGCTTCAAGGGATTCTTCTCCGGCAGTGCGCCGCTGCCTGTCGAAGTCATCCATGACTTTGAAAAAGCCACCGGCGCGGTGATCGTGGAAGGATTCGGCATGACGGAAACGACCCCCGTGACGCATACCAACCCCTTCGGCGGCGTGCGGAAAATCGGGTCGATCGGTCTGCCCGTTTCCGATACGGAGTGCCGGATCGTGGATCTGGACAAAGGCGAGAAGGATATGCCCATCGGAGAGCCGGGTGAAATGATCATCCGCGGACCTCAGGTAACCAAGGGCTATCTGAACAAACCCGAAGAGACCGCCATGCTGCTGCGCGACGGGTGGTGCTATACGGGCGATATCGCCACGATGGACGAAGACGGCTACTTCTACATTGTGGATCGCAAGAAGGACATGATCATTACCGGCGGGTTCAACGTCTATCCGCGCGACGTCGATGAAGTGTACTATGAGCATCCCAAAGTGATGGAAGCCTGCGCTATCGGCATTCCCGACCCGAAACGCGGAGAGAATATCAAGCTGTTCCTCGTTTTGAAGGAAGGCGAAACGGCGACGGCCGAAGAGATGGTTGAATACGGCAAGACAAAGCTTGCCACCTACAAGCTGCCTTCGGAAGTCGAATTCCGCAAGGAGCTGCCCAAATCGACCGTCGGCAAGGTTCTGCGAAAGGAACTGCGCGCCGAGGAACTGGCCAAAAGAAAGAAATAGTATCCAACCAGGCAACCCATAAAAAAGGCCTGCTTCCCATTTCGATGGAAAGCAGGCCTTGATTTTTTATGGAGACGGATTGCTTATTTAACGGCAACAACCGGGCAGGACGATTCGAGAATAATATACTGCGCGTTGGAACCGAAAAGAAGTTTCCCGACTTTGGATTTCTTTTCAATGCCGATGATGATTTCGTCAACCTGCTTGTCGTTGGCGAAATCGACGATATCTTCGCCGGGTGTCAAGCCGCGCACCAGGACATGGGTTTCACAGGCGATGCCTTCCGCTTCAAGCGATTCTTTTACATAGGCCAGCTGTTTTTCCGTTTTTTCCAGGCCGGTTCTTTCACGCTCGGAAACCTTTTCCATCGAACTGGCAACGTACAACGTTGCGCCGAATGCCTTGGCGTGAGCTTTTGCCACTTCCAGAACCGCTTTATCCACATCCAATCCGCCGACGTATGCGACCAGTATCTTCATGAAATTTATCCCCCATATTCTGATTTTTTTATTGTCCGAACAGATATTCCCTCAACCGCGCGCGATTATAAGAAATTGATCTGCCGATGTCAATGAGTTTCTGGATCGAATCGATAAAGGGGTTTTGCCCGTCCGTCGAGAGGTTGTCTGCGTGGCGGAGGGATTTTGAATGATACTTGACACATCCGCCGCACCTTGAATATACTCTCGACTCATCTTTTTGGAGAGGCCACACAAATTCAGCCGGATCAGCGGTCAGTCGAAAATATCATGGTTTTGCCCGGGAGGCGCTTTGGCTCATAAAACTCCTGACAAGAAGGGACCCTTTGCAGACGGCGCGGCCGCAACGGATCTGTTTAAGGCGTTGGCCGAAAAATCTCCCGTCGGCATTTTTCTTATTCAGAATCAGATGTTTCAGTGGGCGAACCTCCGCTTTCAGGACAACACCGGCTACCGGATCGACGAGTTGGTCGGGAAACCCTCGTTGTTTCTGGTTCATCCCGATGACCGCGCGTTTGTCGAGGCCAGCGTCCGGGCGATGCTGCGCGGCGAACCGGACTCGCCTTATGAATACCGCCTGGTGACGAAAAACGGCCGGATTACCTGGAATGTCGGCACAGTGACGCCGTTTGAGTATCAAGACAGTCGGGCGACCCTGGGCATTCAGATGGATATCTCCCGCCAGAAGCAGGCCGAAGACGCTCTGCGGCTGAGCGAGGAGCGCTCCCGGACCATTATCGACAGCATCGCCGACGCCTATTACGAAGTCGATCTGGCCGGCAATTTGCTGATTTTCAATCTGCCTTACCTGAAACTCTTCGGCTACAGCGCAGACGAAATGCAGGGCATGAACTACAAATCCTATGTGGACAAGAAAAATGCCGCCATCGCATTTCGTGCCTTTAGCGGCGTCTTCAAGACGGGCAAACCCCTTGAACGGATGGAATGGGAGGTCCTTCACAAAAACGGGGAAGTCCGCCATGTGGAACTGTCCGTCAGTCTTGTATGCGACGCGCTTTGCCGGCCTGCGGGATTCCGCGGCATCATCAGCGATATCACCGCCCGTCACAAGGCGGAAGAAGCTATTCGCCGCCAGGCCTTTCACGATCCGCTGACCGGGCTGGCCAACCGTATTCTTTTCAGCGACCGGGTGCTTATGACCATCAAAAGAGCGATCCGTTCCGGGCAGAAAGTAGCGATCATGATTCTGGATCTGGACCATTTCAAGGACATCAACGATCAATGGGGGCATGCGGCGGGCGACGCGCTGCTCAATCAGGTGGCGCACCGGCTGCTCTCGCTGGTTCGCGACACCGACACCGTTGGTCGCCACGGAGGAGACGAATTTGCCTTGGTCCTGTCGCCACTGTCAAGCCGGGACGACGCGGAACAGCTGGCCGCCAAGATTGTCACCGCGCTGCGCCGGCCGTTTTCCTTCGAAAACCGGACCGTGACCATTACCGCAAGCGTGGGCGTGTCTGTCTTTCCCGATCATGGAGAGGACTTTGACAGCCTCATTAAAAAGGCCGACGCGGCCATGTATCGGGCCAAGGGTCAGGGAAGAAACCGTTATTCAACGTACGACAAATCCGCGTCGCGAAAGAAGGCGCCGCGCAATAAAAAGATCAAGGAGAAGAACGACGGGGATCAACACCCCGAAGACTGAAAAAATCAGGTGCGGAAAACCCGATGCACGGTTTTTCGTGAAAAAGATCCGAAAACACATCAACGTCGAAGGGAGGAAGTCTGATGGGATACGAAAATATTTTGGTGTCCACAAGCGATTTTGTCACCACGATTACACTCAACCGTCCGCCGATGAATTCCGTGAATCTGGGCATCCGTGAGGAGCTCGACCGCGCTGTCGATGAACTGGAGCAAAGCAAAGACACGCGCGTCATCATCATCACCGGCGCGGGGGAAAAAGGCTTTTGCGCGGGGATGGATGTGAGCGACCTTGCCAACATCACCAAAGGCCCCAACGGCAACGACGTGCTTAACAAAATCGAGCGCTCCGGGAAGCCCTATATCGCCGCGATCAACGGACATGCTCTGGGCGGCGGCTGTGAGATTTCGCTCGTGTGCCACTTCCGGTTCATGACCGACAATCCCAAAGCGCTCATCGGCTGTCCGGAAGTCAATCTGGGCATTACGCCGGGCTGGGGCGGAATTCAGAGGCTGCCGCTTGTGGTGGGTAAATCCAAAGCGCTCGACATGATTTTGTTCAGCAAGAGATTGTCCCCTGCCGAGGCTCTGGCCGCGGGGCTTGTGGACAAGGTTGTTCCCGCGACGGACTTGCTCAGCGAAGCGCTGGCATTTGCCAAAGCTCTGGCCGCCCGTCCGCCCTTGGCTGTGCGCGCCACGCTCGAAGGCATGGCCGTGGGTCTGGAAAAAGGCGTTCAGGAAGGGCTGAAAGTCGATCGCGCCTGGTCGGAAAAACTCGGCAAAAGCCATGACGCCTTCGAAGGCATGACGGCGTTTCTGGAAAAACGCCCGCCGGTTTTTAAAGGTGAATAGGAAATCTGCGGATACGGAAAAAATCTGGCAAAGTCCCGGCGGCGTGACGATAATCCGCCCTGCGGGATCAAAACAGGTTCCAGCGTTTTGAGGAAGGAGGACAGGCATGGCGCAAAATTCTAAAGAAGGAAGAAGAAAAAAAGTCATTGATGTTTTAAACAAGGCCCGGTCGATGGAGCTCTACGCGATCCATCAGTACATGAACCAGCATTACAACCTTGACGACATGGACTACGGCGATCTGGCGGCCAAAGTTAAACTCATCGCCATCGATGAGATGCGGCACGCGGAGATGTTTGCCGAACGCATCAAGGAACTGGGCGGCGAACCCACGTCGGATCTGGACGACAAAGTGCAAAAGGCCCAGAAATTCGACATCGTGTTTCCGTTTGACGCCAAACTCGAAGACGACACGATCGACGCCTACAACCAGTTTCTGCTGGTGTGCCGGGAAAACGGCGACAGCATCAGCATGAAACTTTTTGAAACCATTACCGACGAAGAGCAGGCCCATTTCAACTATTTCGACAATGTGTCCGACCACATCAAAAAACTGGGCGCGGCCTACCTGGCCCAGATTGCCGGAACGCCCGCGGACACGGGACCCCCTTCCAAGGGATTCGTAGCGGGGGCGGGCGAAGGCGGTGCTGCATAATTGCGGGGCTTCAAAAAGGATCTATTGAAAAGGGCCGGATTACCGGCCCTTTTTTTTCGCCAGGCCGGTGGCCGCGGCCAGGATCAGCCGGTCGATTTTTGAAAGAGGCAATTGGGCCAAATCAGCGGATTTAACCCAGGCAAAGGCCTGGCATCCCAGCGCCTGGGGCCGGCCCGAAATTCGCCTTGCCGTAAAGGCTGCAAGCGTCAGGCGAAAATGCGTGTAGACGTGATCGACCGACGCGATTTTTTTCCCCACCTCAACCTCAATGCCCAATTCCTTTCGTACGTCGTCCGCCATATCTTTTGAGGAAGGGGCTTTGGCCGTCGGAATGCCGCCGGGCAGTTTCCAAAACGACGCCAGAAGGCCGGCGGGCGGCCTTTGCGTCATAAGCAATCGACCCTGCCCGTCAAGCAGAACCGCGGCGGCGGCATACCGGTGCGGCGTTTTTACGCGACGGATGACGACCGGCAGAGCGTTTTCACGAGCGTTTTGCCGGGCCAGGCAAAGTTTCGCTAAAGGACAGTCGGCGCATAACGGGCCTTTCGGCCGGCAGACCGTCGCGCCCAGATCCATAAGCGCCGAATTGAAATCGCCCGGCGCTTTGGCGGGCACCAGTCCCTGCGCGATTTCGTCCAGGTGCCTGAGCGTCTGCGGATTTGAAAGCGGCGTGTCCACAGCAAAAATCCGGCACAAGACTCGTTTCACATTTCCATCCACCGCCGCGACAGCCCGGCCATAGGCGATGCTGGCGATCGCGCCCGCAGTGTAGGCGCCCACGCCGGGCAGCCTGCGCAGATCGTCCACAAGGTCGGGCAGGCGGCCGCCGAATTCGGAAACGATCATTCGGGCTGCGGCATGAAGATGTCTGGCCCGCGAGTAATAGCCCAGATTCTCCCAGGTTTTGAGCACTTTGGGCAAAGGCGCGCGGGCAAGCGATACAACATCCGGAAAGGTTTTTAAAAATCGCAGATAGTAGGGGATCACCGTGTCCACCTGCGTCTGCTGAAGCATGACTTCGGAAATCCAGATGGCATAGGGATCGGGCGTTTCGCGCCAGGGGAGAGCCCGACGCTTTTTGCGATACCAGGTCAAAAGCTTCCGTGCCAGGTCATGGCGAATCGTTTGTGAGGTTTGTGTCATGGGGCATGCTATATCCGATTGTGCCGTCTGTGACAAGATGCGTCCTAAGACACGTGTCCCAAGACACGGTTGATTTTTGGCCGCAGGCGTGCGAAAGTGACACCCGCGTCCGGCTTGAATAAACGTCGTTGATCGGGAAAGGGGAAGGACTCATGAAGATCGTTGTTTTGAACGGTTCACCCAAGGGGGATTTAAGCGTCACGCTCCAGTACGTCCGTTTTGCGGCACGGAAGTTTACGGACCACTCTTTTGAAACATTCCATATCGCGCAAACTATCCGCAAACTCGAAAAAGATTCCAAAGCCTTTGAAGAGGTTTTAGAGGCGGTGAAAAAGGCCGACGCGGTGTTGTGGTCGTTTCCTTTATATTTTTTGTTGGTCTGCTCTCAGTATAAGCGCTTCATCGAACTTCTCTTTGAAAGAAAATGTCATAACGCCTTTGCCGGTAAATACACGGCGTCGCTTTCCACCTCCATTCATTTTTTCGATCACACGGCGCACAACTATATCCACGCCGTCTGCGATGATCTGGGGATGAACTACCTGGGGGCTTATTCGCCCGCCATGTACGATCTGATGAAAAAGCCGGAGCGGGCTCGCTGGCTGAATTTTGTCAGCCGGTTTATCGACTCGGTTTCCAGAAAGGTTCCCGTGGCAAAAGTCTATCCTCCTCTGACCCGGTCGGAGTTCGTCTATTCGCCGGGACCCGCCCCGGCGCGGGTAAATGCCTCGGGAAAGAAAGTTCTGATTCTGAAAGACGGCCAGGCGCCCTCCGGTAACACCGATGCGATGGTCGAGGCGCTTGCCGCGCATTTCGGCTCCGCGGCGGAAGTGGTCAACCTGATGGATGTGGACATCAAGGGGGGCTGCCTGGGCTGCTGTCGGTGCGGCCTGGACAACATCTGCCAGTATCGGGGCAAAGACGGATACATCGACTTTTATAATGAAAAGGTGAAAAAGGCGGATGTCGTCGTCTTCGCAGGCGCGATTTTCGACCGCTACCTGTCGTCGCGCTGGAAAATGTATTTCGACCGGTCGTTTTTCAACACGCATGTGCCCACGCTCATCGGCAAACAGATCGCTTTTCTCATTTCCGGGCCGCTGGGGCAGCTTGCCAATTTGCGGCAGATTCTCACGGCCTACGGAGAATTTCAGGAATGCAACCTCGCGGGCATCATCACGGATGAATCGGGGGATGCCCAACAGATCGACGCACTTTTGGCCGATCTGGCGCGGGAACTTGTGCGCCCCGTAACCGAAAGTGTCGCGCCACCCATGACCTTTCTGGGCGTCGGCGGCCGCAGAATTTTCCGCGACGAAGTTTGGGGCATGCTGCGGTTTGTCTTTCAGTCGGATCATCGCTACTACAAAAAGCACGGCCTGTATGACTTTCCGCAGAAAAACTACAAGGCGCGCCGCATGAACGCTTTGATGACGCTTTTGACGAAGATTCCGCCGGTGCGGAAGAAATTTCTGAAAATCCTGACCGAGCAGATGGTCAAGCCGCTCAAGCATGTTGCTGAGAACCGATGACCTGAGAAAGCGGTTTGTCCGATGATGGATCCTGAAGAAAAAATTCTACACAGCGATCTGAGTCTGGCTGAAAGCATCCGTGAAACCGCGCGCTGGAATGGAAAAGGCGAGATCGTCGAGGCCGGCGATCTGCTCTTGACGAAAAGCTTCAGCCGGTTTCCCACCACCTGCGAGGCGATGGTCCTGACTGGTGAAACGGACAGGGACGCCGAGAAGACATTCGAGCGCATCCGGTCATTTTATTCCGAACGGGGTTCGTCATTCAGCATCCATCTTCGCCGGCACGCCGACGCCAATCTCGAGAAGATCTGCCTGCGTGAAAAAATGACGCTGATTTCCGATGCTCCGGGCATGATTCTCGAAAGGCCGCTGCCTGAAAGAGCCGTTCCGATCGGGGTGGAGATTCGTCCGATTCGAGAGGTTTCCGGTGTGGTCGATTTTCGCGAGATCGTTCGGGCAAGTTACCTGAGTCTCGGAATGCCGGCTGTTGTGGGGGAGAAAATGTTCTCCTCGCCGGAGCGATTGCTCGTTCCTCACATCGCGCTTCTTGCCGCCTTCAAAAACAATCGCCCGGTATCCGCCGTGATGACCCTTTTTTCGCACGGCATCGCGGGCCTTTACTGGGTGGGCACCGTGCCGGAGGCGCGCGGCTGCGGCCTGGCTTGGGCTTGTGTGTCCTTGGCTGTTAACGAAGCCTTCCGCCGCGGCGCGAGGTGCATCGTTTTGCAAGCCAGCAAATACGGGGAGCCCCTGTACCGGAAGATGGGCTTTGAAGAAGTCACGCGCTATCCGTGGTATATGCGCCTGGAAATATGAAAAAAAAGGCGAGCCCATGAACATGACAACGTTGAAAATCGTCTTTCTCGACGCGGCGAGCGTCGGGGATGTTGATAATCTACATGAAATCTCCGCGCTGGGCGATTACCGGAGCTTTGATCTCACCGCGCCGGGCGAGCGCATCGGCCGCATTCGGGGTTGCGATGTCGTCATCACCAACAAAGTCGTGATCGACCGCGAGGTGATGGACGCCTGCCCGGAGCTCAAACTCATCTGCATCGTCGCCACCGGCATGAACAACGTCGATCTCGACTACGCCTCGCATAAAGGCATCGCCGTGAAAAATGTCGCGGGCTACTCCACGGAATCCGTGGCGCAATGCACATTCAGCATGCTTTTTTATGTCATGAACGCCTGCCGGTATTACGACGACTATGTCCGCTCGGGCCGTTACGCCGAAAGCCCGATCTTCACGCACCTGGACCGCCCTTTTGGCGAACTTTCCGGAAAGACTTTCGGCATTATCGGGATGGGAACGATCGGGCGGCGTGTGGCGCAGGTGGCCGAGGCCTTCGGCGCGAAAGTCGTCTACACCTCAACGTCGGGAAACAATCTGGACGCGGGCTATCCGCATCTGCCGCTTCAGGGGCTGCTTGCCGCGGCCGATGTGGTTTCTATTCACTGCCCGTTAAACGATTCAACCCGAAACCTGCTTGACGCATCCCGGTTGCAATTGATGAAGCCGACGGCCTATCTGGTCAACATGGGCCGTGGCGGAATTGTGGACGAAGCGGCACTGGCGCAAGCGCTTGACGAAAACCGCCTGGCCGGAGCGGCGCTCGATGTGTTTTCAAACGAGCCCATTGCGGCGGACAACCCGCTTTTGAAAATCCAAAATCAAGACAAACTGTTCATGACGCCTCACATCGCCTGGGCGAGCCGCGAGGCCAGATGCCGCCTCATGTCCTGCACCGCGGCGAACATCAAAACCTTCTTCGGCCTGTAGCGTTTATTCGCGAGAGCTTGTCCTGATAAAAAACGCGCAGCCGCCGGTATTTGACTTGAAACATTAAACCTTTAACTAGAAACTTGAAACCGTCTTCTATTCCTTCGGGATTCCGAATTTCTGCATCAGGTCGTAAAGGGTCGGGCGGCTGATACCCAGTTCAGTGGCGGCGCGGGTCAGGTTGCCTTCATTGCGGGCGATGGATTTGACAACCAGTTCTTTTTCCAGGAGGTCGCGGGCCTCTTTGAGACCCAGGCGTTCGCGGGGCGTGCCGCTGGGGGTGATTTCCATATCTTCGGGCCTGATTTTCTTCTCGTCGGTCATGATAACCGCCCGCTTGATGCGGTTTTCCAGCTCGCGGACATTGCCGGGCCAGGGATATTCCTCGATGGCGTCCAGTGCCTGCTGGGTGAAGCCTTTGATCTTCTTTTTATTGGCTTTGGCGTAGCGTTCCAGAAACACCTTCGACAAAAGAAGGATGTCTTCCTGGCGTTCACGAAGCGGCGGAAGCGCAATGGCGATAACACCCAGGCGAAAAAACAAATCTTCCCGGAATCCGCCGGTGCGCATGGCTTCTTTCAAATCGCGGTTGGTGGCGGCCAGCACGCGGGCATCTATGGAGATCTGCTCGCGTCCGCCGATGCGCTCGACGACGCCGTCCTGGAGGAAGCGCAACAGCTTGACTTGCAGCCCCGACGGCAGCTCGCCGATTTCATCCAAAAACAGCGTGCCGCCGTGCGCCATTTCAAATTTTCCTTTGCGCTGGATATGCGCGCCGGTAAACGCGCCTTTTTCATGGCCGAACAGTTCGCTTTCGATGAGGTTTTCGGGAATCGCGCCGCAGTTGATGGGAATGAATTTCGCGTCGCGTCGAAGGCTTATCGCGTGGATCGCCCGCGCGACGAGTTCCTTGCCCGTGCCGGATTCACCGGTGATCAGCACCGGCTCATCGGTGGTGGACACTTTGCGGATGCTGGAGAAAACATCCTGCATTTTCTGGCTGATGCCGATCATGCCTTCAAAATGATCCACGCCCAGCTTCTGCCGGAGCGCCTTTTGTTCCTGCTCGATTTCAGATAAGTGAAAAGCGCGCTTGAGGACGATTTTAAGCTCGTCGATCTGAATGGGTTTGTAGAAATAGTCGTACGCGCCTTTGTCCACCGCTTTAAGCGCGCAGTCCCGTTCGCCGCGTCCCGTGACGATAATGACTTTCGTGTCGGGCGCGTCGCTCAGGATTTCATCAAGAACGGCAAACCCTTCCTCGACGCCCGCCGGCTGCGGCGGCAGACCCAGATCGAGCGTCACCACGGCGGGATGTTCCCTGGCAATGAGTGCGGCCGCGGCCGAACGGTCTTCCGCCAGAAAGACGTCATAGTCGGAAGCCAGCGCCCACTTCATCTGTGTGCGCAGATCCTCATCATCTTCAACAATCAGGAGTTTATGTTTTCGCAATGGTCTGTCCTCTCGTTATTCAGTCATTTCGGTTGGCAACCGGCAGCAGAACATTGAAGGAGGACCCTTTGCCTTCTTCGCTGCTCACCTGCAATTTTCCGCCGTGCGCGTCCACAATCGTCTTGCAGTGATACAGGCCGATGCCCATGCCCTTTTTCTTGGTGGTCTGGAAGGGGCGGAACAGATGGTTGTCGATATAGCCTTGCGACATGCCGCAGCCGTTGTCCGACACGGTTGCCACCACCCAGTGATCCTTTCGCCGCGAGGAGACGGTGATGGTTCCGTCCGGTCCCGCCGCATCCACGGCGTTCATTAATAAATTTTCAAAGACTTTATGCATCTGGTCCGAATCGGCGGACACGGGCGGGAGCGCCGGGTCGAGGTCTGGGTTGATATTGGCATGACCGGATCTTCTGGCGTCGTTAACGGCCGAGTCCAGAAGGTCGTTGATTTGCGTGTCGCTTAAAACCAGATCGATTTTGCGGTTTAACAGGGCCAGCCGGCCGCTCATGCCGTTGATCTTCTCCACGCTTTGGGAAATGGCCTTGAGCGCGTCGGCGCGAAATTCCGGATTGTCGATGTGCAAAGGCAGATTCTGTGTGACCAACGACAGTTTGGAGGCGAGATTTTTCAGATCGTGCATGAAAAAGGCCGACATGGTTTGAAACGCTTCCAGTTCCCTGGTCTGGCGCAGTTTTTCCGACAGGCGAAGATGCAGAAGATTTACAGCCGCCTGATCGGAAATGGTCTTGATGAGTTCCGTTTCTTCAAACGTCAGCGCCTCGTAGAAGACCTTGTCGCCCAGCGTCATGACGCCGATGAGCTGGCCCGCCGCGACAAGCGGCACGCAGTAGCGGATGCGCGATTCGCGGGTTTCCACGTCGTAGGTGCTCATCAAATCCGCGGCCCAGTCGTCTTCCCGGCCTTTGAGATCGACCGGCAGATTCTGATCCGCCATGGCCCGGATCAAATCGGTGCCGCCGTCTTTAAAGAGGTTGAGTTCATCGACTTGTTTTGCGGTAAAGACGGTGGACGCGCCGAAGGTCAACCGTTCGAGCTTTTCGTCGGTCAGCCAGATGCTCACCGAGAGGATTTCCATCGTTTCGGAAACCATGGTGACGATAATGCGGCAAAGATCTCCGGTATTCGTGACCGAGGTGGTGCGTTCGGTGAAGTTTTCCCAGATTTTCTGGTAATCGTAGTACGGGCGCTTCAGATGACGGCTGATGAAACGCTTTCTTTTCATGCGCAGCCTATCCGAGAGCAAAACGGCCGCCAGGCCGATGATGGTCAGAAAGATCAGGAAGATGATCAGATTGATATTGCGCAGCCATTCAAAGCGGATGGAGATCCAGGCGATCACGCCCAGCGCGATGAAGTAGGCGCCGACGATCAGGATGGTAAAGGATGTATAGAGAAACTGGTGGGACAGTTGGACGCCCACGCTCATGGGGCGTCCGCGGAACAACGCGCGCAGGATAAACAGGTCGGCCACCAAAAGCGCGCCCAGGTTGACGACGAAAAGGCTGGTGTCCACGCCGGAGAAAAGAACCGTCTGGCTTTGCGTAAAAAGACGGATGCCGAAAATGCCCGCCGCGCCGATGAAGATGAATTTAGTCTGCCAGCGGGCGTGTCCCGTTGAATGACGAAACGTTCTTTCCAGATTCATTAAAATGCCGATCGAAACCAGCATCCAGACCATGTGCCAGGCGAATCCCGCCCAGCCGATGCGGATAAACAGGGTCGAGGCGTTCTGGGGTGAAAGAACCAGGGCGATAAACGAATCGGAAAAAACCGTTGTCAGGGCAAGCGGCGCGACCACGGAAAGTCCCAGCACCCATTTCCATTTCGAAATCTGTTCAAGATAATTGGTGCGGGCGAAGCTCACGCTGAACAAAAGCCAGACCGACGGCACGAGCGATGAGACGATGAAACGGATTTTCTGACGCAACAAAAAGTCGTCGAGGGTTGCGGAAAAATAGACATACCCGGTAAGCGCAGCTTCCAGGGCGAATAAAAAAAGCCCCAGAGCGAAAACCCCCTGCACCAATGACTTGCGGCCCCGGTACAGGGCGACCGCCACGACAGCGACTGTAACGAGAGCGACGGCGTATGCAAAAATCCCGTTGTAGTTCATCGTCTGTTAAACCAGAAATAGGGTGTTGAGATTTTCTACTTTTTTTCCGTCTTCCGTAAGAAAAAAAGCACCGGCGCCAGAAGCAGCAGCGCTACAATAAAAAAAGGAATTCCCCCCTCGCGGTGCAGCGAACTTTCCAGAATCCGCACATCGACATAGTTGCCCAGAAGCGACAGGGTGATGATCCGGATGCCGTTTTTGAACATGGCGATGACTATGGCGACCGCGGCCAGAAGGGCGACCTTCCACCAGGTTTTCAAAAAAAGGTGTCCGGCCAGAAGGGCCGTGATGAAAAGCGCAAGACCCGAACGGATGCCGCTGCATTGCTTGGCGACTTCAACACTGACGTTGGGCAGATGGAAAACAAACCCGTCGCGGATGAAAGGAACGCCGGAAATCGTAAACAGCAGATTGGTGAATTCCGTTGACCCGACCTGAAGCAGGTAAATGATGCCGTCCATTGCCGCCGTCGGAATGGGAATCATAAACAGCAGAAACCACAAAGGGAAAAGGGCCTTGCGATAGGCCGCAAACCCATAAGTTAAAAGAAAGCCGCCATGAACGAAAAGAAACAACGAAAAAGCGATCAGCGAGGAATAGTTGTTTTGATCCAGCCCGGTTGCCCAGAGTTTTCCTGAGACAAAAAGCGCCAAAGCGACGACCACAACCGCAATGCCCAGGCGGAGGGCATAGGCCGCGCAGTCCGTGATTTCTTTTCGTTTGAGGTACAAAAGATAGAGACTCACCAGGGGGATGAGCGGAATGTGCGAATAATATTCGCTTCTGCCTGACGCCCGAAGCGCCGTGATCGGCGTGTAGGCCAAAATGAAGGCAATGGCCGCAAAAAGCATAAACAGGCCGTTGCGCGCCGTCAGAAGCGGTCGAATGTCGAAGTGTTCGAGAATTTTTTGAATATTCAAGGGGGCGTCTCCATGTTTGCCGCTTCCATCCGGATCGGGTCTTTACGGCGGCGCCGGTCGGGGATGCGTCGGGTGTTCAATTCGGGTTGATCCGGGTTGCCTATGCGTCTTAGTGTCTTAGTATGGCCCTGATAGCACATTTTAAAACGGCTTACAATGGCGCAGATAAGGCGAATTCCCATTGATTTTCAGCGCTGTTTGCTTTAACGTGCCCGGACATATTTTTTAAGGATGATGCATGAAATATACGAAAAACGCTCTTTTGCGCGGATATAACCATCAGACCCTGTCCGTTGACCTCGATTCGAGGCAAATGAACGTCGCGGCGCTCGATCCGGCGCCGCGCGACTTCTTTGTCGGAGGCCGGGCGCTGGGGCTTTACCTGCTCCATCAGAAAATTTCGACACGAACCAAACCCTTCGATCCGGAAAACCCGCTGATCTTTTCGCCGGGGCCGCTGTGCGGCATTCCCCAGTTTCCCGGATCGGGCAAATCCATGGCCGTGTCTCTCTCTCCGCTCACCGGCATTCCCGGCGTGTCGAATTTCGGCGGCTACTTCGGCGCCTATTTGAAATACGCGGGGTTCGACGTGCTTGACATCACCGGCATCGCCGGTGATGAGACCATGATTGTCATCGACGGGTTCAAAAAAGAAGTCTATCTGGCCGATCCGCCCCGCGCCAAGGACGTTTTCGATCTCGAAGCGGCACTGATCGCGCGCTTTACCGGCGAAGGCTATGAAAAAAAATCCATCGCGTTTTTGACAACGGGCGCAGGCGCGGCCCATACCCTTTACGGCTGCATCAACAGCCACTATTACGATGCTACCAAACCCACGGAATCCGGAAAGGGACTTTTCCGCACCAAGCAGGCCGGACGCACCGGTTTGGGCTCCATCATGCGGCACAAAAACATTACGGCCATCGTTGTTTTGGCCGATTTCCCCTCCGGCGACAATCCCTTCGGGGCGACGGATTGGGAGAAGGCCAAGCAGGCCGGCCACAAATTGCACCGCGTGATTAAAGACATTGATCCGCAGGCGCTTCAGATGCACCTGAAAGGGTCGGCGGGCGTCGTATCGTTTATGAACAAGTCCGACTATCAATCCCTGCCTGTGCACAATTTTCAGATGGGTTCGCATCCCGAAGCCGAAAAGATTTGCGGCAAAACTTACGCCGAGCGTCTTTTCGAACACAAGGGCATGGACGGCTGCTTCCCCGGCTGTAACCTGCGCTGTACCAAAGGCGGCTGGGTGACGCTGACCACGGGCGACGGCGCGGGCCGCAAGGTCTGGGTGGACGGCCCGGAATACGAAACCGCCGCCGGTTTCGGCTCGAACCTGGGCATCTGGAACCCCGAATTCATCATGGAAGCCAACTGGCACTGCGACAATTACGGCATCGACACCATCACCACGGCCGTGCTGATGGCGTTCATCATGGAATGCTTCCAGCGCGGCTATCTGATCCAAGACGACACTGAAGGATTTGAACTGGTTTGGGGCGACGCTCAGGCCGCGCTCGCCTTCCTGCACGATCTGGCGCACGGCCTTACGCCGCTTGCCCGCACGGCGGGACAAGGCATGACCGCACTTTCGGACTGGGTGGCCAAAACCTGGTCGAACCGCACCGGAAGGCCCGATCCGACCGACGCATTGCGGCAATTTGCCATGCAGACCAAGGGGCTGCCGTTTTCTCTTTACCGGACGCACCGATCGCTTTCCATGCAAGCCTCCTACGCGGCGGCCAGCGACATCGGCGCGCATCACGCCGCCGCCTGGCTCGTTAAAGTCGATCTGCTGGGCGCCTTCCCTACTTTTGAAGACAAGGCCCGCGCGCTGGTTGCCTATCCGCGCGTACGGCTGGGCAACGACAACCTGGGTCTTTGCAAACTGCCCTGGGTGGATGTGTTCAATCCCGAGTCTCTCAAGCGCGAAGGCGATATTTACATCAACCCCGCCACGCAGGAACTCTATGCCGATTTTTACAACGGCATGCTGGGTGCCGACTTCACCTGGCAGGAAATTTTCGAGCACACCGACCGCGACATCAATCTTCAGCGCGTGATGAACGCCCTGCATTTCGGCGCGGCGACCGCCCTGAACGACCGGATTCCCGATCGCGCCGTGGGTCCCACGGAAGACGCGCTCTACGAGCTGGAGCGCGATTTCAACGACCGGCAGCTTGCTTCGTTTATGGAAAAGTCCGAAGACGAAATTGAAAAGATGCCCGTGGGCGAAAAACGCGAAGCGCTCATGCGCTTTCGCCGGCAAGAGCTGGAAAAACTTCTTCAGGCCTACTACGAAGAGCGCGGCTGGAATGAAAACGGCATTCCCGAAGTTGAAACCATCAAAGCTCTGGGCCTGTGGACCTTTCTTACCGACGAGGCCAAAACCTTTCTCGCCGCGCAGACGACGCGCTAGCCTGCATCAAGGTTTTCGACGCTTCAAAGGATTTTCCCACGCAGACTTCGTGGGGCGACACGCATGCGCCCGTCGGCTCTTGTCCTGCTGCCGTTTGCGGCCACCGCTTTTGTTCTGGTTTATCTTTCGTTTTTAAGAAATGCATTGTTTTGCAAACGCCTTTGATCCATCATGCGTCTTGAGGAAAATCGATCCTTGAAAAGTCTTTGATTTCCGGGCATCCGCCGCTATAATGCAAACATTTTGCAGCACCGGTCCTTGAAATCTTGATGTCCTTCATGGAGGGAATATGACATCAGGCATCATCCTTGAGCGCTACCTGTGGTTTCACGACGAAATCAAACAAAACAAACACCCCAACGCCCGGTTGCTTGCCGCCCGTTTTGAAATTACCCCCAAAACGGCCCAGCGCAACATCGAATTCCTGCGCGACCGCTTGAAAGCCCCGTTGCGTTACGTTCCCGCCATGCGCGGGTATGGCTATGAAGACCATACCTGGGAACTTCCCGGCCTTTGGCTGCATGAGGATGAACTCATTTCGCTGGTCCTTTCCTACCGACTGGCCGCCTCCGTGCCGGACAGCGACCTGACGACATCGCCCAAAAAACTGCTCAACCGGGTTATTGCCAATCACGCCCCCGCCAAGTACAGCATTGATGAGCTTCACAACAAAATCTCCGTCAAAAATATCGCCTACGCAAGAACCGGAGAAAAGATATTTCACCGGTTGCTTGAAGCCCTGCTGCGAGCGAAACCCGTAAAGATTGAATACCGCTCGCCGCACACCGGCCAAACCACCGCGCGCGACATTCTTCCCCTGCATCTGCTTAACTACATGGGCACCTGGCACATCATTGCCCATTGCAATATCAAAAACGAACTGCGGGATTTTGTCTTGTCGCGCATCTCATCCGTTGTGGCCTGCAACGCGCGGATTGAATCGTGTAAATCATCCGCGTCCGTCAAAGACTTCATCCGGCAAAACTACGGCATCTTCCATGGGGAGAGCACCCGGAGTGTCCGGCTGCGTTTCGCCAAAGACATCGCCCCGTGGATCGCCGAACAAAGCTGGCATCCCTTGCAGAAAGCGGTTGTCGCAAAAGATGGCACGCTGAACCTGACCGTTCCCGTGGCCGATTTTCGGGAGATCAAGCGCGAGATCCTGCGCTACGGCGCCCAGGTGGAAGTGCTATCGCCCAAAGCTCTGCGCGACGAATTGAAAAAAGAAATCGAAAAAATGAAAAAAGTGTACAGGTGAGCGTATGGAGATGTTTACAAAGAAAGAAGTACAAAAACTAGAAACGATTCTGCGCAAAGCGGCCGATCCCAATGAAAGTTTCAATTCCGTTGAGCTGCATGGATTTTTTTTCGGCCTTGCGATTACGCCGGATCCGATCATGCCCAGTCAATGGTTTCCGGTGGTCTTCGGAGGCGACGGGCCGATGTTTGACGATGAAAAAGACGCGCAGAAAAGCCTTGTCTACCTGATGGAAATCTACAACCGCTTCATGTCCGCATCGATGAATAAAACGCTTCATTTCCCCTTTGACTACAAGAATATATCGCGTGACTGGTTTCCGGAACTGGAAGATTGGGCCTATGGGCTGTTCAATGCCTTAATTTTCAGGCCGCAGCACTGGGGAGTGGCGGAGGGACAGTCTGAAGAAGATGCCTCGGAGTACATGTGCGATGTGATGGATGCCTTTGCCATCGTGAATGCGGTGGCGTTCCCGGAGGAAAGAAGCGAGCTCTTCGAGACGATGCCCGGCGCCGAACCCAAGAGCGAAGATGAATTGAAAATACTGTTATTTGGACTGCTTCCCGCATCCGTGGAGACCTTGCAGCGCCACGGCGAGATGCTGCACAAGCAAATGCATTCCGGTCGTGTTCAAGATTCGCATGCAGAGCCCGCAAGACGTGAACAAAAGGTCGGCCGCAATGACCCGTGCCCTTGCGGCAGCGGCAGAAAATACAAAAAGTGCTGCGGCGCGAATTGAATAATTATTTTCTGCTGGGACAAATTTTGGGGGTGGAAGGGGATTAGAATAGGGGCAAGGAAAAAGGATCAAGGCGCAAGGTTCAAGGCGTGAGGTATATTTCCTCCGCTGGCGGGGCGCGTAAGTCCGGCCGCGCCCGTTCCAACAAACGAAGGAAGCGGTTCTTCAGTCCGGCGAATGCCGGATCTAACCGTGCCGAAGACGGAAAATATTCTTTCTCGTAGGACACCGGATGTCCGTGCATTCCTGATAAAATGACCGGCAAAAGAGGCGAGTTTATGGATCGGAGAAAATTTATTCAGGGTATTGCGGCAATTCCCCTTCTTTTTTTAGGGCGTAGTGGGCAAGCGGCACAGCCAGCAGAGCCTGTAACTTTGCATCGCGATATTGTTTTATTAGATGCGATGATTGCCGGGTGGCAATATCACCAAGGGGATCAAATCTGGAATCTTTTGAAGAATGATACGCCTTTGACATTGAGCCGCGAACCACAAAATCCATACGATGAAAGGGCCATCGCAGTATTCGCAGCCGGTGTGAAGCTGGGTTACGTTCCACGAAGCGACAACGCTGTCATTGCCGGACTGATTGATCAGAACATTCCGCTTACCGCACACGTCTTGTGGAAAAACGAGGCGGCACAACCCTGGGAGCGGCTTGCTGTGCGCATCAGCATGCAGGTGAAATGAAAAGGCGGCTTGAAGAGGGCAGGCATATCATGAGGTGACGGAGGTGGCATGCCCGAACAAGTATGTATGCGATGAATTTTGTGCGTAGTGCGGGTCTTCAGATCCTGTACAGAGCGCCTGGGATGGTACACAGAAGATGAATCGTTTGGTTTTTATTGATGTCGAAACAACCGGTTTAGATCATCGGAAAGGCCATAGAATCATAGAGGTAGGCGCAGTAGTTATGGAAAATAATCAAGCTGTGTCCGAATACCAAAGCCTCATTTATGTGGATGTCGCCATCCCCCGGCATATCTCCAAAATCCACGGCATCACCAATGACGTACTTGCCGGACAGCCGACGCCGGAACAAATCTATCCGGCATTTAAAGAATTCATTTCCGACAGTTTACTGATTGCGCATAACGCCGATTTTGATATAGGCTTTCTGCGGTCGGAATTTAGCCGTTTAAATCTCCGCCTTCAAAACCCAAGCATTTGCACCCTGAAAATAAGCCGCAGGCGATACCCGCGCCTGCCGAATCATAAACTTGAAACTCTTTATCGCCGTCTGGTCGGGCCGGTGCCGCCGGATGCCCAAAGGCACCGCGCGCTAGCCGACGCCCGCATGGTGGCGGCTGTTTGGATGGCAATGGAAAGACAATAGATGAATGAGATGCTGAAAAAAGAACTGTCAAATCTATGGGCG
>CAYUDM010000007.1:0-81088 GCA_964443625.1 uncultured Smithella sp. | reverse complement strand
GAAAATTCGATAAACCGCTTCAGACCGGACTTTGAAATCATCTCGATCTGCCCCCCCCGGGTGTGCTCATCGGTTTCAAGAAAACTTTGATAGAAAGTCTCCATTTTCAAAACGTCCTCTTTGTCCAGGAGATCGCGGATGTCTTTTCCAATCAATTCTTCCGGCGTATAGCCGATGGTTTTGGCCGCCGCGTGATTGACAAAAAGAATTTTCCCGTCCACATCGATTTCGCCGTAACCTTCTTCTACGGCTTCCAGAATTGAACGGTATCGTTCCTCGCTTTTCCGGAGGGATTCCTCCAGATGTTTCCTCGAGGTGATATCCATCGAAAGGCTTTGAAATCCCAAAGGCTTGTCTTTGGCATCCCGGATCAGGGCGGCTGACATCTCCTTGATGCGGCGGGTTCCATTTTTATGCCGAAACTCGATTTCCATCCGTCTTAGAGGCTTTCCGGTTTTATAAAGAGTGCTGTAGGTGCGATGGAGTTTTTTGGCGGCCTTTTCGTCCATAAACTCCCTGTATTTTTTTCCGATCATGTCCTGCGGTTTGTAACCGATGCTCTTTGCCCCCGCTTCATTGACAAACGTAAAATGGCCATTGAGATCAAGCTCGCCGTAGTCGAGATTGGTTTCCTCCACAATCGCCAGGTAATTGCCTTCCCGCAGACGGATAGCTTTATCGGCTTGCCGCGAGCGCATCGTGTCTTTTTCCGGCTGCACAGTTTTCACCGGTTTGGGTCTTCCTGCTGTTTTCTGTGCCGGCCGCAAAGGCGCTTTCATTTTTGCTCCAGCTGCAACCGGTGATTTTTTCGCGGACCTACTTCCGCGCGTGCTCTTTTGAGGCAACTTTTCTTTCGGGGACATAGCGCGCCATCTCCTCATCATTTTGGTAAAAGTATCGCAAGAAACGTCTACTGGGTTATCGGACGGAAGCGGAAAATAGTTTAAAATAGATTGGAATAATTCGTGTTACTCAGTTGCCGGACAACACCACACCCGGCAGGATCGTCATTGCATAAGGCAAAAGATCAGTCTTGTGCCGACAACAGATCGAATCGTAACACGTAGGCGTTTTCTTCAAAGGACCGGATCGGCTTGACCGCGCATTTGTCGAAGACTTTCAGCATGGCTTCGTTGCGTGGCAGCACGAAGGCGACAAATCGGGCAAGCCCCCGATCGCGCGCGATTCTGATGAGATAATCGCACATGAAGGTGGCGATGCCTTTGCCCTGAAATTCTTCATCCACAATGAAGGCGATTTCATAGGAATCCGTGCGCTTGTCGTAGGCATACCGGGCCTCGGAAATGATTCGTTCATTGCGGCCCTTCTCTGCAATGGCCACCACGGAGAAAATGTCCTGGTAGTCGATGCTGACGTATTTTTGCATCTCTTTGTGAGGCATGACGGGCTTGGAGGCGAAATACCGGAAATATTTCGACTCATCCGAAAAGTTGTAAAACAGCCGCCGCATCATGTCCTCATCGGAGGGTTTGATCGGCCGGACCTTGAGTTCCAACCCGTCCCGGAGCGTTTTTCGCGTCTCGAGTTCCGCCGGATAATTGGCCGCGTGATGGGCAATGTAGATCTGGTCGGCATAAAGATAGTTCAGCGCCTTGGCTTGAGCCAGGAGATTCTCGCGGTGATCCGGATGCGCAATATCAATCATTGCCAGCGCCCGTTCGCGGATAGACTTGCCGAAGAGATTGGCCACGCCGTACTCGGTAACGATATACTTGACCACGCCCAACGTGCTGTGAGGATTGTCCGTGTCGCAGTCGTGCCGGATGACGATGTTGCTTTTTCCCTGTTTATCGACGGAGTTGAGCGCGACGATGGCTTTTCCCTTTTTGGAAATGGTGGCGGCGATGGCGAAATTGAGTTTACTTTCATAGCCGGTGAGCAGATTGTCGCCGGAATGAAAAATCACCGATTCGCCGGAGATGTCAATTTTTTTAACGTTCATGATGCCGACGAGATTCTGGATGCGCCGTGCGACAAAAGGATTGCTCAGTCGCGCGATGGGATAAAACTCGAAAATGGGATTGCGGTTCACATAGTCATAAAGCGTTCGGGTTCCATAGCAGTAGCTTGCGGTGACGAGCCCCCCTGAGTAGCGGCTGCGGTCCAGAGGGACAACGCCGGATTCAATCAGATCAATCGCCCAGTCGGAAACGACGTGGGTGAGAATTCCCAGGTTCTTTTTGGTTTTCAAATGAGACGCGACGGCGCTGAAGACTTTCCCGACATGCAGCGCGATGGTTGCGCCGTCTTCAATGAGGTTGGCGATATTCCAGCCGATGCGGTCCGTCGTGTCGTTGTACGGCTTGTTTTCGCGTTCCAGAAGGGGCAAGTCGCTTTCGATGAAGTGGTCAAAACTGCTGATGTGAACGGCTGTCTCGCCGCGGGTCACCGGCATGTTCGGATTGATTTCGGCAATCACCATCTGTGCCTGTTTGATGACGATGTTGGCGACATCCACCGATACCCCTAGAGATAGAAATCCCTTGTCGTCCGGAACGGAGGCCTGAATGACGGCGATATCCACCCCCACCGCGCCGCTCAAAAAAATGTAAGGAAGTTCCATCAGGTTTGCGGGAATGAAATCAACTCTGCCTTCCGCTACTTCCTTGCTGATGCTCTCGCCGATGTTAAAGGTTTTCAGGCGATACTGTCTTGCATTGCTATGGGACAGATAATCGCCCAGTGTGATCAGCTGGATAATTTCCAGATCACGGATATTGCGCGCTTCCGAGTGGGCGATGGCCGCAAGCGTTTTCCCCGGCGTGGCGACACCGCTGGTTACGAAAATTTTTTGTCCGGGCCGAAGTTTGTCCAGCAACGCATCCGTCTGGATGACCTTGGCTTTCCAATTGAGATCATTTATGTTTTTTCCGTTTTCACTCATCGTTGGGTCACTCGTTTTGAAAGGATCATTCGCCGGTTTCATCTCAAATACTCGCCTCAATCGGGCTTCAAGATAGAATATTTGGAAGAAATAATCAATTCATCTTACGGACGATCCTTATTTATGTGCCGCAAATCACAATTTCGGGCACGTTAGGCTCCGCCTTTTTTTAGAACGTCGAGCCAAAATTAAACTTTATTGCAAAAAATGCCGAAAATATTTACATTATGGTGGAAGTTGTGACGCAGGACACGGATGGATGTTGATTTGGGTCATATAAAGGAGTCCCAGAGTTCATTTTTTTTCACGAAAGGCCGCCAATGGACAGAAGCAGAGCCGATGAAATAAAAACCCTCAAGAGACAAATCAGTGACCTTGAAGACCTCGTCTCCGAGTGTCGCAGGGTGAATGAACCGCTTACAGCAAGCGAACAAAACTATCGTCTGATCGCAGAAAACACACCAACGTGGGTTTTCTGGCTCGATGCCGACGACAAATTAATCTACGTCTCGCCCTCGTGTCGCCAGATTACGGGTTATTCCGCGGACGAATTCTTCAAAGACAAATCGCTTTTGTTTAAAATCATCCATTCCTACGACCGATCGCTTTTCGATGAACACAGACGCCTGGCCCACCGCACCAAATCCACGGGAGAAGAAGAATTTCGCATTGTGCGCAAAGATGGCCAGACACGCTGGATCAATCATGTCTGCCGGGCCGTACACAAAGACGACGGGGAGTTTGCCGGTGTCATCTCTCACAACCGCGACATCACCGATCAAAAGCACCAAGACGATCGTCTTGAGGAAAGCGAAAGGCTGTGCGCCCTGCTTGCCGACAGTATCAACGATGTCGTCTGGACGCTCGATACGAGCTTAAAACTGACTTATGTCAGCCCGTCTGTCGAAAGGCTCAGGGGATTCACGGCGACTGAAACGATGCGCCACGGCCTTGAAGACATTCTGACACCCGGCTCTTTCAAGGCAGCCAAAGATCTTATCACTGAAGAAGTCGCTATTGAGCGCACAGGCGGCGCGGATCCGGGACGTTCCCGCATCATGACGCTGGAATTTCGCCGAAAGGACGGCTCGACTGCTTGGATGGAATCCCGTGTGACGGCCATCCGTGATGTGAAAGGATCGGTGGTCGAGCTTTTGGGCGTGTCCCGCGACATTACCGACCACAAAGAAGCGGAGGCTTCAACATTCGCCTGCGAGGAAAAAGCGGCGGCCTATGAAAAGAAACTGAAAAACAGCGAGGCCCGCCTGCGCGCCATGATGAGTGCTTCCGCTGACGCACTGATCCTGATGGATACGGAAGGAAAAACGCTTGCCGCCAACGAAACGGCCGCCCGCTATCTGGGAACGAATTCGGACACCCTCCTGCAAAAAAGACTTTATTTCCATTTGCTGCCGCACGCGCTTGTGGAAAAACACCGAAAAATTTTCCAGGATGTTCAAAAAACCGGCAAGCCCGTCCGCTTTGAGGAAACGCTCGCGGGCAGATCTCTGTCGATGACCGTCCATCCCGTAACCGAGACGGACGGCAGAATTGCTCAAATCTTGATTTACGCAACGGATATTACTGATCGGAAAAACGCAGGAACGGCCCTTGAAGAGGGCAAACAGATGCTGGCTGCCGCTTTGGCCCAGGAAGAAAAGCGCCTGGCGGGCTTTTTCGAAAATCACCCCGCGCCCATGTTGCTTGTGGACCCGGATCGGGGTGTGATCGCGGAAGCCACACCTGCGGCCTGCACGTTTTACGGATGGAAGAGAAGCGACCTCGTCGGAAAAAAAATGTCCGACATCAACATCCTGACGGCGGCGGAAACCATGGCCGAAATTCGCCGGGCCATCGCCGGAAAGGCCTCGCCTGCGGTCTTTAAGCACCGTCTTGCCGACGGGTCCATCCGGGATGTCGAAGTCTTAAGCGGCCCTATGGAAACCCGCGAAAAAAAGATGGTCTGCTGCATGATTGCCGATGTGACAGACCGGCTCCGCATGGAAAGCGCCATGAAACAATCGGAAGGACCGGGCGCGCTTGGAATGCTGGCCGGTGGCATCGCCCGCGACTTCAACAATCTGATGACGATCGTGCAGGGATACATCGACGTCGCGCTTCTCGACGTGCCGGATCATTCCGTCATCCGGCAGTCCTTGCGTCAGGCTCAGGATACCGTGGAGAAAACCCGTGCGATTACCGGCAGGCTTTTGCAGTTCTCCCAGACGGACGAACTGAAACTGTCAATGCAAAGGATCGACAGGCTGATTGCCGACACCGTCGCGGCTTCGATCAAAACCCCCTCTGTGCAGGTCACTATGGATATTCCCCCCGATCTGTGGCCGGTTGCAGCGGATGAAAACCGAATCCGGCAGTGCCTCCGACACCTGGCAGCCAACGCGGAAGAAGCGATGCCTGACGGAGGAACCCTGACCGTTGCCGCTGAAAATGTGGACCTTCGGGAAGACGCCGGATTGCCGCTTTCCGAAGGCCCCTATATCAAACTGACGTTTGCCGACACTGGATCGGGCATCTCCCGAGACAACCTTCTGAAAATCTTCGACCCCTTCTTTTCCACAAAGGACTCGGACAATCATGAAGGCCTGGGGCTGGGACTTTCTGTCTGCCATGCCGTTTTGATTCAACACGGCGGCTATATTACCGTCGAGTCGGAACAGGGACGCGGCGCCCGGTTTATGGTCTATCTTCCAGCCCAGCCCGACGCCGAGCTTCCGCACGTTTTGCAAGCGCCGCCTCCAAAGAAAAAACACCTTCTGATCATGGACGACGACGAGGACGTCCGCAAAATTCTCAGACTCTACGCCGAACAACTCGGTTATGAGACGACGGATGCAACCGAGGGGCAACAGGCCATCCGGCTTTACCGCGATGCCATCGAAAACGGATCGGCCTTCGATGCCGCGCTTTTGGAGCTGTCTGTCAAACAGGGGTTGGGCGGAGAGGCGGCGCTGCCGAAGCTTAAAAGCGTCGATCCGGATGCAAAAATTATCGCCATCGTGTCGGATGCTGATTCGTCCAGAACGCGCGCTTTTATCGAACGGGGATTTGCGGCTGTTTTAGGGAAACCCTTCCGGCTGGACGATGTTCGCGGAATTTTGCAAGACGTATTTGCGGGCTGAAACAAAACGACTGAGACTCTCCTCTTGACAACCATCGCATATCCATTATGATTGTCCAATGCCGTTGTGGGTTCGTTTTACAGCGGTCACCGTTTGACCGAAAAATTGTAAGGAAGGGTATTTGTGGAAAAAATTAAAAAAATTCTAGTGGCCAACCGCGGCGAAATCGCCCTGCGGATCATCCGGACCGTAAAAGAAATGGGTCTCGAAACCGTTGCCGTCTATGAAAAACCCGACAGCGAGGCCTATTTTCTGCGTTTTGCCGATCAGGCCATCCTCATCGGAGACGGACCCCGCAAGGATTACCTCAATATTGATAAAATCATCTGGGCGGCTAAAAAATCCGGCGCCGACGCTATCCATCCCGGGTACGGTTTCTTGTCGGAAAATCCGGATCTGGCCACCGCGTGCCGTGAGGCCGGCATTATATTCATTGGCCCGCCGCCGGATGTGATCCGGAATCTCGGCAATAAAGTTGTCGCCCGCGATATCATGAAGCAGGCGGACATTCCCTTCGTGCCGGGAACCGAAACGCTTCTGGCCGGCGAAAAAGGCATGCAGGAAGCTCTGAGCTTCGGCCGCTTAAACGGCTATCCGATCATGCTTAAGGCCTCAGCAGGCGGGGGCGGGCGGGGAATCCGTAAAATCATCAACGAATCCGAGCTGAAAGTCCAGTTGCCGCAAGCGCGCTCCGAGGCGGCGGCGGCGTTTGGAGATGACAGTATCTATATCGAAAAATGCGTGGAGTCGCCGCGTCATATTGAAGTGCAGATTCTGGCGGACGCCTACGGCCAGGTTCTACACCTGGGCACGCGGGACTGTTCCATCCAGCGCCGCCACCAGAAACTGCTCGAAATCGCGCCTGCGGATCTGCCCAAAGAGGTCCTGGACGCGATCCACGCAACCGCCGTCCGCGCGGCGCGTCAGGCAGGTTATGTCAACGCGGGTACGGTGGAGTTTCTGGTCGATCCGAAAACCAATGAATTTTGGTTCATGGAGGTCAACACGCGTCTTCAGGTGGAACATACCGTCACGGAAATTCTTACCGGCATCGACATCATCCGACAGCAGGTGCTTCTGGCGGAAGGCGGCAAGCTCAGCATTCCCGAAGAACGGGTCCACCTTGTGGGAAAAGCCATCCAGGTCCGCGTCAACGCGGAAGACCCGAAAAACAACTTCATGCCGGAAGGGGGCAAACGGGTTGAAGTTTATCAGTCGCCGGGCGGCCCGGAAATCCGTCTCGACGGGATCGTTTATCAGGGCTATAAAATTCCGACCGACTATGATTCGCTCCTCGTCAAACTGACCGTGCGGGGATATTCCTGGAATCAGACGATTCAGCGGCTCAAACGCGCGCTCAAAGACTTTCTGATTGTCGGACCGAAAACAACGATTCCCTTTTATCTTGCCATTTGCGACGAAACGGACTTCCGTGAGGGCCGCTTTACGACGGACTATCTCGACATCCATCCGGAATTGTTTGATTACCCCGAAACGGAACGGGAAATTGCAAGACTATCCAAATTGATCGCGGAAATCCATTCGCGAAAGATGAATCCTTACGCCTATTGATGGCGCAGCCGACTGCAATAAAGGAGAGTAACATCTATGAGGAGTTTGCCCGAAGGAAGAATCACACCCCGGATGCTGGAGCGCGACGGGGTGAAATCCATACTCGACACCATGCGCCGCACGAAAGGTTATTACCTCACCAATACCGAGCGCGACCTTTCCCAGTCGGACTTCAAAAACCGGATCATGCCGCACACCCAGATTCTGGTCGCCCCTGAACGAAACGCGGCAGGCTATTTTTCACTGGAGATCACCGGCGGCGCGTCCGTCCATGTCGATATGCTGCGAAAGCAGATGAACCCGCTCGAAAAGCTTGAAGTTCTAAGCGGCTTTATGCCGGATACTCTATTTCAGACTCTTTGCCGCGGGGTCAACCTGTTCGGCTATCGACCGTACCCGGAAAACGTCATCCGTCTAACGGTGGAGACGTTCGCCCGTTATGTGCATGTCTGGCGGGTTTTTGATTTTTTAAACTACATCCCCAACATGATTCCGGTTTACGAGGAAGTCAAAAAGGCCGGCCGCATTCTCGAAGCCGCCGTCTGTTTTTCTACGGGACCGGAACACACCAATAAATTTTATGTCAAAAAAGTCGGAGAAATTCTGAATGTCACCGGACCGGACATTCTTCTGGCCATTAAAAATCACGGCGGTTTGGGATCTCCCAAACGGATCGGCGAACTCGTGCGGGCGATTTTGCAGAAGTATCCAGATCTGCTCATTCACTACCACGGTCACAATACCGACGGCAATGAAATCGGTCGGATTGTCGCGGCCGTCCAAAACGGCGCAAAAATCGTGGACGCCAGCGACCATGCCCTGACCGGCTTTTACGGCCCGCCGCCCCTGCTGACAGCCGTCAACACGCTCGAAGATTACGGCTATGAGGCCATTGGCCTCGAGAAAGAAGCGGTCATCGAAACCTCCAATAAACTGCGTCATGAACGTCCACATTATCGTGATTTCGAATCCCAGTTCTTCGGTTTCGATCCGACGGTTCAGACGCACAAACTGCCCGGTGGCGCCACCGGTTCCAGTTTCGAACAGGCGCTCAAAGGTGGTTTTTTAGATCGGATGCCTGAAATTCTGCAAAAGGAACTACCCAAAGTTCAGATTGAGCTGGGTAATTTCTGGAGCGTGACTCCCGGATCGCAGATTTTATGGACCACGGCGGCCAACAACGTGACCAAGGGAGCACGCTATAAGGACGCCAGCGACGATCTGAAAAATCTGATGCTGGAGCGTTACGGGAAATTCCCGTTTTACAAACCCGCGCCGGAAATCTATGAGGCGGTTTTCGGAAAGGACTGGAAAAAAATCGTCCGCCGGGATGCCGGATATCAAAAAATCGAAGACGTCGATCTGGACATCGAAAAAAGGATGCTGGAACACGCTTTGGGACGCAAAGCCACCGATGACGAGCTGGTTTTATATCTCCAGCACCCCAACGACGCGGTGAGTTTTTTCAAATTTGAAGAGAAATTCGGTAAAACCTGGGTGCTTCCACCTGACGTCTGGCTGCGGCGCGGCGGATTCAACATTGGTGAAAAGTACGAATTTCCCGATGCCTACGGAAAGCATCATACCATCGAAATCGGACCGCACCGACGCACGAAGGACGGTTCTCATTTGACGATCCTGGGCGTGGATTATCATCCTGAACCGTTTCTCACCGTGATTGAAGACGAAGCAAGAGATAAGATCAAGGCAAAAACACTTTCACACAAAGAAATCGACGCGCTGGCCCTGGCGGGTGATATTCGCGCTTCGATCAAGGGCGTCGTCAATCAGGTCCCGGCGGCCGTGGGCGACGAAGTCAATAAAGGTGATGTTCTAATTGTACTTGAAGCCATGAAAATGCTGACCAATGTCACGGCCGAAATCGACGGCAAGATATCGGAAATCTTCGTCTCGCCCGGATCATCCGTCGAAACCGGCGATAAACTGATGCTGATCGATCCGGATGAATAGCGGCATGCGATAATCTATTAAAGTCGTTTTTTTTCAGACTGACGAAATAAACCCGGCCGGTCGAAAAAAACGATCTCGACTCCTCGGAGCATGGCGGCGTCTTATCCCGGCGCTGCTTTGCTTTTTTAAGAATCCGGAATCTTCCGTATGAAAAAACCATGAGCTTTAACCGATACCGCTATCTGATTTTTGTCATTCTGGGCACCGCCTATATTCTTGTTTTTTTTCATCGCCTGGCGCCGGCGGTCGTCGCCGTTGACATGATGACCGATTTGAAGACCAGCGGAGCGCTCATGGGAATTCTTGCCTCCGCTTACTTTTATCCCTACGGCTTGATGCAGATTCCTGCCGGGCTTTTGTCCGATTCCTGGGGACCACGGCGATCCATTGTCCTTTTTTTTGTTTTCGGCGCCGCAGGATCCATTCTTCTGGGTTTTTCTCAAAATATCGCCATGGCAATAACCGCCCGCGTTTTGGTGGGTCTGGGCGTTGCCATGGTTTTTATTCCCACGTTGAAAATTCTGACGCACTGGTTTGAATCGACACAATTCTCTAAAATGAGCGGTCTTCTCATGTCGCTGGGCGGCGTCGGCGCCTTTACCGCATCCACGCCGCTGGCGCTCTTGAGCGACGCCATCACCTGGCGGGGCGCCATGATTCTGATCGGCATTGGAACGCTTTTTGTCGCCGGGATGGTCTGGCTCATCGTCCGCGACTTTCCGGAACATGCCGGCTTCGAGCCGCTTAACCGATGCGAGGACGAAACCTTCGCGAAAGTCAAAATCAGCATGCTGGCCGGAATCTGGCTGGTGGTTAGATCCTGGCGTTTCTGGCCGACGGCGCTTTGCAGCTTCTTCGGAGCGCTTGTATCGCTCAGCATCAACGGCCTATGGGGTGGACCTTTTCTCATGCAGGTGTATCATCTTTCGCGCGCGCAGGCAGGCGGCGTACTGTCCATGATGGCCGTCGGCCTGATCGTGGGATCACCGTTTATGAGCTGGCTGTCCAATCGCGTTTTGCGGTCCCGGAAAAAAGTTTTGATCGTAAGCCAGATCGGCGCATTTGTCACGTTTGTCCCGATGGCGTTTTCTACAGGACACTTCTCGCTTCCTCTTTTGTATCTTTGGTTTTTCCTCTTGAGTTTCTTTTTGTCAAGCATGGTTGTCGTGGGCTATTCGGCGATTAAAGATTCCTTCCCGATTCAAATCTCCGGAACAGCCACCGGAGTTTTGAATATTTTCCCCTTCGCCGGCGCGGCGCTTGGCCAGCCGCTCATCGGGTGGTATCTCGACCGGATCGGACCCCACGGCGGCCCCTATACGCTTGATGCCTATTCCACGGTCTTCAAATTCTGCCTTTTGTCCGTTTTTCTGGCTTTTATCGCCAGTACGCAGGTCAAGGAAACCTTCCCGAAATAAAATCGTCGTCGGTCTTCCCCCTTCGGAAAAGGCCGTTTGTGACGCCGAAAAATAAAAAACCCGGCAAGGGGTCATTTCCTTGCCGGGTTTGTATGGAAACTGGCTTTGACGGTTCTACAATTTTTTAGACGCGTCTAAAATGGCCTTTGCGATCATATCCAGACGCTCCCGGCTCATCTTGACCGAAATGCCGGCCACCAGCGTGCGGCCTAAAATATCTTCGGCAAACGGAATGCTCTTTCGGGAGTACTTCACCTTGCCCTTGTAACCTTTATCCTTAAAGGGATACTTTTTGGAACTCGCCGTGGAAAAAGCCAGGAAATGTTCCCAATTGGGGACATAATGCCACAGATTGCTTTTGTAACAGGTTGTGTCGAAACCGCCTTGTGCAAGCAGTTTCTGGAATTTCAGGGCCGTCTTTTCTTCCGGCAGGTTAAAGGCGAGGAACGTGGCGGAATCACCTTCCGGATCGGGCAGCGTGCGGAAACCTACGCCGGGAACCTCCGCGAGCGCGTCTTTGATGATCGCCTTGTTTTTCTTCTGCTCGGCGATGATGTAGTCGAGCTTGCGCAGCTGCGCCAAACCCAAGGCGCCTTGCAGTTCATTCATTCGGTAGTTGACTCCCAGAATCGTGCGGCCCTCAAGCGCGCGGCTGACCTTGGGATTATGGTCATGGCCGTGATCGGAATACCACTCCGACCGCAAATACAACTTCTTATTGTTGGAAATCACCATGCCGCCTTCGCCGGTGGTCACCGTTTTATAATAATCGAAACTGAAAATCCCCATGTCGCCCAGACCGCCGAGCTTTTTGCCTTTGAAGCTCGCGCCGCAGCCTTGCGCGTTGTCTTCGAGCACCATCAGTTTATTTTTGCGGGCGATCTTTATAATCTTGTCTATTTTTGCCGATGAGCCGCACATATGCACCGGGATGACGGCTTTGGTGTATTTGGTCATTTTCGTTGCGATTTCGTTCGGATCAAAATTCAGCGTGTCGTCGATGTCGCACATCACGGGAATCGCGCCCACTTCCAAAACCGCTTCATAGGTGGCCAGAAAGGTAAAAGCCGGAACCAGCACTTCGTCTCCGGGGCCGACATCCATGGCTGTGAGCGCCACTTTCAGCGCTGACGACCCGGAGGTCACGCCCAGCGCGTGTTTGACGCCGCAGTAAGCGGCGAATTCTTCTTCAAACTGGCGAACTTTGAAGACACCCTTTCTTTCCTTGTCAAATCCGTAACGCATCAGGATGCCCGTTTCCAGCACATCCATCACTTCTTTTATTTCTTCCTGCCCGATGAGTTCTGCTCCTGCCATGGGGATATCCTTCCTTTCTTAGTAAGCTTGCGCGTAAATCGCGATCATGTCTTCTTTGGTCATCTTGCGGGGATTGTTCTCCAGCGGCCGGGCAACCGTCATTGCCACATCGGCCAGCGCCCCGAAATTTTCCTCCGTCACGCCGAAGTCCCGAATCGACGCGTCGACACCGCAATCATCGATCAAGGCTTCCACGGCATCCACCGCCAGATAAGCCGCTTCCCTGGCTGAAAGGCCGTCGATGCATTCCCCCATCGCCTCAGCAATGTCCGCAAATTTTTCTAAAGCGCCGGGTAAATTGAAGGCCATCACCGCCGGCAGCAAAAGCGTGTTGGCCAGGCCGTGCCCCACGCCATACTGGCCGCCCAGCGGATAGGACAGGGAGTGAACAGCCGTGACGCCCGCGTTGGCCAGGCCGATGCCTGCATAGAGGCTGCCCAAAAGCATCCTTTCACGCGCCGCGATGTTTTTGCCGTCATGCACGCAGGTGCGAAGATTCTCGGCAATGAGCGCGATAGCCTCAAGCGAAAACATTTCACTCAGAGGCGACGCGTTAATCGAGGTATAGGATTCAATCGCATGGCACAGCGCGTCGAGTCCCGTCTGCGCCGTCGGCGCGGGGGGCAGTGTCAGCGTCAGTGTCGGATCCAGAAGCGCGAGATCCGGATACAGGTGCGGACTGTTCATGCCTTCCTTCTTTTTGAGATTCTTACGGACAAAGACGGCGGTAAATGTCACTTCCGCGCCGGTGCCGGCCGTGGTGGGAATCATGATTTTCGGCAGACCGGGTTTGGGAACCTTATTGAGCCCAAGATAATCGGCTGCGCCGCCCTTGTTCGTCACGATGACGGAAATCGCCTTGGCCGTATCCATGGCGGAGCCGCCGCCGATGCCGACGATGATGTCGCATTTATTCTTCGAGGCGACGGCCGCGCCTTCATCGGCAAGTTCGATGGGCGGTTCCGGATCGATCTTGTCATAGACGGCAAACTTGATACCTTCGTTTTCAAGGATGCCGGCAATTTTATCCGCAAGACCGGTTTTGGCCAGATTTTTGTCTATGACCACTAGCGGCTTTTTGGCGCCGAGATCGCGGATATGCGTTGCCAGAGAATCAAGCGAGCCGTTGCCGAAAACGATCTTTTTGGCACCGGTAAATGAAAAAATTTTCCTCATAGAAATAAGTCCTCCGTTTAGAAAATCGGTTAGAAACCTCTGTATCGACCTGCCAGGAAAAGCCCATATTGAACCGGAAACAAGATCCGGTTCCGTCACAAAAGGCTGTCCGCCTGCCACGC
Source organism: uncultured Smithella sp. (assembly GCA_964443625.1). Classification (GTDB taxonomy): domain Bacteria; phylum Desulfobacterota; class Syntrophia; order Syntrophales; family Smithellaceae; genus UBA8904. The sequence continues at coordinate 67,467 of CAYUDM010000007.1, read as the reverse complement.
CTTGAACTGCAAATTCTTTTTCATGTCAAGTCTTTTTGTTGTTGTCGCCGCGTCCGATCGCCCAGGTTACCTGACGGCACAACCCTCGAATAATCTTGACCTCGCGGGACAAAAGACGGGACCTCGCAAAGAAACGCCGCAGGTGCATCATCCAGTAATCCGGGTTGTCCGGCCGCAGAAAACCGATGGCGGAAAGGGTTTCCTGGAGCTGCCGATACATGTCTTCCGTTTCAGAAAGACGCGCCCATTTCGGTTCCGTCGAAGCGGTTTTCGATTTTTCACAAAGCGCTAGAAAGATTTCATAGCACACAATCATCACAGCGTGAGACAGGTTGAGCGACCGGAATGCCTCCGATGTCGGAATGGTTATAATCGTTTGACACAAGCGGATTTCATCGTTGGACAATCCCGTATCCTCAGGACCGAACAGCAGGGCAACTTTGTTTTTAGGGGCCAAGCCGGCAATCGTGTGTGCGGCACTGCACGGTGAAACAAAAGGACCGCGCCCTCTGCCCTGACGGGCGGTTGTACCGACCACGAAATTGAAGTCCGCAAGCGCCTCCTCCAGTGATTCGGAATATCTGATCCCGTCAACAATATCTAAGGCCAGGTGTGTCGAGCGCTGGCGCATCGAATCGTAATCAAGATCGGATGCACCCACCACGATGATTTTCGTTATGCCCATATTCTTGGCGGCCCGGGCAATGGACCCGACATTGCCCGCATATTTGGGTTTAAATAAAACGATACTGATGTTTTTCGCCGCCGTTATTGTCGACATGAAAAAGCACCTCCTGCTCTAGTGCGGCAGGTCTAGCACAGACGGATGCGCTTGACTATGGGGAAGATAAGCTAAACCTGGGGAGTTGGAAATATTTTAGAAACAGGCGGTCAATCGTTTGAGGAGTTCAGACAAAGATATCGATGATTGAACCTGACGAAGAATCGGCAAGCGCCGCAATCTCACGGGCGTTTTTCAGCAGCATCTCCGCTGTTGCCGCCTCGGCCTGGGCATTCATTTTCAAAATGCTCATGGCAATGGACTCCTGCATGCGGGAATGGTTCATGGCTGTTAGCGCCGAGGCGACGGCTGTTATGTCGTTCATAGACGGACTCCTTCTTGCTAAAAATTATTTCGTCCAATGGCGCCCAAAACTTTAGATATGAACCCTTTTTAATATTTGCCGCCTCCGGCAATTTTTGTTATGCCCCAAATATGGATGGAGACTTGCATAGATTACAAAAGGAGGCTCGGGCGTTCGGCATTCGACTCGACAAAGATCACCTTGATCGATTCAGGCAATACGAGCGGGAATTGCGTCTGTGGAATGCCAAAACCAATCTCATATCGGAAAGCACGCAAGACGAAATCCTGTCCCGTCACTTTCTGGATTCCCTGACCGCCATGCCTTTTATCCAACCTTACAACGCGCGCGTCATCGATATCGGTTGCGGCGCGGGTTTTCCCGGCATACCGCTTGCCATCGCCTCGCCCTCACTTCAACTCACCTTGTTGGAGGCAAGCCGGAAAAAAGTGTCCTTCCTCAAACACATTCTCCGCCTTTTGGACAGAACGGATATTACCGTGCTTCACGATCGGGTTGAAGCAATCATCAATCATCCAAATCTGCGGGCGCAATTCGATGTGGTGATTTCACGCGCGGCTTTTAAGCTGCCCGATCTTATGGCTATGAGCACATATTTTCTTGCGCCGGGGGGCCTGTTGATAGCCATGAAAGGCGCGAACGTCGCCGAAGAACTTAAGCTTGCAGAAAAACAAAAAACAGAGTTTAAAATTAATGAAATAAATCAACATGATATCAATAATTTATTTCTGGGCGCCCCACGCAAAATTATCCTTGGCCGCAGGGCCTGAAATCTGAAAAAACCCTTCTAAAAAAACCGTTTTTGTGTTAGTCGAATGATCAGTTTTTCCAAAAGACTTTTTCGGAAGACGCTCATTAAATAATGAATAAAATCATATGTATAGCGAACCAGAAAGGCGGCGTGGGAAAAACAACGACGGCAATCAATTTGTCCGCGTGTTTAGCTGCCGTAGGGAAAAAAACGCTGCTGATCGACGGCGACTCTCAAGGTAATGCCACAAGTGGCCTGGGACTGGAAAAAACGAATGTTAAAGACAGAAACCTCTATCATGCAATGATCGGCCAGGAATCCCTGAACTCCGTGATCTACCCCACGGCTTTGAATTTCCTTGAAATTGTCCCCGCCAATCAGGACCTGATCGGTATGGAAGTGGAATTTATCCATCTCGAGGAGCGAGAGACCAGACTTAAAAGTCTTTTAAAAACGCTGGACAGACCTTATGACTTTATAGTAATCGACTGCCCACCGTCACTGGGCTTTATGACGGTGAATGCTCTTGTCGCGGCAAATTCTTTAGTGGTTCCACTACAGTGCGAGTATTACGCCATGGAGGGGTTAGGCTACCTGCTCAATACGGTGAAGCTCGTAAAAGCCAATTTAAATCCGGGTTTGTCTCTGGGCGGCATTTTACTGACCATGTTCGACTCCAGGAATTCTCTGGCACATCGTGTTACGGAAGATGTCCGTACCCATTTGGGAAGCAAGGTTTTTCAAACCGTGATTCCGCGGAATGTGCGTCTTTCTGAAAGTCCGAGCCACGGAATGCCGGTGATTCTCTACGACGTTAAGTCGCGCGGGGCCACAGCCTATATTGAACTGGCGCAGGAAATTATTCGGGGAGGACAATAAATGGCGCAAAAAAACGCTCTGGGAAAAGGCCTCGGCGCTATTTTTCCAGATCTGCTTGAATCGACCGACCCGGATCGGAAATCCGCGAAAACATCCTGTGGAATCGAAGAGTTAAAACCAAACCCCTACCAGCCACGGAAGCACTTCAACGATGGGGAGCAAAAAAAACTCGTCGCGTCGGTTAAGCAAAGCGGCATTATTCAGCCGATCGTAGTCCGACGGCTTGAGACAGGCTATGAAATCATCGCCGGTGAAAGGCGCTGGCGCGCCGCCCAGGCGGCCGGCCTTCGGGATGTCCCGATTGTCATTCGAAAGGCCACCGATCTTGAGGCGGCTGAAATATCGCTCATTGAAAATATTCAGCGCGAGGAGCTCAATCCTCTGGAAGAGGCGGACGCCTACGTGACGCTCATCGAAAAATTCCGTCTTTCTCAGGAGGAAGTCTCCACGCGCGTCGGCAAGGACCGCTCCACGATTGCCAACACTCTACGCCTGTTGAAATTGCCATCCCAGGCCAAAGAGGCGCTTGTGGAAAAAAAGATCACGGCCGGTCATGCGCGTGCGCTTTTAGCGCTGCCTTCCGTAGACGATCAGGTTTCAGTCCTTAAGATCATATTGAGTAAAGACCTCAATGTGCGGGATACGGAAAAAATCATCCGGAAAATGAAAGACCATCCGGCGCCGGCCGTTAAAAAAGATTCAAAAGATCGATATATTGCAGATCTGGAACGATCTCTGAGCACAAAATGTCAGGCGCGCGTTCAGATAAAAGGAACAGCTCAAAAAGGCGCAATAGAAATTTCCTATCAATCTCTAGACGAGCTTAATCGTCTGACGCGCTACATTCTCGACGAACTGTAGTCAAGATAACAACTTATCAACATGTGTTGATAATTCTGTTTATAAAGGGTTGTATTGTGGAATCTGTTTGGGATAAAACGACAAAAATCATTCAGGAAAAAGTGTCCAAACAAAATTATGACACTTGGATAAAGCCGGTTAAAATTCTGGCCATGGAGGAAAAGTGTGTTCAATTGTCCGTACCCAATAAATTTTTCCGGGACTGGTTGATTGAAAACTATGTCTTGATGATTAAAAATTCCCTGCGTCAAGTTGTCGGCATCGAGGTGGATGTTGATTTTGTCTTAAACAAAGACAGAGACAAAACCGTCGTTTCCAAAAAAGAAGGCCAACCTCACGGTCGAAAGGATTTTGTTGAAACACCGGTTGTTAAAAGCAGGAGTTTTTCATTTCTTAACGCGAATTACACGTTCGACCGATTTGTGGTGGGTCCAAGCAACGAATTTGCGCATGCCGCCTCGATAGCGGTCGGCAAGCAGCCTGCAAAAACCTACAACCCCTTGTTTATCTACGGCGGATCGGGACTGGGAAAAACTCACCTGCTAAATGCGATCGGCCTTATGACCGCCGCCTGTCATCCGGAATTGAATGTGATGTATGTGTCGGCTGAAGAATTTATGAATGAAATGATCAATTGCATCCGTTACGACCGAATGCCGAAATTTCGTGAAAAATATCGTAACATCGGATGCCTGCTGATTGATGATATACATTTTCTTGCCGGCAAGGAGCGAACACAAGAAGAATTTTTTCACACCTTTAATACGCTTCATGATTCCGGAAAACAAATCGTTGTCACAAGTGATAAGTTTCCAAAAGATATTCCCAATCTTGAAGGAAGACTGCGATCCCGGTTTGAGTGGGGGTTGATTGCTGATATTCAACCACCTGAAATTGAAACGAAAATTGCCATTATTGAAAAAAAGATGCAGGAAAGTAAGACTTCCCTGCCGTCGAACGTGGCTCATTATATCGCATCGCATGTCGAGTCCAACATCCGCGAGTTAGAAGGTTATTTGGTTAGAATATCCGCGTATTCGTCATTGACCGGTCGTGAGATTGATATGGATCTCGTAAAAGAGGTTCTAAAGAAGCTCATTAAAAGCAACAACAAGGAAGATGTCTCCATTGAAGAAATTATCAAGATCGTCGCGGGAAAGATGAATGTTAAAATCGCTGATATTAAAGCGCAAAATAAAAACAAAAATATTGTTCTGGCCCGTCAGATCGCAATGTATCTATCCAGAAAACTGACAAAATATTCTTTTCCGGATATCGGGCAAAAAATTGGCGGACGTGATCACTCAACCGTCATTTACGCGAACAATAAAATTATCAACGCAATTGATGTGGATATTAAATTTAAAAAGACTGTTCAAGATATAGAGGACGCGATTGTTAACAGGACATAACAACAACATCCCGGAGTCATACACACGTTAATAAGATATAAATACATAAAATATATAACTTAAAAGTGACTCATAAACATATCAACAATAAACGGTTACTAATACTTATTCTTTATAAGAAAGAAAAAACTAAAAGAACTATATTCAAGGGAGGACGGGATGGAATTTAAAATCAACAGAAATACCTTTCTCGATGGCATTCAAAAGACGCTGGGCATTGTTGAAAAGAAAACGACAACGCCGATTTTAAATAACGTCCTTTTAAAAACAGATTCCAATAAGCTGAAAATCATTGCCACTGATCGGGAAATCAGCCTTATTTCCGATTATGATGCGGAAGTCGCGGAAAAAGGGGAAATAACTCTGGCGGCCAAAAAACTTCACGAAATGGTTAGAGAGATACAGGGAGAGACGGTTCATTTTACAAAAAGTGCCAATAATATCGTAAAAGTTACCAGTCAAAGAGCGGTTTACAAGATACCCGGTTTACCGGCGGATGATTTTCCCTCCGTAGCAGATGTTCAAGATCTGATCTTTTACAATATTCCGGGGCAAATCTTGAAGGATCTAATCAATAAGACATCTTTCGCAATGGCGATGGATGAGAGCCGTAGAAATCTCAACGGTGTTTTACTCGAAACCGTTGTGGACGGGTCCGAGTATATCTGGCGGATGGTTGCCACAGACGGACACAGACTCGCAGTGGCCAAGGCGATGACAGCCGATCCCTGTCCGGAAATGACAAAGGGCGTCATTATTCCCAGAAAAGGTCTCATGGAGATCAAAAAGATTATCGATGTGAATGAAATTATTGGCGTTGGTTTACATAAAAATATGTTTGTCGTGAAAACGGAAAATACGATTTTGAAGGTCAATCTGGTTGACGGGGAGTATCCGGATTACAAAAGAGTCATTCCTGTGGAAAAAGGCGTTTCAGTTTTATTGGATAAGGAATCTTTCCTGCATGCCTTAAGACGTATGAATGTTGTCTCTTCCGAGCGCTACAGCGGTGTGATTATTTCATTTACAGCCGGAAAAATGACGCTCAATTCAACGAATCTGGATGTGGGAGAAGCCACGGAAGAAATTGATATTTCTTTCGATGGAGAAGATATGGATGTCGGATTTAATGTTAATTATGTCATTGATGCTGTATCCGTGGTTTCATCGGATAGTGTTTTGCTGGAAGTTGGGGTTGGGCTGAAGCCGACGATTGTCAAGCCGGCTCAGGGAGATCAATACCTTTGTATTGTCATGCCCTTAAAAATATAGAACCTCAGAATAAATTCGGTGATACCGTGGAGAAGTTCCCCGGGGATTATCCAGGGCGCTTGAAAGACAACAGAATGAAGGAGTAAACAAAGACAGTTATGCCAAACAGGAAGTATGATGCGGATAGTATTAAAGTATTAGAAGGTTTAGAGGCGGTCCGGAAAAGACCGGCCATGTACATAGGTTCCACCAGTAAAGACGGATTACATCATCTGGTGTATGAAGTTGTCGACAACAGCATTGATGAGGCGGCAGCCGGGTATTGTGATACCATTTCCGTTAAAATTCGGATCGATAACTCCATTGTGGTAGACGACAATGGGCGCGGAATCCCTGTGGATATGCACAAAACGGAAGGTGTATCGGCAGCGGAAGTCGCCATGACCAAACTGCATGCCGGTGGTAAATTTTCAAATGACACTTATAAAATATCCGGAGGGCTTCATGGGGTCGGCGTGTCGGTGGTGAACGCGCTATCAAAAACTTGTGAACTGGAAGTGCGGCGAGATGGCAATGTATATCGGCAAACGTATCAGCGGGGCATTCCTGATGCGCCTCTGGAAATGATCGGTCAAACACGAGGCCGCGGAACCACTGTCACTTTTTTACCGGATGATGAAATCTTTGAGGAAACAGAATTCAGTTTCGATGTCATTTCGAATCGTTTGCGTGAGTTGGCATTTCTCAATTCCGGTGTCAAAATTATTTTAACGGATGAAAGAACTGATAAATCTTCAGAATTTTTCTATAAAGGCGGCATTATTTCCTTTGTTGAATATATTAATCGCAATAAAAAAGTGCTGCATAAAGATCCTATTTATGTTTCCGGCGCTAGGGAAGACTGCGCCGTGGAAGTGGCTTTGCAGTATAATGAAAGCTATCTGGAAAATATTTTTTCTTTTGCCAACAGTATTAACACGATCGAGGGCGGGATGCACATGGTCGGCTTCCGCTCGGCCCTCACACGGGTTTTTAATAATTACGCCACAGCGAATAAGTTTATTAAAGACGGAAAGGAATCTCTGCGAGGAGAGGATTTACGGGAGGGCCTGGCCTGCGTCATCAGCGTGAAAGTTCGAAATCCGCAATTTGAAGGGCAGACCAAGACAAAACTGGGAAACTCCGATGTGCGCGGCCTGGTGGAGGGGATTGTGTACGAAAAGATTGGTTCCTACCTCGAGGAAAACCCATCCATTGCCAAGCAGATTCTCAATAAGTGCATGGAAGCGGCCAGAGCAAGAGACGCGGCCAGACGCGCCCGTGAACTAACAAGGCGTAAAAGCGCTCTGGAAGTCGGGGCGTTGCCTGGAAAACTGGCCGACTGTCAGGAAAAAGATCCGGCCCTCAGTGAAATTTATCTGGTAGAAGGAGATTCGGCAGGCGGCTCGGCTAAACAGGGTCGGGACAGGAAAAATCAGGCCATTTTGCCGCTACGCGGCAAGGTTCTCAATGTTGAGAAGGCGCGCTTCGATAAAATGCTTCAAAATGAGGAAATCAAAGTCATGGTCACGGCGTTTGGCGCGGGCATCGGTCCCGGGGATTATGACGTCAGTAAATTACGCTATCATAAAGTGATTATCATGACGGATGCGGATGTGGACGGCGCTCATATTCGCACACTGCTTTTAACGTTCTTTTTCCGCCAGATGAGAGAATTGATCGAAAGAGGGTATTTATTTATCGCGCAACCGCCGCTTTACAAAGTGGTGGACAAGAAAAAGGAACTCTATATCCAGAATGAAGATCAGATGAGAAACTATATTCTGGAAAACGGCGTTGAAAAAGTCAATCTGCTGATGGGAGACGGCAGTCCGTTTCCCGTCACCGGAAACAAGCTTCTGGCTCTGGTTAAAAAAATCATGCGTATCAGCGACCTTTTGGACCGTTTTGAACGGGAACGTCGCGACCGAAACGTGGTTCGTCTTGTCGCCGGCGACCCGGCCTTGGTGGACGAAACCTTTCAAAATGAAAGCGAGCTTGCGAAAGTCGCAGGCAGAACAGTGAAGGCGTTGGGCAGCGATGTCCACATAGATTACCGCATCGAGAGCGATCCTGACCATGGCGGCTATAAAATGGTGTTCACTATAAAAAATAATGGAACCACTTTAACCACTTGCATTGATAGAGAGATATTTTTAACGCCGCAGTTTGCTGAAATCAGAGCTTTATTGGGGCAGGTGTCCATTATGGGCGAGCCGCCTTACCGCGATCAGTCTGAAGAATCGGTGACACCGGTCATTTTGCCTTCCGCCCGCGCTTTGGTGGATCATCTGATCAGTTTGGGCAAGAAAGGTTTGACCATTCAACGTTACAAAGGTTTGGGTGAAATGAACCCGGAACAACTCTGGGAGACAACAATGAATCCTGAGAAGCGCACACTTCTTCAGGTGAGTGTTGAAGACGCCGTGGTGGCGGATGAAATATTTACGACATTGATGGGCGATCAGGTGGAGCCGCGGCGTGATTTCATCTATCAAAATGCCCTGCATGTTTCCAATTTGGATATTTAGCCCTAACCACAAATCAATCAATTTCTCCGGTCTTTATTTTCGGCCGGTTTTTGTAAGAAGAGAGGAAGACATACCATGGAACGAGATATCCACCATAAGCAAACGCTGGTGAATATAGAAGATGAAATGAAAAAATCCTACATGGATTACGCGATGAGCGTGATTATCGGTCGTGCGCTTCCGGATGTCCGTGACGGCCTCAAACCGGTGCACCGCCGGATCTTGTATGCCATGTACGAAATGGGTTACCGCCATAACAAGCCCTATAAGAAATGCGCCCGCGTGGTGGGTGATATCATGGGTAAATATCATCCCCACGGGGACGCGGCCATTTATGACACGCTGGTCCGCATGGCGCAGGATTTTTCACTGCGCTACATGCTGATTGACGGACAGGGCAATTTCGGTTCCATAGACGGCGATCCGCCCGCTGCCATGCGATATACGGAAAGCCGACTGGCTCGGATTTCCGATGAAGTGATGGCCGATTTGGAGAAAGACACCGTCGATTTTGTACCCAACTATGATGAATCTCTCACGGAACCGTCTATTCTGGCAACGCGTCTTCCGCTGTTGCTGTTGAATGGAACCTCGGGTATTGCCGTGGGCATGTCGACCAACATTCCGCCTCATAATGTGACGGAAATTGTCAACGGCACAATCGCGCTCATCAAAAACTCCAAAATGACCGTGGACGATTTGATGAAACATATTCCCGGCCCGGATTTTCCCACAGCGGGATTTATCAATGGCCGTGAGGGCATTTTGTCAGCCTACAGGACGGGCCGAGGAATTATCCGTATCCGTGCCCGCGCCCTTATTGAAAAAAATGCACGCAATGACAAGGAGAGCATTGTCATCACGGAATTGCCCTATCAGGTCAACAAGGCGTCTCTGATTGAAAAAATTGCCGAACTGGTGCGCGACAAGAAGGTGGCCGGTATTTCTGATCTGCGCGATGAATCGGATCGCGAAGGCATCCGCGTGGTGATTGAACTCAAGCGAGACGAAAATTCCGCCATCATCCTCAACCAGCTTTATAAATTCACGCAGATGGAAGTCTCCTTCGGCATTATCATGCTGGCGATTTCCGACGGCAGGCCGCAGGTTTTCAATCTTAAAGAAGTGCTCGAGCACTTCATTGCCTTCCGTCAGGAAGTGGTGGTTCGCCGCACGCAGTTTGATCTGGCGCGGGCTAAAGAACGGGCGCATATTTTAGAAGGTTACATCATTGCCTTGGACAATATTGACGCCATCATCAAGGTCATCAAGGCGGCCAAAAATCCCGCCGAAGCATCCGTAGCCTTGTGCGCTCAGTTTCATTTGTCTGAAATTCAGGCCAAAGCCATTCTGGAAATGAGGCTGCAGCGCCTGACCGGACTGGAAAGAGAAAAGATCGATGCGGAGTATAAGGAAGTGAAGGCGCTCATTGCCAAACTGGCCGGCATTCTGGCCGATCCGCAGAAAGTTCTGCAGGTGATTATCGACGAGCTCAATGAAATCAAGGCAAAATACGGCGACGAGCGACGCACGGAAATAGTCGCCAGCACCGCGGATATCAACATCGAAGACATGATAGTGGAAGAAGACATGGTGGTGACCATTTCGCACACTGGTTACATCAAGCGAAACGCGGTCAGTCTTTACAAAAGCCAGCACCGGGGCGGCCGCGGCAAGGTGGGGATGGGCACCAAGGAAGAGGATTTTGTCGAAAAAATCTTTATCGCCTCAACGCACCACTATCTGCTGGTCTTTACCAACGCCGGCAAGGTGTACTGGTTGAAAGTGTACCAGATCCCTCAGGCTGGACGCGCCGCGAAAGGCAAGGCCATCGTCAATCTCGTCAATCTCGCGCCGGGTGAAAAAGTCAGCGCCACGCTGCCTGTTCGCGAATTTGTGACCGATAAGTTTATCGTGATGGTCACGAAAAAAGGCATCATCAAAAAGACCGATCTGGCGGCATATTCCAATCCTCGCACCGGCGGCATCATCGCCATTTCCATCGATGAGGGCGATGAACTTGTTGATGTGCAACTGACCATGGGCGATCAGGATATTTTCCTGGCCACAAACCGGGGCATGTCCATCCGTTTCAAGGAAGAAGAAGTGCGCGACATGGGCAGAACGGCCCGCGGGGTTCGGGGAATCAACCTGGATAAAGGCGATGCGGTCATCGGCGTGGAAATACCCGCCGCCGGCACCTATATGCTCACCGTGTCTGAAAACGGATACGGCAAGTGCACGCCTGTGGAGGAATACCGCATTCAGTCCCGCGGGGGAAAGGGCACCATCAACCTCAAAGCCGTGGCGAAAGTCGGCAATGTGTCCGGTGTGCTGCAGGTTCAGGGCGAAGAGAACATCATGCTGATCAGCAATGCCGGCAAAGTGATTCGTCTCAAAGTACAGGAAGTGCCGATCAATCACCGCGTGACGCAGGGCGTCAAGCTGATTGATCTCGAACCGGATGAAAAGCTCGTCGGTGTCGCGCGCACCACGCAGGAGTCCGATAAAGACGACGAAGAGGAAAATGGTGACGACGCAGCCGCTGAACCAAACGGTGAAAACGGCGACAAGGCAGAATAGAAAAACAAAACAGCTGGGACGGATTTAATCCTCGCTGTTTATAATTGGAAGCCGTTGAAACCTTAACGGCTTGGTGATCGGCGAGGATGCAGGGTCATGGCATCCTTTCAGACTTGTTCATCCTGTAGCATTCCGCTATACTTCCCGCATGACGTTGTACAAACTGATAGACCATACCGCCGATCTGGGTATTGAAGTTATGGGACGGACGAGGGGAGAGCTGTTTGCGAAAGCTGCTTTGTCTCTTATGGATATTTTGGTTGAAAAAAAAGGAACGCCGTCGGGCGTTAAAGAAAAAGCGCTTTTTGTGGAAGGCTCCGATCCGGCGGATTTGCTGGTTAATTTTTTGCGGGAGATTTTATATCTTGTCAACGGAGAGGCGTTGATTGTTGCGACGTGCGAGATGACAGCGTGCGGCCATAAGCAACTGGCCGCAACATTGTTGCTTGAGCCGTATGATCAAAAAAAGCATGTGATGAAGACAGAGATCAAAGCCGTGACGTATCATGGGCTGGCTGTTGAAAAGACGAAGACGGGATGGAAGGCAAGGGTAATCTTTGATGTCTGAAATTCAACTTGAAAAAATAGATGACAATCGCTGGTTGCTGCCTCAGATGGGTTCCATGCGCGTGCCGGGGATGATCTATGCCAATGAAAAAATATTGAATCTGCTGAAAAACGACGAAAGCACGAAACAGGTGGCCAATGTCGCGCATCTGCCCGGTATTGTGAATTATTCCCTAGCCATGCCGGATGTGCATTGGGGGTATGGCTTTCCCATCGGCGGTGTGGCGGCGTTTGATCTTGAAGAGGGCGTGGTATCGCCGGGCGGCGTGGGCTACGACATCAACTGCGGCTGCAGGCTGATGGCCACCAAACTGGCGCTTTCCGACATCCGCGACCGACTGAAAGATTTAACGGCCGCTCTGTATACGCGTATTCCCGCAGGCGTCGGCGCCACCGGCTACGTTAAATTATCAGGCAAAGATTCGAAAAAGGTGCTCGAAGAAGGGTCCGGATGGGCGGTGAAAGCGGGTTTCGGATCTCCCGAGGATCTGGAAACCACCGAAGACGGTGGCTGTATGAATGGCGCGGATCCTGAGCAGGTTTCAGCGAGGGCTCTTGAGCGGGGCAAACAGCAGCTGGGAACGCTCGGATCCGGCAACCACTTTCTGGAAATTGAAGTGGTTGAGGACATCTTTGATGAAAAAGCTGCGCAGGCGTTCGGTCTGTTTAAAGGCCAGATTGTTGTCATGATTCACAGCGGGTCGCGGGGGCTGGGGTATCAAATCTGCGATGACTACCTGGCCTTGATGGTGAAACATCAGGCCGAAACAGGGATCGTTTTGCCGGACCGGCAACTGGCCTGTACGTATCTGTCCTCGCAACGCGGGCGTAATTATCTGGCCGCCATGAGCTGCGGGGCCAATTACGCCTGGGCAAACCGGCAAATTCTGATGCACCTGACGCGCGAGGTATTTGAAAAAATGCTCAGGCTCGCGCCTCGCGAGCTGGGCGCGCGGCTGGTTTATGACGTCTGTCATAACATTGCCAAAATCGAATCTTTCTGCGTGAATGGCGTCGAACGTAAACTCTGTGTTCACCGCAAAGGCGCGACGCGCGCTTACCCTTCAGGCCACGAAGCCATACCGGCGCGCTATAAAAGCGTTGGTCAGCCGGTTCTGATTCCCGGCGACATGAGCGCCGGCTCGTATGTTCTGACCGGTCAGAAGAAAGCCATGTTCGAGACGTTCGGCAGCGCCTGCCATGGCGCAGGCCGCGTCATGAGTCGGACCCATGCGATCAAATCCGGTCGGGGGCGGTCGATAAGCCGGGAGCTGGCCGATTGTGGCGTGCTGGTGATGGCCGCAAGCAAAGGGACGCTCAGCGAGGAAATGCCGGAAGCCTATAAGAGTCTAAACGATGTCGTCCAGGTGGTGCATGATGCCGGAATTGCCGGTAAAGTCGCGAAACTGAAGTCTGTCGCCTGCATCAAGGGATGACGCATCCGGCCTCTTACAAATGCACGGATGCTGAGTTAACCGGCGCCCTTTGTCGTCAGCGGAGCACAAACAGCTTGCCTCGCCGGGTTTGTTCGCCTTTTTTTTGAACATTTTAAGGTGTCGGCAAAAACGGTTTTGACTTTTTTACCAAGCCGTCATAAGAAACGGCATCCATTTAGAAACGGAGAAAACCATGACCGATATACTTTTCGATGAAGATATTGATTGGGATAAAAGAATCCTGTGCAGCGATGAGTCCTGTATTGGCGTGATCGGCCCCGACGGAAAATGCAAAGAATGCGGAAAAGCCTACGAAGGCGATCTGCCTGACGGTCACGGTCAAACAAGCGACAGGGAGATTGTCGCCCAGGAGCCCGATGGGGGCATGTCTGATGAGAATCAATCTGACGATGATTGGGACAGCAGGGTGTTGTGCAGCGACGGAGCCTGCATCGGTGTCATCGGCCCCGACGGAAAATGTAAAGAATGCGGAAAACCCCTGAAGGATTAGACTGATGGCCGTCAGCGCGTCAGCCATTGATGCATGGCGGCGGCCGCAAGCCAGATTCCGAAGCTCGCGATTAAAACGCCCGCCAGCGGCACGTCCTTTTTAAAGCAGACCAGCGCGACGAGAAAAAATAAAACGCTGGGAATGATTCCCCACAGCGCGCCTTTGGCAAAAGCCTGCATGATGTCGGAATTACCTTTGTTTTCCAGATAGACCCACACCAAAACCAGCGCGCCGGTGAGCGGCATGACGCCGATCAACCCGGCCAGCGACGGGAACCGTTTGGCGATGCCTGTGGCTGCCAGGATGATGGCGACGCTGATGACGACTTTCAGGGCAATCAGCATGAACTAAAAGGCGTAGAGTTTCGAGCCCGGAACGATCGTGAGGTTATTTGCCTGCAAGACTTCGATGGCCTTATCTGGATTGTCGAAGCGGAAGATGATGACGGCATTCTGCCCGCTTTTTTCGACAAAGGCGTAGATATATTCCACGTTGATGCCTTCCTGATGGAGGACCTCCATGATGGTGTGCAGGCCGCCCGGCTGATCCGGGACTTCCACCGCCACAACGATGGTTTTACTGACCCGGAAGCCCGCGTCTTTCAGGACTTGATTGGTTTTCTCCACGTCATTGACGATCAGACGCAGAATGCCGAAATCGACCGTTTCCGCAAGAGACAGAGTCCGGATGTTGATTTGATTGTCTTTTAAAACGCGAGTGGCGAGTTCAAGGGACCCCGGTTTGTTTTCCAGAAATACAGAAATTTGTTCAACCTTCATATGCAAGTTCCTCCGAGAATTTGATGGAAAACGGCCCAAAGCGCTTCCCGCGCATGAGCGTTGTTAAATAGTTCGTTTATCGATGACCTTTTCCCCTTTTTCCTTAAGGGTCTGCGGCGCGACAAGTTTGACGCGCGGCGAAATGCTCAGATAATCCTTCATATCCTTCATGATCCGCTTTTCAATGGCCTGTAGTTCTTTGACACCACCGGTTTCGCTGAAATATCTTTCACCGATTTCCACTTTCAGTTCTACCGCATCGAGCGCGCCTTCCTTATCGATGATCAACTGATAGTCCGTCTCCACACCTGCGATGTCTTTGAGGATAGCCTCCACCTGGCCGGGATAGATATTAATGCCGCGGATGGTCAACATGTCGTCGCAGCGCTTCAGGACACGTTCCATGCGGATGTGTGTCCGACCGCAACGGCAGGGCTCGGGAATCAGGCGTGATATGTCGCCTGTCCGGTAACGGATGAGAGGGAAAGCTTCTTTGGTCAGACTGGTAAAAACCAGTTCGCCTTCTTCGCCTTCGGAAACAACGTCTCCGGTTTCCGGGTTGATGGTTTCCACAAGAAAATGATCTTCAAAAATGTGCATGCCCCGGCGGCCTTCAAGACATTCGGCGGCCATGCCCGGCTCCATGATTTCCGGCAGGCCGAAGACGCTCAGAGCCTTGATGCCGAAGGCGTCTTCAATGGCCTCCCGTGTGGCCTCACTCCAGAGTTCTGCACCGAAGAGCCCCGTCCGGAGTTGCAGAGATTTCATGTCCATTCCCATAGACGCGCCCGTCTCGGCCAGGTGCAATGCATATGATGGCGTACAGCAAAGCGCCGTCGGTCCGAAATCCTTCAGAAGCATAACCTGTCGTTTCGTATTGCCGTCGGACATGGGGATGACGCTCGCGCCGATTTTCTCCGCGCCGTAGTGCATGCCAAGTCCTCCCGGCAAAAGACCGTAGCTAAAAGCGTTATGGATGATGTCGTTTTTGGAAAGTCCGGCAGCCACGAGCGATCGTGTGGCCAGTTCCGTCCAGATATCGATGTCCCGATGAGTATAGCCGAAGACGGACGAACGGCCGGAGGTTCCGGTTGAGGCATGCAGGCGGACGATGTTGCTCATGGGGACGGCAAACAGTCCGAACGGATAGTTTGCCAGAAGGTCCCGGCGCGTCGAGAATGGAAGGCGACGCAGATCGTCCAGGCCGCGGACGGTTTGGGGCGTCGCTCCTGCTCGGTCGAAGGATTTTTTATAAAATCCGATGGTGTGATAGACGCGCTCTAAAACCTGATGAAGCCGCTTGAATTGCAACGCCCGAATGGCTTCCCGCGGGAGCGTTTCAAACTCTTCATTGTAAATCATGACGGCATTTCCCTTCTACCCGGTTACATCAAAAAGTTTTGCGAATAACATTTCTGTCGTCAGCGGAACGCTGTCTGCATAGGCCATCCGGATGACGGAGGTAATTTGAAGTCTAACAAAACTTTATGCCGGTGGCAAGACACTTTCCTTTTTCCCGTGCAGAAGGAAAAAATGAAAAAAAACAGTTTATTCTTTACGGCCTTGAAGTGTTGTGCTACTTCACGGAAAATACTGTTGCTCCTATGCGAAGTAGGACTTTTTTCAGGTAGCATCATCATGAAGCTCACCATCAGCCGAAAGCTGTTACTGGGATACCTCTTTATGGCGCTTTTGACCGTCATGGCCGGGGCTTATGCGCTTTTCAACCTGCAAAAACTTCATCAGGTCGCTCAGAATATCACCACGTCCAGTTTCGTCTTACTGGAGCAGTCCAAAAAAATGGCCGACGCACTCGTGGCGCAGGAAAGCGCGGAAAGGCGGTTTTTAATTCTCAAAGACCCGGTCCTGGAAGAGATATACCGGCAAAGGTCCGGGGAGTTCCAGGTCGCCCTGGACAAAGTTCGTCGCCTGCCTCAGACGGAGTTTCAGGCGCAGGCGGTCGATGAAATCCATCGGTTTCACAGCCGATTAAATGATTTGTTTTTTGAGGAGGTCAGATTGGTCCAGGAGGGACGCGATGAGGAGGCTCGGGCTTTATCCGACCAGGAGAGCCGGGAAGTCATCGAGACTATCGCAAAACTGCTGCGGGCTATGCAGGTCGCAACCGACAGGGGCATCAATGAGAGAATGAGTTTACTGGCCCGTCAGGGCCGCGATGCCGTGAACATCACGTTAGGATTGGGATTGACGAGTCTGGTGTTGGGCATATCGCTTGCCCTGCTCATTACGCGAAATATTTCCAAACCCCTCAAGCAATTGCAAATGGCCACGGCTATGATCGCGGACGGACGCCTTGACCATCAGATCGAAGCCCGTCGGGACGACGAAATCGGCGCGTTGGCAAAGTCTTTCGCGCATATGACGCAAAGACTTCGGGAGCTCGAGGCATTGAACCTTGACGCCAGTCCTTTGACCGGCCTCCCAGGCAATCTGGCTATTGAAAACCGCATCAACTATTTGCTGGGTCAAAAAAAGATGTTTGCTTTGTGTCAGGTCGATCTTGATAATTTCAAACCTTTTGCCGATAAATATGGATACGCGTGGGGCAGCGAGGTGATTAAAGAAGTCGCTGCTATGTTGAGTGAATATGTCAATGAAAACCAATTAATGGGTGTTTTTCTGGGTCACATCGGCGGCGACGACTATGTGTTGATCGGGGATCCGGCCCAAGTCGAAACGATCTGTAAAAGGCTGGTGACGGATTTTCATGGACGGATCCGCAGATTTTATAGCGAGGAGGACGCGCAAAGAGGGTTTATCACCGGACGGGATCGTCAGGGAATGATCCAGACGTTTCCGTTCATTACGGTGACAGCTGCTTTGGTGCTGGACGACGGAAGCCGTTTTTCCGATGCCCTGGATATGGGACGCGTAGCGGCGGAATTAAAGGAGTATGCCAAGACCCTGCCGGGAAGCAACTACGTGACACAAGAGGATGTTGATCAACATTTCAGAAGTCTGCCGCAGGTGCAGCAAAAAACACTGGATCTGGATTATAAACATGAACTGTAAAAGGGTAATTTTCTCGATTGGCCTGGCGATCCTATTGACCGGCTGTGCGGGCGGGCAAATAAATCCGGGGGCTGCGGCGGACGCGCCGGGCGTTGCTCAAAGTCAAATTTTCAGCTCCGGCCCGCCTGATAAAGATCTGTATGCCCGGGCGCTTGAAAGTTTGAATAACGATCCGGACAAGCCGGATTTCCGCGCGGCCAGAGAGTCGCTTGTGCGACTGCTCGACGATCACCCCAAAAGCAGGTGGGCGGATTCGGCACGGACCGTGATCCGCTTGATCGATGAGCGCTCGCTTTTTGAGCAAAGAAGAGACGAGGACCGTCAACAGCGGACCAGGGAGGATGCAAAGTGGACGCGCGATCTGGCGGCCTTGAAAGAACAGCTTCAGGCCCAGGAGGAGAAGTATCTTGCCGAACTAGCCCGTCTCAAACAGGAAAATGAAAAATTGCATCTGGATCTTCAGCAACTGAGAAATCTGGAAGCTCAACTGGAAAAACGAGAGAAGATGTTGCGGTAGATGAATTTTGTCATTTACAGACTCCATAGGACGGTTGTTAAAAAAATCTTTTAGACCTCGCCTTCTTCGTCAATAATCGGAGAAGTATTGATGTCTCGAAATTTGAAGGATTCGGTGCATTGAGAGACTTTGCTTTGTCCAGAAGTTTCTTCAATAAGGATTCATGAAGAAGAGTATACCAATTGAAAAACTCAAAATCGGCATGTTCGTCGAGCTGCCTCGCGCCTGGCATGCCCACCCTTTTTTGAGAAACAGTTTTACGATCACGTCGAAAAGACAGATTCAACGGCTTGTCGATTACGGCATTCGCGAAATTTCGATCAATGAAGCCAGAGGAATGCCGGCAGATAAAATCAAGCAGGAGATCGACGAGCCTGAAAAGAATTTCAGCGACGATCTGAATGAAACGGCCGACAAGCTCCGGGATATCATTTCCGCAAATGATATATCCCCGCGCGATAAAGCCGAAGCTGTGCAACTGCATTCGGTGGATATGTTGCGCAGTCTGTGGAAGAATCCCAGCGCCGAGAGAATCGCGGATTTCAAACAGGGTGTCGTAAACGTCGTGGATCTCGTCCTGACTGATGATGCCACCAATCGGCATTTACTGAAAATTACATCCTACGACTACGACACCTACATCCATTCGGTTAACGTCGGCGTTCTGGCTTTATCTTTGGCCAAGGTTTTATTGAAAAAAGAAGACCGGCACGACATGCACGCGCTCGGAGTGGGATTTTTTCTGCACGATCTGGGGAAGGTCCGGATTGACGAGTCGATCATCAACAAACCGGGGAAGCTCAGCGACGAGGAAATGGACCTGATGCGAAAACACCCCAGCATGGGGTTCAAGATCCTGCACGAAACCAAACAAATCAGCATTGAAAGCCGCCTGATCGTTTTGCAGCACCACGAACGGGACAACGGAAGCGGCTATCCTCGCAAGCTTCGCGGCGAGGATATTCATATTTACGGGCGTATCTGTTCCGTGGCGGATGTCTTCGATGCTCTGGTTTCAAAGCGTCCCTACAAAGCGCAGCTCAAGCCTTTCGATGCTCTCAAGCTCATGAAGGAAGAAATGCTGGGTCACTTTCATAAAGATGTTTTTGAAAAATTTGTCTTGTTGTTCAGGTAGCGCTCAAACAAAAGAAGCCCCAGGGCGGTTTTGGCATCCGGGATGTCGCCGCGTTGGAGCATGGCAAAGGCCCGGTCAACCGGCGTGGGCAGGACGTCGATGAATTCATCCTCATCGGGCGTGAGCGGGTCATAGATTAAATTCTCCGCCAGAAAAAAGTGCATGTACTCATTGCAATAGCCCGGCAGAAGGTATCCGGCGAAAAGTTCCCTCAGTTTTCCGGCGCGAAAGCCTGTTTCTTCCGCAAGTTCCCGTTGCGCGCAGTCAGCCGGGGACTCTCCGTCCCCGTCGAAGGAGCCGGCGGGAATTTCAAGAAGATGTCCCTTTGTGGGAAGGCGGAACTGACGGATCAGCAAAAGCTCGTTATGGTCATTTACCGCGACGACCGCGACGGTCGGTTTGTGGTCCACCCAGCATTGTCTTGTTTGGACGCCGGAGGCGAAGGCAACATCTTCTTCCCAGACGGTAAAAATTTTGCAGTCATAGGCTTTGGTTTTATGCGTCATGAAAGTCAGGGGTCCGTTCTTTTTCAGTTTGTCTTGATGATGGCCAGCAGGTGCTTTTCGATTTCCTGCTTGGCAAGCGCGCCGACCAGACGTTCCACCAGTTTGCCTTCCCGGAAAAAAAGCAGCGTCGGAATACTGCGGATTCCGAACTGTGAGGCGGTAACGGGATTTTCATCCACATTGAGCTTTGTGACTTTGATGCCGTTGGCATAATCGGCCGCGAGCTCATCGATGACCGGCGCGAGGGTCTTGCAGGGGCCGCACCAGGGCGCCCAGCAGTCCACCATCACGGAGGTTTCGGAAACCAGAACTTCCCGGGCAAAAGAATCATCCGTGACATCTAGAGGTTTTACATTCTGAGGTGCGATCACCAACGGTTCACGGCAGTTGCCGCAAAGCGGTTTCTGGTTCAGGCGCTCTTCGGGCATACGGTTTTTTTTGCCGCATTTCAGGCAGCGGATGATCAGATCGTCCAGCGGCGCGTGGCAGTTGCCGCAGGTCGGACGGCCTGAAAATTTCTGCTTCGGAATGCGATTTTTCGTACCGCAGGTCAGGCAGCGGATAATGACAAAATCGGTCATTTTTCTTTCCTCAAGTCGGCTTGCATTATCTCTTTTTTTTGAACAAAACGCAAATTCATATCGCAACGTTGACCAACACGGGCTCAAGAAGGCCAATGAGTTGTGTCGGGTTCATCCCGGCCAATAGACCGCGGGTTCCGGCGTTGATGAAGAGCTCCGGCAAATCAACAATCGTTTTTTCCATGTATACCGGCAACCTTTTTTTCAGGCCGAAGGGCGACGTGCCGCCTACAAGGTAGCCTGTATGGCGGTGAGCCGTCTGTGGATCACAAGGCGTTATGGCTTTAACGCCCAAAAATCTGGCCATCGCTCGGGTGGAGACTTCCCGGTCGCCGTGCATCAGAATAATCAACGGTCTGCCGGTTTCGTCTTCCATGACGAGCGTCTTGATCACTAAATGCTCGTCCAACGAAAGCTTTTGAGCTGACAGGTGCGTGCCTCCCCGATCTTCATAGGTATAGGCATGCAGTGTAAAGTCGGCATTTTTCGTCTTCAGAAACCGGATGGCCTGCGTCGACGGTATCTTTTGTTTAGACATGACTGGAATATAACGATCATGAAAAAGAAAGGCAATAAGGTAAAAGAAAAGTCGCAGGCTTGGAAACAAGATTCCAGCCTGTCACCTTAAACCTCAAACCGGTCAAGACCCTTAAAGTCGAGGGTGGCCAGATAGTCCTTGACGGTTTCGGCGCGGCGGATCTGGACGACGGAACCGTCTGTTCGTAAAAGCAATTCCGCGGAGCGGAGCTTTCCGTTGTAGTTAAATCCCATTGCGTAGCCGTGCGCGCCGGCGTCATGAATCACAATGGTGTCTCCCGCAGAAAGTTTCGGCAGCAGGCGGTCGATGGCGAATTTATCGTTGTTTTCGCAAAGCGATCCGGTGACGTCATACAGGGTGTCGTGGGGTTGTTTCTCTTTTCCGATGACACAGATGTGATGATAGGATCCGTAAAGGGCCGGGCGCATCAGATTGGCCATGCAGGCATCGAGTCCCGCGAACTTTTTATAGGTGTCCTTGATGTGCAGCACTTTGGAGACAAGATAGCCGTAAGGGCCGGTGATATAGCGGCCGCATTCGGTGTAGATTTTCAGCGGATGGAAGCCCCCGGCCACAATGATTGCGTGATATTTTTCCCGGATGCCGCCCGCCATTGCCGCAAGATCGATGCGATCCTGTTCGGGATGGTAAGGAATGCCCACCCCGCCGCTGAGATTGGCAAATTCAAAACGGATGTTGAGCGCGCGGGAGATGTCGGCCAACAGTCGAAAAAGGATCTCCGCGGTTTCAACAAAATAGTTGGGATCCAGCTCGTTGGAGGCCACCATCGTATGAATACCGAAGCGCTTGATGCCTTTGTCGCGGCAGATGCGATAGGCTTCAAACATCTGATCGCGGGTGAGGCCGTATTTGGCTTCTTCGGGATGCCCGATGATGACATTGCCTTTCTTTAAAGGACCCGGATTGTAACGAAAACAGATAACGTCCGGCAAGCCCGCGTGCTTTTCCAAAAAAGGAATGTGGGTGATATCGTCGAGATTGATGAGTGCCTTGAGTTTTCGAGCCTTGACGAATTCTTCCGCAGGCGTGTCATTGGAAGAGAACATGATCTCTTCGCCGACAATGCCGGTTTTTTGAGACATCACCAGTTCAGAAAGCGAGCTGCAATCCGTGCCGAATCCTTCCGCCTGGAGCATTTTCAGAATGTAGGGGTTGGGGCAGGCTTTGACGGCGAAAAATTCCTTGAATCCCGTATTCCAGGAAAACACTTTTTTCAAAGCGCGCGCGTTTTGGCGGATCGCCTTTTCATCGTAAAGGTGAAAGGGGGTGGGATATTTTTCAATGATGGCCTCAAGCTGTTTGGGCGCAAGCGGAAACCGTTTGGGTGTCATACACAATCATCTCCCTGGTTTGAAATTAAAGCCGGGATGCTCTAACGCGCGGTTAGACGTCGTCATCCACTGAACGGTTTGTACGGTAAAAACCAAAGGAGTGCAACAGGATTCTGATCGTTCATGCCCGGGCTGTTCACCAGAGCGCTTTGGAATAGATGACCTTACTGTCGCCGATGGCATAAAAATCTTTCAAGACGGCCTCAGCCGTAAACCCGCAGCGTTCATAGAAGAGCCGGGTCGGTTCGTACTGGATGCGGGAGGAGGTCTCGGCATAGAGGATCCTTCCGCCGTTTTCCGCAATGAGCGATTCCGTCTTTTCAAGCAGGCCTCTGCCCAGCCCCCTGCCGCGCCGGGAGTCGGAAACGGCAATCCAGTAGAGGTCATAGCTTCCCGCTGTCGCCGGAATCAGGCCGTAACAGGTGTACCCCAGAACTAATCCGCCGTCCTGGGCCAGGAGGAACTGATAAGAACTCAAGCCGCCGTGTTCCAGGCGGTCGCAGACCAGCTCCCGGGCGATGTCGATTTCCGCCGGAGAGAAAAAACCGCTGGATCGGACGATGTCTTCGATGATGTCCGGATCTGTGTCGAGCAGATGTTGCCGAAACGTCAGTTTCATTATTCGAACCTCAGCCCTGTTGTCCGATACTGCCGCGGAACATGAAGTATACGGCGCCGACCATGCACAGCGCGGCCCACAAAAAATCCATTTTCAGAGGCTGTTTCATATACAGGATCGCAAAACCGGCAAATACGATCATCGTGATGACTTCCTGCATAATTTTTAGCTGCCCCAGAGAATAATGTTCAAAGCCGATCCGGTTGGCCGGCACCTGCAGGACGTATTCAAAAAAGGCGATGCCCCAGCTGATGACAATGACCAAAAACAGGGGCTTGCTGTTGAGATTTTTCAAATGGCCGTACCACGCAAATGTCATAAAAAGATTGGAGAAGAAAAGCAGCACAACAGGTTTTAACACAAAACGGGGTCCTCCTGAATTTTAAGAGATATTCGCGTCCTCAAGAATGTCGAAAATAGCGTCAGTGAAGGGAATGGAGGCGCGCTCCAAAGCGGCGGCAAAGCCCGCATCCGGCGAGAGGCAGGGGTTGGCGTTAATTTCCAGAACAAACGGATTTCCCATGGAATCGATACGGAAATCAACGCGTGCGTAACCGCGCAGGCCGAAAAGATCCCAGCAGGCGCGGGCGATATTACTCAACCGGCTGGTTAGAGGAAGATCGGCAGGCGCGATGTCGAGCGTTCGTTCGGTATGATCGTACTCGAAGGAATCTTCAACCCACTTGGCCCGGTAGTCCAGAAGCTTCGGTTTTCCGGGGGGATAATTTTTAAAAAGCATTTCGGCGGGGGGCAAAACAAGCAGACCGTCGGGACGGGCCAGGATCGCCAGATTGAATTCCCGTCCCTCGATATAGGCTTCGCCAAAACAGTCCGCCCCAAGCTGGCCGATGCGATTGTGAAGAGCGGCCAGAAGGTCATTTTGCCCGGAGGTGCGGATGACGGACGCGTCGTCGAGGCCGACGGAGGCGTCTTCCCAGATGGCCTTGAGAATATAGGTATCGAACGATCCGTCGCCGGAAAAGACGCCGTCGCGAGTGAACCAGCGGGGCGTGGGAATCCCCGCAGCGAGCATCATTTTTTTGGCCAATGGCTTATTGGAGGTCAGATACATGGCGTCGGTTCGGCAGCCTGTGTAGGGGATTCTCAGATAGTCCAGAAGAGCCGTGGCAAAGTAAATCATCGATCCGCGAGAGCCGAGCGTTTCCACCAGATTAAAAACAGCATAGGGTGTGAACGATCTAAGCGAGTGAATGGTTTTTTCCAGATCGAGCCCAAAAGGAAGTAATACCGGTTTGTAGCCAAGCTCGGCAAGCGCGCTGGAAATGGTTTCGGCCTGACGAAGGCAGTCGAGCTCGTCTTCACCCGCGTCGGGCAGCACATCCGTATGCAGGATGACTACTGTTTTCATATCAGGCTCACTCCATCAGACCGGACCGCGTCAGCGCGGACGTCACAATGTCCGTAATGAGTCGGGCATAGGGTATTCCATGCAGTCTGCAAAGAATCGGAAGATCGGAGTGGACAGGATTCAATCCGGCCAGGGAATTTACTTCGATAAAATTCGGCACGCCCGATGCGTCCGAGCGCAAATCAATACGGCCGGCGTCTTTTAAATTCAAACCGCGCCACGCGGCCAGAGAGATCTCCATCGCCCGGGTGGCCTCCGGATCGGAGACCGCCTTATAGCGGATTCGGCTTTCGTAGTGTTCCTTATTTTCATAGGAGTAGGCATGCTGTTCCGCTTCGGGATTGAAAAGAACTTCCATTGCGCCGATCGCTTTCGCCTTTTTTCCGGTGCCGACAATGCCGACGGTGAATTCCCGGCCCGGCAGATAGGTTTCAATCAGCACCGGCTGCCGGAATCTTTTGATAAGATCCAGGCAAACCGTTTTGAGGTTTTTTGCGATGTCGATTCTGGAACGTGCGGAGATGCCTTTGCCGGTTCCCTCGGCGACGGGTTTGACGAACAGGGGAAAGGGGAGACGGATCGATTCAATGTCGTCGGGCTCGGAAACCACCGCGAAATTCGGCGTCGGAATACCCAGGTCACGCACGATGTGCTTGGTCATGGCCTTGTGGAGGGTGATGGACTGGCCCAGTACATCGGAAAAAGTGTAAGGGATGGAATAGGCATCCAAAACAGCCGGCACCTGCGCTTCGCGGCCGAAACCGGAAAGCCCCTCGGCAATATTGAAGACGAGATCCCATCGCCGGCCTTCGGCAAGGCAGCGCATCAGGGCCCGCACATGACCGATACGTTCCACCTGATGACCGTTTGCCGTCAGCACGTTTTCAATCGCGTCTAGCGTGTCGGGTTTGTCGAATTCGGCGGTTTCTTCCAGAGAAAACCCCTCGCGCAAATAGTCGTCCCGCAGGTCATACGTCATACCAATGACGAATTTCCCCGGGACGCGATTTGACAAAGGAGTCTGATTGCCGGACATACGGTTTTTTCCGATCCTTAGTGAATGTCCTTCGATTCGGCCGAATTATCCGGGTAGCGGAAAACATGCCCCTCGTAGTTACGCATCAGCAGGTCTCCCTGATCCCATCCGATGGCATACTCGGGCAGAAGTGGAATTTTGCCGCCGCCGCCGGGCGCGTCAACCACATAGGTTGGAACGGCATAGCCGGTGGTATGACCGCGCAGGCCCTTGAGAATTTCGAGGCCCTTGCTGATCGGCGTGCGAAAATGAGATGATCCGGGAATCGGGTCGCACTGATAGAGATAATAGGGTCGGACGCGAACCTGTAACAGAGCGTGAACCAGACGCGACATGGTCGCGACAGTGTCGTTGATCCCCGCAAGCAAAACGGTCTGGCTTCCCAGGGGAATGCCTGCGTCGGCCAGGCGAATGCAGGCGGCGCTCATCTCGGGGGTCAGTTCGTCGGGATGTGTGACATGGAGGCTCATCCAGAGAGGATGATATTTTTTCAGCATGGAAACCAACGCGGGTGTAATGCGCTGCGGCAAAACGGCCGGCGTCTTCGTTCCGATGCGGATCAGCTCAACATGCGCAATATTTTTAAGTCGGGATAAAAGCCATTCCAGGCGATCGTCGGACAGGGAAAGCGGGTCCCCGCCGGACAGCAAGACATCCCGAATGTTCGGATTGGATTCAATATAGGCCAGGGCCTGCTCCCACTTGGCCGTGTCGATGAACTGCTGATGTCCGCGTCCGAAAATCCGCGAACGGGTGCAGTAGCGGCAATAGGTCGCGCAGATATCTGTGACCAGAAACAAGACACGATCCGGATAGCGGTGAACGATGCCGGGCACGGGGGAGTCCGCATCTTCGCAAAGTGGATCTTCTTCTTCCCCCTTGGTGTGGAGGCATTCATCGACGACCGGAATCACGCAGCGCCGCAAAGGCGAAGTGGGATCATCGACGGAAAGGAGGCTTGCGTAATATGGCGTAATTGCAACCGGCAGATCTCCCGACGGATGCATCAGGGCCTGGCGTTCACTGTCGGAGAGCGCAATGATGGCGCCGAGAGACTGAACATCCCGGATGGCATGCTGCAACTGCCAGTGCCAATCGAACCATTCGATGCGACTGATCTCCGGATAAAATTTCTTTCTGAAGGCTTTCGCGCGGGGGGAGTCTTTAAAGGGAAAATAAAGTCTTTCAGACCTGGGTTTGACCAGGGAAGGTTGGGTGTGAGAAGCTGTCAACGACAGGACAGTCGTTGCTTCATGCTGTGGCGCTACAAGACCGGTCGCAGGACCAGGAGGTTCCGCCTCCTCATTGAACAGGGTCTCGTTTTCCATGAATCCTCCTTTGCGGAATCTTTTTTCCGCCTAAAAAATTAGCCGCAAAAAGCGGCGTTCGTTAATTCCGAATTTACGCAAGCATAAAAAATTGTCAATAGATATTTTACATTTTGACGGTAAAACATAAAATATTTTTTATATCGATCACCGCCCGGCGTGAGGAACCTTAAAAATGAAATTGCCTTGCCGTGACGCCGGGGATCAGCTAAGCAAGATTAGCTTTCCAACGAAGACAAAGCTCGGAGCGTTACAAACCCTCATAAGGAGTGATATGCCGGAACTACCAGAAGTCGAAACGCTGTGCCGCCAGCTTAGCAGGACAGGAATCGGCAGTCGCCTGTGCAGTCTGGCTGTATACGATTCAAAATTAGACGGCCTTCCGCACATTGCCGAATCCAGTCTTATCGGGGTTCGTCGCAGCGGGAAAACTATCGTTTTGGACCTGGACAATGGTTCGAGCATATCGATCCATCTGCGCATGTCGGGAAGACTCTTTCTTCAGGCGGGCAAAGCACGCAAACCGCACACGCGTCTTCGCCTGCATTTCGACGGGATGGAAATCGATCTCATCGATCCCCGGCGTTTTGCTACCGTTTCCATTGCGCAAACCATTTTGATAGCATCATCGAATGATTTTCTAGAGGGATTTGACAGCAGGAAGTTTCTGAAAACTCACGCCGGGAGACGCGTCCCGGTGAAAGTCCTTTTAATGGATGCGAAGGCGTTTTCGGGAATCGGAAATATCTATGCTTGCGAGATTTTGCATCGGGCAGGAATTTCGCCCGAGCGCCTAGCGTCGTCTCTGAGCCGGGATGAGTGGAAAAGAGTGTTTGCCCGGGCCCGGGCTATTTTAAAGAAGGCTGTTCAAAAAAGGGGAACATCGATTTCCGACTGGCGCGATCTGTTCGGCATGCCGGGAGAAAATCAAAAGGACCTTTCGGCCTACGGTCGGGAAGGCAAACCCTGTCCTTTTTGCAAAAGCGCCATCGTGCGCATCAAACAGGCAGGCAGAAGCACCTTCTTTTGCCCCGGTTGTCAGGTTTAGCTAAAAATCCGGGGCTGTTTCCGCTGAGGCCGATGGACTAAAAAACGCGCACCCCATTTCAGGAAATAGAATGATCGGTCTTTCCGCGGGGTCCGGATCGACAGGAAGAGTCATCCCGATCCGATAGTCGCGCAGAGGGGCACAAGTGGAAGCCGAGTGCAATGACCCCGGACTCGTTCTTGTCGGCACGGGTCGTTTTATCCTTTTGAATAGCCGCATCTCATCCGATAATAGTAGCCAGACGGGTGTCAATGTAAACTTGCTTTATGCTGGTTTCGGTCATATGATCTACCTGTCGGAGGGAAACGAAAGCTTTGGGGTGTCCGGAAGATGGCTTGACCCTTAAGTGGACGAAACTATCGAAAAGACAAAAGACGTCAAGACATATTTTAACAGGAGTATACGCATGAATTCAGAGCAGATGATTGAAAAAGCAGTCAAAGAACAACGAAAGGCCCTCACGGAAGCGGAGGCGAAAGAGGTTTTGAAAAACTATGGCATTCCGGTCGTTGAAGATAAAATAATAAATAATATCAATGATATGAAGGTTATTGCCGAAGGATTGCAGTATCCGGTTGTACTCAAAGGGTTAGGCAGTAAGCTGACGCATAAGACAGAAAGGGGTTTAGTCAAGCTCAATATTCACGCGAAGGATGATTTGTTAACCGCCGCGCAATATATAAAGGAAGGGGCGGGGGAAGATCTGGAAGGATACCTGCTCCAGCCGATGGTGGAAGGAAAACGAGAGTTCGTAGCCGGGCTCTTTTTTGATCCGCAATTCGGGCCGACCATTATGTTCGGTCTGGGTGGGGTATTCACAGAAGCCATTGGGGATGTCATTTTCCGTCTGGCCCCCCTGGATCGAAACGATGCCAGACAAATGATCCTCGAAATACAGGCAAAAAAACTTCTCGGGCCTTTCCGGGGAGAGAAGGAACCGGATATGGACGCATTGGTGAAAGTCCTCATGGGGCTTTCAGAAATTGCTCTAAGTCTTGATCAAGTTTCAGAAATCGACATTAACCCGCTCATCGTCTCGCCGGATGGAAAAGTCACTGCCGTCGATGCGTTGATTGTTCTAGGACAGCGCCAACAACAGAAAAACGCCCGCCTTCCGGTCGATCCTCGCCATATCGGTAATTTATTCTATCCCCGCTCGATTGCTTTTGTCGGCGCCTCGGCTGAATTGAGCAAGTGGGGCCAGCTGATGTATTCAAACGTAATTGCCGGAAACTACGAAGGTAGCGTGTATCTGGTCAATCCCCGGGGAGGAGAAATTGCGGGTCGACATGTTTTTACGTCCGTCGCAGAGATTGCAGATACGATTGACTTGGCGGTCGTGACGATTCCGGCAGGGCGGGTTATAGCGCTCATTGATGAGTTTGAGCACAAAGGAATAAAAAATGTGCTGCTGATTTCGTCCGGTTTTGGAGAGACAGGGCCGGAAGGGAGGGCAATGGAAGAAGAGCTGGTCCGCAGAGCCAAGCAGTCAGGCATTTTAATCCTCGGTCCAAACACGATGGGCATATGCAATCCCTATATATCCCTTTACTGTACCGGCACGCATGTTCGACCCAAGGCGGGTGGAACGACCCTGGTGGCGCAGTCGGGCAACATGGGAACACAGCTTCTGGCGTTTGCGGAGCAGGAAGGTATCGGTATTCGCGCATTTAGCGGCTCCGGAAATGAATCCATGATCACCATCGAAGATTATATGGATGGTTTTGAAGTTGACGACTTAACGAAGACCGTCGTAATGTATATCGAAAGCATTAAGAACGGACGGAGGTTTTACGAATCGGCCAAACGTGTGGGATTGAAAAAGCCTGTTATTGCGCTCAAAGGTGGACGCACGCAAGCCGGAGCGTCCGCCGCAGCAAGCCATACCGGTGCGATGGCATCAAACACAAAGGTCTTTGATGCGGCCTGTGCGCAGGCGGGGGTGATTCGGGCCGATCAACCCATGGATCTGCTCGATCTTTCGGCGTCCTTTTCATCACTGCCACTGCCGCAGGGCAATCGAGTAGCGATTCTAACGCTCGGTGGAGGCTGGGGCGTTGTCGCCTCGGACTTGTGTTCGGAAAACGGTTTGATTGTTCAGCCCCTTTCCGAAAGGATCATCGAAAAAATCAATCACTGGCTTCCACCGTTCTGGAGTCATGCCAATCCGGTTGATTTGGTCGCGGAGATGAATACGGACATCCATATGGCCATCGCAGACGAGCTCCTGCAATGGGATGAATGTGATGCGATTATTCATATGGGCATTATCGGACGCAAGGTCATGATAGAGGGAGTTCTCAATTCAGCCATTACAGTCGATACCGCCTACGATCAGGCGTTCAAAGAGGATTCACTCGAGCTTCTGAAAGCCTATGAACACGAAATGGTCGCAAAGACCGTCCGAATTATGGGCAAATACCACAAGCCGGTGATCGGCGTTTATCTGTTGACGGACGAGACAACCCGAACGGTGGTTGATATCGAGGGCGAAAAGTATAAAGGCATTGTCTTCCCCAGCCCGGAACGGGCCGTAAAAGCTCTGGCGAAGATGTACCGGTATTCGCAGTGGCTTCATCAGCGAGACTAGGGGGTCGAAACCAGAGGCGGAGAAGGGTCGTGCGTTTGAGAGCCCAAGGATAATGCATTGCAAAGGATCGCCCTGATGTTTCACGTGAAACACCGAGCGCGGGTTTATTCTTGTACAAAAATCGGATTGGAAAAAATCCATGGACGGGTTTTCCCCTTCGTCCTCAACCAGGCCTCAACACGATAAACACCGGGTACTTCGATGGGAACAACCAGCCTGTTTGTCTTGGTTGCTAGTTGTTGTGTTCCGTTTCGAATCAATTTGACCTGCGCTATCGAGGGAAAAGAGGCGATTAGCCGTGTTTCGGGTGCGATTTTCAGCGAGTCACCCATGGTATAGGTGTGCCCGTTTTGTTCGACGAAAAAAGAAAAATTTTCGGCACTCCTGAAATATTCCAAAGCGAAATAGCAGCGCCCGAAGATCAGACTTTTAAAAATCAGCTGTTTGTCATGTTCAATTTGTCCGTTGAAGGGGTCTTGGGTGATGATGTGCGTTCGAATGAATCGAAAAGCCTTTCGAAAGGGAAAGGCGACAAAGGAAAGACCGAGAAGTTTCTTAATGCTGGCATGATTGTCGAGTTCCCCAATACCGACCGTCTTGCGAATTTGGTTGAGGGCGTCCCATCGTTCGAGCGTGATCTTTGTGGGGCCTCGCAAAAAATAGGCCGGAAAAAGAAAACTTTGTAGTCCGCGCAGATAACCGGTTAGGCTTTTTTGCCAGTCGGTCATGAAGTCCCAAACGCTGATTCCCGCATAGTCATGCACATTCCAGTCGTTCCAACAGTATTGTTTCACGTGAAACGCTTCCGTTCCTTCATGATCCGGATGGGCTATCATGCCGAAACCGCCCTGCGCGTTAATCCGGTCAATATACGCTTGAGGATGTCGCCCCTGGGGATCGTCGGAATAGGTAATCGGGTCGGTTATGTCAAACGCCAGGTAGTGGTTAAATCGCGGCGACACTTCCTGTCCAACGACTAAAAGAACACCGTCGTGCCAACCCTCCCAACCTTCCTGTTTGGCGCGCAAGTGATCATGATCCGTCAATAACAAAAAAGATAGGCCCGCCTCCCGGGCGTCCTTCAGAATAGATGCCATTGGTGCGTGTCCATCGTAGGAAAACGCGGAGTGGAGATGAATCACGCCGGGATAATCATAGAGTTTCATGATTGTTTTCTAAATCATTCGCGGAAGATTGTCTACGACAAATTTATGGATCCTTTAAGCAGTCTTGGAACATAGCGACAAAAAAAGCAGGCCCTTAGGGCCTGCTTTTTTGCTTCTTTTACGTGTACTTATTCGATACGCAATGCCACAAAGAAATTGGACTGTCCGCGCTTAATGAGCAAGGTGACACTCTTCTTCTCGGCTGCTTTGCCGATTTCCGTTCGATAGTTCGCAACTGATTTGATGGTCACGCGGTTTACCTGGAGGATGATATCTCCGGTTTGCAGGCGGGCTTCATCAGCCGCACTGCCGGCTTCTACGTCGGTGATGATGACGCCCGTATTCTTCGGCACGCCCAGTTGGCGCGCTATCTCATCGGTAATATCTTGAACGGCTATGCCGAAGTGTCCGCCAGTCGATTCGGTCGGGACTCCCGGTTGGCGGTCTTTTCTTTCTGCGATGACGGCGGTGACTGTAATTTCCCGTCCATCACGCAGGACCTTCATTTTTGCTTTGTCCCCCACACTGAGTGTTGCAACGGTCAGAAGCAATTCGTGCATGTCTTTGATGGCTTTATCGTTTATTTCAATAATAATATCACCAACTTTGATGCCAGCCAGATCGGCCGGATCGCCTTTGAACACTTCAGAGACCAACGCTCCGCTTCGTGTTTTGTGATTAAGATTTTTAGCCATGTCTTCCGTGAGATCCTGAACAGAAACTCCCAGCCAGCCTCTGGTTACTTTTCCTTTTGTTTTCAGATCGTTCAATATGCTTTTTGCCATGTTGATCGGGATGGCAAACCCGATGCCCTGACCCTGGGCGACAATTGCCGTGTTGATTCCGATGACTTTGCCCTCCATATTGAACAGGGGACCGCCGCTGTTTCCAGGATTAATAGAGGCATCCGTCTGAATGAAATTGTCATACGGTCCTGCTCCGATGACACGACCTTTTGCGCTGACAATGCCGGCTGTGACGGTGGCTTCCAAACCAAAAGGGTTTCCGATGGCAATGACCCATTCACCGACTTTTACCTGATCCGAATTTCCGATCTCGGCAACAGGCAGTGAATTATCGGCTTTGATTTTTATCAAGGCGATGTCCGTATTGGCGTCCCGGCCGATCACCTTGGCTTCGTATTCCTTCCCGTCGGATATCTTAACCAGAATCTTGTCCGCCTGTTCGACGACGTGATTGTTTGTAAAAATATAACCGTCGTTGCTGATGATAAATCCTGACCCGAGACTTCTTTGCTTAAATTCCCTTCGGGGCATGTCGCCGAAGAATCGTTCAAAAAAATCATCTCCGAAGGGCGAACGCCCTAAAGGGGAACCGAAACTCTGTCCTTTAAATGTTTTAGTCGTACTGATGTTGACCACGACGGGTGTGACCTTTTCGGAAAGTTCGGTAAAAGATAGCGGGACTTTCACGGGCCCGTCAGGCAAGACGGCTTCCGCTGCGGAAATCTCAGGGGCTCCGGTTTTCGTAAAAGATGATCGTAACACCCCCGCCAGTGACACAATGAAAAAGGCCACCAGGAAGGCGAGTAAGAACATAAAAAAAGTTTTTCTGTTGGATTGTTTCATAACCCTCCTCCGATATTCGGATTTTTCATTGGCGATATTTCCCGCCTAACTCGAATCAATATAACGAGCGTGTGTTTTTTGTCAATGTAAAAGCGGTATTAGCCCTCTCGCTGTTTGAAGTTGCTTGGTTGATGTGTTAGACTTCAGCAAAATTCTTTTCCGGAGTGCTCGATGCATTGGTTGGAAAGCGCCGGACATTCAATCCTTTCCGCCTCAAGGACTTTCGGGGATACGTTGTTGTTTTCCGCAAAAGTGGCTTTGAGGCTTTTTCAGCCGCGTGCCTATAACAAGGCGACGCGAGATGTTCTTGTCAATCAGATCTATTTTACATCCGTTCAAATCCTGCCGGTGTTTCTTACGGCCTCCATTGCTTTTGCCTCACTTTTGGTGGGGATTGTTTTTCAATCACTCAAGGATCTTGGATTGACGGAGTATTTCGGTCACGTTCTCATGGGGCTGATTGTTACGGAACTGTCTCCACTTTTTACCGTCCTGCTCATTACCCTGCGTTCTTCCTCCGCTATCAATGCGGAGGTTGCGGTCATGAAAAGCAACCGGGAACTCAAAACGCTCGAGATGTTCCACATCGATCTGGTCGACTATCTGGTCGTGCCCAGAATTATCAATGGCATGCTCTCGCTTGTCTTGCTCAGTTCGCTTTTCTCAACCGTGCTGATGGCAAGTGGGATCCTGTTTTCCGGAGTGATCTTTGATATGAGCGTGGATGTCTATACAAACATTTTGTTAAACTCGACGAGCTTTTCTGCTATATTTATAGCGCTTGTCAAATGCGCGGTTTACGGGTTCTTTATAACGCTTATCCCGATTCGCTCCGGGCTTCGCGCCACTCGGGAGTTGACCAGCATTCCGATTACGGTCTCCCGAGGCATGGTGAATGTGTTTTCAGCGATTTTGATTATCGAGGTGCTGTCATTACTGACCAAGTTGTTGTAAATTTTTTTGATAACGATCGGACGCTGGATGCGCAGATGGAGGCTTTTGCGAAAGTCCATTTTGGGCAAGCGGCGCCCGTTTCCGCGGATCTGCCTCTGCTTTCCAATCAGGATGTGATGATGAATATCTCTCTGATCAAGGAGTATCATGAAAATTGGTCCAAAGAGCGGACCGCCGCCATTGTTCTTAGCGGTCTTCAACGACTGGGCATGTCTCATATTGCCTACAAGCGCAACCCGGCGTTGACTTCCGAGGAGCGTTTTTGCGCCATGCTTCTGCGCGCCGCTATGATTCAAAGCGCTTTGATTGTGATTGATCGGCCTTTTAAAATTCTTCCCCATCTGCAGGACGCCGCCTTTCTGTTTGACGCTTGCGAGAGAATTTCCGATCTTTTTTCCCGCTGCTACATTTTTGATTATCGCTGGATGAAAGACAAATACGGTGCCGTATGCCTTTAAGCCGTGAATTCAAAGTCGGATTCTTTGTGGTGTGCACGGCGGCCATGATCGTCGCAGCGCTGGTGGTGCTCGCTGTCGGGAAAGGCATTTTTGAAACGGGTCATACGTTTACCGTGTCTTCAAAATCGGGCGACGGCTTCACCGAAGGCATGCCGGTCGTCTTTTCAGGCTTCGTGATCGGCAAGGTTCATGCCCTAGAGCTCAATGATCAGGGAATGGTGCTTATAAAAATCCGGATTCCGAACCGCCATGTCAAATGGATTCGGTCTGACAGCGGTTTTATTCTATACCGGCCGTTGATCGGGGCCGCTCGAATTGTGGTGAACACCGATAACCTTCAGAGCCCCGCACTGTCGGAGGATAGGCTTCCCGAAGTCACGGTGGTCAATGACATCAACGACGCGATCGCGCGAATCGAACCGATGCTCGACAGGCTGACGCAAATCGCTGATAACGTTGAACGCCTGACGAGAAATCTTGCCGATCCGAAAGGGGACTTGCACAAAACGTTGGGGCATGCCGAGAAAATCACTGCGAATCTGGCCGGTAAAAAATCACTCCTGGAGATGGCTGTCTCCGATGAAGACAGTATCCGGTCCGTTCATGAGGCGCTCCGCAAACTCGACAAAACGATGACGCGTTTGGATACTCTACTGGGGAAGACGGATGCTCAGCTCTACGGCCGGGAAGGAATTTTGCCGCAGATGAACGACATCCTGAAAGATGTGCTCCAAAAACTTCGGAAAATCGACGCGACCATCGATCACTTGAACCGGATCAGCGCAGAGACCTCCGAGGGCGTGAAGGACTTCCGGATTTTACGCTCCGATATCGATGACGCCGTGCGAGCTATTGATGATCTGGCGCAAAAAATCGACGGAGTGGTCGGATCAAAAAAGCCGCCGGAGCTGAAAACGCCATGAAAAAGATCCTTTCTGTTTTTTTGTCTTTGCTCGTTTTGTCCTGTGCCGGTGGCCAGTCTGCGCCGGAGTGGAAGACCAAGGGGCACCGCTATCTTGAAGACTACAAGCGCCATTTTCTGACGGGACGGGGAGACGCGTCAAATCCGTATTTCGAAAAGGCCCGTCGTGAACTGGCGGCGGGAAATGATTTGGACGCCTTGTCTGTGGCCTATCTGACAAAGTATGCGCTGCACACCGCGTCGCTGGAACGTTTTGACGCAGCCCCGTTCGCAAAACTTTATAAATTGTCGCCGAATCCGGCACACATGTCGTATTGTCATTTTCTCAAGGGGAATTTTACAGCCGTGGACGCGACCCTGCTTAATGATCGCTATACCGGCTTTCTAAAAGCCGCGCTGGCCAAAGACGCTTCTGCTGCCATCCGTGAATTGCGGGCCATCGATGATCCGCTTTCTCGCATGGTTGCGGCCGGGGTTTGGGGATGCTATCTCCCGCTGGATGAAAGGATTTTTCAAATCGCGATCGATACGGCAGCCGCCAATGGGTGGCGCCGGCCGCTTTGGGCGCATCTGTCGGCCCTTGCCTTGCACTATGAAAATCAGGGTGAAAACGAAAAAGCCCGACTGGTAAACGAAAGAATTGAGTTGATCAAAAGGTAGCGCCGGAACCGGCCGGCACGGCGTTGATGGTTGTGCCGCCTAGGATGGATCAAAAAAGACGGGAGGTGTCAATGATGAAAACAAAAAGAGGAGTGTTTCTTTTCGTAGGCATGATGCTGTTGATTGGATTTTTTTTGGGCTGTGCTGCCAAATCAACCGATCTTCTGGCCGAGGATCCCAAAAAAATGAATAACGAGCAACTGCTGGAATATTTTTATCGCCTCAATGATGAAATCGAAAAGCAGGAAAAGCAAAGCGCTCCGTCATTCAGCGTCGGGCTTGGCACGTTTGGGCGCGGGGTCGGCGGCGGGGTCGGCGTCGGAACCGGCGGCACCGGGTATACCGCCGAGGATTTAAGGCAGCGCCGCATCGAAGTCCGGATGGAACTCCGCCGAAGAAACATCAATCCTTAAAAGCAACGCCGGGTTTGTCGGCGTGATATCCAGTAAATCTTGGAGAAGTCGTTTATGCATTTTTCCACAGGTGAAAACCCAGAGGAAAGCAGATCTCCCGACCCGTTTAGTAAAGGCCGGTTTGTTTTTTGCCTGCTGGTCGTTTGGTTCGCAACGCTCACTGCGGGTTGCACCGGTTTGTCGCCTGCGGTTGTCATTCCATCAACGTTACCGGAAGTCTTGCCCGGAATTCTTCAGGGCTATCTGGCGCTTCAGGAGGCGCCAGACAGTGATGCGCTTTTACCGAAACCACCGTCTTCCGGGTCGGCAGCTTTTGCCGCCGATCAGGAAAGATATCAAAACACACGCGGGCTGAAAAACACTCCGCGGTGGGACTTGGCGATCAAAGACGCAAATCTGGAATTTCCGGACGCCGCAAGCCATTTTTCCTGCGCGGTCAGTGTTGAGATTTCGCAGTCCGCCACGCCGCATACCTATATGCTTCTTCGCCGGACGCTTGCGGACGCCGGCTATGCCACCTATGCGGCCAAAAAGCATTACAAGCGGCCCCGGCCATTTATCGTCAATGGACAGGCCAGCTGCAAACCGGCCGATGAGCCGCATCTTCGTCATGATGGATCCTACCCATCCGGGCATACGGCCATCGGTTGGACCTGGGCGCTGATCCTGGCGGAGCTTGTCCCCGATCATGCCGATGCCGTTTTCCAGCGCGGGTACGCCTTTGGTCAAAGCCGTGTGATCTGCGGCGTGCACTGGCAAAGTGATGTCGATGCCGGACGCATCATTGCCGCGGCGGTGGTCGCCAAGCTTCACACGGATGCGGTCTTTCGCGCTGAATTGGAAGTGGCAAAAAAAGAACTGGCGATGGCTCGCGCCGATGGATTAAAACCGGCCGGGGACTGTAAAGGCCAAAACGCCGCATTGGCCTACGATAAACAATTTTAAGCCGACGACGAGATTGGCGCGTAAACATCCACACGGCAGATTTCCCGAAACCCCGCCTGTTGATAGATTCGGAAGCCATCGGGTGAAGACTGAAGGGTTGCGTAACGAGCGCCGGCCGATGCTGCAAAGTGCAGAGTCGCCAGAGTCAGGTTAAGGCCGATTCCCTTTTTGCGAAAATCGGCAAGGGTTGTAATGAAATAGAGTCCTGCCATATTTTTGTGCAAGAACAACAAGGACGTTCCTGCAGGTTTCCCCTCATAAAAAGCCATAAAATATTTCTGCGGTGAATTTGCGGCCAGATTGAAGCTTCCGGTAAACCGGGTATATTGTTTTCTCGTTTCTGTCGGGAATTCGAACCCCCCAAAGGAAACGTCCTCCCAGACGGCCAAATCCGAAGGACTTGTTACCGGATGGATCGTTATGGCGGTGTTCCCTGATGGTCGCGAGGATTGCGTCGTCAACTCCGCCGCCATGGATGGAATGCTCGTGACCCGGGAAAATCCGCAATTTTTGATCGTCTCTTCACTTTCCGAGGACCGAGCGGAGGGAAAAAGCCACCACCAGAAGGGAAGAGATAAATTTTGGAAATATTTTTTAACCGTTCCGACATCGTTGGAATCGGAAGCGGCCAGCGGCTTTTCATTCCAGACCATATTGAGATCCGCCGAGTCGATTCCCGTGTTCATAGCGCAAAGATTGCCGGTGGATAAAAAGGAAGCATTCAGGCCGCCCCAGTAACGTGCGTTGGCATAGAAGGTTTCTTCAACGACGCCGGACATTGCGGCGTCGGCCTGTGCTGAAAGTGTCATTTCTTATTCGGCGGTGTGTTCGGGTAATGTTGAAAATGCGGCTTGATGGTCGGATTTTCAAGATCCTCTTTGGTCATCTTCAGAATCGTCTCCGCGGCGGAAATATCGAGCTTCAGTCGCTTGATTTTCGCGTCGTAGGCGGGCAGGGCTTTTTTGTACCTCTGCCTTTGGGTGTATTCCATAAAGGGTTGATCCTTCATTTGTTTGAGAATCGCGTTTCTCGTGGCGTTGGTTTCAACGAGAACTTTTTTGAGATACTCGAGTCGCTCCGCAGCGTTTTTGTGTTCCACCGGAACGGTCTTGACCAGATCCTTCTCGATTTGTTCTTTCAGAATGTCGGGTCCCGCCTTAGGCATTGAAGGTCTGCCGAAGACCGCAGGATTATGGGCCTTCGGATCGAACAGTTTTTTCTCGGCTGAAAGGGGCGCTTCATCTTGTTTGAGTTTAACGTTGGACTTCAGGCAGACGTCGATCACGAATTCTCCCACATCGGTTGTAAAAGGAATGACGATGCTGGGGCCCTTGATGACATGGCGGACGGTATGCGCCCGGCCGAAAACGATGGTCGGAATGGCTGCGACGACTTTGAGGTCGTCTTTTTCCATCATCTTGCGTGCCGCGCCTGAAATCATATTTGTGAGTTCTCCTACGGCATCCAGCACGGAACGATTCATGTCGGTAAATTTTTCGCCAAGCATCTTTTCCACAATGCCGATGATACACGGTTCGGTGAAGCTCATGGCGAGTGAGCCGTCGGCATCGCCGGTCATGCCGATGATGCCGGATACTTCTCCGCGCGCCGTATCATCGGTTTTGGCGTAGGGCTTTCCCGCCACGGGTTTGATGAAAGCCATTTTTTCCATAACTTCCATCGTGCCGTATATGAAAGGATTGATGAATTTAACGTCCATGTCTACCTTGGTTATTAAGGTTTCGGCAAACCGTTCCCTTCGGAAACACTAAGAGGCAATCCGCGCCAGTTTCATCCAGCTGGATCTGTTCCAGCGCTGATCCAGGGGTGTGGATAATGGCGTCTGGGGCGTCAAGCCGCATTTGAGCGCGAAGTATCGGTGCAGGGCCACGCAGCCGGTCAGCTCCGGGTGGAAAACAGTGACCATGACACCGTCGTTTTCCGCCGCAGCTATATAATCGTCAATTTGCAGCAGAACATTAACATTATTTCCGGCCCGGAGTATTTTAGGGGCGCGAATAAATGTCAGAGGCAGGGGATCAGCGGATACAGCGGGGATCACCGCTTCGGTTACGAAGCTTTCTAACTGGCTGCCGAAACTGTTGCGCTGGATTTCAATATCGAGAAGTCCGAGACAGGATTTTTCTCCGACGACTTTTTCCGCAAGCAAGATGGCGCCCGCGCAGGTTCCCCAGAGTTTCATCCCGTCGCGATAATGTTGTAAAATCGAATCCTTAAAATCAAACAGAGAGATGAGCCTCGACAGGCAGGTGCTTTCCCCCCCGGGAAGAATCAGGCCGGCCAGCCCTTTTAACTCTTCCGGCTTTTTGACTCTGACGTGCGGAAGTCCAAGACGGTCCAGATGCTCCAGATGTTCATGAACACCGCCTTGCAAATCCAAAACGCCAATGACACCCTGAGCCGTGGAATGGGTCAATCCGGCCATAAATAGGCTACCAACCCCGTCCCGCCAGAATCTGATCGGGAGGAATTTGTCCGATTTCCAGACCCGGCATCGCTTCTCCAAGTCCCATCGAGGCTTCCAGAACCTTCTGGGGATCATTGAAGTAGGCGGTTGCCTTCACAATAGCACGTGCGCGCTTGGCCGGATCGGCCGACTTGAAAATCCCGGACCCCACGAAAACACCGTCGCAGCCCAACTGCATCATCAACGCCGCGTCGGCCGGTGTCGCGATACCGCCTGCCGCAAAATTCACAACCGGCAAGCGCCCGAGTTCGCGAACCTTGAGTGCCAGTTCGTAAGGGACACCGTTTGCCTTGGAAAATCCGGTCACTTCCTCTACCGGCATCTGCGCCAGTTGGCGGATTTCACGATTCATGGTTCGCATATGACGAACCGCTTCAACCACATTGCCGGTTCCGGCTTCGCCTTTGGTCCGGATCATGGCAGCGCCTTCGGCGATTCGTCGGCAGGCTTCGCCTAGATTTCGTGCGCCGCAAACGAAAGGAATTGCAAATTTCGTCTTGTCGATATGACATTCTTCATCGGCGGGTGTTAACACTTCACTTTCGTCAATGTAGTCGATCTTCAAGGTTTCCAGAAGCTGTGCTTCCACAAAATGGCCGATTCTGGCTTTGGCCATCACCGGAATCGTCACAGCCTTTTTGATTTCAGAGATCATGGCCGGATCGGACATACGGGCGACGCCGCCCTGCTTTCGAATATCGGCAGGCACCCGCTCAAGCGCCATGACGGCCACAGCGCCCGCCTCTTCTGCGATTTTGGCCTGTTCGACATTAGTCACGTCCATGATGACGCCGCCTTTGAGCATTTGCGCCAGCTGAACATTTATTTCATAACGTTTTGTATCCACTTAAATTCGCCTCCTGACTTAAGAAATATATCCTTTTATAATCGGTATCGCTTTTTTACTAATTTAATCAGCGGATATTAAGAATACAAATAGTATTTCGTCAAGCACAATAATTGAGGTTTTAAACGTAACGGCTACCAAAGCATGCGGGTTTGAATTCCCCGGGTAAGGAGGTATTGCTTGATTTCGGAAAGGGTGTAGGCCCGGTAGTGAACCATTGATGCGATCAGCGCCGCGTCTGCGTGTCCCGCCGTGAGGACATCCGCAAGATGGTCGGGGGTTCCGGCGCCGCCCGAGGCGATGACCGGAATATCAACATTGTCGGAGATAAGCGCTGTCAGATTCAACTCGTAGCCGTCTTGGGTTCCGTCTGCATCGA
This sequence comes from uncultured Smithella sp., assembly GCA_964443625.1. GTDB lineage: Bacteria > Desulfobacterota > Syntrophia > Syntrophales > Smithellaceae > UBA8904. The sequence goes on along the minus strand of CAYUDM010000007.1, from coordinate 26,327 downwards.
TCGAATTGAGACAGATTTCACCTGCACCCAGGCGCTGGGCTTTTCTGGCCCACTCAAGCGCGTCGATGCCCGTGGATTTTCGTCCACCCTCGATGACGATTTCATAACCGGATGGTGTCATCGAGGAGGGCTCGACCTTCTTGACGTCCATCCCAAGGACCACGCACTGACTGCCGAAAGCCCTGGCGCCTTGAGTAATAATCCGGGGTTCGAGGACTGCCGAAGAATTCACGCTCACTTTTTCCGCGCCAGCGCCGATGACTTTCCGCATATCGTCGAGATTGCGGATGCCGCCACCCACGGAAAACGGAATGAAGATGGTCTCCGCCACGCGACGGACCACATCAATCATAATATCGCGTTTGTCCGACGAGGCGGTGATATCGTAAAAGACGATTTCGTCCGCTCCCTGTTCGTAGTATTCGCGCGCCGCCTCCACCGGGTCGCCGATGTCGACATTGCCCTGAAACTTAATGCCTTTGGTGAGTTTTCCCGCACGGACATCCAGGCAGGGGATAATTCTTTTGCTAAGCATGGCGACCTCGGAAAAAGTCCATATGCTGCGTTACGCTTCGCCTCTCGTTGCTGCGGCGTACGCAAAAGTACGCCTCACGCCTTGTGTCTCGCGCGCCTTGCCTATGGGGCTTTTTGCAAGGTCGCTTGTCATGAAAGGAACTTTGATTGCTAAGCATGAGCACCCCTCCAGGCGCAGAAGTTTTTTAATATTTGCAGGCCGGGCCGGCCGCTTTTTTCCGGATGAAACTGCACGGCGACGAGATTGCTCATCGCAATAGCCGAGCAAAAAGTCATGCCGTAATCGGTCGTTGCCAAAACGGACGATTCATCCGACGGAGCCGGATAATAGGAATGGACAAAGTAATACTCGGCTTTCGGATCTAGATCGGCAAAAACCGGATGCTCGCGTCGAAGCGTAATGCTGTTCCAGCCCATGTGCGGGATTTTGAGCTTTAAACCGTTTGAGGCCAAATCTTCGGGAAAACGGCGGGTTGAACCGGATACCAGACCGATGCAACAGGCGTCATTTTCCTCGGAATGCTCCAGAATGATTTGTGTTCCCAGACAAATGCCCAGAATAGGCTTTCCGCTTTGAAAACAGGATGTAAGCCAAACATCCATTTTCTTTTGCCGCAGATAAGCCATGGCTTCGCCCGCCGCGCCGACGCCCGGAAAAATGATATGCGATGCCGAATCAAGCAATTTTGTATCATCCGTGATTACAAACTCCTGGCCAATCGCGGCCAGTGCCCTAGACACACTTGTGATATTTCCTGCGTTATAATCAATAATTGCGATCATGAATCCTAAACCCTTCCGAAAAAAGCAACAGCCTTTTCGGTGGCTTTACTAGCAACTTTTGTGCACAAGCGCCAACAGTTATTTTTTTGAATAGCGTCTGCCCTGAAAAGAGTTGCGATTTTCCAGTTCTTTGTGAATGGAATTAAGGACATCGAGCTTGTTTTTCGCCCAGTCCGGGGCCAGAAAAATATCGCGATATCCGTCGGCAGTCAATCGCTGGATGACCATGGACGGCGGCAAGAGCTCCAGGACATCCGCTATTAACGTTACGTATTGATCTTTTGATATCATATGGATATCTCCCTTTTGGCATAAAGCACCCAAATGCGTTCCATTCAAGGCCAAAAGAGAGTGAATTTTGATGCCGTCAATCGGCAGGTCCGCGATGGTCCGTGCCGTTATATAGACATCTTCGTCACTTTCACCAGGCAGTCCTATAATAATATGGACACAAATGTTCATTCCTCTGCCGGTTAGGGAACTTACGGCATTAAGAAATTGGCGATAGGTGTGGCCGCGGTTGAGAAATTGAAGTGTCCGGTCATGAATCGACTGAAGGCCCAGTTCAACCCAGACATGATACTTTTTTGCGTAGCCGGTCAGGAGTTCGACAACGTCCGGCCCCAGGCAGTCGGGCCTAGTGCCGATGGAAAGACCGATGATGTCCTTTTGAGCCAAGGCCTCATCATAGATTGCCTTTAAATAATCGACCGGCGCGTAGGTATTGGTAAAGGTCTGGAAATAGGCGACAAATTTAGACGCCGAGGGTTTGTAATATTGCTTCCCGGAGGCAATCTGATCAGCCACAGAGGGTAGCGGCCCCATCTGACGCAGTTTCGATCCCCGGCCATCGCAGTAGATGCAGCCGCCTGTCGCCACATGACCGTCTCGGTTGGGACAGGTGAAACCCGCATCGATCTGGAGTTTGTGTACGGTGCAGCCAAAGAGGTTACGCCAGTAGCTTTTCAGATCATAGTAGCGTTTATTATTATTCCAAAAATCCGGTTTGCCCACGGGCCGCCTCAATTTTATGTTGTGTTTTGAAAACCCTTACCGTAAAAGCGCATATTACACCTTTCGTCATTCCGTGCAAGCGAAGCTCGCTACGGAATCCAGACGTCGTTCCGGCGAAAGCCTGGATGCTGACTTTCGCCGGCATGAGAAGTGGAAGATAGTAGTGTTTGATTCTGGAGAAAGTATTTTGACGGATTTTTACGACATCATCGTTGTCGGGGGAGGCCATGCCGGCTGCGAGGCGGCGCTTGCCGCCGCTCGTATGGGCGCCGAGACGATGCTGTTCAATATTAATCTCGACTCTATTGCGCTGATGTCTTGCAATCCGGCAATCGGGGGCCTGGCCAAAAGCCAGCTTGTGAAAGAAATTGATGCCTTAGGCGGCGAGATGGGAAAAATTACCGACCGGACCGCCGTCCACTTCCGGCTGCTGAATGCGTCCAAAGGTCCGGCCGTTCAGTCCACGCGCATGCAGTGCGACAAGCAGCTCTACCGCCTGGCTATGAAAGCGACGGTCGAAAACCAGAAAAACCTGCATATCCGTCAGGCCATGGTGGAATCCCTGGTGATTGAAGATGGCCGCGTGACCGGTGTGCTCGATCTGAGCGGTCATTTCTACGGCGCGAAAAAAGTTGTCATCACGACCGGAACTTTTTTAAACGGTCTGGTGCATATCGGCACGTCGCAGACGCCCTCGGGGCGCGCGGGAGAACTGGCCTCCGTGGGTCTGGCCAATCAGTTAAAGAAACTGGGCTTTGATGTCGGACGGATGAAGACGGGCACGCCGCCCCGGCTGAAAGCCTCGACGATTGACTTCTCCGTCTTGGAGCGGCAAGACAGCGACCCCGATCCGGTGCCTTTTTCATTTACAACGGAGGCGCTTCGTACGGAACGGCTTCCTTCCTATTTTTCCGGCACGACACCCGAGACCCATCGCGTCATTCGGGACAACATTGACCATTCGCCCTTATATTCCGGTGCGATCAAAGGGGTGAGCGCGCGCTACTGTCCGTCGCTTGAAGATAAGGTCATGCGCTTCGGCGACCGTCCCAGCCATCCCGTGGTGCTCGAACACGAGGGGCTCGACACGCAGGAAGTCTACGCCAAGGGACTGGGCAATTGTCTGCCCTTGGCTTTGCAATACGCCATCGTTCGCAGTGTCAAGGGTCTGGAGAGAGCCGAGATTATGCGTCCCGCCTATGCCATCGAATACGATTTCGTTCAGCCCAGCCAGCTTAAAAATACGCTGGAGACAAAGCTCCTTTCCGGAGTGTACCTGGCAGGCCAGATCAACGGCACCTCCGGCTATGAAGAGGCCGCGGCGCAAGGGTTGTGGGCCGGCATCAACGCCGTTTGCGCTCTTCAGGGCAGAGAGCCTTTTGTGCTTGATCGTTCGGAGGCCTACATGGCGGTGATGATCGACGATCTGGTCACGCGCGGCGTGGATGAACCCTACCGCATGTTCACCTCGCGCGCCGAGTACCGGTTGATTCTGCGTGAGGATAACGCGGTGATCCGCCTGATGGGAAAGGGATGTGAGCTGGGTTTGGTGGATCAACGGCACTGGAGTGCGTTGCAGGATAAGATAAAAAAAATCGATCTGGGTATTGCGCAGCTCAAATCGCTCACGGTCAAACCGTCGCCCCGGATTAACGAAAGGCTTACCTCGTTATCTTCTCCGCCCATGACACAGCCGACGAGTCTTTACGGTCTCTTGAAAAGGCACGAAATCAGCTACGACGATCTGAGAGACTTCCCCGGTTGGGAGGTCCAGTCCGATGCCTTCATCAAAAAGCAAATTGAAATCGAAACCAAGTACGAGGGGTACATCCGGCGCCAGTTCGAAGCGGTTCGAAAGCTCAAGGAGCAGGAGCAAAAAAAGATTCCGCCGAATTTTGATTACTCGACGGTTCCCAGCCTTTCCAACGAGTTGCAGGCGAAACTGACGCGCATTGCACCGGTCACCGTGGGGCAGATGGAACGTATTCCGGGTATGACGGAAGGCGCGATTTCAGCCGTCCTGATCATGATCAGGAAGAAAGAACTGGCCACCGTTTCCACCAACGAGATCAAGGAGAAGGATTAAGATGCCCGTTGAACCGACAAAAACGACAAAAGCTATTTTATGGGTAGGCAGACATGTCCCTCTCTTTATTCGCAGGGCCTTGTTCATGTCGATATCGGCGCTTTTTTACCACCTGGGCGTTAAAAACCGGTTGCTTGCTCTGCATAATCTTCAGCGGTCCTTTCCGGAAAAAGACATCAAGGAAATCATAAAAATTGCCAAAGGTGTCTATCGGCACTACGCGATTGTGGCGGCTGAATTTTTTGACATGCCCTCGATCACGAAAGAGAATGTTCACGAATGGGTCGAGGTGGAAGGCTATGAAAATTACGAAAAGGCCATTGCCCAGGGCAAGGGTTTGTTGTCCATCGTCGCGCATTTCGGGAACTGGGAGCTTCTGGCGATTGCCGTTCCTCTTTATGCCAAGGCCATTCATATTGTTTATCGTCCGCTGGATAATCCGGTGGTGGATAATTTGGTCGAGTACGTGCGAACCCTGCAGGGAAATCAACTGATTCCCAAAGGCGGATCCGGAAAGAAGATCATGGAATTACTGAAAGAAAATCAAATCATCGGCATTCTCAGCGATCAGAATGTCGCGCCCTACGAGGGCGTTTTTGTCGATTTCTTCGGACGACCCGCCTGCACGGGGGTCGGACTCGCGGTGATGGCCATGCGTTCGGGGGCGCCGGTGATTGCTCTTTTTCCGGCCAGGCAGAAATCGGGAAAATACAGGGTCGTCGTCAAGCCTGCCATTGAGGCGATCTGCACCGGGAATTATGAGGAGGATTTAAAGGTCAATACGCAACGGTTTACGAAAATTGTCGAAGAAACCGTCCGGGAATATCCGGATCAGTGGTTTTGGTTTCACCAGCGCTGGAAAACAAAACAACATCAGAGCAAAAAAAATTCACGGCCGGCATGACTAAACCGGCTTTCAGGAAATTAAAGAAGGTCCATTGCCTCGGAGTTTTTGCTTCTTGGACTCTAAAGGCTCCGTTTTAATCGAAGGAGTAAGGCGTTGCCTTTGTTTAGATCCCTCATAACCCGAATCAAGCCTTTGCGCCTTCAAGTGTTGCAAGCTCGCGCTCAGCGCCGCCGGAAGAAATTAGAAGCCGTCCGGTTTGTCGGAATTAGCGGCAGTGCCGGCAAAACCATGACGAAAGAACTCTCGGCAGCCATTCTGTCTCGCTTCGGGTTTTGCCGCAAAACACGGGCTTCCTACAATATGACGACGGATGTCATTTTTTCCGTTTTGCATACGACGAGTGCCCATCGTTACTGTGTGGCGGAGATCGGCGCCTACGGACCGGGTACCATGGATATTCCTCTTCAAGCATTTCAACCGCACATTGCTGTTTTGACCGTAATTGGACGGGACCATCTAAGCGCTTATAAAAGTATAGATAAACTGATTGCCGAAAAAGCCAAACTGGTGAGCGCGCTGCCCGCCGATGGAATTGCTGTTTTGAATATCGATGACCCGGCCGTTCGAGCGATCGGCGAGAGCCACCCTGGCCGTGTGATCTGGTTTGGTCAAGATCCCGCAGCCACGCTGCGTTTGCTGGATGTGCAAAGCCGTTGGCCTGAACCGCTGACCTTGGCTGTTCAGCATCGAAATAAAGTATACAATGTTCGGACGCGATTGCATGGCACGCATACGGCGACGGCTGTGCTTGCGGCGCTCGGCGTTGCACTTGCCGCCGGCGTTGCGCTTGCGCCCGCCATCGAAGCCGTTTCGCACGTGTCGCCCTTTGAAGGTCGGATGCAGCCGGTCGCGAGCGATGGCGGGGTGTTTTTTATCCGGGATGACATCAAGGCTCCGTTCTGGTCGCTTCCTGCGGCATTTGCTTTCATAAAAGACGCCAAAGCGTTCCGGAAAGTGGTGTTGATCGGGACCGTTTCTGATTCCAGCAAGGATGATACAAAAAAATACAAAAAAATCTGCCGCGAGGCGCGTGAGGTTGCAGATCTCGTGATGGTCGTCGGTCCGAGCGCACACCGTGCACTGCGCGCCAGGAAAGATGAAAACGACAGGTCCATTCAGGGTTTTTCGTCAGCCCGCGAAGCGGCGGATTATCTTCAGAAAGGGCTGAAAGAAGGCGACCTCGTGTTGATCAAAGGCTCGAATCGCGCAGATCACCTGGGGCGTCTGATCCTGAACCGGAACCGGCCCATTGAATGCTGGGAAGATAAATGCGCGCTTGATATTTTTTGCGACTCTTGTCCCCGACTCTACAGTCGGTCCCGATGGATTTCCCTGCTTACGCCCTTGATTCTTCGAAGGCGTCCGAGAGATCGAGACGTCTAAGGCCGAAAGTAGCGATAAAGCTTTTCAGACTCAACATAACGCTACGCGCATTCGCTGAAACCGCAGATGCGGCAAACGGCGCAGCCGCCTTCATGCTCAATGATGCCGCCGCAGTCGGGGCAGGCGCCCTTAAAGAACGCGCGCTTTTCATGCGGAGTCTTGTCGCCGTTGGCGGTCAGATGGTTTTGGATGGCCTTGGCCACGGCATCCGCGCAGGACAGAATTTTGTTTTCTCCGAAACCGGAATGGGAATGACAGGAAATGCCCTGCAACTGCTTGATGACCTGGCGCGCCTGAAGGCCGCTTCGCCAGGCCAATGACACCATGCGTCCGATGGCTTCATTTTGGGACGCGGCGCAGCCGCCGGCCTTGCCCATGGTTGTAAAGAGTTCAAACAGTCCGGTTGTGTCCTCATTGATGGTCACATATAGCGGCCCGCAGCCGGTTTGCATTTGGTAAGTCCAGCCTTTGAGGATCTTCGGCCGCTCGCGCTTGGTGGTGGCTTTTTCCGTCTCAGCCTTGGCGGCCGTTTCATCTTTCTTGCCTGTCGAGAGCACCTGGTGATCGCGGGAGCCGTCCCGGTAAATCGTGACGCCTTTGCAGTCGAGCTGATAGGCGAGTTCGTAAACCCGGGCGACATCGGAAATGGTCGCCCCATTGGCGAAGTTAACGGTTTTGCTCACCGCGTTATCCGTGTACTTCTGGAAGGCCGCCTGCATGCGAATGTGTTCTTCGGGGCTGATGTCGTGCGCCGTGACAAAGAGCCTGCGGATGTCGTCGGGAATCTCCTCGATATCATGGAGCGAACCGCGTTCGGCGATCGTCTGCATCAGTTGCGGTGAATAGAAACCACGTTCGCGGGCGATGGCCTCGAAATGGGGGTGCACTTCCACGAGAATGTCGTTATCCATGACTTGACGAACGTAGGAGACAGCGAAAAGCGGTTCCACGCCGGACGAGGTGTTGGCAATAATGGAAATGGTCCCGGTCGGCGCGATGGTGGTGACCGTCGCGTTTCGCAGCTCCTCCTCTCCGCGCTTTTCATACAGCGAACCTTTGAAGTTGGGGAAGGCCCCGCGCGTCTTGGCCAGCGCTCTCGACGCCTGATGTCCCTGGTCGTTGATGAAGTGCATAAGCTTAGAGGCCAGATCAACCGCCTCGTCTGAGTTGTAGGCAATGCCCAGCAAAATGAGCATGTCCGCCCAGCCCATGACGCCCAGGCCGATTTTGCGGTTGGATTGCGTCATCCGGGCGATTTCGGACAGGGGGTATTTGTTGACTTCAACGACGTTGTCGAGAAAATGCACCGATAGCCAGACCACTTCTTTCAGGCGGTCCCAGTTGATCCGGCCGTTTTCGACCATTTTGGCCAAATTGATGGAGCCCAGATTGCACGACTCATAAGGCAGAAGGGGCTGCTCGCCACAGGGGTTTGTAGATTCGATCATGCCCACATGCGGCGTAGGGTTGTCGCGATTCAAACGATCCAGAAAGATGATGCCCGGTTCGCCGTTTTCCCAGGCCTGGGTGACAATCCGGTTGAAGACCTTGCGGGCGTTTAGTGAACCGGCGACCTGGCCGCTGCGAGGATTAATGAGATCATAGTTTTCATCGCGTTCGACCGCCTTCATGAAGGCTTCCGTCAGTCCCACGGAAATGTTGAAGTTATTAAGTTGCTTGTGGTCGGCCTTGCACATGATGAAGTTCATGATGTCGGGATGATCCACGCGCAAAATGCCCATGTTTGCGCCGCGCCTCGTGCCGCCCTGCTTGATGGTTTCGGTCGCGACATCGAAAACGCGCATAAAGGAAATCGGGCCGCTGGAGATGCCGGTCGTGGTCATCACAACATCGTTGGCGGGCCTCAGACGGGAAAATGAAAAGCCGGTCCCGCCGCCGGATTTGTGAATAAGCGCCGTGTGCTTGACCGCATCGAAAATTTCTTCCATGGAATCGCCAATCGGCAGCACGAAGCAGGCGGATAATTGCCCCAGCTCGCGGCCCGCGTTCATCAGCGTCGGCGAATTGGGGACAAATTCCAGTCCGGCCATCATCGTGAAAAACGCGTCAGCCAGTTTTTCCGAATCTGTTTTGGGGTCAAATGTCTTCTCTGCCGCCGCGATCGTGTCGGCCACGCGGCGAAACATCTGGACAGGTGTTTCCAAAACCTTGCCGTCCGTGTCGCGCTTGAGATAGCGTCGCTCTAAAACGGTGATGGCGTTTTTCGTCAAATTCGGCAAAACAGGCTCGGAGGAATGCTGGGTCATGCGATATAACTCCTTGAAATTAAAAAAGGTCAAATAAATACTACATATAGTGTGAATGGGGGTAAATAACCACAACATCTAGGCGTTGTCAATAGGGGAAACGCTGAAATAGAAAAAAAGGCGCGTGATTGGAGGTAAAAAATGGCGGCGTGCGTTGCACAATCGGTGAGACGGCGGAGTCTTTCTTAATCGTTTTCTCAAGGAACGTCCGAACCCGGAACCGGTGCCAACCTGCGGGATGCCGGAAATTTTTATACAGAGATAAATCTCCATCATAAAATTTTTCGGTTTCAAGCTGCATGGCTTCCGGGCTGATTGATGGAAGGTTGAAAAGCGCCAGATTAAGAAAGTTCAAGCACTCGCGATGATGGCGGATAAAATCAAGCGTCCGCATCGCGGCGACCTCGTCTTCCGGTGGTGTGCCGAAAAGGAAATAGCCATAGACGCCGATGCCGGCTTTTTTCAGTGTCTGCAGGGCAGCGGAGGCCATTGCAAGATCGATTCCCTTGTTGAGCCGGTCGAGCACATTTTGATCTCCGGATTCCAGCCCGAGCTTGAGCATGATGCAGCCCCCGGCCCTCAACTGCCTGCAGAAATCCTCATCCGCCAAATGCTGCGTCACCCGGGCAAAACCGTACCACGGCGAGCCTAACGGTTTAGCCGCAAGCTTTATCAGAAGGGCCGGTGAAAGAGAGCTGTCCAACAGGTGGATGAGCCGGGGAGGATGCTGGTCCACGATGCTGTGCAAATCAGCCGTCACGGTGTCGATCGGCTGAGGCTGATAGGGATTTTCTTCTGCCGTTTCCGGACAGAAGGAGCATTTTCGCCACCAGCAGCCCCGGGCTGCACTGTAAGGCAAAATGGGCCCCGGAGATAAATAGCCCAGGTGATCTGCCGGTCGAGCCTCCCTGTTCTCGTCGTTTTTTGTTTCTTCCGCCTGGAGCAGACGAAGTAACTCGGCTTCACCCGGTCCGGCCACCAGATGATCGACCAGGCCGGAAAAAAGATCCGTTCTTCCAGTGAGCGACACCCAGGATGTGACAAGTGAGCCGCCCAGGATGACTTTCTGTCCGGGATGTCGTTTTTTGATAAACCCGATCATGGCCATTGTGCACAGGGCCTGGCTTAGAAAATTCATTGAAAAGCCGAGATATTCGGGAGCGTCTGTCAACACTGAAAGCAGGCGATCTGAAAAGTAGCCATAAAACGGATTTTTTTCCGGACAGTCGGCCGCCCAAAGCAGATCCGTACTTCGAACAGGCGACCGATTCGGATCATTATAGTCCGACAAAGACAAATTGATACCGAAGGGCTTGCCGGCCAGGCGCAAGAGATGGTTGACTTCCTCAACGACACGGCTGTAGCGGCTGAAATTCCGATAGAGGCTATGGTTCCGGAGTGCGGACAGATTGGCCTCCCGGTTTTTGCAAGCGCGCGAGTCCCTGCGTCCGGTTAGGCCGTGCGTTTCTGTCGCCACGCCGGTCAGGTATAAAATGCCTTCCAGATTGGCGTCGACAATAGCGCAGGGGACACCCTTATCCGCCAGGCAGCTGTAGAGTTGCATAATACCCGCCGGCGGTTCGGAGGGTTTTGCCAGGGGTGGATGGATAAGTAGAATTTCCGGTTTCATGCCTTGACCTTTTTTTCAGTGATGTTTTCTTATGCGCTTGGAGGCGCTTTTGGCAAGCGCTATCTCAATAGTCGGCCCTGTTGCGTCTTGACAGAACTATTTCTTTGCGGGATAGTTGCCGCCGCTTGAGACAGGATCAAAACCAATGAATGTTTGGAGTGACGTTTTGCGCTGTAGAAGAATCATGGTTGTGGTTATGGCCGTCCTCCTTGCCGGGGCGGTTTCCCCGCTTTTTGCCCAAAGCGACTATCCAAAGCATCAGGGCCGGGCCGTCAATGATTTTGCCGGCGTGATTGACGCGGAAAATGCCCGGAAAATGGAGGCGCTCGCAGCCGAAATGTTATCCAAAACATACACCTCCATTGTCGTCGTCACGGTTTCGACGATTGGCGAAAATCAGGACGTTAATCAATATGTCAACGGTCTGTACGGTCATTGGGGCATCGGGAAAAAAGGTGAAGACAGGGGACTTTTGATTTTTCTGGCGGTTGGGGAAAGACAAATCCGCATTGAAACGGGCTATGGCATCGAGGGGATTTTGCCCGACGGACGTGTGGGTGAAATTCTGGATACGCACGTCGTGCCTTACCTCAAAACGGGGGAAACCGGCAAGGCGCTCTACAACGCGGCTCTGGTGTGCGCCGCCTACATTGCCAAAGACGCCAACGTGGATTTAACCGGCGTTGCGCCCCTTTATCGTTCGTCTGCCCGGCCGGCGCAACAGGGGTTTAATCTGCTGGGCCTGATCTTTTTTCTGATCGCGGCGGGCGTCCTTTTGGGGACGAAGCAGGGGCGTCAAATGTTGCCCTGGATTCTGTTGCTGCTCGTCTCCAGCGGCGGCCGGGGTGGCGGCGGCGGTGGTTTCGGCGGTGGTTTCGGTGGTTTCGGCGGTGGCATGAGCGGTGGCGGCGGCGCCGGACGGAGTTTTTAATTTTGGCAATCAGGTGAGGGAAAATGGGGAAAATACCGGATCAACCCAGGGATATTTTTGAAGCAATCACGCAGGATTATCGGGCCGCCTATGGCAAGGATCTGGTGTCGCTCATGCTTTACGGCAGCGCGGTGGGCGGCTCCTACATCAAAGGCAAGTCGGACATCAACATCTTAGTGGTGCTGACGCCCGCCGGCATCAATCGGCTCGAGAACGCCTTTGTCCCGGTGAAAAAGTGGCGCAAAGCGAATGTGGCCGTTCCGCTTTTTATGACCAAAGATTTTATCAGTTCATCGCTTGACGCTTACCCGATCGAGTTTCTCAACATGCAGACCAATTGCGAGCTGATTTACGGAGAAAATGTGCTGGCTCCGCTTGTCTTCAAACCGGAAGATCTTCGCCTGCAAATCGAGCGCGAGCTTAAGGGCAAAATTCTCTGGCTTCGAGAGGGCTATGTCGAATCCGAAGGCTCCCCCCGCCGGCTTCGAGATTTGATTACCCGTTCCTTTACGGCCTTTGCTTCTATTTTTAATGCGATGATCTATTTGAAAACCAAAACGGCGCTTAGCAATAAACGCGATACCGTGGTTCAGGCCGAAAAGATTTTTGGCCTAAACGCCGGTGTCCTGGAACTGTGTTTGTCGGTGAAGGAAAAAAAGGATACGCTGTCCGGAGCGGAAATGGTCCGGACATTTGCCTTGTATCTGTGGGAGGCGGAAAAGGCCTGCTCCGTCGTGGAGCATTTATAAAAATCAATACATCGGGAGGACTTTATGAGTTCAGGAAAAAAAGGCGTCTTGATAGGCATCGCGGTGTTGGTGTTGATCGTGGTTGCAGGGATGGCGTTTGTCGCCGGAAAACGAAATACCTTTTACCAGATGAGAATCGAAGTCCAAAGCGCCTGGGCGCAGGTGGAAAATCAGCTTCAGCGACGCTATGATCTGATTCCTAATCTGGTTGAAACGGTCAAAGGCTATGCCAAACAGGAGCGGGAAGTGCTTCTGGAAGTCACCAATGCCCGGTCGAGAGTCGGCGGCGCGGGAACCGTTCCGGACAAGATCTCAGCCAATAACGAATTGAGCGGTGCGCTAAGCCGGCTGCTTGTGGTTGTGGAGCGTTATCCGGATTTGAAGTCCAACCAGAATTTTCTCAAGTTGCAAGACGAACTGGCGGGTACGGAAAACCGGATCGCCGTGGAACGAATGAGATACAATCAAAAGGTTGAGGCGTATAACAAAGCCATCGGCCTGTTTCCCGGAAATATCATTGCCGGTCTGTTTAATTTCAAAGAGGAGGCTTTCTTTAAAGTGGCCGAAGCGGTCAAAGAAACGCCTAAAGTTCAGTTTTAAGGCTCAAGAAGTCCTGTGATTCGGCAAAGCTCCGCATCTTCTGGAACAGGGAGCGGGGCTTTACTTTTGAGGACAAAAGCCGGTCCTCCAGATTCCGTCGATAAGCCTAAAGCGTGAAGGTTCGCATGGATCGGGCGGTCTTCTGAACTTTTCATTTCCGTATTCCGGATCGTGAGGAAGTTTCAAGGTTGCGCCGTCGGGGTCGGGCAGAATCGGATAGATTTTCTTTCGTCGCGCGAAGGCCAGAAGCGCATCAAGGGTCGGGAAGGCTGAAAGCTCTTCGAGTGTTTTGATCGTGGGCGGCATGAGCAGGATGGTCCGGTTGCCATACTTCGCAAGCGCCTCTTGCGGTGTTGTCCAGAGGCAGTCGGTCATTTCTATGCTGTCGGTGCTCGCGCATTGGTCCGGCGGAAGGACGGCAAGGAAGAAACGGGTGCTGAACCGCTTCGGCACGATTTCCGGCGTTATCCAGTGGGCGTAGGGAATCAAGTCGTTCAGGGAGAAAAACAGGCTTTGCTGCCGGACGATGTCCGGGAAAGTTTTACCTCCTTCACAAAGAGCCGTTCGGTCTTTTTCAAGTTGTTTGGAAGAAGGGCAATGCCCGCCCTCGGTTTGGGCCAGAAGAATGCCTGTTTCTTCAAATGTTTCACGGATCGCGCAAATAAAAAGCGCGCAAGCTTCATCCGCGTCAAGCGTTTTGTCCTGAAGAAGATCCCGGGGATTTACGCCATCGGGAATCCAAAGGCGATTCGAAAGTCTCCGGTCCGCCTCATCGATCTGGCCGCCCGGAAAAACATAGACCCCCGCCATAAACGATTGACGTTCATGGCGGCGGGCCAGAAACACTTCCCATGGCGCGCCCGCGCGCCCACGGATTAAAATGACGGTTGCGGAGTGCTTCGCTTCGGCTATGCGGGGCTTTTCGGGGATGGTCGGCATCTACTTAGCGATCTGGCCGCCATCGACCACTAAAATATGTCCGGTCATATAGGCTGAAGCCTGCGAGGCGAGAAAGACCGCCACTCCCTTCATATCATCCATGCTTCCTATGCGGCGCATCGGAATTTCCTTGAGGATGGCGGCTTTGACGGCCTGGAAATCCGGTTTTTCAACGTAGGCCATCATATCGGTGGCAAAAAAGCCCGGCGCAATGGCGTTGACGCGGATGTTGTAGGGCGACAGCTTGACGGCGAGGTTCATCGTCAGAAGATTGATGGCCGCTTTGGTCGAGTTGTAAGGTATGGCGGGATGGCCTTCTTCAGTGGACCCCCGGAAAGCCATCACGGAAGAGATGTTGATGATGTTGCCGCCGCCCTGCTCCTTCATGATGCGGGCGACTTTCTGGGTGAGTACCCAGACGCCTCGGACATTGACATTGAAAAGCTGGTCCCATTTATCCAAAGGAAAATCCAGGGTCGGCGCGCCCCAGGTGGCGCCGGCATTATTGACCAGAATATCGATCCGCCCGAATTTCTTTAAAGCTTCCTGAAGCATCGACTCGACCGTGTCTTCTTTGGCCATGTCGGAGGCAACGGCCAGCGCCTTGACATGGAATGCACTTTCCAGTTCCAGGGCAGTTGCTTCGAGATTCTTGATTTTTCTCGATGTGAGAATAATGTCCGCGCCAGCTTCGGCCAGGCCCGTGGCAATGAATTTGCCGATGCCTCGGCCTCCACCCGTCACCAGGGCGACTTTTCCTTTCAACGAATAAAGGTCTGAAAGTTTCATGAGGGTCCTCCTTAAGGTTTATTGACGACCGGCAGGGATTCCGGGTCGGTGCTTTTGACCTTACCACCTTAGCACACCTGAGCAAAAGCGGTTACTGAAAAGTCATTTTCCGGAAGGACTGTTCTGTCTTTCAGGCGATAAGAATATTTTGTACTTCTAAACACTCTATGTTAAAGGTTTCATCATGACGAACGACAAATTCAAGAATATTTCTCTATCGCAAATGGAAGCGCTGATCTTTCTGACGCAGGAGAGAAGTTTCAGCCGCGCCGCCAAGAGAATGCTTTTAACGCAACCGGCTCTCACAAAAACCATCCGGAATATCGAAGAGGCGTTGGAGGTGAAGATCGTCAACCGCAGCAATACCGGCATCTCTTTAACGCCGGAAGGAAAAGTTCTCTACGATCTGGGCCTGCGTATGGTCAAAATGCGCCAAGACGCCTCTGAGAAATTCCTTCGACTGTCGCGACAGTCCGGCGGCGACATCCGCATGGCGGCCAGCACCATTCCGGCCACCTATATCCTGCCGCGCGCTTTGAGTGACCTGGCAAAATCCCATCCCGATATTCGGGTTTTCCTTAAAACCGAAGACTCTGAAGAAGTGATGAATATGGTGTTGGAAAAGGACGTAGAACTCGGCTGCATCGGCAAGGAGCCGTTCAATCGGAAACTTTCAAGTCTGCCCCTTTGGCATGATCGCCTGATTCTGATCGTTCCAAAACGACACCGCTGGGTAAGAAAAGGCTCTGTCACTCTTGCCGATCTGATTCGGGAGCCCTTCATTCTGCGAGAGAAGGGGTCGGCGACCCGAGAGGTTTTCGAGCAGTATCTTAAAGAACATTTTTCAATGACTGTGTCTCAGTTCGATATTCGGGGAGAGCTTGGCAGTTCAGAGGCGGTCAAAGAGGCGGTTATTGCGGGCCTGGGTGTATCCGTGTTATCCGTCCACGCCGTTTTGCGCGAGATTGACAACAAACTGCTTTTTGAAATTCCCGTCGAGTCTTTAAACATTTCACGGCAATTTCACTTGATCTGCCTCAAGCAGTTCGAGAGGCGTCAGCAGCATACGATCTTTATTGATTTCTTAAAGCAGTATCCAGTCGCCGGTTCGTGAAATCTCGGACAGTCTCGGGTGGTAAGAGGCCATTGGAGAGAAATGATAAAAAATTCTGGTGCCGGAGCTCGGAATCGAACCGAGATGGGCTTGCGCCCGGAGGATTTTGAGTCCTCTGCGTCTACCAGTTTCACCACTCCGGCACGGGCGCGATTATATCGGCCGAAAGCGAAAAGTCAAGCTAAAAACAGGAAGGTTAAAAACTGTTGACAGCCTGCCATGCGCATGTTAATGGGGCTGCACAATTTTACGGACCAAAACGGGGCTGTAGCTCAGCTGGGAGAGCGCTTGAATGGCATTCAAGAGGCCAGCGGTTCGATCCCGCTCAGCTCCACCAGACAAAAAAGGGAAGCGTCAAAAGAAATTTCACAAAGACGCTTCCCTTTTGCTGTTTTTACAGATCGGAAACCTGGCGCTGAATTTTCAGACGCTTTTCCTTAATCATGGCTTCTTTGTTGCCTTCCAGCCATGATTTCATCGCTTCTTCTTTTTTGAGTTTCTCAAGGACTCGTCCGTAAAGATCTTTTTTAGATTCGAAATCCGCGACGTCCGGTTCGGTGATCTCCTTGAGTTTGAAAATGACCTGCGTTCCGTTAAATGCGACGGGTTTCTCCGGATAAGGGCTTTGCAGCGTCAACGGCAGGATCCGCTCGTTTGCGTCAGGGTTTGGCCCGAGTTTGGGAATATCGCCCGCTGGTTGAAATAATCCGGTTTCGTTGATTCTTAAATTCCTCGCCCGTGCGATGTTTTCAAACGATTCTCCTTTTTCAAGGGCCTCTAAAATCTCTTGCGCTTTCTGCTGGGCCAGACGGATTCGTTCCTGTTCGAGATAGAGGGACCGGACCCGAACTTTCACATCCTTGAGGCTTGGCACGTAAGCATCTTTTTTATCGGTCACCAACACGAGGTAAAATCCGTCGTCCGACGGAATCACGCGGCTCATATCATTTTTGGCCAAACCAGATAAATATTTTTCGATGTCGGCGATACCCGAAAGTGAACGGGGCGGCTGAGTGATCGGAAAGAAGTCCGCAAGCAGGACTTTTAAAGATTGCTGTGCGGCGTATTCCTCGAAGTTTTCGTTTTGGTAAATCGTATCATGAGCCGTCTTGGCTTCCGTATAGGCGGCTTCCTTGCCCTTGATCCGCCTGACTTCGCGAATGACGGTGTCCCGGACCGCGTCAAGGGGGCGCAGCGCCCCATCCTTTGTCTGATATCGCGTTTTTGTGCGTTCATAGTGTTCGCGAATATCCGCCTCCGATATATTTGCCGGGGCGTATGCGTCGGCGGAGAAATGCAGGTATTTGATTTTCAGATTTTCCGGGACAAGGAAAGCTGCCGCGTGCTGCTTCAGAAAGGCTTCCAGCTCTTCGTCGGAAGGCGTCACGACGGTCTTGATATCTGAGGGGGATATCTGCATGAACGCGAGATTCATTTTCTGGTTTTGCAAGGCATACAACTCGAAGATTTCCGCGTCGGATATCTTAATGCCTTCCCGAAGGATGATTTCGATTTTGTTGGCCGCAAGATTGATTCGTTGAGCTGTCTGAAAATCGTCTTCCGTCATTTTGTTGTAGCGCAACAGCTGGTCGTACTTTCTTCTGTCGAAAGCGCCGTCGGTTTGAAGGTCGGGCAGTGCTGTAATCATGGTGATCAGTTCGTCATCGCTGACTTGCACCTTGAGATCGCCCGCTTTGGCGATAATGATCTGACGGTTGATGAGGCTGTCGAAGGTGGCTTGTTTGAGATCCATCTGCTTGATCATATCCGCCGAAACGGACCCTCCAAAACGCGCCCGGACCATGTCCATCATTTTGGCGTACTCGTTGTAATACTCGCCTTCGCTGATGACGATGCCGTCGACAATCGCGATGGCGCGGGCCGTCTGCGAACCCCGGTCGGTCCCGAAATACAGAACAAAGACAAAAATGATGATTCCCATGAAGGCCAGCATGAACCAGCCTCGTGCGTGCTTGCGGAAAAACTTCAGCATGCCGTCTCTCCTCGTTTGATGGAATTTGGCGTTCTCTGCTTTCAGGCAGAGGGTTCGCACAGTATTACAGACAGTTGTAAATTGCAAACACATTTTAAAAATGCGTTGCTTAGGGGTTGGAAATAGGCTATACAACCAAAAAATTTCTATGATCGGACTGAAAGATAAGCAGGAGGCTTCATGCTGTTTGACTATATTTTGGGCAAGTTTTCCAATGATCTGGCCATCGACCTTGGAACGGCCAACACGCTGGTGTATGTGAAGGGTAAAGGGATCATTCTCAATGAGCCGTCGGTGGTCGCCGTCCACAAGGATAACCGTGGCATGAAAAAAGTGCTGGCGGTCGGCAACGAAGCCAAAAGCATGCTGGGGAGGACGCCGGGCAACATCGTTGCGATTCGTCCCATGCGCGACGGGGTCATCGCCGATTTCGACATCACCGAGGCGATGCTCAAGCATTTTATTCTGTGCGTTCACAATCGCAAATCTCTGGTCCGACCCAGGATTATCGTTTCCGTTCCGTCGGGGATTACTCAGGTTGAGCGGCGGGCCGTGCGGGAAACCGTCGAGTCAGCCGGTGCTCGGGAAATTTATCTGATTGAAGAGCCCATGGCTGCAGCCATCGGAGCAGGCCTGCCGATCGCGGAGCCCACGAGCTCCATGGTCGTGGATATCGGCGGCGGCACAACCGAGGTGGCGGTAATTTCTCTGGCAGGAATCGTCTATTCGAAATCCGTGCGCGTGGCCGGCGACAAGATCGACGAGGAAATCGTCCAGTACATGAAGCGCAAATACAGTCTGCTTATTGGAGAAAGAACCGCGGAAATCATTAAGACGGAGGTCGGCTGTGCCTATCCAATGGATGAGATCAAAACGATAGACGTGAAGGGACGCGACCTGATTTCGGGTATTCCGAAAACGATCGAAACGAGTTCCGAGGAAATCCGCGAGGCGATTATGGAGCCGGTCACACTGATTGTGGACGCCATCAAGGACGCCTTGGAAAATGCGCCGCCGGAACTGGCAGGCGATATTGTCGACCGGGGGATTGTTTTGACCGGAGGAGGGGCTCTGCTTAAGAATATTGATGTTCTGGTGCGCGAGGAAACCAGTCTGCCCATCACCATCGCCGATGATCCTTTATCCGCCGTGGCTCGCGGAGCGGGCATGGCCCTGGATCAGTTGGATGTCCTCAAAGAGGTTACCATCCAGGTGTAAACATGCGGGCCGTTCCCCCTATCAGGTAAGGCATGTTTTTCAAAAACTATCGGATCGTCATCTTTGTGTGCGCGCTTTTTTTTGCCGCCTTAATCGTGCTTTCCTATCATTTCAGGCAGGATGCCGGAGCGGGTTTAGCCAAAAAAATGGTTTTGGAGGCGGCGGCGCCGCTGCAATACGTCTTGAGTTCCGCCATCGGGGCCGTTGGAAAGTCCTGGGACCGCTACGTTCATCTGGTGGGCCTGCAGGAAGAAAACGACAGGCTTCGCAGAACCGTCGAGAACCTCAAGTCCGAACTGGTCCAATACAGAGAGGACCATCTCGAAGCGGAGCGCCTCCGGCAGCATCTGGCGCTTCAGCATCAATACGACTTTAAATTTCTTGCGGCCCGGGTGATCGGAAGAGAGCAGGCCGCCCTGTCTAAAACCGTTATCATTAACAAAGGCTCCGCGCACGGACTGAAACTCGGGATGCCGGTGGTTGCGCCGGCCGGACTGATCGGCCGCTTGACGGACGTGTCCTGGCATACGTCCAAGGTTCTGTTGATTATCGATGAGAGTTCCAACGTTGATGTGTTGGTTCAGCGTACGCGCGTGCAGAGTATTCTCCGCGGGGCCGGGCCGCGCGGATGCACTTTAAAATATGTGTCGAAGATTCAGGACGTCAAAGAGGGAGACATCGTTGTGTCTTCCGGCATGAGCACTGTATTTCCCAAAGGGTTTCTGATTGGTGTGGTCAGTCGGGTGGATCGTCAGGAAGTGGGGCTGTTTGCCAATATACGGGTCACTCCCTTTGCGGATTTTTCCAAACTCGAAGAGGTCATGGTTCTCGAAGGGGAGAGGACGGAAATCCCCAAAGGAAAGACGAAGAAACAATGATTTTTTACCTGGCGTTGCCTTTTTGGACGATTGCCCTGGTTGTTTTTCAAAATGTTCTTGCGGATGTCCTTTTTTCCGGATGGCTTGTCATTGAGGCGTCCCTGGTCGTTGTCATCTGCGCGGGCTTTCGGTTGGATATCGTCCGGGGATTGATTCTGGCTTTTGTGACGGGATTTGTTTTTGACTGCCTGACCGGCTCCGTAACGGGTCTTTTCACGCTGCTGTATATGATGATATTTCTTCTCACCTTTTTCGTTTCCGAAAGGCTGGTAACGGAAAAGCTATATATCATTGCTTTTTTCAGTTTGATCTGCGCATGCTTGGAGACAGTATTTCTGATTCTGTTCTATCAGTGGGTTTACGGGATCAACCTCGCGGGCAGCTTGCCGTCGGTATTTTTCCCCCAGGTTCTAATCGTCTGTTTTTTGTCGGTTGGGTTTTTCCATGCGATGCACCGGATTGAGGAAGTGATTTATGGAAAATCAATGCAGTCTCCGCAACGGACCGGAACCCTCTGAGTACCGCGGGCGGCTTAATTTCATCATCCTTTTGGTGATGCTGGCAGCGGGTGTTCTGTTGTGTCGCCTGTGGTATCTGCAGGTTATTAAAGGAGATGAGCTCAAGCAGAAATCCGAAAACAATGCCGTGAGGTTTCGTAAAGTCCAGCCTTTGCGGGGACTGATCTTAGACCGCAGAGGGCTCACGCTCGTGGATAACCGTCCTTCGTTTGATGTTCTGTACATGCCGAGCCGGGGAAGGGATCACGCGCGAGTCATCGAGAAGCTTCGAGAACTCTATGCGGCCAGATCTTTCGATCTGGCGGTCGATCCTTCCGTTACGAAAACCCTCAGGCCCTACCTTCCGGTACGATTAGAGAAGAATGTTCCTTTGGGGAAAGTCGCTTTAGTGGAGACCCATGCCATGCATCTGCCGGGCGTTTATGTGGATGTGACGCCCGTGCGGCTGTATCTTGATGGCGAAATGATCGCGCCGATCATCGGCTATACCGGAGAAATCAGCAAGGACGAACTGGTTAAAAGCGCAGATGATTATTCTTCCGGCGATATTCTGGGGAAAGCCGGTTTGGAAAGAGTTCTGGATTCCTACATCCGGGGCCGGCGTGGCGCGGAACTCGTGGAGGTGAACGTTTACGGCAAGGAAATCAAAAACCTCGGCCGGATTGATCCGGTTTCGGGCGCCAATGTCGTTTTGACGATAGACGCCGATATCCAGAAGGCGGCCTGGAGCGCTTTCGCCGGCAAAGCCGGCGCCGCGGTGGTGATGGATCCCCGTGACGGGTCGATTCTGGCGATGGTGAGCGCCCCCTCATATGACCCCAATCTGTTTAACAGCGGTATTCCGCAGGAAGAATGGAGCAGGCTTCAGGCGAATCCGCTCAATCCGCTGTCCAACCGGGCCATCTCCGGGCAATATCCGCCCGGCTCGACGTATAAGATCATTGTCGCCGCCGCGGCGCTGGAGGAAGGGATCATCAAGCCGGAAACAAAAATACACTGTAACGGGACTTTCGAGCTGGGAAATCGAACCTATCGCTGTTGGAAAAAGCACGGCCATGGATCGGTGGATTTGCACCGGGCCATTGTTGAATCCTGCGATGTCTACTTCTACAACGTCGGGAAAATGCTTGGGGTTGACAAGATTGCCCACTATGCCAGACAATTCGGTCTGGGGACGCTAACCGGCATTGATCTTCATCATGAAAGGCGAGGATTAATTCCGACTCGGGACTGGAAACTGGCCCGGACAGGGGAACCCTGGCAGTTGGGAGAGACCATCTCCATCTCGATTGGACAGGGATTCAATTTGACCACGCCGCTGCAGTTGGCCGTGGCCTATGGTGCGGTGGCAAACGGCGGAACCCTGTGGCGTCCGAGACTGGTTGAGCGCATCGAATGGCCGGACGGCAAAACGATGAAAGAATTTTTACCGGAAAAAAAAGGCGAGATCAAGTTAAGCAAACCGACACAGGCAATCTTAAGAAAAGCGCTTTGGGGCGCCGTCAACGCACCGGGTGGCACGGGGGGGCGCGCCCGAATTCCCGATGAGGCGGTTTGTGGAAAAACCGGGACATCGCAGGTTATTGGACTGCCTCAAAATGAAAAAGCCCGACGGGAGAAGAAAATAGCCGCTTTTCACAAGGATCATGCTTTGTTCACCTGTTTTGCCCCTGCCGATGCTCCAGAAATCGTTGTGGCGGTCATTGCGGAAAACGCGGGCTCCGGAGGCGTCGTTGCGGCGCCGATTGCGCGGCAAATTCTGGAGGCACACTTCAACAGAAAGAAAAGGGCTCAGATGCGATGGCGGGCCCCGGAGCTATTGGCCGCGGAGCAAAATAGACTTGAGCGATGACGAACATCGGATGATGAAAAAATTTTCCGCCAGCGCGAAGAAACGATGCATGTATGATTTTTTTAAAGTTTGATCGGCGCATTTTTCAATATTTTGACTGGACATTGATGGGTCTGGTGCTCGCCATTTGCAGCATCGGGGTGATCAATATTTATTCTTCCGGCGCCTCTCAGGTCGATCCGGCGGTGCCGCTTTATCTCAAACAGCTGCAATGGATTTTAGTCGGGCTTTTCTTCATGGTGGTGATGTTCTTGGTGGACTACCATGTGATCAATGAGTTCGCGTATGTCATTTACGGCGCAACCGTTGTGTTGCTTTTGTCCGTGTTGATTTTCGGTCATGCGTCTCATGGCGCTCAGCGCTGGCTGGCTTTCGGACCGATTACCATCCAGCCGTCAGAGTTGATGAAACTGACGCTGATCCTGGTTTTGGCCCGGTACTTTGACGATCACAAATCGGTGGAGCCCTACACGCTGCGTGAACTGTTCATTCCGATCGTTCTGGTGATGGTGCCTTTCGCGTTGATTCTCAAACAGCCTGATCTGGGAACAGGGTTGATGCTTTTGATCCTTGCTTGTTCCATAGTGCTTTTCGTCGGCATTAAATGGAAATCGTTATTAATCGCGTTGGGCGCCTTTTTGTGCATGATTCCTCTGGCCTGGCATTTTCTGAAGGACTATCAGAAAGAAAGGCTTATGACCTTCCTTTCCCCTGAGCATGATCCTCTGGGCGCGGGATACCACATCCTGCAGTCGATGATCGCCATCGGATCCGGTGGTTTTTTCGGGAAAGGCTTTTTGAAAGGATCTCAAACCCAATTAAAGTTTCTGCCTGAACAACAGACGGATTTTGTGTTTTCTGTGTTTGCCGAGGAATGGGGGTTCGTAGGGGGGATTATCCTGTTGGGCATGTTTATATCCTTGATTATCTGGGGGTTAAAAATCGCCTTGCATTCGAAAGATTTATTGGGCACAATGCTCGCCTTTGGAATCAGTGCGTTGGTTGCCTGGCAGGTAATCATTAACATGGGAATGGTTTTGGGCTTATTGCCCGTCGTCGGCATTCCTTTGCCGTTTTTGAGTTACGGCGGCTCGGCCATGGTTTCACTTCTGGCTGCCGTGGGATTATTGATGAATGTCAGCGTGCGGAGATTCATCCTCCAGCGTTGAGGGATCATTGGGTTTTTCCCGGATTCGGAAAACTCTGAGATAAGGAGACAATCATGTGGGAGAGGAAAAAGGAACCACCGGAACTCAAGGCTTTGCTGGGAAAAGGGGCGGAATTTGTCGGGAAACTGATTTTTAATGGAATGGTGCGCATCGACGGCGATTTTCAGGGTGAAATTTTCGGAGAGGGGTCCGTTGATGTCGGCGAATCCGCGATGGTGAAGGCCAATATTGTTGTCAATGAAGTCAATATCGGCGGTGAGGTTCACGGCAGCGTAGAAGTAAAAGACAAAATCAGTATTCACGCAACGGGAAGATTGTTTGGAGACGTGCGCACTCCTGTGTTTGTTATGCAGGAAGGCGCTTTGTTTGACGGGCGGTCACATATGGTGGAAGCTTCTGAGAAAAAAAATGAGCCCTCAGTGGATTGAGTTCGTTTAATAACCTGATATTTTTGGTTAATTCGCAATTTCGAAAATATTAGACCGCCGGTCATAAAAAAGCTTGACAAGCACCTTCGGGTATGGTTAGTAAGCACCGTCCTTACGGGGAGCAGGTAAGCTTTCAGGCAAGTGTCCGAATGTCTTGTCGCTGATCGGCCCCAGTCAGGTGTCAAAAATAGGGTCTTTAACATTTTCCGCAAAGTCCCGGTCGGTTGAGAGTCATTCTCAAACAGGGCTTTAAAAAAGACAAACGCGAGGTGCGTTGTGGTTCAAGTAATTCCTGATTATACGCTTTTGGTCATGATGGCCATTTTCATCGTTTTAATGCTCATCCTTAACGTTCTTCTTTACAAACCCATCCTTTCCATTATTGATCGCCGCAAAAGGCAGCTTGAAGAGCTTGAAAATGAAGTTCGGCTTTTTCAGGAGTCTGTCGATAAAAGAGCGGCTGAATATGATGACAAGCTTCATGCCGCCAAAACAAAAGCTGCTGATCTGAAAAAAGAAGTCATCGCCGAGGGCGCGGAAGAAGCCAAAAAAGTTTTGGATGTCGTCCGTAATGAAATTCCGGCCATGACTCAGGAGTTTCAGGGTAAAATGGAAAAAGAAATCGCTGCCGCCCGGCAGGTATTGCAGGGACAGTCCCGGACATTGTCCGTTGATATTGCGACGAAGGTTCTGGGGAGGAGCGTTCAATGAAGACTTTTTATAAAACAACCGGTCGGAAATTGATTCTCAGTCTTTTGTTTGTTCTGGCTGCTGCATCTTTAGCCTATGCTGCGGGAGACGGCGGTCATACCAAGGACGACTGGATTCACCTTGCCGAAAAGACATTTAATTTTGCTATTCTGGTAGGACTTCTCGTTTGGCTTTTGGGAAAACCCATCAAGAATTTTTTTATCGATCGTCGTAAAGAGATTAAGGACTCCCTGGAAAGCGCGTCGACTCAAAAGACCGATGCGGAGAAGCAATATCGGGAATATTCTGAAAAGATCGATAAAGCATCGGCTGAAATCGATGGAATTTTTGATATGATCAAGGCACAGGGTGAAGCTGAAAAACAGAAAATTATCGAAGACGCCCACAAGGTTGCCTCAAAAATGAAAGAAGACGCGCAGGCTCGAATTGAACAGGAGCTGAAAAAGGCCTCCATCCAGTTGCGTCAGGAAGCCGTTGAACTCTCCGTCGAGATGGCGGAAGAAATTCTCAAAAGAAACATTACCGCTCAGGATCATGATGTCATGATCAGGGAATACATGGACAAGGTGGTGAACAAACATTGATCAGCAATATTGCCAAACGATACGCCCGTGCTTTTTTTGAGATCGCCGAAGAGAATAAAACGCTCGAGCAGTATTATGAAGAGCTCCGGCAGTTTTCTTCCGTTGTTTCTCAGAACCAATCCTTGAAAGAATTTCTCGCCAATCCGATTTTCGAGCAGGACAACAAGAAAAAGGTGCTCGAACAAATCATTTCGAAAATGAAGCTTTCCGCGATGACGATCAATTTTTTGAAGCTCCTGATTGATAAGCGCAGAATCGACGTCCTGACGGATATTGAAACATGCTACCGGCAGTTGATGGATGAAGCGCTTCGCAAGATCAGGGTCAATGTTAAAACCGCTTTCCCGATATCCGGGGAAATGCAGGACTATATCAATGCCAGTCTGGAAAAAGTTACCGGTAAAAAGGTGGAGATGACCGTTGAAAACGATCCGAGCCTTTTGGGTGGAATCGTGATCGGCATGGGCGATGTCCTGTACGACGGTAGCATCAAAAATCAACTGAATAATATGAGGAATCTCTTAGGGGAGGCAAGATAGGCATGGAAACGATTAAAGCGGAAGAAATCAGTCAAATTATTTCTGAACAGATTAAAAGCTATGAAAAAAAGCTGGATATAAGCGAAACGGGAACCGTTCTTTCCGTCGGTGACGGTATCGCTCGCGTCTACGGCGTTCAGAATGCGATGGCCATGGAGCTTCTGGAATTCCCCGGCGGGATTCTCGGCATGGTGCTCAACCTGGAAGCGGACAACGTCGGTGTGGCCGTTTTGGGTGAAGTCACGCACATTAAAGAAGGCGATATTGTCAAGAGAACCGGAAAAATTGCTCAAGTCCCCGTCGGTGACGCACTGCTGGGACGTATCATTGACGGAACCGGGGCGCCTATCGACGGCAAAGGTCCGATCGAATCCAACGAGTTTCGTCGTATTGAAATGATCGCTCCTGGCGTGATCCAGCGTCAGCCGGTCAATCAGCCCATGTATACCGGTCTGAAGGCCATTGATGCCATGACCCCGATTGGTCGCGGTCAGCGCGAACTGATCATCGGCGACCGCCAGATCGGCAAAACAGCCATTTGCGTCGATGCGATTATCCGTCAGAAAGATACGGGCGTAAAGTGTATTTACGTCGCCATCGGTCAGAAAAAGTCGACCGTAGCGCAGGTCGTGGAAAAATTGAAACAGTACGACGCTCTGTCCTATACTTGCGTTGTTGCCGCTTGCGCGTCCGACCCGGCCACCCTTCAGT
>CAYUDM010000006.1:79844-88885 GCA_964443625.1 uncultured Smithella sp. | reverse complement strand
CAGGCGGTCTGATCTTAGGCGTCTGCAACGGATTTCAGTTGATGGTGAAGCTGGGGCTTTTGCCCGCGCTTTCCGGCAACTACACGAAACAGACGACGACGCTCACGTTTAATAACTCCGGCCGCTTCGAAGACCGCTGGGTGTATCTGACGGCCAACGACCAGAGTCCCTGCGTGTTTACGCGCGGCCTCGATTTGGTCTATTATCCCGTGCGCCACGGAGAGGGCAATTTTATTCCGGAGAGCCTCGCTGTTTTAGAGGAAATCGAAAAGAAAAACCTCGTTGTCTTTCGTTACGCCACACCTGAGGGCAAGCTCACGATGGAATATCCGTTGAACCCCAACGGCTCGGCGCTTGCCATCGCAGGCATTTGCAATGAGTCGGGCAGGCTTTTCGGCCTGATGCCGCATCCGGAAGCATTTTTGCACCGGACCAACCACCCGCGCTGGACGCGTGAGGACCTCCCCGAAGAAGGCCAGGGCCTCGCGATCTTTCAAAACGCCGTCGCCTTTATTCGGGGAAAAGAATTCTGATCAAGCCAAATCGAATATGAATTGATTTGGCGATCACATTTCCAGATAACTCTCTTTGCGTGTCTTAAACACGATTCTTCACGATTCTCTGCGGTTGCTCTTGGGCCAGATCGATACAGGCGTTTGTGTTCCCGGCGAACGTTGATTGGACCCTGCAGAAATACGGAGGTTATATGAACCGTTTTCGAATTTTCGGTTTTGTTCAGGAAGCGGAAAGCGGCCGGGGGATGGAAGGCCTGGAGGTTGAAATCCGCGACGCGGATTTTTTTGTCGATGATCTTCTGGCTGTGACAGCCACGGACGCGCAGGGGGCCTATCGCGTTGATCTTCCGTCGGCGCAGCAAAGGGTGTTTCACGAAAAGCCGGATATTTATCTTGTCGTCAAACTCGAAAACGGCAGGGTTCTCGCGACGACGCGAAATGACCTTCAAAAGGATGTAGAGCGGGACACGGAAATCAACGTGAGCATCTCGAAATCTGCGCGAATTGCCGCCGGTCTGGAAAAAGACGCGCCCCGTGCTTCGGCCTCGGAGCGCGAAAGTCGGCTGAAAGCCTGGACCTTTTATCCGGGCACCGACATGCCGGAGTCTCTCTTGCGGGAGATTCAAGAGGATCTGAAAGAGGCGTCGTCGATTCTCGGGCTTTTCAAAAAATATATGGATGAGCTCGCCGGAAATCCGGATAATGACGCCCTGCCTTTTCAGAAGCTTGTGCAGATTTTCCGTCAAAGCATACTGCCCATCGACATTACCGGTCATGTCCACGGCGTCTGGATGTGTTTCAAGACGGGCGACCAAGAGGGGCCTTTGTCTGCCGTCGGGAATTTTCTGCAGATGCTGGCGGGCACGGCGCTCGATGCCCAGTGCCCATGGGTCGGGAAAACCTTTGCCGAGCTGCCGCCGGATCGAATCGTTTCCATGACGGACGGCACGATTAGCCCTGATTCGAAGGCCTTCCTTGTGATCAATCACTTTCGCCGGATGGAAGGCCGAATTCCCAACAATGTTGTTTTTGAATTTTTTAATTTCTGGTCGGGGCTTGCCGACGCGGCGGCCGACGAACGGGAAAAATACGGCCATGACAAAAACGGCGCGATGATGATCGCCCATTGGGGTCCGTCGGTCCGTCCTGAAACGGTCCGCGACGTGCTGAGTTTGAGTTACCGCTGGCAAGCTCTTGGCAATAAGCCTCCTTTGAGCTGGCTTGTGGATGAAGTGGTGCAGTCGGCGCAGGGCCTTTATCTGGGGCGGATTCTGATGGCCACCCGAAAGCTTGCGGAGCCTTTCAATTCATCGCGGCCTTCCGCGGATTACGCCTACCAGCCGGCCGGCTGGTTTGTCATTTTTTCGGAGGACTGGAATGCCGAGGCGAAAAGACTTTTTCCGTTTCTCAAGATTCCGATGTAAAAGACTCCGCGCCGTCGGTTCATTTTTAGCATGCGCCTTTCAGAGCGCTTTGGTCAGTTCGGCCACCTGCGCAAGCTGCGCCTTGGCCGCCTGATGGAACTGGTACCAGTCGGACTTTTGAAAATCGCGTTTGATGGTCACCTTTCCCGTTTTGTTTTTGGTCAGCGCCGCGTCAATCCAGGTGTTTTTGTTATAGTTGGGAATCGAATCGCCGGTAAGTTTGCTGATTTTGGCGATCCTTTTGTCATAGTCCTTTTCATCCATGATTTTTTGAAACACGCTTTGCACGTCCTTCCAGGGTGTTCCTTTTTTTGAATGCGCCGAAAGCGTCCGATACATGGTTTTGGCCGCGTCGTAAGCCCTCTGGGCGTTGCACACCGGCATATTGCCAAGCCGGTGGTCGATCCAGTTTTCCGAAATGACGTCCGGCGAATGGCCGGCTTCGGCGTGTCCGATGTTGGGCACCATGGATTTGAAAACATTGTACCAGGGATAGACGGAGTTCCAGTCCTCCTGCATACCGCTGAAGTTCTGGTGCGACCAGGTATCGGCCATCGTGTGCAGGGCGATGCCGATCCGGTAGGGATCCTTGCTCTCCAATGCCGTGGCGAGCAATCGCGAGGCGTTGGCGGAGTTGGGCGTTGTGCTGAGTGGATTGATGGATTTATTGATTTTAATGGTTCCATCACCCGGCAGAAAATGGAAGGGGAGATAAACATACTTCTGCACGAAGGGATCGAGCGATTTGGGGGAAAGCGACTGCGTCATGACGGGATAATAATGCGAACCACCCTTGACGTCGAGCCTTTCGGGAAACGAAGAGAGCTTGCCGTCGATCGAGAACTGCCCTTCGTTGTTGTCATCGGTGAATTGACAGGCGTAGGCAATGACATCGGGTTTGGCAAAGCCCGTGAGCATAACCATCGCGTAGGTGAGATAATAATGAAAATCCTTTTCCATAAAAAACCTCCTGAATTAAATGTTGGAATGGATGGAATCACGGCGCCGGTCGACTGCGGGCGTCGCGCATTTTATTTTCGGCCGGGTGGAGCGTCTTGAAAAATAGTTGTCGAATTCCAACCGGCATCGTGCGTCGGCTTTCTGGTGCAGATGGAGCCCGGCCAGACGTTTCGGGACGGTCTTTCCCAAAAGACGGCGCTTTTCGACGCCGCCTACAAAATAGGAAAGCAGTTCACGACGGTCGCATCCGGCCTTGCGGACAAATCCGGCGATGGACTCCAGATTATCCCTGGTCGTTGTAATGCCGGGGATCAAAGGCACCCGCGCGATGAGCCTCTCCGGATACCGTTTGGCCAATTTCCGAAAATTCGACAGGATTCCGGCGTTGTCTACGCCGGTATATCGCCGGTGTTTTGCGGCATCGAAAAGCTTCAGGTCAAAATAGATCCAATCGAGATTCTCAAGCAACTTGGTCTCAAACTCCGCGAGGTCAAAAAAGCCGGATGTCTGAATGGCGACGGAGATGTTTTGTTTTTTAAGAATCTTGATGACAGCTGCCAGATAGTCCATGTAAAGCGTCGGTTCGCCGCCGGAAAACGTGACCCCGCCGCCGGAGGCGTCATAAAAGGTCTTGTCCGGTAAAAGTCTGTCTACAAGCTCGACACCGATACCGATACGGATACGGACAGCGATACCGGCACAGGCACAGGCACCGGCACCGGCACCACACCCCGCGCATCGATCCCGACGAACTCGACAGTCATCGTCGAAGCCAATGGCGTTGTGAGGGCAAGCCCGCAGACAGTCCCCGCAGACGATGCAGCGGCTAGAATTAAAAGATATTTCCGGTCCGGGGGTTGTGGTTTCCGGATTGTGGCACCATAGACACGCAAGCGGACAGCCCTTCATGAAGATGGTCGTGCGGATGCCCGGGCCGTCATCAAGCGCGAAAGTTCGGATATCGGATATCAGGGGAAGAGAGCCCTCCGTCATATCGTCCCGGTTGCCATGAGTTGCAGCCTTCTGGCCATGAAAGCAAATTTATACAGATAGTTGAGGTTGCCGCGCACCTCGACGTCCTGACGCAGCACGGAGCCAAGAATATCGGGCCGCGGTGACAGCAGGTATTCCATCAGCGCCCGGTCGTTGCGGAAGATGATGGTCACATGCGGCTGGTCGAGAACCCGGTCGTATACTTTCATGGTTCCGTGCTCAAACGAAGCGGAAGCCACGATCGAATCATCCTTGCTGCGGAAGACGTAGCGGCCGCTGAAATCCTCGATGTTGGCCCGGAAGTTCTTGATGTTGATTTTAAAAACCAGGCTCATCAGCTTTAACAGCAGTCGCAGAAACCCCTCCGCCAGATCCGAGCGCATGGCATTGGACCACTCGGTTGCCAGGTCCTGAATCTGCATGTTTTTGAAAAATTCGGAGTAGAAGAAGTTTCCCAAGGCAGAACCCTCCCTTTTATGTTTCTGTTATTTGTACCAAAGCAACTTCTCATCCGAGGCCGGAAAAGGATTGGACCTTCCCCGTCGCAAGTCGTATTCCGTGCGGGTGATGATTTCGTCTTTCATCGCGTCATTGAGATCCTTAAAGTAGGCGGAATAGCCGGAAACCCGGACCAACAGCTCGGGGTAATCTTCAGGGTGCTTTTTGGCGTCAAGCAGCATCTCGTAAGACATAATATTGAACTGCACATGCAGACCGCCGCCGCGGAAGTAGGCTTCAACCGTCTGCGCAAATTTGTTGATGTCTTCCGTGCCGGTGATGGACGGATATTTCAGGTTCAGCGCCTCGCCCATCGGAATGCACAGGCCGTCGAGCTTTCCGACGGCCCGCAGACAGCTGGATAAATCCTGTGCGGCCTGGGAAACGGGGGTGATGCCGCTGGCAAACACCTTGTTGGCTTTCCGGCCGTTGGGCAGGGCGCCTGTGAGTTTTCCCTGGCCTGCGTGGTTGGTCATGGTCCAGTAGGCCGGCTTGTATCGTCCGCCCCGGTAGTTGATATGACTTTGATAGAAGTCGTACAAAAAGCGCACGAGGGTTTGCGAATTTTTGACGGCAATGGGGTCATCCGTCCCGTATTTGGGCGCCTTGTTGACAAGCCATGCGTGGAGCTTTGCAAACCCCGCGAAATCGGCTTTGAGCGCCGCTAGTAAATCTTTGAATGTACAGATCCGATCGATAAAGACGCCCTTCTCAATGGCGTTTAGCGAATCGACGGTATCGGCAAAGCCGATGTGCGTGGCACCGGAGGCGTTATAGCGGGCGCCGCCGAAAATCAGGTCCTGTCCTTTTTCCAAAGGACCGTCAAAGAAAGCCGAAAGCAGCGGCGTCGGGAAGATTTCCTGGTGAACGCGGCCGAAAGCCTCGTTGAGTTCGATGGCCTTGTCCAGAAGCCAGCGCACCTGCGCTTTGAAGGCTTCCCAGAAATCATTGAAGTTTGCGAATGTGGCTGGATCTCCCGTTTCGAGGGTCATCAGATCGTCGCCGGTGACGGGCCGACGCCCATTGTAGAGGGCAAGTTCGAGAGCGGACACCAGGTTGAACATAATCGCGCTGGAGGCGTCGTAAGTTTTTCCGGGAATGCCCATTTCCACGCAGCCGATGACGGCGTAGTCCCGCGCGTGGGCGGTTTCGATGCCCTGATGCTCCAGGGTGCGAATGTCGGCCACGTCATTGTGAAAAGCGGGAACGGACTGGGTGGAGGCGACGACTTCGGCCACACGCCGAAGGTAGGCAGGCGAGTTGGTGTCGTAGGCGTAACGAGCGTTGAGGCTGGGATCGCGCAGTTTCAGCAATTCAGTGACCCGCAGCATCAGGTAGGTGAGTTCGTTGACCGCGTCTTCGCCTTCTTCGGTAATGCCGCCCACCGTGACGGCCGGCACGGTTCCCGCGCCGCCGAAAAGCTCTTCGGCCGTCTCCGGAACAAGATTGGTGTTGTCATTGAGTTTGATCCACAGACAGCTCAAAATTTCCGCCGCCTCCAGATCGGACAGAAGGCCTTGGTCCTTGTCCCGGCGGTAATAAGGATACAACACCTGGTCCAGCCGTCCGGGGCTCATGGCCATGTTGATGTTTTCCGCATGGATCGCGATCTGGAGAATCCACAGGGCGTTTACGGCCTCGCGGAAGGTTTCGGCGGGCCCTGCCGGAACCTTTTTGCAAATGGACGCCATGGCCAGGTAATTGCGTTTTTGCTTTTCGTCGCGAGTTTTTGACGCGAGTTTTTCGGCCGCCGCCGCCAGATTGGCCGCGTAGGCGATGATCCCCCGCAGGGCAATTTGCATCGCGCGCCAGAAGTCGATCTTACGCGCATCCTCCGGCGAGGACGAGTTTTGCATGGCAAGGTCACGTGCGCGGGCGGCAGCGTCGGCGATCAGAAAATCGAGTCCTTTAGACAGGGCCACCCGATACTCCGGAATGGTGTGAGAAATTGTTCCCGCCTTGGTGGCAATGAAGAAGACAAATTTTTCCATCAGGCCCAGCCCCTGCAGATGGGGATGCCTGGCGCGCGTGTATTCCAGGATGTTTTTATCCATCCAGTAGGGGAAAATGTTGAAATTCAGCTCGTCGGCTTCCGCGGCGGACAGTTGCAACGGATTCTTTTCACGCGTGCCGATGGTGTCGAGTTCAGGCCAGATGGTCAAGCCGGTCAGCTCCGGATAAACAGGCGCGCCGAAAGGCTTTGAGGTTGTGGTTCCGGCCAGGAGGTTATCGTCGAAGAAAATCGGGCGCTTGCGGCTCAAGAAGAAATGGACGGCCCGGGCGTAACGGATCTCCATCGGCTCGGTTTGATCGGCCAAGTCTTTCAGATAGTGGGTGACAAAGTAGGCCCGCTCGATGCAGACTTGCGGTTTTTGTTGAATCTGCGCCGCGCGCAGTTTCGCCACACGCGGGAGCGTTTCGAAGGAGACATCTTCAAAACGATTGGCGGAGATGCTCATTGCGGCCTCCTCGGGCGACGCCACGCACTCAAATAAAAACGTTAAAAACCGCATTGCCGCCCCGGATGGGGGCTGTCTTGCGCGTCAAAGCCGGTCCGGTTGCGATTCCGTGCGTCAGGGTTGCGTCGTGGGCTGTGTCATCGGTCTGTGTGCTGAATTAAAACAGCGAATACGGAGTTTGTCAATGAGATGCTGCTGCCGATCTGAGTTCCGAATGCGAGTATCCGCGAGGCTTACTTCTTGCTCACCAGATCAATGATTGTAATTTCCGGAGGGGCAAAGACGCGAACGGGCGGTCCCCAGGTTCCCGCGCCCCGGCTGACATAAAGAAGTTTTCCTGCGGTCAGCTCGTGCAGCCCGTAATTTTTCGGAAAGTAGATTTTCGTGATGATTCCGAACGGAAACAGCTGACCTCCGTGCGTGTGGCCGGACAGCTGAAGATTGAAACGCGCGTCCTGATCAATGTAGGGTTGGTGCTTTAAAAGCAGGGCGAAGCCCTCGCGTTTATCGGCCAGCGCTTTTTGAAAAGCGGCGCTTTTCGATGTTTCGCCCGGCTTCCGGCCGGTGATGTCGTCTTCGCCGAAAATCGTGATACCCGCCGCATCGACCCAATCATCGCGCAGGAGCCGGAAGCCTGCCGCTTGCGTAAATTCAATGGAGCGTCGGAGTCCGGCATAATATTCATGATTGCCCAAAACGGCGAATTTTCCATAGGGTGCGTCGATGGCCGCGAAACGCTCTGCGTCGCTCATGATGTTGTCGAGTTCTCCGTCGAGCAGATCGCCGGTGGAAACCAGAATGTCCGGTTTCGCTTCGCGGATGCGTTCCAGAAGCGGGTCCAATCTGGCGTTGCGGATGATGATCCCGACATGCACATCCGAAATCTGAACGATGCGCAGTTTTCCGGTTTCCGACGAAATCCGGCTGGTTTCGAGTTCAAAATGTTTCAGGCGAATGTTCTGGGCATCGAAATATCCGTAAATTACCCCAATAGCCGACAGGAAGACGGACAGCGTAAAGGTAACGGCCTTCAGCGCAATTGTGCCTGTTTCCGGAATGAAAAACTTATGGATGACCCGGATTGCTTCCAGCGACAGGCTCAGGAAAAAAAACGTGAAGACAAATGCCATCCAGACGTACCCGACACAGGCCGCCGTCCGGGCAATCGTTTCATAATGGAGCGCCTCCAGCATTCGAACCAGAATCGGCGCGAGAATCAATACGATGAGCAGGAAAACGACGATAACTTGCATCACGCCGGAAAGGTGCACAACATTCCGCGCCCGGAAGAAAAAATAAAAGTTAATGCCGCCGTAAAGGCATAAAAACGTTAAAAGAAAAAGTATCATGATGGTCCTTTGTCCTGCTCCATAGCGGACGCTAAAGTATTCTGCAGACAAAGTCAATATGCATCAGGCGATTCAGATTGCTGTTGACTTTGGAATTGCCTTCATATAAATACGTCATCTCTTTTGATGATCCGGAGGCCGATGTAGCTCAGCTGGTAGAGCAACTGATTCGTAATCAGTAGGTCCGCGGTTCAAATCCGCGCATCGGCTCCAGTTTTCCTCCGAAATCCCTCCTACGCGGAAAAATGGCCTTGACTCGGATCGATTCTGTATGTTTTATTTCCAAACATAATAAATCTGCGTCCTTGGAAGAGCCTGTCAATCCGGCCGGAGTTTTTCTTTGACGCCTTCCCGCATCGCTTATCCGAATATTGAGGTGACATGATCATGAGCGAAACCGCCGAAATCAATGAATTGCAGGAAATTCTGAGACTACAAAAGGGACTTCAGGATATAACCAATACAATCAATGCGGCCCACAACGTCAAGCAGATCCTGACGGAGTCCCGTCCGCGAATTGTGGATCTCTTCGGTGTCGAATCCGCAAATATTTATCTGGTTGACAATCGGTCGAGAAAGGAAATCTTCACCCTGGTTCAATCCGGGGAGGTCGTCAAGGAAAGAAGAACCGCCATCAGCAATCATACCATTCCCGGATATGTCGCCAATACGGGGAAAGCGGTAAACATTGCCGATTTCAGCAATCCGGAGCATCGAAATATTTACAAGGATCTTTTACTCGAAGACGAGGTGGATGTGCGCTTTGGTGTTCGGGTGCGCCAGGTTCTGGCCATTCCGATCATCTATGCCGGTGAAATCATGGGTGTCGTGGAGATCATCAAC
>CAYUDM010000006.1:75491-79790 GCA_964443625.1 uncultured Smithella sp. | reverse complement strand
GATGTTCTGGGGATTGCCTTTTACAACCAGCAGCGCATGGATCCCAAGACGAAGAAATCGAAGTTCGCCTATCTCATCGCGAACGATCTGATTACCGAAGAGGAACTGACACGCGCTCGTGAGGACTCCCGGGCAACCAAGGAGTCTCTGGAAACTGTCTTGATGAAAAAGTACAACATCAAGAAAGACGATATCGGTCAATCTCTGGAGTTTTTTTATCAATGCAAGTTTGTCCCGTACAATCAGAATATTCCAATACCCGGTGAACTGCTCAAAAATCTGAAAAAAGATTATCTTCTGCGGGAAGGCTGGGTGCCGCTCGAAAAAAAAGATAACAGCATCCGGGTCATCGTTGACGATCCGCAGAATATTCTCAAGCGCGACACCATTGAGAACCTCATGAGGACAAAGAACATCCGCTATGATGTGTCGCTCAAGGAGGATATCAACAATTTCATCGAGCATTTCTTTCGGCAGGAAGTGGAGGAGTCCACTTTCTCTGATCTGCTGGGGCGGCTGGAGAGTACCGAACAGCAAAGCGATGAAGAAGGCGATGAGGCCGTTCGGGAATCGGACAGCGCGATCATTCAGCTGGTCAACAAGATTATCAACGATGCGTTTATGCGGGGCGCTTCCGATATTCATATCGAGCCCGACGTGATTGATAGAAACGTTGCGGTTCGGTACCGGATCGACGGAGATTGCATCGTTTATCAAACCCTTCCGTTCAATTACCGCGCGGCTCTCGTTTCCCGCATCAAAATTATGTCGAACCTCGATATTACGATTAAGAGAACGCCGCAGGACGGGAAAATCAAACTGAAAAAACCCGGTGTCGGCGAAATCGAATTGCGTGTGGTGACCATTCCGACGCAAGGTGAAGTGGAAGACGTGGTCATGCGAATTCTTGCCAAAGGCGACACCTTGCCTCTGGAAGCCATGAAAATGACGCCCCGCAATTACAAAGAAATTTTAAAAATATGTGAGAAGCCCTACGGATTGATCTTGTGCGTGGGACCGACGGGATCGGGTAAAACGACAACCCTGCATGCGGTGCTGAGTCATATCAACAAGCCGGACCGCAAAATCTGGACGGCTGAAGATCCGGTGGAGATCACCCAGCGCGGCTTGAGACAGGTGCAGGTGCACCCCAAGATCGGGTTTGATTTTGCGGCCGCGATGCGGGCGTTTCTCCGGGCCGATCCCGACATCATCATGGTCGGAGAAATGCGTGATTTCGAAACGGCTAAGATCGGCGTTGAGGCTTCTTTGACCGGGCATCTGGTTTTGAGCACTCTGCATACCAACAGCGCTCCGGAAACCATTTCCCGTCTGCTGGACATGGGGATCGATCCGCTCAATTTTGCCGATTCCCTGCTTGGTGTTCTGGCTCAGCGGCTGGTCCGCACGCTGTGCCCGAAATGCAAGGAGGCCTACAATCCGACAGAGGAAGAGTACAAACAGATTGTGGAAAGTTATGGACCGGAACAGTTCAAGAAACTCAATATGCCCTACAGTCGGGGGTTGAAACTCTATCGCCCCAAGGGCTGCGAGGCGTGTGATCGGACCGGCTACAAAGGCAGAATCGGCATTCACGAACTGCTCGTCAATACGGAAGAAGTCAAGAAACGTTCCATTGAACGCAGGGAAAGCATCGAAGTGATCCGCAACATCGCCATGTCGGAAGGCATGCTGACGCTCTATCAGGATGGCATTTTCAAGGCGTTTCAGGGGCTCACGGATATTAAGCAGGTTCACAGGGTTTGCATGACGAAATAGATGAATCGGCCGATAGTCCCGTTCAGCCATAAGGATTGGATGACAAAAAACTCCCCGGTGATGGAATGATCTCCGGGGAGTTTTTTGTTTAGAATCCGGCTGTAGCGTCTATTTCAGTTTAATATATTTCAGCGAAGCTGACGTTTTAGAAAGTTTTTTTGTATTTTCAAACTCTTCCTGTGTTCCCGTCCACCAAATGTAGGCATCTCCTTTTGAAAATTTCCCGCCGCTGATGGATTGAACAATGGATTGAACATGCATGCGTCCGGACGGTGATATGCCGAATGCCTCACCGGGGTATCGATCGCCCAACAGCGGCATGGCTTTGCTGAAGTTGGCCCGAACGGCGTAGACGTCATCCTGGGTTCCGGCCGCCGCGATGGCTTTGGCCAGAGCGTGCATGGATACATAGTGCATCACGGCTTCCCAGGTATTGATTCTACGATAGGCATCCCGATACTTTTTGTCGAACGTGGTTGCTGCGGGCAGCGGTATTGAGCCGACGTTTGCCGTTCCGATGGCGTTTTCCATCAGTCTTGTTCCGTCCAGCATCTGCGCGATGGCATCCATTTTGGCCTGATCTGCAAGCACGAATCCCCCCTTGTAGCCCATGCTTCTGGCCTGTTCAATCACCAATGCCGTGGTAGCCGAGGGGCCGCCGATGAGGATTACGTCAGGATTGGTTTCCAGCGCCGCTTTCAGAGGTGCCAGAAAATCGGTCCGGGTATAATAGTTCGCCGGTTTATCCGCTGTGATTTTTCCACCGAGTTTTTCCCAGTTTGCCTTGAAAACCTCCCGCCACTCGTCGCCGTAACTACCCTGGGTGACGACCATGGCCGCTTTTCGCCAGCCTCGCTCCCATGCCCAATCCGCGTGGATTTTGGCGTATACAGTCAACGGAGGCGCCGGGATTACAAACAGGTCATTCTTGATCGAATCGGCTTTGGCCGAGCTTGTATAGGCTATTAAAATAAATTCAGAGCACTCCTCTTCGTTGATTTTCAGCAGGGAGGCTGCCGTACCGAAGACGGGATTAAAGATGGCCAGCGCACCTTTATCCAGCAGCTCACGGGCGTTTGCGACGGTCTGCTTCGGATTGACCTGATCGTCCATTCTTTCCAATCTGAAAAGATATTTCTGTCCATCGGCCGTGACGCCGCCGCCGGCGTTTATTTCCTTAATGGCCATATCGATACCGTTGACGCAATCCTGTCCGTATTCCGCGGCAGGACCGCTCAAAGGTCCGGTAAAACCGATGACGATTTCCGCCGCATGTGTAAAGGACGCGCCCAGGATCAAAACCGCTGCTGCGAATCCGCACAAGCCTTTTCTTAAATGAGTCATCTTTCCCCTCCTCAAATGATCAACAGAATTAAATATCCTGCAGTTTATCAATCGCTTTTTTTGGCGAAATCACGAGGCTTTCAGAGTCTTTGGCCTCAGGCCCTTTTTTGACGAGACCCGACAGAGATTTCGGGGCCTCTTCGGCGGGCGCTGCTGGAGCAGCGGAAGCAGCGGGAGCGGCAGGTCCCGAAGGCGCCTTTGCGGCGGCCGTGCCTGCTGTGCTGAGCTTGGTTTTCAAGGCGTTTACCGACTGGGCCAGATCTCCCATTTCGTCGTCGGCGCTCCATGAAAGCGTCCGGCTGTATTTCCCGTCGGCGTACTCGCGCAAGACGGAGGCTGTCTCCGAGATGGGCTGGCCCAGAGCACCGAAAGCCCGGGTGACAAGTATTGAGGAGGCTACGACACCGGCGGCCAGAAGTACCAGCATCAGAACCACGATGATATAGAAGTTGCGGCTTGAAGAGCTATAGGCATCGGCGCCGATCTTACTTTCCATGTCCAGCAACTGGGATAAAAGTCTGGTGATGGCTTCCATCTTTTCTTCGGCGGCCGACAGATAGGCAACGCCGGTTCCCTGGGGCAGCAGTTTCAGCACCCGGGTCACTTGTCTTTGATAATCGGTTAAATTGCTCATCACCGCTTCATAGTACTTTTTCTGCTCCGAACTGATATCGGAATCTAAAATCTTTTTGACGAGTGCCACATCCTGTTGCAGCAGAGCGTTCGATTCATTGCTGCGCTTGGCGATTTCCTGTTTGTCCTGACCGGTGGAAACCATGGTCTGGATTCGGTAAAGGCTGGAATGGACCTGGTAGATGTCTTTGATGAGCTTGGTGCTGTTTTGAAAATCGTGGAACCCTCTGTTATAGATTTCGTTGGTGGAGGATTTCAGAAGCACCAGCCCCACAACAGCGAGGATAACCACGATGATAAACAGTGCGTAAATCTGAACGGATAGCGCCTTCTGCCCTGACTTTAAACCATGAATCGGATTCATAAGACCATCTTTCCTCTCTTGTTTTCGTTATTTCTTTATGGATAGACTGCTCAATTCAAGACAAATAGCCTGGATCAAATCATTTTTGCGATTTTACGTCGGAACTCTGCGTCTGCCGACTCAATTACACAACGTATTCCTTAACATGCCCGCTGACAATAGCTCGCGCCAAAGGCCGT
>CAYUDM010000006.1:60463-75456 GCA_964443625.1 uncultured Smithella sp. | reverse complement strand
GGGAGCGGGTTGTGAGATTTAGAGCAACGAGGTTGCAATTTGGCGTGACGATTTTTTTATTGACAGAAACCGGGGAATGGATTTAAACGCAAACAACGGCTTAAGCCGCTCTTTTGATATTTCCAGCAATTCAATATTGATGGGTACAATCCGTGACGAAAATAAAGACGGTGTTGCCAACCTGTTTCGATGTCGGGTTCAGTCAAAATGAGTCATTCAAAATGAACTCTTTTCGCTCTGAATAACCCTGAGGTCCTAATTATAGCATAATAGAAACAAGGGGTTTCGTGTTTATTATTGTCGGGCACATTCATTGCATTAATGAGTGTGAAAAATATTATTTAACGATCCGGGTTGATCATGGCAAAGGATTTGGACAGATTGGAAATTTTCAAAAAGCCGCCGTTTAATGTCGTTGTTGAGACGTCTGACAGCGGACAACGGGGGGCTGCCAAGCGGGTGCGTGAAGTTCTGATCGTCGACGACGAAGAACCTTTGCTTCTGAGTATAGCCGATGGTTTAAGTATTTACAGGAAATTTTTCAACCTGCAGACGGCGATCAATGGCGCGGATGCGGTTAAGGTGCTCAAATCTTCGCCGGTGATCGATCTGGTCGTGACGGATTTGAGTATGCCAAAAATGGACGGGTTTGAGCTTTTGGCCTACATCAACAGAAACTATCCCCGGATTCCGGTTATTCTGATGACTGCCTTCGGCACACCGAAAATCGAAGAAATCGTCAGCAACATGGGGTTGTTCCGGTATTTGGAAAAACCCCTGGACATCAACGTCATTGCCGAAAATATCTTTGCGGCTCTTAAAATCAACGCTTTACAGTCGGTTGGACATGGCTCTTTTCGTCCGGAAAGACGGCAGGCCGGGGATGCGAATTATTATCCGGGCGGCGGAGAACCCTTTTCAAACTACAAGAAGATCATGCCGTAAACGAAAAGCCAGGAGATGGGAAGCATTATGGAAGGATATGCAAAAAAAGAGTTGAAACTGGTCAACGACAGTCAAAGTCAGGACGCACCGAGAACAGACGCAGGCGCCGGGGATGAATTGCATCGTTGGCCGCTGTTCGGGCTCTCTGTGGGTAGTTTTTTGCAGGTCATTTCCATGGAACAGCAGACGTGCATCATGGAGGTTTACCATGACGCGGACCATTGGGGGCATTTTTCCTTTGTCGAGGGGACGCTGTATGACGCAGCCTGCGGTTCGCTTGAAGGTGAAGCGGCTGCCATTGAAATGATTTGCTGGGAAAACGTTCGGCTCAATATCAAGCAAATTCTCAATACCAGCAAAGTCGAGCGCCGGATCGAGAAAAATCTGATGCTTCTGTTGATGGAAAGCACGCGTCGACGCGATGAACTCAAAAACGGCGGCCCCGATGGGGATATGGAGGACGCTGAAGAGTTGGACGAAATCGAAGAAATCGATGATATGGATGTTGTCGCCGATGATGTGGAGCGGGCCAAGCTCGATGCTTGTCTCAATATTCTCGCTAAAGATATGGGGGACGCGCTTCATACCGCCAGTATCGCCAGCATTCGCGAAGGAAAAGTCATGGCTTCCTACCATGCGACGCCCCAGACGGCGGAAGCTTTTTTGCGCCTGACCCACTATCTGAAAAATGCATTTGCCGCAAATACCAGCGCTCATCTGGGTGATCACTATATTATGGATATGAAGGGTGGATTGACGCTGGTGGTTCTCATTTTCGGAGAATATCAGTGGTGTGTCGTTTTCGACAACACGAAGTGTACCCTGGGGCTTTTCAGAAATGTCATCATGCCGAAAGTGGTCAAAACGTTCAATGAAATGAATCTGTGATGCTGATTCGGCGGAGTCGGGCTTGTCCGGAGAGTGACGGCCGGCGACAGATCTATTTTAAAAACGGCCGGTTCAGATAATCAAGCTTGTATACGAACGAGGGAGGGGACTTAATGAATATTCAGAAACTCAATGCTTGCATGGACATTTTGAGAAAGGATCTGGGCGACGGTTTTGTCGCGTCCTGCATCATTACGACGGAAGACGGCCAGGTTCTGGTCGCGACGGATCATGCCAATATCGCCGAGGCGACCCTGCTCAATGACGCCACGGCGTTTATCCGGAACGCCCTCAAGACGTATCCGGCCGAGCTGGGCAACTACTACTATATCGATGTGGCCGGCAGCATGTCTGTCTTGGTCATCCCTTTCGGCGATTTTCAGTGGACGGTAACAGTCAACAAGAAACTGGTCAAACTCGGACTGCTTCTTAATGTTGTTTTACCCGCGATCATCAATGCTTTTGAAGATGCCGTGGTGTCGTAAGGGAGGGGATCATGGGAGAGAAACTGGTGCGCATTTTTGAAATTGTCAGCGAGCAGGCCGGTCTGCGGGGACGCATGGAACTGGCGACTCGAACCGGCATATCACTCAACCGGGCGACCCAAATGAAGGATACGGATGAATTGATAAAACGAATGAAAGAAATGGCAAGTTCTATCCTTGAAAAAAATTCTTAAATATATTAAAGAAAACAATATTTAAGTTGAAACGGCGCATCTGTTCCGGGATGAGGGCGTTTTTTAGCCGTTTGTCGATTTTTTTATCGATGATCCTCCCTATCCTGAGAAACGACGCGGAAAGCAGGTTTCAATCCTTTCAACAATTCTGGTAAAGGAATTGCGCTCATGATTTTAGGCCAAAAGCAACTCGACAAGATACACGATACATTGACCGAAAACCTGATTGGTTCAGGCGTGCAAAGTGTTATGCTGATCGATACGGCGGGCAATGTCATTGCGTCGATCAACAGCGGCAACGAATCGATAGATTTGTATTCCCTGGCGGCGCTGGCTGCGGCCAATTTCGGCGCCATGAGCTGCATGGCCAGAATTGTCGGGGAAGACGAGTTTTCGCTGCTGTTTCATAAAGGGGAAAAGGAAAATATTTACTTCTGCAAAGTCAACGAAGAACTGCTTTTGGTAAATATATTCAATAATCAGATTTCTCTGGGATTTCTCAGATTGAAGATGTCCAAGGTGGTAGATGAGCTTTTGAGTTTGCTCAGCACCTGAATCATGCAGATGGCGAATCGTTAGAATCTGCAAAGGCACACCGGTGCAAGATCAACAGGGGGTACAGCGCATTGGCGTTTATCAATTTAAAAGACAAAGTCATTCAAGCAAAAATCGTATACTATGGTCCCGGTCGATGTGGAAAAACCACAAATCTTGAATACATCTATGAAAAATGCCGCGGGCAGGTCAATTCGGAAATGGTGACGGTGAAAACGCAGGGAGACAGAACCCTGTTTTTTGATTTCTTTCCGTTTGATATGGGAAAAATCGGTGGGTATGACGTCAAGATCCAGCTTTACACCGTGCCCGGTCAGGTAAAATACAATTCAACGCGGCGACTGGTCCTCAAGGGAGTGGACGGTGTTGTCTTTGTGGCGGATTCCGCTGTTGAAAGAAGAAATAAGAATGTGCTCTCCCTTCGCAACCTGGAAGAAAATCTGACGCTTTACAATAAGAACATTCGTGAAATTCCCCTGGTCATACAGTATAACAAACGCGACCTGGCCAAGCAGGGCATTGAAGTTCTGGACATCGAAACGATGGAGGCGGATCTCAACTCGGAGCTCAAGGTTCCCTGGTTTGAGGCCAGCGCGGTTGAAGGGGACAATGTCGTTGTAACCCTAAAAAGAATTATTTACGACACCATGGCTTCTCTTGAAAAACAACTGAAACAGGAGTAGGGGCAATGAAAAAAGATGATTCGTCGTTTCTTCAGGGAGTGGAAAGTCGCCTGGACAGTCTTTTCTCGGACGATTTTGAGGTTGAAAAAGAGAAGAAAGACGAAGCGACCCGGCCCGAACTTTCCGTAAAAGAGGAAACGCCGGATAATCCTCCATTGGAAGAGACGCTTCAGGAGACGCCGGTAGATGAGGATTCAGTCTTTCAGGAAATAACGTCTGAAGTCAAAAAGGATATTGACCTTGACCTCAAAGAGGCATCCCCGGTCGGCGCCCCAAGTGAAAAGTCCGCCTTCATCAGTGAAATTGAAAAAAGATTTTCGGCAATTTTTGGCGAGGAAATAGAGGAGCAACCTGCTGATACCTCCGCGCCCGCCAAGCCTCAAGTCATTCCGATCAGTGTGGCCGCGGCCGCCGGCGCCGTGCGCTCCGCGGAGAAACCGGTTGAAGAACCTCCGGCGCCCACTTCCGAGACGGATTTGTTGTTTGAAGAAACTGCTTCGCCCAATGCCGTCTTGTCCTCTCCGCTTAAGAACATCAAAAGTATTGTCTTGTCCATCGAATGGGAAATTTCCGAGGAGATCCTCGAACAGTTCGAGGAGGAACTCAATAAACTTTACCTGTTGTATACAGGCGATAAGGCCATTTTGGGATTTCTGAGGATTTTGCGGTTTTTGGGCCGTTATGTCCGCGTCCGGGGGGCAAATTCCAATCAGGAATCGATCAATCTGCTACTTTCCGTTTACGACCATTTCGAAAACGTCATGGTTGCACCCGATATGACGGAAGTGAAAAAGCATCTCGTCTTGTTGGACAATGTGAAGAAGTATCGTGCCTGGGCGGAAACCACGGATCTGGAAACACAGGCTCCTGATCACGCCGGCGACGATACATATCCCGAAGTCCATTTGCCGCGACAGGAGGAGCCGATTCCGGCCGATCTGCCGACGGTGGAGAGCGAGCCTGCCGAGGCTGAGGTGCCGGAAATTGAAGCACTGGAAATTGCCGGGGATTCAATCAAACCCGTTTCCGAATTGATGCAGACGACAAAGCCTGTAACATTTGGCGCTGACGAGCCGGCCGACCAGGTGGAAGAAACTATAAAACCGCCGGAGGAAGAACCGCCGAGCACGGCCCTCTTTGATATAGAGGAACCGCTGGTCCTTGAGAAAAGTCAGCCGGTTGAAGAGCCCTTTGAAGAACCCGTTGAGGAACCGGTCGCACAGGAGGGCCTGAAGTCAACGGTCGATGCCATGCGAGAGTTGGCGCCGCAGGAGGCCTTTGCTTACGCGCTTGAAGAGTTGAAAAAAACTTTTTCAGAAGACATCCGACGCATGCAGCAGGACATTCAGGAACTCAAAGATGCGCTGAAGTCGGAAAGGGAATATTGATTTTTAAAGGTCTCAATGCTAAAAACGGCCGGGCTTCCGGTTTGTCGGCGGGAAAGCCTGGGCATCGGGAGAAAGAAGAGCAAAAAGTGGTATGATAATATTCTGTGAGGAATGTGGCGAGCGTTATATCATTGAACCTGAGGAA
This sequence comes from uncultured Smithella sp., assembly GCA_964443625.1. Classification (GTDB taxonomy): domain Bacteria; phylum Desulfobacterota; class Syntrophia; order Syntrophales; family Smithellaceae; genus UBA8904. The sequence continues at coordinate 70,173 of CAYUDM010000006.1, read as the reverse complement.
ATCGAGAGCGCCCCGATGATTTTTATATGCAGGTCCTGCAACGAAATCATCAGAATTTCATCTCAGCAAAGCGCTCCTCAAAATGGCAGCGAAGAGGAGAACCAACCATCCGGCAAGGTTTAATCCTGCGGGTAAATCCATTGGGCAACAATCTGACAGAGGATACGTGAATGGATAAAAAAAGCGAATTGTTTGATTTGAGGCGCGAGAAACAGGAACTGGACGTTTTCTTATCCACCATCGTTGATACGGAATCGCCCCCCGTCGCGCAGCAGACACCCCCGTCCGGAAAGCCGGAAGAATTTCTTCATTTTGAGCCCGAATTCGAACCGGAAATTCCGGCGGAGAAAGAAATAATTCCGCCCCCTTCCCTTGCAATTTCCCCGGAAAGCAAAGAAAGTCAGCGGGAAACAACGTTCAAAAAAGATGCCATCATTTCCCCTGAATCCCATGATTTTTTCGCCAAATCGTCAGATCAGGGCTTGCCCAAAATACCCGTGCCGAGCTTTACGAAGAAAGAAACTACCGTCAGCCAGTCAAAGCAATTCGATGCGAAACTGGATTTTCCAAAACCGCCGGAAGACGAGAAATCCGGAGAGGAACCATTGGGAAAGGGCATTGTGATACCGGAAAAGAAGGCGGCCCGGGATGCCCGATACGATTTTTCGCCAAAACAAAAATCCGGGGTTCGCGTGGGGCTGACCGTGCTGGTGATCTTTTTAGTTTTGCTTTTCGTCATTGCCGGATATCTCTGGATCTATCCTGATCGCGGACAAAAAACACTCGACTGGATCCGATCCGCGGTACCCTCGGTTGGACAATATTTCGGAGCCACGGGTGGCGGGTCGCAGTCGGCTGTGGAAGAAGTCAAAATCCGGGATGTGCGTCAGCGTCTGGTCCTCAATAAATCATTGAAAAAAAGCATCCGGGTGATTGAGGGCATGGCGGAGAATGCTTCGGCAAATACAATTTCCAGAATCAGTATTGCCGCTCAACTCTACGATGACCAGGGGAAGTCACTGTCCACCATGACGGTGTTGGCCGGAAATCTTCTGACGGACGAGCAGATAGAGAGCTTTGACTCCGGAAGGCTTGTTTCCGCGCTGCAAAACCAGGCGACGGCGAAACGTAACGTTTTACCCAACGAGAAGGTGCCTTTCATGGTCGTCTTCCCCCGGGAACCGGCCGGAATTTTCAAAATGTCGGTTGATGCCGTAGGCTTTGAAAAAAAATAGGTTTTGCCTGGAAGCGCCTCGCATCATTAACGGTTTGGTGTCGAGAAGTATTTTATCTCTCCTGAAATAAAATGGACGTCTTGATCGACGTCTCTGCCTTTCGTATCTACGCGTGGAGTAATAATTCCGCGCTGTTCCACTTATACAACATTTCAGAAAAACGGATTTAGTAATCAGTATTCCATCCCCGTTTTTTATGTTTCAGGGGGATTCATAAAAAGGGAGGCTCTATGAAAGGAAAATGGTTTATTGTAATCAGTGTTGTTATGATGGTGTTGGGCGCCGTCGTGGCCAATCAGGTTCAAAAGGACTTCGGCCGGATTGACATTCGGGACGTTCGCATTCAGGCGCAAGACGGCAGGACGCTAAGCGCACTTTTGTATGTGCCGCAAAATGCCACGCCGGAAACTCCTGCGCCTGCCATTCAAGCGATCCATGGCTATATCAATACACGAGAGACCCAGTCTGGTTTTGCTATTGAATTTGCGCGCCGCGGCTGGGTGGTTTTGGCGTTGGATCAGTCCGGACACGGCTATTCCGATCCGCCCGTCGGCGCGGGAGGCTACGGCGCCATAGATGGACTTGCCTACTTAAAAAGCCTTGATTTTGTGGATCAGTCAAAAATCGGTCTGGAGGGTCACTCCATGGGCGGATGGGCTTCCGTCATTGCCGCCGCGACCCTGCCCAATGACTACCGCTCCATCGTTTTGGCTGGATCGTCCACAGGAACAAAATATTCTTCAAAATATGTTCCGATTCCGGGCTCTCCGACATTTCCAAAAAATCTTGCCGTTATTTTCAGTACCTACGATGAATTTTCCATTCTGATGTGGGAAGTGCCGATTGCACGTGATGTGGTCCATAGCGACGCTCTCAAGAAAGTATTCGGAACGGAAGAATCCGTTGAACCGGGACGTATTTACGGCTCCATCGAAGAAGGCACCGCGAGGGTTCTTTATCAGCCGGAGACGACTCACCCCGGCGACCACCTGTCGTGCAGCGCGATCGGCTATGCCATTGAATGGTTTCAGAAAACGCTGGGAGAGGTCCGGGCAATTCCCGCCTCCAGTCAAATCTGGTATTGGAAAGAAATTGCCACGCTGATTAGCTTGCTGGGATGCCTGCTTTTCATCTTTGCCCTGGGCGGACTGCTTTTGCAAAGCCGGTTTTTTGCCGCGTTGAGAGAAGCACCGCAAAACCCGAAACCCGCAACAGGTGTCACCTGGTTGGTAGGGGCCCTGTTGATGATGCTGATCGCTCCGGCATCCTATTTCATATTAAACGGGATCGGGAATCTGGCATTTAAAGCCTCCTGGCTTTTCCCGCAGCAGGTGACCAACACGCTGGTCTTCTGGCTGATGATTAACATGATTATTTCACTGGTGTTATTTTTGATCTGGCATCTGTTTAATCGCAAGAAGGGGGGCAATGCCGTGTCCTACGGTTTGAGAGACGCGGGTGGCGCGACCGGTAAAAAAATCATCCTGTCTGTCCTTCTGGCCGTCATCGTCATTGGCGTGGCCTATCTGTCGGTTGTCATTGTAAGCGCACTGTTTACCGTGGATTACCGTTTCTGGATCATGCAGCTTAAACCGATGGGGCTTACGCATTTCAAAATTGCGCTTCGCTACGTCATCCCCTTCCTGCTGTTCTATCTGGTCTTCGCTGTTGCTCTGCATGGACAGCTTCGATCGGCTGCCGGATCTCTCAAGGGCAGAATGACCAAAGCCGTCATCGTCACCTCGCTGGGATATTTCCTTTTACTTTTGGGGATGTATCTTCCTCTGTTTGCCGGTAAGCCATTGGGAGTCGTCCCCGATCCTCAATTGATTCTCTATGCGATTGTCGCCATCCAGGTACTGCCGTTGTTTGTCATCGTGACGTTCATTTCGACTTACTTCTATGAAAAAACGGGGCTCATCTATCCGGGCGCTTTGATCAACGCGTTGTTCATTACCTGGTACATCGTCGCATCCCAGGCCATATCCGTTCCCCTTTAAACCTATTTCAGGGTGGAGGCGGTTTTAAACCGCTTCCGCCCTGTATAAATAAAGTTAAAGATATTGCTTGCTATTTAGCCGCATTACCGGTATTAGACCTAGCGAAATAGCGATCAATGACCTTCCCACCTTTCTTCAGCAGAAATTTGTTAAGGAAATCCCGCTAAGCGAATTAGAATCCAGACGACATGCCGTGTTGGAGACTTTTTTCCGCCGATTCCGGCGTTTACGATGAAAGAAGTTCCGGCCAGTCCGACAAGGGTGTATGGATTTCATAATGACGGTCGCTGGCTGCCATAAAAAGATAAGGAATAAAATGAGTTTTGAAAAGTTAATGTTGAATGAAAAAATCCTCGCCGGCGTAAACGCGGCGGGATACAAAGAACCCACGCCGATTCAGATCCAGGCCATCCCGCCGGTTTTGGAAGGCCGGGATGTCATGGGGTTGGCCCAGACGGGTACCGGAAAGACGGCTGCCTTCGCTTTGCCGATTCTGCAACGATTGATGCAAGGCCGACGGGGCGTTGTCCGCGCTCTTATCATCGCGCCCACACGGGAGCTTTCCCAGCAGACGCATGACGCAATTTGCGCGCTGGGTCGCAAAACCGGTCTGCGCGCCGCATCCATTTACGGCGGCGTCAGCATTTATCATCAGATTGATAAGCTGCGCTCCCGGGTGGAAATTATATCCGCTTGTCCGGGACGACTGCTCGATCACATTGAGCGCGGCACCGTGAATTTGTCTGAGGTGGAAATCCTGGTGCTGGATGAGGCCGATCATATGTTCGATATGGGCTTTTTGCCGGATATTCGCCGCATCATCAGTCACCTGCCTGCCAAGCGTCAGAATCTGCTGTTTTCTGCGACCATGCCCAAAGAAATCCGGAGCCTTGCAGACAATTTGCTTTCCAGTCCTGTTCATATTCAGATCGGGCACACGGCGCCTGCGGAAACAGTTCGTCACGCATTCTATCCGGTGAATCTCGACAGAAAAACAGATCTTTTGAAGGACATTCTCGAAAAGACCTCCACCGGCTCAGTGCTGGTTTTCACAAAAACCAAGTCGCGTGCCAAGACGCTGGCCGGTCAGCTTGAACGCTCCGGCCGCAAGGTGACGTCCCTGCACGGCAATCTCACACAGGGCAAACGCAAGCAGTCGCTTGATGGTTTCCGGGACGGACGGTTCGACGTGATGGTTGCCACGGACATCGCCGCGCGCGGCATTGACGTTTGCCGGGTGTCCCATGTCATCAACTATGACATGCCCGATACGCTCGATGCTTACACCCACCGCATCGGCCGGACAGGGCGCGCCTGCAAAACGGGCGACGCGCTGAGTTTTGTTACGGCCCATGACGGAGATCTGATGCGGTCCTTGAGAAATCTGCTGGGAGAAAATATCGAATACCAAAAGGTGGAAGGGTTTACCGAACAGTCATCTGGCGCCAAAGACAACGGCCCTAGATCGTCGTATCGATCGGGAAGACCGAATACCGACAGAAAATATTCCTCGTCCGGAAAACCTTCATCATCGCAACGTAATGATCGTAGAGTTCCGGGTCGCACGGGTCGCAGTTTGAGTGGGTGGCCGGGACGCGCTATGCAGGCCGCATAGAGAATAAATTCGTCCAAACGGGAAGCCGAAGGCTACACGCTTTCGGCTTCCCGCAAAAGCATGTCAATCTGCTCGTCTTTCTCCAGCCACAACACCTGTACCCACTGCTGAAAAGCACCCTGGAAAGTTTTGTCCCCTTCATAGTCTCCCGCCAGAAGATGCCGCGGAATGTCGATTGCGGAAACACGCACGATGACACGCCTGACGCGGCCGCACAAAAACCCCCAGAAAGTCGGAGCACCGTCGGGATATACAATGGTAATGTTAAGCAAGGACTGAAATTTATCGCCCAGCACGCCCATCGCCAGAGCAATGCCGCCCGCTTTGGGTTTGAGCAGATGACGATAGGGCCGCCCTTGAGCGAGATGCTTGGCTTTGGAAAACCGTGTTCCCTCGAGGAAATTCATCACGCTGGTTGGAACCAGTGAAAACTTGGCACAGGCCCGGCGTGTGGTTTCAAAATCCTTGCCCCGCTGGTCCGGATGCTTTTTAAGATAGTCGGCGCTGTGGCGGCGCAGGAAGGGAAAATCCAGCGCCCACCAGGCCAGTCCCATTAGCGGCACCCAAATCAGCTCCTGTTTGAGAAAAAACTTCATCAGCGGAATGCGGCGGTTCAGCAACTTCTGCATGATAAAAATATCCGCCCACGACTGATGGTTGGCAACGATGAGGTACCATCCGTTGTAGTCGAGGTTGTCGAGCCCTCTGACATCCCATTGAGTTTTCTGAGTGAGCGCCATCCAAAGACCATTTCCGGAAATCCAGTTCTCGGCGATCCATAAAATGAATCTGCCGATGGGACCCCGAAAGGGAGGCAAGGCCAGTTTTAAAAAAGAAGCGGCAAATAAGATGGGCACCCAGAAGAGCACGTTAAGCATCAACAAAAAAAAAGCGATCAGACCCAGCAGGTGGGCCGGCAGGAAATTCAGCATAAAGACTCCTTTGCTCGTCTTCTTTGGGGACGAGCGCCTGCCTTAACACGTGCGTGCGGATTGGTCAAAGCATAAGTACGAAACATTGCCTTCCCGTGGCAATGAGCGCAGACTTATAGTATAAAAAGGCGGTGATGGCGAAACAGATTGAAAAAAAGAATTGCCAATGGCGAGTCTATATCCTGTGTTGCGCTGACAATACCCTGTATACCGGCGTCACAACCTGCCTGGACAGGCGTCTTTCTGCCCACCAGAAAGGCACGGCATCCAGATATACCCGGTCCAGGCGGCCGGTAACGCTGCTTTTAGCAAGCCTTCCCATGAACCGTTCCCAAGCGCTTCGGCTGGAAATTGAAATTAAAAAACTTCCTAAAGCCCGCAAGCTTTCGCGGCTCGCATTTTATTGCGTGACCGATATTGATTGACACAACAGACATTTCTGATTAAGTTGGTGCAAAGTTTCGTCGATTTCTCGATACCGCCATGTGGTCGGGAATACAAAGAATTCAACACGCACGAATAAAAAATGGAGGGAAATGACAATATGAATGGACAGAAAATACCGGGAAAAGTGATGTTCGGCGGGATCATCGGGATCTTCATCCTGCTGCTTTTAATATCGAGTTATTTCAGCGTGGAGGCAGGCGATCGAGGCATCGTGCTGCGATTCGGAGAAGTCAACCGGGTGGTTGATCCGGGGCCGCACTTCAAAATTCCGTTTGCCGAAGACGTCGTGCATCTGAGCGTCCGGGTTCAGAAAACCACCACCAAGACCGAAGCCGCCAGCCGTGACCTGCAGACCGTGCAGACCACCATGGTGCTCAATTACAGTCTTGTTCCGGAAAATGTCGGTGAGATGTATGCCAACATCGGACTCGGTTATAATGATCGCGTGATCGATCCCGCCGTCAAGGAGAGCTTCAAGGCTGCTGCAGCGCGTTACACGGCGGAGGAACTTATCACCAAGCGCGAAACCCTTAAAACCGAAGTGCGCGATTTTCTGCGGGACCGGTTAAGCATTTACGGGATTATCATTGTGGAACTGTCCGTGACGGATTTTGAATTTTCGGCGGAATTCAACAGAGCCATCGAGTCGAAGCAGACTGCTGAGCAAAACGCGCTTCGCGCCAAGCGGGATCTGGAACGCATCAAAGTTGAAGCCGAACAGAAAATAACATCCGCTAAAGCTGAGGCCGAATCGCTGCGTTTGCAGCGCCAGGTGATCTCTGCGGAACTGATTCAGCTTCGTCAGATTGAAGCCCAGATGAGAGCCATCGAGAAATGGGACGGCAAGCTGCCCAATGTGACCGGCGGCGCCGTGCCGTTTATTCAGGTAGATAAACAGAAATAATCTCAAAAAAGGGATTGGCCTTTTCATCCGGCCAATCCCTTTTCCGTAAGTTAATCCCCGAAATTTCTTAATTTGGTAGTCCCACGGGGACTTGAACCCCGGTTTCCGGCGTGAGAGGCCAGCGTCCTAACCACTAGACGATGGGACCATTTTGGGCTGGTCTATAGTTTCAATCCGACAAGATCCGGAATGCTATCCTGGATCGCCGTCCCCAGTTACGGGTGAAGGCGATCATTAGTCAAAACCCTGTAAAATGTCAAGGTGAAACTGCCCGACGGCGCCGCCTGCAGAGATTAAGACGGCCGGCTTTCAATAAACGAAAGCGCATCATTGATCCTCCCCATCACACGGCTTTGTCCCAGCGTGGCCATGACTTCGTCGATGCCGGGGCTGACCGTCTTTCCCGTCAGAGCGATTCTCAACGGCTGTGCGATGACCTTGAATTTAATGCCTCTTTTTTCGATAAAGTCCTTAAGGAAGGATTCAATGCCGTCTTTATTGAAGGGTTCAACCGCTTCAATAGCTGCCGCCAGTGCCTTCAGATGATCGGCGATATCCGCCGTGAGAAATTTTCCGGCTGCTTCCGGGTCGTATAAAACGTTGTCCTCAAAGTAAAAACCGGCGGCGGAGGCCATTTCGACAAGCGTTTTGACGCGCGGCTGAAGATCCGCAATGATTTTTTTCAGGAAGTCGTCGCCTTGGTCTTGGGCTTCGGCAGGCCAAAGCGGCTTCATGTCTTCGACCAGGCGGCGCGTATCGGCTTCCTTGATATAATGCGCGTTGAGCCACAAAAGTTTCTCGGGATTGAACACGGCCGGTGATTTGCCGACGGCGTCGAGTCTGAATAAGTCAACCAGCTCGCCAAGTGAAAAGATTTCCTGATCTCCGTGCGACCAGCCCAGACGGACCAGATAGTTGACCAACGCTTCGGGAAGATAGCCCATCTCCTTGTAGGCCATGACGGAGGTCGCGCCGTGGCGCTTGCTTAAGCGGGTTTTATCCGAGCCCAGAATCATCGGAACGTGGGCGAATTTCGGCACGTCAAAACCGAGCGCCTGATACATCAGAATCTGGCGCGGCGTGTTGTTGACGTGATCGTCACCGCGGATGACGTGGGTGATATTCATGAGCGCGTCATCGACAACCACGGCAAAGTTATAAGTCGGATAGCCGTCGGCCCGTTCAATAATCAGATCATCGAGCTCTTCGTTATTAAAACTGATGTTGCCCTTGACGAGGTCTTCAACGATCGTGATACCCGTTTCGGCGCCCCGGAATCTCACCACGCTGCCGGGCGTTTTCTTGAGATTTTTGTTTCGGCAGGTGCCGTCGTACTTGGGTTTGCGGCCTTCGGCCAGAGCCGCTTTGCGTTTGTTTTCTAGCTCTTCGGGTGTACAGGTGCAGTAGTAAGCTTTGCCTTCAGCAACCAGCTTCAAAACCATGTCGCGGTGCAGACCGACGCGTTCGGCCTGAAAAAAGGGGCCTTCGTCCCAAGTGAGCCCCATCCAGGTCATGGCGTCGAGAATCGCTTGTGTCGATTCGTCCGTGGAGCGCTGCTGATCCGTGTCTTCGATGCGCAAAACGAACCGGCCGCCAGTGTGGCGTGCGAAAAGCCAGTTGAAAAGGGCGGTTCTGGCGCCGCCAATGTGCAAATACCCTGTGGGAGACGGGGCGAAACGGGTGCGAATGGTTGAGGTCATACAATTCCCTTGAATTTTTTGACGTTCTATAGGATTGCGTCCCCGTTTTTGTCAAGCTCAATATGGTTTAAGGGTGCGAAATTATACTTGACAATGCGCACCATTTATAATTTACTTGCGCGCTTGACGCGGCGGGTAAATTTGACGGGGCAGCATGACTCAATGGCTGATTCTTTGAAAGTCAATATTGCGATACTTCCCGATGTGGGACTGCACCTGGTTTTCTCAGAAGGTCCGGAGTGGTTTGAGAGGTGCTTTCTTCCGGGTGCGCCCCCCGACTTTATCCTCAACCGGGTGGACGTGGATTGCCTGGTCACTCGTTCTGGAAGCACAGTTCTGGTTCGAGGCGGATTGAATGGGAAAATATCGGCGCCCTGTAGCCGATGCCTTGAAACGGTATCCTTGAATGTCGGCGCCGATTTTTTATACACACTGTTGCCGGCGAAAGCAGAGATCCAAGAAGAACTGGAACTTTCCGCCGAGGATCTCGAAACCGGTTATTATACCGGTGATTTTATCGACCTGGCGCCGCTTCTGTGTGAGCAACTTGTCTTACAGGTGCCGATGAAAGTCTTGTGCGCTGACGACTGTAAGGGGCTTTGTCCCCGGTGCGGTGAAAATTTAAACAGCATGTCGTGTTCCTGCCGGCGGGAGGACGTCGATCCCCGGCTGGCTGTATTGAGAAATATTAAGGTAAAAAAATAAGAAAGAGGATAATGAACCATGCCAAATCCAGTAAAAAGACATTCAAAAACAAGGCGTAATACCCGGAGGGCTCACGACTTTCTGACCCCCTCGTCTTTGTCCGTGTGTCCGCAGTGCAATGAACCCAAACTGCCCCACCGTGTTTGCCCGAATTGCGGTACATACAAGGGCC
>CAYUDM010000006.1:0-60453 GCA_964443625.1 uncultured Smithella sp. | reverse complement strand
AGTGACTTCGGAAAAAATTTCCTGACACAATCATTATTTTGGATGAGGCGGGTCCTGGCAGGAACGTTTTTTATCGGGGTTCCGGCCCGGAAGACCCGCTTCGGAAATTGCAGTCATGCACAATGAATGCAGCCTGTTCGTGGAATTGCCGCTTTTGCGGACGATTACACATTGCCTCAGTATTAAAAAAATAAGGATTTTTTTTAAAAAAACAGGTAAAAGGACAGCATTTGTTGCAATTATAGTGGCCTAATCTTGGATTGGAGGAGGAAAATTCATGACGTTAGAAGAAAAAGTCATTAAGCTCGTAACGGAACAGTTGGACGTGACCCAGGAACAGTGTGTGCCCGAAGCTTCTTTTATAGACGATTTGGGCGCGGATTCTTTGGATCTCGTAGAACTTATCATGGAAATGGAAGAAGTTTTCGGCGTAGAAATTGCGGATGAAGAGCTTGAAAAAATTCGCACTATCAAGGATGTTATCGATTTTCTTCAGAAAAAAGGAATCAATTAGTTCAATATTAAAGACCGGAGTGCCTATTCGATGAAAAGACGTGTCGTGATCACTGGGCTGGGCGCTTTAACGCCGGTCGGCAATTCCGCGCACGAGTCCTGGACGGCCGTCATCGAGGGCCGTTCGGGTATCGGTCCCATCTCTCGTTTCGACGCCGGCGCATTCAGCTCCAGAATCGCCGGGGAAATCAAGAATTTCGATCCGTCTCAGTATGTGGATAAAAAGGAACTCCGTCGCTATGATCCGTTTGCCATCTATGCGCTGGCATCGGCCCAGATGGCGCTGGAGGATGCGGGTTTGGCCATTGATGCCGGCATCGCCGAACGCGTGGGGGTCATCATCGGTTCGGGCATGGGCGGCGCAAAAACGCTGGAAGACGAAATCCGGGTTCTGGCACAATCCGGTCCACGGAGAATCTCTCCGTTCGGTGTGCCGGCCATTTTGCCCAATCTGGGCGCCGGGCACGTGTCCATGCGTTTTGGGGCGAAAGGCCCCATCAGTTGTCCCGTGACAGCCTGCGCCGCAGGAACCTCGGCCGTCGGCGAAGCCTATCGAACCATTCTATACGGCGATGCGGACGCCATGATTACAGGCGGCGTGGAGGCGGCTGTGACGCCTTTGGGGGTCGGCGGTTTTTGCGCCATGCGGGCATTATCGACCCGCAATGATGAGCCTCAAAAAGCTAGTCGTCCCTTTGACAAGGGCCGCAATGGTTTTGTCATTGCGGAAGGCTGCGGCATCTTGATTATTGAAGAGCTGACTTTTGCGCTGAATCGCGGTGCCCGGATTTATGCGGAAATCATCGGCTATGGTTGCACGTCAGACGCCTACCATCTCGCGGCGCCTCCTCCAGGACACGAAGGCGCCGGACGCTCGATGATGGCTGCCATTAGAGATGCCGGGCTTCAACCGACCGATATCGACTACATCAATGCCCACGGGACGTCCACCCCGCTCAACGACCTGTATGAAACCCAGGCGATTCAAAATCTTTTCGGGGAACACACCAAGAAGCTGATGGTCAGTTCCACGAAATCCATGACGGGGCATTTGCTGGGAGGAACCGGCGGTGTCGAGGCGATTTTCACCGCGAAAGCGCTTCAGGAGGGTATTGTGCCCCCGACGATAAATCACGAAGATCCGGATGACGGCTGCGATCTGGATTATGTGCCCAATGTCGCAAGGAAGGCGGATATTCAAACGGCGATGTCCAACAGTTTTGGTTTCGGTGGCGTGAACGCGGTTATCGTCATGAAAAAATTTGCAGCCTGATATTTGGAGGATCTTGCATCATATGTCTTATCTGGAAAAAATCGACCCGGAAGTTGCCCGTGCCATTGACCTGGAAACGAGGCGTCAAACATCTAAACTGGAACTCATTGCATCCGAAAATTTTGTCAGCGAAGCCGTCCTGGAAGCCCAAGGCTCGGTCATGACCAATAAATATGCGGAAGGCTATCCCGGCAAGCGTTACTACGGTGGCTGCGAATATGTCGATATTGTCGAGGAACTGGCCATTGAGCGCTGCAAGAAGCTTTTCGGCGCCGAGGCGGTCAACGTCCAGCCGCACTCCGGCACGCAAGCCAACATGGCTGTCTATTTCGCAGCTGCCTTGCCGGGTGACACGATCTTAGGCATGAATCTCTCCCACGGTGGACATCTCTCCCACGGATCACCGGCCAATTTTTCGGGCAAATACTATAAGATCGTTCCCTATGGTGTGAACCGCGACACGGAAACCATCGACTATGAAGAGATGGCCAGGCTGGTGCGCGAGCATAAGCCCAAAATAATCGTGGTTGGCGCGAGCGCCTACCCGAGGATCATTGATTTTGCCAAATTCCGAGCCGCGGCTGATGAAGTCGGCGCGGTCATCATGGCGGATATTGCACATATCGCAGGTCTGGTTGCCACCGGTCTTCATCCCTCCCCCATTGGCGTCTGCGAGTATGTGACCAGCACCACGCACAAAACTCTGCGCGGACCGCGCGGTGGCCTGATCATGTGCAAGGACGCCTACGCGAAAACGCTCAACAGTCGCGTGTTTCCCGGCTCGCAGGGCGGGCCGCTCATGCATGTGATTGCGGCGAAAGCGGTCGCGTTTAAAGAAGCCCTCGAACCGGAATTTGCCGTGTATCAGAAGCAGATTGTGAAAAACGCCCAGGCGATGGCTGAACAACTCAAAAATGAGGGATTCCGCCTGGTGTCGGGCGGCACGGATAATCATTTGATGCTGGTGGACTTAACACCCAAAGGCGTGACAGGCAAAGACGCGCAAGAAGCGCTTGACCGCGCGGCCATCACTGTCAACAAAAACGGTATCCCGTTTGATACGCAGGGTCCCATGATTACCAGCGGCATCCGCATCGGTACGCCGGCTCTGACCACGCGGGGGATGAAAGAAGACGAAATGCGCCTGATCGCCTCGCTGATTGCGGACGTTATCGGCCATATCAACGACGATTCGAAAATCAAAGCCGTCGCTGAAAAAGTGACGCAGCTTTGCGACCGGTTTCCTCTTTATCCGCAAAGACGCAAGGCATAGACTCTTTGCAAACCCGCAAGCCACGTCGCGGCGGCCAAATGGAAATGGGAAGACGTATGTCAAATCACAGCGCGACGTCGCCGGATCGTACCGGTTCCAGAAAGCCCCGTCCTGATTGGGATACCTACTTTCTGGATATCGTGGAGCTGGTTTCCAGGCGCAGCACCTGCCTGCGACGGGCTGTCGGCGCGGCGCTGGTCCGGAATAAGCGGATTCTTTCGACCGGATACAACGGCGCTCCCTCCAAACTTCAGCACTGTCTTGATCTGGGATGCCTGCGCGATCAACTTCAAGTGCCGTCCGGCGAGCGCCATGAACTCTGCCGGGGACTGCATGCGGAGCAAAACGCGATTATTCAGGCCGCCCTGCACGGTGTCAGCGTCAAGGATTCCACGTTATACTGCACGAATCATCCCTGTGTGATCTGTGCCAAGATGATCATCAACGCCGGCATCCGGCGGATCGTGATCCGCGATGGCTACAGCGACAAACTGGCCGCCGACATGCTGGGCGAAGCGGACATTGAGGTTGTGTATTTGACGACAAGCAGTTGAAGATGCGGGGAATGTTATGAAATGTCCCTTTTGTGGTCATGCCGAAAACAAAGTCATTGATTCGCGTATCAGTAAAGACGGTAAAGCCATCCGCCGGAGGCGCGAATGCCTGGGCTGTGCCCGCCGGTTTACCACCTATGAATATGTGGAAGATATTCTGCCGATGGTGGTTAAAAAAGACGGACGCCGTGAACCTTTCGACCGGGTGAAGATCCGCAACGGTGTGCTGACCGCCTGTGAAAAAAGGCCGATCAGCATCGAAGATATTGAAAAAATCGTCGAGAACGTGGAGGCCGCCTGCCAGGAGTTTCAAGGTGGAGAGATTCCATCGTCGGTGATTGGAGAAAACGTGATGCGGGAACTCAAAGCGATAGACGGTGTCGCTTATGTCCGCTTCGCCTCGGTGTATCGCCAGTTCCGTGACGTGGCCGAATTTATGTCCGAGCTGAAGGATTTGTTGAGCAAAGGCAAAAAGTGATGTTCACAGGAATTATCGAAGGCCGGGGAAAAGTCGTTCGGCTGACCATGAAGGGTGCGGATGCCTTGCTTGAGATCGAAGCGGGCCTCGATTTGTCTGAGGTCGCGCTCGGGGACAGCATCGCGGTCAACGGCGCCTGTCTCACGGTGACGGCGAAAAGCGCCAAAGCGTTTACCGCGGACGTATCCGCCGAAACCCTGGCCAAGACAACCCTTGCGTCCCTGCACACCGGTCAAAGTGTGAATCTTGAAAAAGCATTGCGCGTCGGCGGATTTCTGGGGGGGCACTTCGTTTTGGGTCATGTGGACACAAAGGTTCGAATTCTATCCAAGCTCCAGAAGTCCGGCTCGATTATTTTCGGATTGGAAGCACCCGAAAGCATTGCGCGTTACATCGTGGAGAAAGGGTCCATTACGATAGACGGCATCAGTCTGACGGTGAACAAACTTGAAAAAGGGCGATTTTATGTTAATATCATTCCCCACACGGCGGAGAAAACGACTCTGCTGGATAAGAGGGAATCGGAGTGGGTGAATATCGAAACCGATATTCTGGGAAAGTATGTTGAGAAATTATTGAATTCGCCGCGGGGCGTCGATCAAAACTTTCTCGCGGAACATGGATTCATTAAATAGTAAAGGACGTGTGTTATGGCAATCAGTAAAATTTCAGAAGCAATCGAAGACATCCGCAACGGGAAGATGGTGATTCTCGTGGATGATGAAGACCGGGAAAACGAGGGAGATCTGTGCATGGCGGCACAGTTTGTGACGCCGGACGCCATCAATTTTATGGCTCGTCTCGGCCGGGGCCTCATCTGCCTGACGCTCACCGAAGAAACCGCCAACCGGCTCAACCTTAATTTAATGGTGAAGGACAATCAGGCCCGTTTCGGCACGGCCTTTACCATCTCCATCGAAGCGCGAAACGGCGTGACCACCGGTATTTCCGCCGCGGACCGGGCGACGACCATTCTTGCCGCAGTCAATCCCGAGGCCAAAGCGGATGACATCGTGAGCCCCGGACATGTTTTTCCGATCCGTGCGCGCAAAGGCGGCGTGCTGGTGCGCACGGGGCAGACGGAAGGGTCGGTGGATTTATGCCGCCTGGCAGGGCTCACGCCTGCGGGGGTTATCTGTGAGGTTATGAAGGATGACGGGACGATGGCGCGAATGCCGGATCTGGAAATTTTCGCCCGCGAACACAATCTCAAAATCGTCACGATCGCGGATCTCATCGATTATCGGATGCAGAATGAATCTCTGATCCGTCGCGTCGCGGAAGCCGATCTGCCAACCCTCTACGGCGGAGACTTCAAGATTATCGTCTATGAGAATGATGTGGATGACATGCAGCACATCGCTTTGGTGAAAGGTGATATTACTCCGGAGGATGAAGTGCTGGTTCGGGTCCATTCAGAGTGCTGCACCGGTGATATTTTCGCCTCCGCTCGCTGCGATTGCGGAGATCAGCTCCACCGCGCGATGGAAATGATTGACGAAGAAGGTAAAGGCGTGATCGTTTACATGCGGCAGGAGGGACGCGGGATCGGGCTGGTCAACAAGATCAAGGCCTATGCGTTACAGGACCAGGGTCAAGACACGGTTGAAGCCAATATTGCTTTGGGTTTCAAACCGGACCTCAGAGATTACGGCATCGGCGCGCAGATTCTAGCGGATCTGGGCGTTCACAAAATGCGTCTTATGACCAACAATCCCAAGAAAATTGTCGGCCTCGAGGGGTATGGCATCGCTGTGACCCAACGCGTGTCGATTGAAATTCCACCCAACGAGAACAACATCCGGTATATGTCCACCAAGAAAAGCAAGATGGGCCATATTCTGGAGCTCTAAATGAGAAGCTTTTTTTAGGACGCGACTCAAGACTATAAAAAAAGGATGGTACCCAAAGCATGCCGAAAATAATTGAAGGAAAAATTGTTGCCAAGGGGATGAAGTTTGCAATCGCCGCCAGCCGCTTCAACGACTTTATCAGCGGCCGGCTGATTGACGGCGCTGTTGACACGCTGATTCGCGCGGGAGCCGATGAGAAGGACATTGTGATCTTCAAAGTGCCGGGCGCTTTCGAGCTGCCGCTGGCTGCCAAAAAACTGGCCAAGAGCGCACGCTATGACGCGGTCATCTGCCTGGGGGCGGTGATCCGGGGTGCGACGCCCCATTTTGAATATGTCAGCGCCGAGGTTTCCAAGGGCATTGCCAATGTCGGTCTCGATGCCGATATGCCGGTCGTTTTCGGCGTTCTGACCACGGATACCATCGAGCAGGCGATAGAGCGCGCGGGAACCAAATCCGGCAACAAGGGAGCGGACGCGGCGCTGGCGGCAATTGAAATGGTCGATCTGTTTAAAAAGATGACCCCGTAATTTGATGAGGGCAAGAGGGCGACGCTTGATCGCGTCGCCGGATTTGAGGATAAGATGCAAGGCCGCAGACGGGCGCGTGAAGTCGCCTTACAGGTTCTTTACAGTTTGAATTTTGTTGATCTGGATGTGGATAAGGCGCTGGAGCTTTTCTGGGGAAATTTTATTGCGCCCAAAAGCGCAAAGGAGTTTGCGGCTGAGCTGGTCGAAGGCACCTGGCGTCACCGGGAAGAACTTGACCGGTTGATTGCCGACTGTTCGGATAACTGGTCGCTTGGCAGAATGTCGAAGGTGGACATCAGTATTCTGCGAATGGCCGTCTATGAGTTTTTGTATTGTGGCGATATTCCACCCAAGGTGACAATTAATGAAGCGGTGGATCTGGGAAAAATTTTCGGCTCGGAAAATTCCGGATCCTTTATCAACGGCATTCTCGATGCCCTCAGATTGAAGATAGATAAGGATCATGCAGCTGAACCTCTCCATCGAAGCCCCTGAACGCCTCAGTCATCCCTGTCTGGTTCTTGGTGTTTTCAGCAATGAGAAGCCACCGCGAGGACCCTGTGGGTTGATCGACTGGCGTCTCAATGGCATGATTTCCAGAGAAATTCGAAATGGGAGAATTCTCTGCCGGTTTCAGGAAAAAATCCTGATTCCGCGTCCGGGAAGAATCGGTTCGGAGCTGATTTTTCTTTTCGGAATGGGCGAAGCCGCTGAAGTCACCTATGATAAAGTTTATACGACGGCTTATGATGTGGCGGCCGCCATCGACAAAATGAAGCTGAGAGAGTTTTCCATGGATATTCCGGGCGCGGGCCGATCCGATCTGTCCGCTGTCGGAATCGTAGAGGCCGCCATAACCGGATGGTTTGATTTTTTTTCCACAGACGTACAAAAACTCGCCGCCGCTAAAATCTGTATGGTCGCACAGAAAATGTTCTTACAGGATATTGCGCGGGGGATTGAACGTTTCGAGAAAAATGTTCGACATCTCGGGACTGTGGATTTCAGCGCCGCTCAGGAATTTCTCCGGCAAGAAAATGTCGCCTGACTCTTTCGTTTTTCTCTTTTTTATGCGGTGAACTTTACGGCATCTCAAAAATGCTGACATCGGCCGGTGGTTTAAACTCAAAAAGTGTTTTGCTGATTTTTGCGTTCAGGCGGACGTCGTAAAATTTCAAAACAGTTGTGTTCCCCAATACATCCTCAAAACTGACCCGCACGATGTGAAAAGTTTTTCGATGCACGGTCAATTGGAGAAACTGATAAGCGGCGCCTGTTTCCTTTGGCTCGAGCTTGAGAATGAAATTTCCCTCCGCGTCTGTCGGCGTGGGACTCGCAAAGGATATGCTGAAATCTTCCGTCAGTTTCCCGATTCCCGACAGAAACTTGATCAATGCGGCAGACTGAAAAAGTCGCTCAGAATTCTGCCGGTAAGCGACTTTTTCATCCGGCAGATAAAGCCAGGCGATTTCGGCGGTAATCACCAGTTTCTTTGATGTCGGAGAACTATAATCCCACAGCATCCGGCGTGGTGATTTAAAATAGACTTTTCCCTTTTCAGTATCCGTTTTCCGGACCGATGTCACCGTTGTTTCCTGAACGAAGCCGGCGCTTAGAGTCTGCGTGTTGTCATACAATTTCTGTACGCGGGCGACAACGTTATCAATCGGCGGCAATTCTTCCGCAAGCGCTGACGCAGAAAAAAGGTACAGAAGAAGAATCGTCAACGGCTGCCAAAGGATCATTCGGGACCTAAATGATACATTTCGTTTGAGATTTTTTTTCTTCATTATTTTATCCGGGAAGACCATAAAAATCGCCTTGACTGGCACGTTTTTTTCAATGCGTTGTTTAAAAATCGGTCATATACGGCTGTAAATAGCGGCGAAAACAGAGGATATTCTTAACTTATTGAATATACTTATAAATTCCTCTGCTCAAACCTTAGGCATTTTGGTGTAAAATAGCATTCCTCGGGCACTTACGTCATTGATGAACATATTTATCAACAGGCTTTTCCACAGATTTGTGGATTCCGGATTCAAGAAGCCGGAATTTGTTTGAAAAGCGTTTTTTTCCGAGGATGATGACTTCTTTCAGACGGCCACCTCTAGGCGCCAGCCGAAAGGATCCTCGCACAGACCGTATTGAATCTGCAAAATTTCGGAAAAAAGTTTTTCCGCCAGTGGCCCCGTTTTGCCGGAGTTGATGACATATTCTTTTTGTCGGAAATAAATCTGTCCGACCGGTGAGATGACCGCGGCGGTTCCCGAGGCGAAGGCTTCTTTGAGGTGACCGCTGTTGATGGCGGAAATCACCTCGTCGATCGGCAGAGGCCTTTGAGTCACTTTGATTCCCAGATGTTCGGCAAGTTGAATGACGGATCTGCGTGTCACGCCCGGCAGGATTGTTCCGCGCAGAGGCGGCGTGATTAACTCATCCCCGATAAAAAAGAAAATGTTGCTGGTTCCGACCTCTTCGATATACTTTTTTTCCTGCGCGTCGAGCCACAGAACCTGCGTATAACCCATGTCCGTAGCGATCCGGCTGGCATACAAGCTTGCCGCATAGTTGCCCGCAGCCTTGATGGCGCCGGTGCCTCCCGGCGCGGCACGCACGTATTCTTCCGACACATAAATTTTTGTAGGCGAAAATCCCGACGCGTAATACGCCCCGACCGGGCCTGCGATAATAAAGAAAAGGTATTCATTGGATGGATGGACGCCCAGAGCCGCTTCGGTTGCGATCATCGTCGGGCGGATGTAGAGCGAAGATCCCTTTGTTGCCGGAATCCAATCCTTTTCCAGCGCCACGAGTTTCTTGAGCCCTTCCAGAAAAAGGTTTTCGTCGATTTGCGCCATGCACAGGCGTTCGGCCGACTCGTTCATCCGCCTGATGTTATCCATCGGGCGAAAAAGAAAAATTTTGTTGTCCCGCCCCCGATAAGCCTTCAGGCCTTCGAAAATTTCCTGCCCGTAATGCAGACACATGGCCGTCGGATCAAGTTCGAGTTTCCGGTAGGGTTCGATTTTTGCGTCGAACCAGCCTTGGCCGTCCTTGTAATTCACCGTAAACATATGGTCGGTGAAGACCTTGCCGAATCCCAGTTTGGATTCGTCTGCGGGTTTGGGTTTCATTTGCTCGGGCGTTGCCCGGATTAGTGTGATTTCCATAGTCGCCTCGACGATTCAGATTAATACAAACTCGCCCATATCATCAAATGACGCCGCGATCAAGGCTTCGATACTGAATCGCCTCGGCGATGTGACTTGATTGAATCGATGGGCTGTCTTCCAGATCCGCGATGGTTCTGGCGACTTTTAGAATCCGGTTCATGGCGCGGGCGGAAAGTCCCAACTTTTCAATAGCCATCTCCATGAGACGGTGCGACTCCTCGTCGATCTGACAATAGGCGCGAATCTGTTTTTCTGTCATCCGGGCGTTGACCTGTATGCCGTGATTTTCAAAACGACGCATTTGCCGATGACGGGCGAGCAACACGCGCTGCCGGATGGCGGCCGATGATTCTCCCTCTTCCCGATCGGTCAACGCGCGATATTTCACGGAAGGCACTTCAATGTGCAGATCGATCCGATCCAAAAGCGGACCGGATATTTTCCCCTGATACTGACGGATTTGTTGAGGCGCGCAGCGGCAGGTCCGCGCGCGGTCGCCGAAATAACCGCAAGGGCAGGGATTCATTGCCGCCACCAGCATGAAGCGGGCCGGGAAAACAGCGCTTTGCGCCGACCGGGTAATGTTGATGGTCCCCTCTTCCAGTGGCTGGCGAAGCGCCTCAAGAGCGTTTCTTTTGAATTCGGGCAGTTCGTCCATGAAAAGCACACCGAGATGCGCCAGGGAAATTTCACCCGGATGCGGCGTCTGACCGCCTCCCGTTAGTCCGACATCGGAAATCGTGTGGTGCGGCGAGCGAAAAGGACGCGCCCCGATGAGTGATTCGGCGGACGTGAGAAGCCCGGCCACGGAATAGACTTTGGTGATTTCAATGGCCTCCTCAAAGGTCATCTCGGGTAAAATCGTCGGAAGGCGCCGGGCCAGCATGCTTTTTCCCGATCCGGGCGGCCCGATAAGCAAAATGTTGTGCGAGCCGGCCGCGGCGATTTCGATGGCCCGCAGAGCGCGCTTCTGGCCTTTAATTTCGTTGAAATCGATCTCATGGCGGCGTCTTTGCGCGAACAATCCGCCGGGATCGACAAGGGTTTTCTCAAGGACGGTGCGGCCGGACAAATGCTCGACAAGCTGGGGCAATGAATGAACGCCGAAAACGTTGATGCCTTCGACCATGGCGGCTTCCTCGGCGTTCTGCAAAGGGACGAACAACGACGCGATGCCCATGTCCCGGGCGGTAAAAGCGGAGGATAAAACGCCCCGAACCGGCTTGACGCTGCCGTCTAAAGAGAGCTCCCCCATAAAGCAAGCATTTTGGATTGAGGCGCTGGTAAGGGTCTCTTCGGCCGCCAGGATGCCCACTGCGATCGGGAGGTCAAACCCCGTTCCTTCTTTTCGAATGTTCGCCGGCGCGAGATTGACCGTGACATGGGCCCGCGGAAAATGATAGCCGGAGTTTCGGATGGCGGCGCGTATGCGGTCCTTGCTTTCTTTCACGGAAGTGTCAGGAAGTCCCACGGTGGAAAACTGCGGCAAACCCTGTGAAATATCGACTTCCACGCGCACCGGATGGGAATCCATTCCAATGACGCTCACGCTATGAAGTTGTATGAACACTGTATCGTCTCCGGAGGAGGAATGAGACCAAAATACTAACTAATTGCGGAGTTTATATCAAGCCCGAAATGGAAGAAAAAAGTCAGCCGAGTTTCTTGACTCGACTTGTTGCCTGTGCTACAGTCCGTTCAAAATTCGTAAGCGTTCGCATCAGTAAACAAATTTCTCGTAAAGCCAGTAGCCGTCATGAACAAGCTTTCCCACATTGATGATCAAGGCCGCGTCCGTATGGTTGACGTTACGGACAAGGATAAAACCATCAGGGAGGCCATCGCACGCGGTGAAATCCGGATGCGTCCCGAGACGCTTCTGCAAATCGTTTCGGGGTCCATGACCAAGGGAAATGTTTTTGCCGCGGCCAAGATCGCGGGCATTCTGGCGGCGAAGAAGACGGGCGATCTGATTCCGCTTTGTCATCCGCTGGCTTTGACGGAAGCCGATCTTTCGTTCGATGCCGACGAGGAAAATTCGCGTATCGTCATTGAGGCCCGGGTTCGCACGGTCGGTCCTACGGGCGTGGAGATGGAGGCGTTAACCGCCGTCAGCATCGCCGCGCTGACCATTTACGATATGTGCAAAGCTGTTGAAAAAGAAATGACCATCGGGAATATTGTTCTTCTTGAAAAAAGCGGCGGGAAGAGCGGCCGTTACAGACGGAAAGCCAAATAATTTACGGAGAGTCCAATTCGTGTCCGGAACGCATAAAATCAAAAAAGCATTTCTGTGGCCCTTTACGGCGGCGGTTGTGTTCTTGTTCGTGTTGCTGATTGTGATTCTTGCGGGCGGCGAGACTTGGGAAAAAGTCGTCGCGGCGATCATTTTCTTGATTTCCCTGATAGTCGTCGTTGAGTCCTGGCGCCGACGGATTATGATCTCGGACGACGGGTTGACCGTCTGCAAATTTTTCCGCGCCAAAAAGTTTACCTGGCCAGAAATCACCCATCTGGGCATACTTGTGGTGCGAAACAAGGCCTATTTCCTCTTGACGACGACACGAGGCTTTGGCATGTTTTCCAACCTCTATGAAAATCATCCCGCGCTTCTGAGTTTCTTGGCTGAAAAACTGGGCGAAGAAAAAACGGAAGTGGAGATCAAGGATTATCTGAAAAACCCCGTGGAGCGATTGTCATTATTTGTGATGGCCTGGGTGGCCGCGGCGGTGGTGGTCGTCGTCACTGTCTTGAAATTGTTTAACCTGTAACATCGGCTGAATCTCTGCTCGTTTTATTAAGATTCGGGAAATTCTTTTTTTGAAAGATCAAAGGGAGTTGTTGAGGAATGACTGTCAGAAAACGCGCCGGTGTGAGCCTAGCGACAAGCGTTGAAGAGAGCTGTACTACCGTCGTTGAAGAAATACTGGAAAAGAAACTGGATGATCTTACGATCGTGCTTTCCCATTCGGGAAACGGTAAAAGTAAACTGCATGAAGAAGTCATGTCGATGGTGGAGAAAGGTCTGTTTCGCATTGCTTTGAGACGGTCGAGCAACGTTAAAAGCGCGGCAGCCGCTTTTCTGGGAATTAACCGCAACACCTTTACGGATAAAATGGCCAAACTGGGCATTGAATGTGAAAAAGGGAAATAACGTCCGCTCGGTGAAGAAAGAAACATCGGCGGCGGTCAGCCGGCCGCCGGTTTTGTCGCCTGTGGCAAACGCGCTTTTAAGAAAAGGGGTTCGGATGACGGCCCCTTTTTCCGTGGATATTGCCGCCGATGTGAGTCCGGACCGGATCGATCCGGATGTGACCATTTTGGGTCCGGCGAGTATCTCGGGCGCAAAAACGGTTTTATCCGCGGGTGTTCGACTCGGAGCCGAAGGTCCGGTGACGCTCACAGACTGCCGGCTGGGTCGGAACGTTGAACTGCGCGGCGGTTTTTTTTCGGGGTCCGTTTTTCTTAAGGGCGCCTCGATGGGATCGGGAGCGCAGGTCCGTCCTGGCTGTTTGCTTGAGGAGAGCGCAAGCGGTAATCACTCGGTCGGTTTGAAGCAAACCATCTTGTTTCCTTTTGTCACGCTGGGCAGCCTTGTCAATTTCTGCGATTGTCTGATGGCGGGCGGCACCAGCCGTAAAAATCACAGCGAAGTCGGCAGCTCCTACATTCATTTCAACTACACGCCTCAGCAGGACAAGGCGACCGCGTCGCTGATCGGCGATGTTCCGCGCGGCGTTATGCTGCGGGAAGCGCCGATCTTTCTGGGGGGGCAAGGCGGCCTGGTCGGTCCGGCCCGGATTGCCTACGGATCACTGATACCCGCGGGTGTCATCTGTCGGGTGGATTGCCTCAAGGAAAATATGTGCTGGTCGTTTCCTGCGCGCCGAAACCGGACCATGGAATTCATTCCCGGCCGATACGGCGACGTCGCGCGGAAGATCGCCAATAATTTTTTGTATATTGCGAATCTTCTGGTTTTAAAACAGTGGTATTTCCTGGTCCGCCGCTCTTTTTTCTCCGGCGACACTCTGTCGGAGGCTCTCTACCTTGGCGCGCTCCGCGTTATCGAGGGGGCTGTTGACGAACGGATCCGCCAGATGGATGGTTTTGCCGATCGGTTGGCGCAAGATCTTTGCGGGGATAAAAACCGTCTTGCGCCGGATGTTTGGCGGACCCGGGAACGTTTCTTGCAAAAATGGCCGGATGTGGCTCATTATCTGAGAGGTCAAAAGGATGAATTGTCCGCGTCCGCATCGTTGGATAAACTGGCCGGCCGTATGCAATTCCTGGCCGGGCGGGGCATGACGTATCTGGAGGCCATCGCAAATTTAACGGCGACAGATGTACAAACCGGTACGGACGGGTTGCACAAAATTGTAGCCGATATCACCAAAAAATGTGCGGTCTTCGTTGCGGACGCCCGCTGCAAAAGGCTTTTGAAATGACGACAAAAATGTTTGGCAGGGTGCGTGTTTTACTTCGTTTCGTAACAAAATGTCGTATCTATATCGGCCGCGATCCGGAATCGGTCCAAGCGCCGGCTCTGATTCTCTTTCCCCTTTGGATAAACCGCCTCTGCTGCGGTTTCGCCGGGCTTTTAACCTGCCGTCTGGAGGACTCCGTTGAGGCGGTGGATGACGCTGTCGATTTAAGCCCGCTGTGGAAGAAGGTAGCCTCGGCGCCCATCAAAGAGGTTGTGGACGGCAAAATCGCCCCGCAGGCTTACCTGGGGGGAAGAGGTGCCGTCTCGTCGTTTGAAGAAGCCGTGCTTTTCCTCAAACGGGAAAATGTTCAGGAGAGACTTTTTTTCAATCCGGCAAGCATCGAGAGTCTTATGCGGACAGCCGCTGATATGAAAGCCTTTCTGGCGCGAGAAGAAGCGTTTCTGGAGGACCAGGGTGCATCCATTGCGTCGGCGGATCTCGAAGGCATCAATGGTTTGTTGCTCACGATCAAAGATGTTCAGTGGGTGTTGTCGCGCGATATTCTGGACAATCTGGGGAAAATCCTTGCGCTTTGCGGGATGCAGCGTCCCGAGGCGTTGACAGGTGCCGCTTTCCGGAAATATCGCAAACTTAACCTGCTTTTAAATGCCCTGGACCGTCTGGAGGTTCGGGGGCGCGACTCGGCGGGCATTTCGCTTTCCTTTACAATCGACGCGCAGTGCCATTTTCAGGAAGTGCTCGAAAGCCTCAAAGCCGAAGGCCTGGCGCCGGATTATGCGCGCAGGGTTGCTCCGGGGGATTTGCTAAACAGAAGCATTTCTGTTTCGTCCCGCGGTGAACAAGTTGTTGTGTCTTTCACCTATAAAACGTTTTCGATTGTGGGCGAGCTGGGACGCAATGTGGCGCAACTTCGGCGTGAGATCGCAGGCGATCGGGTCTTGGGCGTTTTTGCCGCGCGGGAATCGGTCTGTGAGACGGCGCTGACCCACACCCGCTGGGCTTCAGTCGGCTCCATAACCGAGGAAAATTGTCATCCGGTGAACGAATACCGGCCCCCTTCCGCGGCGCATCAAGACGATGCAGATCCGGGCCTTTCCGGTCGGATCCATGTCGTCTTAAACGGGGACATCGACAACTATCCGGCGCTGCGTCAGGCGGTTGAGCACGAGGCAGTCAAGATCTCGCCACTGGTAAGCACGGATACGAAGATCATTCCGCTTCAGATTGAGAAGCACCTTCTGGAAGGCAACGATTTGGCCCGGGCGTTCCGTCTGGCCGTCAACGACTTTGAAGGCTCGCACGCGATTGCAATGCATTGCGATTTGGAGCCGAATAAGATGTTTCTGGCGCTCAAAGGCAGTGGTCAGTCGATCTACGTGGGGATCGGCAAAGATCAGTATATGTTCTCGTCGGAACTTTACGGTCTGGTCGAAGCGATGCCCCGGTTCATTAAAATGAACGGCGAGGAAAGCGGCGGCCAGATTTTCATCCTTGATCAAGCGGCGGGCCCGGGCCTTCGCGGACTTGCGGCCTGCACCTATGACGGCGGACCGATTGAATTATCCGACACGAACATCCAAACCGCAGAAATCACAACACGCGACATCGACAGGGGGGACTATCCTCACTTCTTTTTGAAGGAAATCTCCGAGTCGGCTCTATCGATAAAAAGAACATTGCGCGGGAAATACCGGATCGTCAACCCAGGCAAACCCTCTGTCCGGGTGGTTTTCAATCTCGGTGAGGATATGGTTCCGGGGGCTGTTTGCACAGGAATCAAAGACGGATCCATTGACAATATTTTGATTATCGGACACGGAACCGCGGCCGTGGCAGGCCAGGCCGTAGCTGATGCGCTTTCAGGCTATCTCCGGGGCGGCGATCTCACCGTCACGGCGCGGGTTGCCTCCGAACTCAGCGGCTTCGGCCTCCGGGATGATTTAAGCGATACCCTGGTGATTCCCATTACGCAATCCGGCACCACCACGGACACCAACCGCGCGGTGGCCATGGCACGTGAACGCGGCGCGCAGATCATCGCGATCGTGAACCGTCGGCAATCGGACATTACCTCAAAATCACACGGTGTCTTTTACACCAGCGACGGCCGCGACATCGAAATGTCGGTGGCGTCCACCAAGGCTTTTTATTCCCAGATCGTGGCGGGACAAATCCTGGCGCTTTTCTTTGCTCAGCTTCTGGGCGTGCGCTCCGATGAGGAGATTGCCTGCGCACTGAACCATCTGGAAGGCGCGCCGAAACTGATGGCGGAAGTCTTTGCGCGCCGCGAGGCGATTGCCGCGTCCGTGAAAACGGCCATCGGCAAAAAATTCTGGGCGATTGTCGGCAGCGGACCCAACAAAGCCGCCGCCGACGAAATCCGCATCAAACTTTCCGAGCTGTGCTACAAAACGATTTCCTCCGATGTGACGGAAAATAAAAAGCACATCGACTTGTCGGCCGAACCGCTGATTCTGGTCTGCGCTGCGGGCAATCCGCCCGCCGTTGTCGAGGACATCGCGAAAGATGTGGCGATTTTCAAGGCGCACAAAGCGTCCGTCGTTGTCTTTGCCGACGAGGGGGATTCCCGATTCGACGAGACGGCCGACGCCGTGATCGGTCTGCCCGGCGCGCCTGAACCGCTGCCGGTCATTCTCAATACGATGGCAGGTCACCTCTGGGGCTATTATGCCGCGCGCGCGATCGATGAGGAAGCGCATCTGTTTCGTGAATTCCGCAGCCGGATGAATTCCATGATCTCCGATTCAACCCTTGCCGGGGGAATCGAAAGAATTGCCGAGCCGGCGTTGCGAAGAATCGTCAATGACTTCTACGCCGCGTTTAACGCGCTGCGCAACGGGGGTGCTTTGTCCGCGCTGGCCGGCAAGACGCTTGGAGACCTGGTTTTGCTTCTCAAGTATGCTGCGGGGAAATTGCCGTTGCACGATATCCGCCATGATTTTCCCGGCCAGGAAGGCATCATCTCGCTTTTCGATTTGCTCGACACAACGCTTGGCGCGGCCATCGATGAACTCACCCGTCCGATTGACGCGATTCGTCATCAGGCCAAAACCGTGACCGTCGGCACCAGCCGCAAGGAAAGAGAATTGCGTGGACCGATCTTTGATCTGCTTGAAACGCTGCATCTGCCCACCCGCGATCTGACCTATCGGAACCTTGTGACCGCCGGCCGCATTCAGCCGGCGCTCAGGTCCATCCGCGGCTATACCCTTTACGACATCAAGGGTTTGGACGACGCGGGCAATCCAGCCGAAGGCACTAGCATAATCGTCACGGCAAAGGGCGGCGTGGCGCTGCAGATGACATCCCGCGCCGATGCCGGCGCGCCTCTTCTGGGAACGAAACGAACGCTTGTCAGCACCGGCCACGCCTATATCGGGAAAGGGAAGACCGATGCCGCGCCGATCGTGATTCTGCCGGTTTTGGGCGAGGGGAATTTTGTCAAACACCTGTTGCTGCTGCATGTGGAATTCGACGAACGGCTGACGACGGCGCAGAAGCGCTTTGTCCTCGGTTATCGCTACAACGACATTCGTAACCTGGTTAACGAATACAATATTCCCTGGAACGATGCTTACCTCGAGAGCATCTCACTTGCCGATCTGTTTAGCGAGACGGTGGAGAGCCTTGCGGGCCGAATCCGTCAGGCGTCGATAGCGGGCAATGCACCATAGTATGAATTTTCAATCATGAAGACAGGATCTGTTATGAAAAAAACAAAATTTATCTTTATTACGGGGGGCGTATTGTCCTCGTTGGGGAAAGGACTTGCCGCCGCATCCATTTCCGCCATGCTTGAGTGCCGGGGATTGAAAGTGACCAATCAGAAACTCGACCCGTATATCAACGTCGATCCCGGAACCATGAGCCCGTTTCAGCACGGAGAGGTCTTTGTGACGGATGACGGCGCGGAGACGGATTTAGATCTGGGCCACTATGAGCGATTTTCTTCAACGCGCATGGGAAAATGCAACAACCTCACCACCGGTCAGGTGTACTATTCCGTGATTACGAAGGAACGGCGCGGAGACTATCTGGGCAAGACCGTGCAGGTCATTCCGCACATCACCAACGAGATCAAGGATTTTATCCGCAAAACGGCCGAAGACTTTGATGTTTCGATTGTTGAGATCGGCGGCACGGTCGGGGATATTGAAAGTCTGCCTTTTCTGGAGGCCATCCGTCAATTCCGCAATGAGGCGGGGCGCCAAAACGCCATCTTCATTCATCTGACCTGGGTGCCCTTTATCAAGACGGCGGGGGAAGTCAAAACCAAACCCACGCAACACAGTGTCAAGGCGCTTCGGGAAATCGGCATTCAACCCGACATCCTGCTGTGTCGCACGGAGAACTTTCTTTCCGACGACATCAAAGCCAAGATTGCGTTGTTTTGCAATGTTGAGGTCAACTGTGTGTTTACGGCCAAGGACGTCAGCTGTATCTATGAAGTGCCGCTGGTTTTTCACCGCGAAGGACTCGACGCCAAAATCATCGAACTGCTCAACATGTGGACCGGCCAGCCGAAGCTGGCAGCCTGGGAACATGTAGTGGAAAAGTATTCGCATCCGGCCTATGAGGTTCGTGTCGGCATCGTCGGAAAATATGTCAATCTGACCGATTCCTATAAAAGCCTCAATGAGGCGCTCATGCATGGCGGAATCGCCAACAACTGTCGCGTTCACCTGAAATTTATCGATGCCGAGAAAATCGAACAGGAAGGCGTGGAGACGTATCTGTCGGATGTGGATTGCGTATTGGTTCCCGGGGGGTTCGGCAACCGCGGCATTGAAGGCATGATTTCGGCGGTGCGCTACGCGCGAGAACAAAAACTGCCGTATTTCGGCATCTGCCTGGGGATGCAAATGGCGGTCGTCGAATACGCGCGTTTTGTCTGCGGGTTGACGGAAGCCAACAGCTCGGAATTCAACCCGGATACGAAATATCCCGTGATTGATCTTTTGCCCGGCCAGCGGGAGATTCAGGACAAGGGCGCTTCGATGCGTCTGGGCGCCTGGCCTTGCATGGTTGCGGAAGATTCCGCCGCATTCGGCGCTTACGGATGCAAAGACATTTCGGAGCGGCACCGGCACCGGTATGAGTTCAACAACGATTTTAAAAAACAACTCACGGACAAAGGACTACGCATTACCGGAGCCTCTCCCGACGGAACGCTTGCGGAAATTGTCGAGATTCCCGATCATCCCTGGTTTTTGGGGTGTCAGTTTCATCCGGAATTCAAATCCCGCCCCACCTGTCCACATCCGCTTTTTGCCGGGTTTATTCAGGCGGCGCTGCAAAAGGCGCAAAAGGAGTTGCCCGGCGCCGTGACATCAGCGTGAAGATTTGTCAATGAGACTAAACTTAAAAAAGGCCGGGCGCATACAGAGCGTCCGGCCTTTTCGCGTTGAGGGCTAGGGAAACTATTTTTTGTGTTCAAGCATCAGCTTTTTTTCGGTGTCGCCGGCAGACTGTGTCGCGTCCTGTCCATGAATGATACCGGCCAGCTCCTTGACGTACACTTTCATCTGCTCAGCCTGGGCGTTCATTTCCTCCGAGGCGCTGGCGGACTCTTCCGCGCTGGCTGCGGTATTCTGAACGACCTTGTCCATTTCAGCCACGGCTTTGCTGATCTGTCCAATTCCCTGAGCCTGCTCCTGTGACGCGGCGGCGATTTCCGCGACGAGGTTGACGACCTTGGCGGAAATCTCAACATTCTCCTGAAACGCTGACTGGGTTTGCTCGGTCAGATCCCGACTCTGGCGGACCGTGGAAATCGTATTTTCTATGAGGCTGGCCGTGTGCTTGGCCGCCTCGGCCGCGCGCATGGCCAGGTTGCGCACTTCGTCGGCCACCACGGCAAATCCTGCTCCCGCTTCTCCTGCGCGCGCCGCCTCGACGGCGGCGTTGAGCGCCAACAGATTGGTCTGGAAGGCGATCTCGTCGATGGTTTTGATAATCTTGCCGGTCTCCTCGCTGGATTTCGTCACGTTTTGAATGGAGGCGGTCATCGAAACCATCTGCTTATCGACCTTATCGACAATTTCCTTGGCCTGGTTCATCAGGGACTGGGCCTGGACGGCGTTGTCCGCGTTCTGCCGGGTCATCGATGACATCTCTTCCAGCGACGATGACGTTTCCTCCAGTGCGGAGGCCTGTTCGGTGGCGCCTTCGGCGAGTGACTGACTGGCCTGAGCGACTTGTGCCGAGGCGGAAGAGACCTGCTCGGAGGCTTCATTGAGGTCGGAAGCGATGTTTCCGATCGGCAGGGCGATGCCGCGGGCCAGATAAAAGATCGCCAAAGCAGTCAGTACCAGAAAGATCAGCGCAACAATCACAATAAAGGCGGCCAGCCCATAAACCGGCATCATAAACTCGCTGTAGTCCTGTGTGATACAGATGCTCCAGCCGGCAATCGGCACCGGCGCGAAGCCGGCAATATTTCTGACTCCTTCGAATGTATAGGGGGCGGTGCCAGCTTCGCCCGCTATCATCCGGCTGATAAATTCTTTCATGCCTTCCTGCTCGGCGAGATTCATCTTCAGAATGAAATCTTTGTTGGGGTGGGCGATGACAACGCCTGTTTTGTTGATGGCGTACCCATAGCCTGTTTCTCCAAGGGTTGTGCCGGATACTTTTTCAGACAGAAAATCGATCTTGGCAATAGAGATGACCACCCCGACGATTTGATTGGATGAAGAACGCACGGGTGCGGCAAAAGGCAGAATCGTTTTGCCGTCGCTCATGGACTGTACCACCCCGCCGACGTTGGCTTTGCCGGATTTGGCGATCTGAAAATATTCTCTCGACGAAATATTCACGTTGGTCCCTTCCGACGTGATGATTTGTCCGTTGGCATCCACCAGAATGAAGGCTTCGTATTCTTTTTCACCGGCTTTTTTCATGGCGATCATTTCTTCCGTCATTTTAACAATTTCAGGCGCTTGCAGGTCTCCTTCGGCGGCCTTGGTGGCTGCTTCCACGATAATGCCGCGCTGAGCAATCTGCTCGACGATTTTCATTTCCTCCTGCACGGCGATGGTGGCCATGTGCGACAGGCCCTTGGCGACTTCGAGCGACCGGGACATGGCCATGTCTTCCAGGGCGCTCATGGATCGGTAAACGGAAAAGACGCCAACGATGAAAAGTGGAATGAAAACCGCTACAATGCCGCCGGCAATCATTTTAAAACGAAGCGATTTTTTCGACATAAAAACTCCTTTTTTTCTAAGCTTGTTGGTTTTCTTGCAAACAGTCCCGACGCGGAGAATCCGGGCAGATGGCCGCGCACGCCGTCAAATGAATTCATTAAAAATACAAAGCATTTATCGGCCGGTTTCGTGTTTTACTTTAGGCAGGGGAAAGGCCGAAAGAAAGAAAAACGCAACTAGTTGGATTGAAAAGGAATTGTGATCTTGTAGACGCCGCCCGATAAAACGGTTTGCACGGGGAATGGCGCTTTTTCATAGACTTTCAGCATGGGTTTATTATTTTCGAGCACGTCGGCCTTGAAGCCGGGAATGCCTTCTTCA
The DNA here is from genome assembly GCA_964443625.1 of uncultured Smithella sp. Classification (GTDB taxonomy): domain Bacteria; phylum Desulfobacterota; class Syntrophia; order Syntrophales; family Smithellaceae; genus UBA8904. The sequence continues at coordinate 38,805 of CAYUDM010000006.1, read as the reverse complement.
CGGGCCGTTTTAATCAGCAGGTTGAACAGGTAGGTTGAAATGCCCCGTCCCTGATAGTTTTCGTCCACAATAAACGCAGTGTCGGCAAATGAATCAATCTGAGACCGGACATACCGGCCTTCTCCGATGATCTTTTCAACGCCGGATTCGTCGATGATCGCCACAATCGACATCGTGTACCGGTAGTCCACATTGACATATTCCTGCATTTTTTTGTGCGGCATGGTTTTGATCGGACTGAAATAACGGTAATAGACCGACTGGTCTGAGAATCGGTAAAAAAGACGCCGCATTTCTTCTTCGTCAGAGGGTTTGATGGCGCGGAACCGGACGGTCATTCCATCTTTGAATTTATGCGAACAGGCGATTTTATCCGGATAGAGATAGCCGGATTCGGCAAAATAAATCTGATCGGCGTATATCATCTTCGCTTCCTTGGCCTGTCGCACCAACTCGGCCCGATCGTCGGGATGCGCGATTTCGATGAGCGCCTGGGCCCGTTCGCGCAGTGTCTTGCCCATTAGATAGGCCACGCCGTATTCGGTGGCCACCAGATCCATGGACTCGCGGTTGGTGAATTGGAACGGATATTTATCCAGTGAAGGAAGAATGTTGGGTTGCCCCTTGCGGTTGCGGCTGGGCAGGGCGAAAATCGTCCGGCCGTTTTTCGATAGAGCCGCGCCCCAAAAGAGTTCCTGGACATTGCCGGGGCCGGCCGTGACGTTGCCTTTTCCGGTATGCAAGGCGACGTCTCCTGTCAGGTCGACTTTTCGCGCGGGAAAGATCGTTATCATATTGTCGTTGGTGCCGATGGTTTCGGGATCCATGACGATATCCTGCGGTTGGAATTCCACCAGAGAGTTGAGATCCAGCCAGTTCATCAAATCCTTCGTGCCGATAACATAGGAAGCACAGGATTTGCCCCGGAAAACGCCTTTGTGCCGGTTGGTCACCGCGCCGCTCTTGACCAGATCCATCAGGGCATCCGTGAAGAAGGGGGAATGAATGCCGAGGTCTTTTTTCATGGCCAGTGTTTTGGCCAGCGCTTCATAAAGCGGACCGATCCCGTAAGAGATGCAACTGCCGTCGGGAATGACGGATGCGACATTGGCGGCGATTTTCAGATAGATGTCCTGAAGCGGCCAGCGCTGAACGTAGTAGGGCGGCTCGGTCGCCTCAACCAGGTAGTGGAAGTCGTTCATATTGACCAGCGTATCGCCCATCGTTCGGGGGATCAGGGAGTTGATCTCGCCCACGACGATTTTGGCCATTTCCATGGCATGTCTCTCGACGGAGGCACCCACCAGGTAGGCATAGCCGTTTTCGTCCGGTGGCGTCACCTGAATAAAAGCCACATCGATGTGGATGGCGCCTGTTTTGAATAGCCAGGGGACTCTGGAAAAACGGCTGGGAATCAGATCGACCCGGCCCTGGCTGATTGCGTCGGAAGCGAGCCAGCCTGAGAAAAAAGTCTTCAAGCGGAACTTCCGCGCATACCGCTCATCAATGGCGACCGCGTCGCCGAGGCTGACCAACTGAATCAATTCGAGGTCCTGCAAATTGAATTGATTTGATTCCATCAGGTGCTTGACCAGCGTGCGAGGTTCAGCCATGCCGGTCCCCAGAAAAATACTCATGCCCGGTTCAATTTTCGACAGCATGTCCTCGGGAAGCACTAATTTATTTTTCCACATATTTCTTCTTTCTTGCGTTTCAGGATTCTCCGGAGTCAAAACAGCCCGGTAGGCGGGCCTTTTTCTTTTCGAGTGAAATGTTTTTTTCAGCAGGCGTTTCAAGGATGGATGTTTTTTTTCCGCCATGATCCTTCCGTCAATCTAAAAGCTCTCGGTCGCGGCGATACCAGTAATCGGGGATCAGCCGGTACATCAACCTGGAGAAAGATCCGATATACTCGTTTTTCCTTTTGTCGAACTGGCAGGCCTGTATGATCATATCCTTGATCGAGCTTTTGGGCCCGCCCTTGTTGAAAATCCGATAGGCGCATGAAAACAGCGGGCTGTACATATTTTTCTTTTCCAGATATTTATAAACGTTCCGGATGGTGTTGGGGCCTTCGGGGGTTCCGTCGATTTTGCTTAAAACCCTCAGGTTGGTTTCAATGGGATTTCCCGTGTAAAGTTCATAGAAGAATTTACCGTATCGGTAGTTTTTGCTGGCCAGAGACGAAACAGTTACATACATGTCGCCTACGCCCGCCTGGGAATGGAAGGCTTGAAAACTGCCGCCCAAAAGTCTCGTCAGCGAGCGGATTTCCACGCCGGACCGGGCGAAGATTGTTCCGGGCAGAGAATCGCCCAGATCCAGAGAGTCCGTCAGTCCCTTGATGTTGGCCACAATGTTTTTCAGCGCGCCGCAAGCCTCGACGCCGATCATGTCGAAATTGTAATAGGCGTTGAGTTCCTTGCGGTTGAACATCAGAAGATGGTCTCGGATAATGTTTGCGGTGCGGCGATTGCCAGCCACGGTGACACACACGGGATTGCCCAAAGCAATGTCCACATCGAAAAAAGGGCCTCCGATGCAGGCAACCTGGCACTTGTGCTCCATATTGTAGAGGTGGTTGTGAATTAATTGGGACGGCGTGATGAGCTCCGTGGAGATTTCGTCCGAGATCAAGCCCTTGATGGGCGAGATCAGGCAGGTGTCTCCCGCCTTCTTGTCGATCATCGGTTTGAGATAATTGAGCAATTCCGGAAGGCGGTTCATGGTGATGGCTAAAATGATGAAGTCGTTGTTTTCGACGATATGTTCCAAATCGTTTGTGGCGTAAACTTTCGGCGCCAGACGCGGTACCCGGTCCATACCCCCCAACCGATTGGCGAGATCTTCGGTCAGATGGATGGGATTTAAATGATCGCGGTTGATGGCCTTGCACACATCTGAATTATGATAATAGATTGCCACTCGCTTGTTATCGCGTCCGAGCTTGTAAGCAAACGACGTGCCCAGGCGTCCCGGCCCGATGATGGCGACTCTGGTCGTATCCAAGTTGGCAACAATCATTGATAAATCTCTCGATCGCGAATTTGAGTCGTTATTACATGATAAAGCCTCGAACTGTCAAACCCCAAATCAACCGCAAAGATGATGGTGGGAACGTCTTTCGTTCAGGCGCGTTGTTTTTAGTTGCAATATCCGTCAGGATTGTTTAGAAAAATCAAAATAATCTAATCAAGTAGAGGGCTCTATGGCCGATTCGGATGTTATTGCCTCGGAAATTATGCAGACCTATCCCAATGGGGCGATCAAAGAAAAGAAACATGTGCTGGGCGGAAAACAACACGGAGAATACACCTCCTATTTCCAAAACGGCCAGATCATGGCCAAACTTCACTATACGGCAGGAAAAAGACATGGTGAAGCGGTTACCTACTACGCCAACGGGCAGATCCGTGAACAGTGCCGTTTTCTCAACAACCGGATGCACGGCCGGTATGTGTCCTACTATGAAAACGGGCAGATCCGTGAAGAGGAACACTATATCAACGGCAAGCTCGACGGCACCTATCGTCGGTATTTTAAAACCGGCGAACTGCGAGAAGAAGAAAACTTCAAGAACGGAAAATACCACGGGGCGTATGTCTGTTACTATAGGAGCGGCCAGATCAAGGAAAAAGGCGCCTTTCTTGTCGGCCGACGTGATGGAGAATATGTCGCCTTCTATAAAACGGGCAAACTTCGGGAGCAGGCTTTGTACAAAAACGACAGGCCCGTCGGTAAGTTTCTGTCCTTTCATGAAAACGATGCCACGGCAGATGATGAGCCGGCGGACGAAACAGATGGAAAACGGATATGGGAAGAAAAGGATGTTGCCAATCTGCTTTCCGACTTGAGCCATTTCGAAAAAAAGCAAAAGTAGCCCACGCCAGACATTTTCCCGGAGGCAGCCATGATTAAGACGATGCTTATTCCTGTTGACGGTTCAGATCAGAGTTCCGTCGCGTTGGATTACGGCCTCTACATCGCCCCGAAATTTGATGCGGCTGTGTCGGGCCTGCATGTTATCGATATTTATCTGATTCAGGGGCCGGTTTTGACGGATGTGTCCGGCGCTGTGGGCATGCCTCCCTATGATGGCTTTTTCGAAGCGGTGGAAACCACCCTCAATGAAAAGGCCGACGTCATCTTGAAAGATTTTTCCGAGCGCTGCAAAAACAGCCGCGTTGTCTGCTTAGTGAAGAAAAGTATCGGCAAGATCCCGGATGTCATCGTTGAAGAGGCCACCGGCGCCGACTGGATCGTTATGGCAAAAAAAGGCGAACACTTTCACCTCAAGGAAGGCGGCCTTTTGGGGTCCGTGGCCGAAGCCGTGATTCGCAGATCGGGCAAGCCGGTGATGGTCACGCCTGAGCGTTTCATAGAGATTGAAAGTATGGGCCTTGCTTATGACGGCAGCGAACCGGCGAAGAAAGCCCTCGATCTGTCCCTGCGCGTTTCCGCCTCGGCCAACTGGCCGGTGACCGCGCTTATCATTACGGACAACCAGGATCGCGCGGCCCAGCTTTCAGCGCAGGTTGAGGAAGCGGCCCAGAATCTCACGGTGGATTGTGAAGTGGTGATCGCTTCGGGCAGGGAGGTCGATGAAATCCTCCGGTTTATTGCAGAAGGCGCCGTCGAGCTGATGGTCATGGGCGCTTACGGCCACAATCGGTTGCGACACCTGCTTTTGGGCAGCACGACGTCGCAGATTGTCGCTAAAAGCCCGATTCCCGTCTTGCTGACGCGTTGACCGTTTTTGACGCTACAGCGTTTCCTTTTCCACGACGGACCGAAGGGTGTCCAGCAGTTCGTAACGGGTCAGATCATATTGAATGGGCGTGATCGTGACATAACCCGCCTTAAGCGCCCCGATATCCGTTTCGATGTCCTTCTCGCCGCTGGCCGTTTCTCCCGACATCCAATAATAGATGTTATCCCGCGGATCGACGCGTTTTTCAAAACATTCAAGCACGCGGCTTTGGGCCTGTCGGACAACCACCGCGCCGCGGATTTTATCTTCCGGAAGACACGGGACGTTCACATTGAAGGCGACTCCCTGAAAACCCGGATTACCAGCGATCAGGCGGACCATCCGGCGCGCGAACCGGGCGGCGAAGGCAAAGTCCGCTTCTTTGTGGCTGGCCAGGGACACGGCGATGGAGGTCAGTCCCATCATCGACGCTTCGGTTGCGGCGGAGACGGTTCCGGAATAAATGATGTTATTGCCGCAGTTGGCGCCGCGATTGATGCCGGAGACGACCAGATCCGGCGGATTTGCGGACAGTTCGCGGACGCCGATCTTCACACAGTCCGCGGGGGTTCCGCAAACCGCATAGCCGAGAAACTTGCCGCTTTTGGCGGCGGAGCGGACCGTAAGAGGTCGAAACAGCGTGATGGCGTGTCCCACCGCGCTTTGCTCGATTTCCGGCGCGACGATCAGGCAGTCCGCTTCCTGTGAGAGTTCTTCATGGAGCGCAGCCAGTCCCCGCGCGTATATCCCGTCATCATTGGTCAATAAAATTTTCATAAACGCCTGCTTTAATCCTGGAGTTGAAAACCTGTCTTTATTTGACCTGAACGATTTTTCCGTTGCGGATTCGCAAAATGAAAGGCGTCTTTTGCGCCACGGAATTTCCGCCAAAGCTGATCATGCCGGTTGCGCCGCGGTAGTTTTCCAGTTTTAACAGGGCGTTGATGAAGTCGTCGCGTGTCTGAACGTTTTGATCCTCGAGAATATGCAGTGTCATCTCCATTGTGTCATAGGCCAGCGCTTCGAGATTGCCTGGCTCGCGGCTGTATTCCGCGTAATAAATGTCGATGAAGTCATTGGCTTCCGGAAGATAGCTGTTGATGGAAAAACTGTCGGCGAACACCGCTCCCTCAAGATACTCCGCGTCCCTGTTCAGAAGATCCGGAGAATGCCACAGACTGGTTCCCACAAGCGCGATGTCCCTGAGATCGTAGAAAGCTAACTGCGAGGCGAGCATGCGAACGCGAAAATGTGAATCCGGAATGAAGAGCGCTTCAAAGGGCGGGGATAACTTGACCTTTATTTCCTCCGACCGGGCATACATTTCTTTGTTTTTCTGGATCTGTCCGCCGGTGACCTTGTTGATCTGTTCGGAAAAGTCTGTCTGGGCTTTGCTGTAGGGCAAAGTTCTGTCGATTTTGCCGCCGACTGCTTGTATCTCGGAGCGGAAAATGGCCGTCATTTCCGTTCCGTAATCGTCATCGGGGTAGAGGACGGAAAAAACCGCCACGTTGAGCTGATCGATAGCATATCGGGCCACCGCTCGAATCTGCTGAGTCGGTGTCAGGAAGTGCTGAAAGACATATTTTCGGTTTTGAGTAATGCCTTCACGGGAGGTGATCAGGATCAGCGGCACTTGCCGGGTGTCGGCTTCCGCGGCGGCTTCGAGGGCCTCCGCCGTTCCCGCCACGGCAAGGATGGCCATGACGTTGCCGGTTGTCGCCAATCGCTCGATGGCCGCACGAGTCGATAATGCCGATTCTCTAGAGTCTTCAACGACCAATTTCCAGGGAGACAAGAAGTGAGGATTGAACGTTCCGGCCGACAACAAAAAGGCGTCGAGCGCTTTATTCCCCTCTTCCGCGTGGCGACCGGACAAAGGCAGCAGACATCCTATCGCAAAGCGATCAACCGTTGGAAGAGGGGCTGCGGGAGGTGGCGGTGGCTCCGGGGCTTCCAGCGGCGCGCTTTGCGTTTCTTGTGGAGCCGAAGGCCCAACCGCTTTTTCGGCGGACATGGAGGGTGGAGGCTTTTCCGGCATGAACGGGATTTGCGCGCAGGCGCCAAGAAACAGGCTGGCCGTTAAAGCGGCAATAAGCGCGGTGAAACGATAAATTCTCATGGAGCCTCCTCAATGATTTTAAGCATGTAGCGACGAACGGCTTGGGCCATGGCCTCATCCCGGATCAGGACGGATACTTCATGGTTATGCTTCAGCCCGGAGGACGTAAAATTGTGACTGCCCAAAAACACGTGTCGTCCATCGACCACGATCATTTTCGTGTGCGTTGTCTTTTTAGGAGAATCCATATAGACCGCCGCGCCGATTTTTTCCAGCAGTTCTTTCGTTTTGAGATTCTGTGCCGTGAGGCTGTCCTCGGAGCGGCCCGTGCTTTCCAGAATCACCACAACGCGGACACCCCTACGGGAGGCTGAGGCAAGATGTCGGACCAAACGGTCGGGATAGCTGTTGGAATGAACACCCGCTTTGAAGGAAAACATGCAGATGAAAATTTCGCGTGTCGCGCGGTCCACGACGTCGGTCAAGGCGGGGAAAAAATCCCTGTCGGGCAGGAACAGGATTTCCGGGCATTTGGTCTGGAGGGTCGGCGTCGGTTGTTTGTCGGCGGCGGTTGCGGAAAACGTTGCCATCATCAACCAGCAAATCACGAATTGAACAATGACGGGCCATTTCAGAAAGAATATTTTTATCGGCGGTTGCATATTGGCTTGAAGTCTAGACCATTTTTGCGATCGGGTCGATAAAAAAAGCCCGAAGCCTTCAGAGTCGGCTTCGGGCTTTTTGCAACGTTTCTATTTCTTTACTTCTTCAAAATCCGCGTCAACCACATCGTCGTCCTTTTTGCCCGACGAGCTTTCAGCGCCGCCTGCGCCTGCCGACGCATCCGGACCGCCTGGGCCTCCCGCAGTCTTGGCGTACATGGCTTCGGCCAGCTTGTGCGAGACATTCATCAGCTCATCCTGGGCCTTCTTGATTTCGTCGAGGTTGTCGGCCTCGATGGCCTTCTTCACTCGGGCGATCGCCTCTTCAATTTTCGTTTTTTCGGCCGCATCGACTTTGTCACCGAACTCCTTGATGTTCTTCTCAACGGAATAAACCAGCGAGTCGGCCTGGTTTCGAGCTTCAATCAGCTCCTTGCGGCGCTTGTCGTCTTCGGCGTGCGCCTCCGCGTCGCGGACCAGTTTCTGGATTTCCTCCTCGGACAATCCGCTGGAAGCCGTGATCTTGATGCTCTGCTCCTTGCCCGTGCCCAGGTCTTTCGCATGGACGTGGACAATGCCGTTGGCGTCGATGTCAAAGGCTACTTCAATCTGCGGCACACCACGCGGCGCGGGTGGAATGCCCACCAGCTCGAAGCGTCCCAAGGTGCGGTTATCCGCCGCCATCTGCCTTTCGCCCTGCAGAACATGAATACTCACCGCCGGCTGATTGTCCGCCGCCGTTGAGAAGATCTGGCTTTTCTTGGTCGGAATCGTCGTATTCTTCTCGATGAGGCGCGTCATCACGCCGCCCAACGTTTCAATTCCCAGAGACAGAGGTGTCACATCCAGAAGCAGAACGTCTTTGACGTCTCCCGACAGAACACCGCCCTGGATGGCTGCGCCGACTGCGACGACTTCATCAGGGTTGACGCCCTTGTGCGGATCTTTGCCGAAGATTTCCTTGACCTTCTGCTGCACGCGCGGCATACGGGTCATGCCGCCCACCAGGATCACTTCGTCGATGTCCCTGGCGGCAAGGCCCGCGTCTTTCAGTGCCGTCTGGCAGGGGCCTGTGACTTTGTCGATCAGCTCCTCGACCAGTGATTCGAGTTTCGCGCGGGTCAGCTTAATGTTCATGTGCTTGGGGCCGGACGCGTCCGCGGTAATAAACGGCAGATTGATGTCCGTCTCCATGGTGGTGGATAGCTCCATCTTGGCTTTTTCCGCCGCTTCTTTCAGACGCTGAAGAGCCATCTTGTCGCTTCTGAGATCGATGCCCTGATCTTTCTTGAATTCGCCCACCAGATAATCCATCACGCGCTGATCGAAATCTTCGCCACCCAGGTGCGTGTCGCCGTTGGTGGATTTCACCTCAAACACGCCGTCGCCGAGCTCCAGAATTGAAATATCAAAGGTTCCGCCGCCCAGGTCGAACACGGCGATTTTTTCATCCTTCTTTTTATCCAGACCGTAGGCGAGCGCGGCCGCGGTCGGTTCGTTGATGATCCTCAAAACGTTCAACCCCGAGATGCGTCCTGCATCCTTGGTGGCCTGGCGCTGTGAATCGTTGAAGTAAGCCGGCACGGTGATGACGGCGTCGTTCACTTTTTCACCCAGGTAATCTTCGGCGGTCTGTCTCATTTTGGTGAGAATCATTGCCGAAATTTCGGCCGGCGAATAGTTCTTGCCGCGAACCGTCACCTGTGCGTCGCCGTTGCCCGCTTCCGTGATTTTATAGGGCGATATTTTTACGTCGTACTGCACTTCTTTGGAATTATATTTGCGGCCGATCAGCCGTTTCACGGCGTAAACGGTATTTTCCGAGTTGGTGATCGCCTGCCTTCTGGCGACCTGTCCCACCAAGCGTTCTTCGCTTTCCGTGATTGCGACGACCGACGGCGTGGTTCGGTTGCCTTCCTGATTGGCGATGACGACCGGGTCTCCCCCTTCCATGATCGCTACGCATGAGTTTGTTGTTCCCAGGTCAATTCCTATGATTTTTCCCATAATTGTTCCTCCTTCGTCTCCATTAACCTCATTGTTTTTATATTTATGATTGCGGGGAGTCTTTTTTGCACACGCAGACCCGCGAGGGCCGAATCAGCCTGCCGTTGAGCAGATACCCCTTTTCCATTTCCGAAACGACTTGATTGTCCGAATGTTCCCGGCTGTCCACCTGCATTAGCGCTTCATGAAAGTTCGGATCAAAATTTGTTCCCACACTTTCAATCCGTTCAACGCCGTGCTTTTTCAGGCAGCACAGTAACTGATCCTGAATGAGCGCGATGCCGTCTTTAAAAGATTGCGCGTCGCCCGCGTCACCATGTTCCAGCGCTCGGTCCAGGCTGTCCAGAAACGGCAGAATGTCTTTAATGACATCCTCCTTGCCGTACTTGACCGTGTCCGCTTTTTCTCGCGCCGCGCGCTTGCGGTAATTATCGAGCTCGGCTGCGGTTCTGATATAGCGGTCGTAATGATCCTGCGCTTCCTTTTCCTTGGCTTCAAGCGCATTGCGCAAAGACTGAAGCTCCTCATCCGTGTATTGAAATGCCTTCTCATTCGGGGTGGCGGTTTCGTTTATCGGGACGTGCGTCTTTTGGGTTGTCTGTTCTTTTTTCGTTTTCACTTCTACTCCTGCCTATGCTTATTTCAGATCCGGTTTCTGAAAAAGTTTAATATCCACCAATTCACAAATCGCGTGCCCCGCGGTAATATGCGTTTCCTGAATGCGGGCCGTGGATGACGACGCGACGTTGAGAGAATAATCTGCGATGCGGGCGATCGGACCGCCGTCTTTTCCGGTGAACGCCAACGTGATCAGGCCCATTTTTTTGGCCAGCTCCAGCGCCTTTTGCACATTGGGCGACTGTCCGCTGGTGCTGAGTCCCCAGGCGATGTCGCCGGCTTGCCCCATCGCGCGAACCTGCTTGGCGAAGATTTCCGAAAAATCGTAATCATTGGCGATACTCGTCAGAACCGAGGTGTCTGTCGTCAGGGCAATGGCTGGAAGCGGTGGTCGTTCGATTATAAAACGATTCACGAATTCCGCTGCGATGTGCTGCGCATCCGCCGCCGAGCCCCCGTTGCCGAAAATCAAAATTTTGTTTCCCGCCTTGAGCGCTGCCGTGATCGCTTCAATCGCTTCGGCCAGTCTGCCCAGGTTATCGTTGATAAACGCCTCTTTGATACGGCAGCTTTCACGGAATATCTTGACGATCTGATCTTTCATTCCACCCTTTTCAACCCGTAGTTCCTTTAAAAACCGCTGCTTAAAACGTCGCTAATATAAGAACGGGCCTGGGGTGTGTCAAGGGAAGTGGCGGTCTTTTTGCAAGTCTTTTATCCGCCCGGCATGAAACCCTCAAAACCCGCATTCGGGTGCTCGCCGACGGGACTTGACAAGAAAGTTTTCAGACATATATTTGCCTTGAAAAGCAAAAAACACAATAAGAGCAAATGCTTACAAATATTTATTTGAAAGGAGGAAAGTTTATGTTCAGTCCAACGTTATGGAGGTTTAGAAAATTTTCGGATGCAATGCCCGAAATTTTCGAGCTGCAACGCGAAATGAATCGGCTTTTTTCCAATGCCGGGAGAAGGGAACCGGCTGATTTTCCCGCGGTGAACATTTGGGAAAAAGACGGCGCCGCCGTTGTGACGGCGGAAGTTCCGGGAATTGATCCGGAAAAGATGGATGTATCCGTGTCCGGCGATCTTCTAACCATTGCCGGGGCGGCGGTCGTGGATGAATTTAAAAAAGGTGAGACCTACTTGCGTCAGGAGCGGATGTCCGGCGGTTTCAAGCGGACCCTTCAGTTGCCTTTCGCGGTTGAGTCTCAAAACGTCGAGGCGCGCTACGAAAAAGGCGTGCTGACGATTACCTTGCCCAGGCTCAAGGAAGAGTTGCCCAAAAAAATTCAGATCAAATAAGGAAGGAGGTCCAAACCCATGATGGAAAAAGATATGCAAAAAACCGAAAATGTATCGGCGGCGGAACGCGTTCGCAATGTCAAGACGTTTGTGCCCCGTGTGGATATTTACGAAAATAAAGACGCCTTGTATCTGATTGCGGATATGCCGGGTGTAGATGAAAAAACGGTGGACATCGAACTTGAGAAAAACATTCTGACGATCAGCGGTCGCGTGGAAAACGGCCGGATCGAAAAAGCCGCGCTCATGTATTCTGAATATGAAATCGGTGATTATGAGCGCGTCTTCACGCTGTCGGATGAGATCGACCGTGACAAGATTGTCGCTACGGTTAAAAACGGCGTTTTGCGTCTGGAGTTGCCGAAAGCCGAGCAGGTCAAGCCTCGGAAAATCAACATCCAGGCGGCGTAAAAAGATCCAGGTTCAGGGACCCATTTGAAAGGTCCGGATCAGAGAAGAAAATCCCGCCTGCGGGCGGGAAAGCTAAGGAGGATATGATGATGAAAATAAAAAATCTGTTGCCCGCGGTCAGGCGACCGGCGGATAAAGATAATGATCATCCCTTCTATTCATTGCAGCGGCAGATGAACCGTGTTTTCGACGACTTCTTTGCCGGTTTTGACGCCCCGCCGGGAAGTCTCGCAGGCGTGGGCTTTGGAGGATTTTCTCCATCCGTGGATGTCAAAGAAAGCGACAAGGAATTTACCATTCGTGCGGAATTACCCGGGGTGGAGGAAAAGGATATCGAAGTGACGGTGAGCGGAAACGCCGTGACAATCAGAGGTGAAAAGAAAGAAGAGGTGGAAGACAAGGGGAAGAATTACTACTATATGGAACGGTCCTACGGTTCTTTCAATCGTGTCATTCCGCTGGGCATGGAAGCCGATGCGGACAAGGTTCAGGCAAATTTTAAAAACGGTGTATTAAAGGTATCCGTTCCGAAAAGCCTGTCGGCAAAAGCGCAAGGGACCAAAGTTCCCGTCAAAACGGCGTAAGCCAAAGAGCAAAAACCGCCGTCCCGGATGAGGGGCGGCGGTTCATTTTTGATTGCTTTTCCTTTTCAGGACTGATAAAGCCGCGGCAACATAAGGAATCCGAAAGTAATGCCGTGAAAAGACCCGTGCCTGAAAAATATCCCGAACTCAAGAATATCACCGACGCGCAACGCGTAGGCGTGGTCAAGGAGATTTTCTCGACCATCACGGGAAAGTACGATTTTTTAAACCGGCTGATGAGCTTCAGGCGCGATGTGGCCTGGCGAAATTTTGCTGCTAAGAAAATGCGCTTTTTCAACACCCGCAGCTATCTGGATGTCGCCTGCGGCACAGGTGATCTTTCTATCGCGGCAGCCGAAAAGCATCCGGAAATATCCGTGACGGGGATTGATTTTGTTCCGGCGATGGTCACCGCGGCGAAAGCCAAGCTGCAAAAGCGGAATCTTACCCGTCGCATTGAAATTCGTGAGGGCGACGCCCTGAATCTTGCTTTCGCCGACAACTCCTTTGACGTAACCGGAATCGCCTTCGGCATCCGCAACATTCCCGACAGAAAGCGCGCGCTTTCGGAAATGCTGCGCGTCACGGCGCCGGGCGGTCAGGTCATGGTTCTTGAAATGACACTCGTTGAGAATGGTTTCTTCCGCCTGCTTTACCGCTTTTATTTACATTATCTGCTGCCGCTTTTCGGAAAGCTGTTTTCTCGAAATCCCGCGGCTTACTCCTACCTGGCGGACTCCATCGTCAACTTCCCCTCCCCGGATGAATTCGCGCAGATGATGGAGCAGGCGGGCATGGTTGATATTGAAAAATATTCCCTGAGTTTCGGCATCACCTGGCTGCATATCGGGAAAAAGACACAAGCGTAAAGTCCGGCGATCAAAAATCCTAAAGCCTAAAGCGCGTCCACTCGGCAGGTACCATAGCGCCCGCGATATCCCCTTGTCATCCTGTAAAGACAAAGCGATACCGAGCGCAGCCGGATTTTCAATGACAGCGCCCTTCGGGACATTGGCCACGCCGATGCAGATGTCTTCATTTGTATCTGACGCTAGAAAGTACGGTGAATTTTGCGGTTGTGCAACTCGGCGAGTTTGCCTTTGTTCCATCCGGAAATCTTGCTGTAATACTTGGTCAGGCGCGCAATGCCCTCGACGTCAGTTGATCCGCAGATCGAACAGGCGTCGGAAAGCCCCGGCGCGGTTTTGCCGCAGGCCAGGCAGGAAGTAAACTCCGGCAGAAAATCAATCTGGCGGTTTTGCGTCGTGTCGAAGACCTGCCGAATAAAACGGCTAAGGTGCGCCGGTTCCGGGAGGGTCTTTCCCACCTGCAGATGCGTGACCACTTCGCCTTCGAGCAGCGGGTGATAACATCCTTCCGTCTCAACCCGCGCAAGCGGTCCGACATCCGCCGAAACGTTCAGATGCGTTGAATTGGTGTAATACACGGCGCCGGCTGCAATATCGCCTTGAACATATCGTCCGGCGGCAGGCGAGTGGTATTTCAAATCCAGGCGTGCAAAGCGATAGGCGGTCGTTTCCGCCGGCGACTGCTCAAGCACCAGTTTTATGCCTGTGGCCGCGCTGAGTCCGGCCGCCTCATTTTTCAGAAAGGACACAACCTTCAGCCCGAAGTCCTGTGCACGGGTCGATTGATGCAACTGGCTGCCCGTCATGATCCAGGCCAGTTCGTTTAATCCGGCCAGGCCGACGATATAGGTCATCCGGTTCATCCTCAAAAACGCGCATCCGTCCGCGTCCATCGCCAGGACGGCCAGAGGCCCCTGCTCGGCGTAGGATAGAAGCTTTTCGAGAAAGTCCTTTTTCTGAACATGGGCCTTTACGGCCATTTTCAGAAGCGCCGCCAGTTCCTCGAACAATTTTTCTTCATCGCCTTGAGCCTTGTAGCCCAGTCTGGGTAGATTCAACGTGACGCTCTGGGCGGAAGACCAGCGCCAAAGCCAGGGCTTGTCCATTTCACTTTTTTGTGTCGTCTCCGCAAAAAAGGCGGGGCTTAAAGCGCCCGACGCCGGCATGAGGGCCTCGCGGTCGAAAACGAAACAGGTGTTGCCTTTACAGGCGGCCACATCACAGGCCAGGTGCAAGAACTTTTCTGCGTCCGGCTGAGCCCAGAAGCCGTCGGTGATGTGCAGGAGCGGCCGGGGGAGAATGAACGGCTTGCCGGTAGCGTCGCCTTTTTTGAAGACTTCGAAAATAGCGTGCGCAAAACGTTGCGCTTGATCCGTATAGTCGCGATAGGTTTTTCCGGTCGGGCTTCCCTCCGGGCCGATGGCGGGAATGTCCGCCCAGACAATCGGCATGTCATAATAAAGATGGATGTCGGTGTATAGCGCCTGGCCGCCCCGTGTGGCGGATAGCTGCGAAAATTCGTAAACCAGCATTTGCGCGAATTGGCGGACCTCTTTATCGGTTTTGCCGGTCAGGTACGGGGCGAAGGAAATATTCAGCGCGTCCCAGCCGATCGTTCCCGTAAAGTGGCCCTGCAGAATCGCGCTGAAGCGGACCATGTGCGCCAGCAGAACTTCCGCATGTTTAGCGGGCTTGGCGGAATTGATCGCGTGCGGCAGCTTCAGGCCGAAGCGCTTGAGATATTCCAGCGTCTGACAGCAGCTGTAGGGACGGTCGATGTATCCCAGGCCGTGGACGTGCAGGTCGCCCGCCGTGTGCGCTTCACCGACATCCATGGAAAAGACGTCGTAGAGAGAAAATTCCTTTTTGATCCCTTCTGCGAAAAGCAGGTTGGTGCCTTCCGGTGAATGGGGCGTGTTGGCGTTTTCTTTGTTCTGATGTAAGATTAACTGACGCACGTCATAGAGGGGAAACCCCAGGCGTCCGTGCAAACGGCGTTCCCTTTCCAGTCCGCGTTCTGTGAGCTTGGCATTGACCAGCTCGCGCACCAGCGATGTGGTGAGAAGCCCGATTCCCGAAGCAACGATTTGCTTTTCGACGTCCTTGGAGATTTCTGCGGCCAGAAGATAATCAATGTCCGCCTCGCGTAAAAGCGCGTCCACAATCCGCTGCCGGTTCCACGGCGCGATCTCTTCGCCGGAGGTTCGGATGAATAAGGTTAGATCTGTTGTTTCGGATTCGTCAACCATATTACACGTTTGTCGGAATGGATTTATCCAGGTTGCCCAGCGCCGCCTCCGCCGCCTTGGCCAGCGCTTCGTCATGATCGTGATGGAGCGCGAAAACACGGAAATGTCGCACGCGGGCGGGAATGAAGCGATAGATCTCCGCCAGCGGTTCGGCGGATGTGCGTCCGGTAACCGGATTGTAAATGTTGATGCGCTTGCCCGGTTCGGCGATCGGGTTGATCGGGCGCGGGTCCTGCGTGGCCACGTCCACGCGGAAGGATAGTTTTTTCAGTTTCTCGGGCAGATGGGTTCTGATTTTCGCCTCGTAATTGCCGGCGTCCAGGAATTCCATGCCCCGCTGCATCGTATCGACGGATATTTCCGCGGCGAACGCCATCTTCCATTTCACTTCCCGCGCGAAGATTTTCCGCCACTGGTTTGCCAGCAGGCGCCGTCGCGCGTCTTTAGCGGTAAGCCAGTTTTGCACATTGCTGTAAAGCGACCATTCGTCGCACTGCAGGTAGGCGTCGAGGTGATTGAGCGGATTGTCGGGATACATCAGGTGCAGGGTTTCGGAAAAGATCTCCTGGAGATGCAAATCCAGCGCCCGGGTGGTCCGGTGAAAGTAAACATTGCTGTAAAGATTGAGCCGGGCGTTGAGAAAACGCCGAAGCGCGGAGATGCCGGACTGGTGTAGCGTCAACCCGTCTTTGGTGAAAAAAGTATAGTAGCGCAGACGTGGCACATCGACCATATCGAGCGAAAACCCGGTCATATAAGCGTCACGCTGGACATAGTCGAGATTATCGACCGTGTAAATGCCGGAAAAAAGCTGGCGCAGCCAACGCAGCCAATGCGGTTGCGCTGATTCCTTCCCGGCGCCGGGCATTTTGATGAGGTAGGCGATCTGGCGCGCGTCGAGTGTTTCGTCGCGGGCAAAGGCGCCCGACGGTCCGCGGCGGATGCGGGAAATCAGTGTGCCGAATTTTTTGATGATGATTTGCCGGCCCAGGTCCTCGTGGGTCAGATTCCAGGATTTCAGGTAATGCTCGTCAAAGAAGTGACCGAACGGGCCATGACCGACGTCATGGAGCAGGCCCGCAAGCCGAAGCAGCTCCTCGACGTAATTGAACGACGGCGTATCCTTGAAAATATCTTTGAGACCCGGGTAAAGCTGCCTTCCGAATTCGCCGGCGACATGCATGGTTCCCAGGGAATGCTGAAAACGGGTGTGCTCCGCCGCCGGATAAACCCATCGGGCGCTCTGGAGTTGATAGATACGGCGAAGGCGCTGCATCCAGGAGGAATCGAGAATGTCCTTTTCCGTCTTTTCCGCCGGGTCCGCGTCGGTGGGGACGGTGAAACACGCGTAAGAATGGATCGGATCGGCGATCAGCGCCATCCCGGCGTACGTATTGGATACAAGGTCATTTTTCTTCATGGACAAACGTTTACAATATTCCATCCCAAAATTCAAATTTAATGATTTTTCAATGTCCGCCGACTAATCCATTGACAGAATAAAACGTTATGGTATTTCAAAAAATCACTTTTTTTCGGAGCCAGCCCCTATGAAGACGTTTTTCTCTCCCGCCTCCATTGCCGTTGTCGGCGCCAGCCCGCGGGAAGGCGCGCTCGGCGGGCAGATTGTCACTAATCTGCGATACGGGTATTCCGGCGTCATCTATCCGGTCAATCCCAATCACACAGAGATTCAGGGCTTGCGCTCGTACGCGAAAGTTGAGGACATCCCCGATCCGGTCGATCTTGCCATCCTCATCGTGCCCGCGCCCTCCATTTGTTCGGCCATCGAAGCCTGCGGCCGAAAGGGGATCCGCCGCGTGATCATCGAAAGCGCGGGTTTTGCCGAAACGGGCGCCTCCGGCCGCGCGCTCCAGGAGCAATGTCTTGCGGCGGCCCGCGCCTTCGAGATACGCCTGTGGGGACCCAACTGTATGGGCTTGGTGGACGTGCCGAGAAAATTCTTTTTCACGTTCATGCATCCCAATATCTATGCCGACGGCCTGATTCCCGGTCGCATTTCCATGGTCGTTCAAAGCGGGATGCTCTCCGCCGGATTTCTCGCGGATCTGATGAGCGAGCGCGCTGTGGGCATCGCCAAGGCCTGTTCCATCGGCAACAAGATCGACATCGACGAATGCGATGTGCTCGAGTATCTCATCGCCGACGACGAAACCGACGCGATTGCCCTGTATCTGGAATCCATCGTTCGGGGCCGCATGTTTTTGGAGATTGCCTCCCGATCACCGAAACCGATTGTGTTGCTCAAGGGCGGCAAAAGCGCCGCGGGGGCGCAGGCCGCTGTGTCGCACACCTCGAGTTTGGCCGGTAACGCCCGCCTGCAGGATTCCCTTATGCAACTGGCCGGGGTGACCCTGGCGCGTGATTTCCAGCAGATGATGGAAGTCGCCCGCGCGCTGGCCATGATCGGAAAGACACCGCCGGCCTGCCGCACCGCTATTCTGACTTTCAGCGGCGGCGCGGGCATCTTGTCTTGCGATTTGCTCGAACAGCAGGGCCTGCGTGTGGCCAGGCTTTCCGCCGCCTCGAAGAAACAACTTGCCCGGATCTTTCCGGATTGGCTTCCCGCCGCCAATCCGGTGGACATGTTTCCCGCGTTTGCCGCAAAAGGGGCTGTTGCCGCCTATGACGGCGCGTTTCGGGCTGTTGTGAAAGACCCGGCGGTGGATGTCCTTTTCTTGCACTTTTTTGTCGGTCTGTATCCCAATTATGAACGCCTGAAGCTTTTCAAGGAACTGGCCGACCGCGAGGGGAAAATCCTGATTCTCTGGGTGATCGGCCGGCGCGACGCGCTTCGAAACTTCAAGCGCGAAGCCCAGGAGGCAGGGATTCCCGCTCACGGCGAGCTTTTCCGCGCGGTAGAATGCCTGGCGCTGGCGTCTCGCTATCGGGTGCGCGGCAAAACATCCCGGCTTGCCGGGCGCCGCGCTACTAGGATACCGGATAAGGTTGCTGCCGTGTGGGCGGCAAATCCGCAGCGTGTCTGGGATGAGTACGAAAGTAAAAAAATTCTAAAGGCTCTGGGCATTCCGGCCGTTTCCGAAAAGATTGTGGATTCCGCAGCCGAAGCGCTGTCCGCCGCGCGCAAATTCGGCTTTCCTGTTGTTCTCAAAGGATTGGCCGAAGGCGGCGTCCATAAAACGGAGTCGGGTCTGGTGGCGCTCAACATCGCATCTCCCGCCGCGCTTCGAAAAGCGCATGCCGATTTGAAACGCCGTTTGAAAGGCACAGGAAGAATCCTGATGCAGCGCCAGAGCCCTGCCGACTATGAACTGATCGCTGGGGTCCTGCGCGATCACCAATTCGGGCCGTGCGTGATGTTCGGTCTGGGCGGCATCTTTTCCGAATTGCAAAAGGACGTGGTCTTTGCACCCGCGCCCCTTTCGGTGGCGACCGCCATAGAAATGATCGGGCGTATTGCCGGCCGGAAGTTATTGGAAGGCTATCGCGGGCAAAAGCCGCTGGACATCCGGGAAATGGCCGCGATCCTTGTAGCGTTGGGCGATCTGGCGGAAGGCTTTCCCGGGATTGACCAGATCGACGTCAATCCGCTTTTGGTTTACCGGGGGAAACCTCTGGCGGTGGATGCGACATTAATCCGGCGAAATCCCTAAGCGGCAGGGCCGGCGGCTTGGGATCGCAAGCTGCCTCGAGATCGGCCTTGCTTTTGGTGTTTTCATTGCAATGGGGACGACAGGCGATGAAAGATGTAGCCCTCAAGCCGCGTTTGTAGTATACATTCCTGCAAGCAAATTCTTTCTAATACCAAGTGACGTAAAATTATTGATGCAAGGAGGTCCGGATATGGCTTTTGTGCAATGCGCGATCTGCGGGTACAAAACCGATACGCCGTTTCAGGAAGATTCCTGTCCCGCCTGCGGACAAACGTTCTGGCAGTGCCGTGAATGCGGGTTTGTTCTCAAAGCCCTGAACATTCCGGATCAGTGTCCCTCCTGTTTCAAAAAATGTGAGTTTAAAAACGTTACCTGCTACACGCCGGAATGCGGCGGGCCGGGGAACATCGACAAGACATTATTATGACAGGCGGCCAAGGCGGGAGTTAACGCGATGAGGCGACAAGGGGAAATGCCGACCCCCGGAGGGTTGCGGCCGTTCGGGGGTGGGGGTGAATAGAAAAAATCGGATTGAGCGGCTTTTCATTTCCGCGCTGGTTGCGGGGATGTTGGGGTTGTATCCGTGGCTGATAGAAGCCGGCGAGACAGGGTGCGGCCCCGTCTTTGTCGGATTTTACGCCGATACTTTTGTGGACCGCTCTGGAAACCTGACCCTTGAAGAAATCGAGTCGCCTGCCTACGCGACTTCTTTTCAGCCCAACAGGAAAAAACATTTCGGTTTCGGCCTGTCAAACTCCGCCAACTGGATTCGCTTTCGTCTCGATCAGATTATCCCTGACGGATGCCCTCCGGCAGACAAGCCGGAGCTCTCATTCAACTACGCCTGTTTCGGCGATATCCGTGTTTACCTGCCGGGCGATCAGACAAGCGCCTCGGAGCGTGTGATGCTCAAGGGAGGGATTGCGCATGGCCCTGACCGCGACGACACGGGTTTTCTTTACCCCCGCTTTTCCCTGCCTGCCGATACAGCCCATGATCGCGATATTTATATCCGGATTCAGGGGCCTTTCACGAGCAATTTTCAACTGCTTTTGTGCGAGGCCGACGCCTTCGAGCCGGCCAAGCTTCGAATCGTTTTATTTTTGTCTTTTGTTTTCGGCGTGATCGGCGCGATGCTGCTTTATAATCTGGTGCTTTTCTTTGCGCTGCGCGACCGGGTCTATCTTCTGTATGGCGTCTATCTTTTTTTTATTCTGCTGTATCAGTCTGTCCTGTCGGGAATCGTGAAAATCATCAGCCTGCCGGCGGGAGACTTCCTCTCCACGCATGTCGTCCTTTTATGCTTTTTAGCCATGGCCGCAAACCTTGCCTTCGCCTGGCGCTTTCTGGATGTTCCTCAAGCGGCGGCCGCGATGAAAAAATTTTTTCGGATCGCCTGGCTGTTTATTCTTGTCGGCGCCGTCTTCGCCCTTGCCGCCAAGACCTACCAGGCCAATGTCATCGCCTACGCGGCGGGTATGGTGCTTCCTTTCATGCTGCTGGCGACGGTTTATGTCAGCTATCGGAATGGACACTGGGTGTCGCTGTACTATCTGCTGGCCGTCGGGATGCTGCTTTTCAGTGTCGTTATCTTCGCGCTGCGGGGGCTGGGGCTGATAGAGCACAGCCTTGCGACGTCTTACGGCGTTTTGTCATCGGCCGCGATTGAAGCGGTTTTGTATTCTTTTGCACTGGCGGACCGCGTCAGAAGATTGCAACAACAACAGCGCAGTTTGCAAGAGCGTGAAAAAGAGCTTTCGCAAATCAGCATTACCGATGAGATGACGGGTCTGTTTAATCGCCGACATTATGACCATGCGCTTCGGGGCGCGATACGTTTTTCCCGGGAAAGCGGTCATCCTCTCACGCTGCTGTTTCTCGATATCGACCACTTCAAGACGGTAAACGACCTTCACGGACATCCGAAGGGAGACGACGTGTTGAAAGCCCTGTCGGCCATTATGAAGCAGAATCTCCGCTCATCGGATTATCCCTGCCGCATCGGTGGAGAAGAGTTCGCCGTGATCATGCTCAATACCGACCTGTCCGGATCCGCCCGAGTTGCCGAGAGGATTCGTGAAGAATTCGCGCAGAAAATTTTCGATTCTCCGGCGGGTGCCTTTTCTTCCTCCATCAGCATCGGTCTGGTCGCGTTTCGTGACACGGAAACGGTTCACGAATTGATTACTCGAGCGGATCAGGCTCTGTACCGGGCCAAAACCGAAGGTCGGAATCGGACCGTGGTCGGGTGACGGTCGCCGTCGTTGGAGATCTCGTCGGGAGATTTGTCGTTTGCATGTGTCGTGACAAAAAGGTGTTCTCTAAACCAGGAGATTGTGCTAGACGCAAACTCAATTCGCTGTTGCGCGGCATCGACCGCGAGACCGAAAGCATTCCACCACTGAACATAAAAGAAGGAGAGAAAGCATGACCGGAAAGAAAGCTTTGAGAAAAATATTTTTGCGACGGACGGCTGTGTGTCTGACACTCATCGGCGTTTTGTTTCTTGTTTTTGTTCCAATGGCATCGGCCGCCCAAGACGGCGCCAAACAGGTCGTCGCACGCTGGGGAAAGTCGGTGATCACCAATGAGGATCTTGACATTCGCATCAAAGGATACCCGCCTGAGCTTCAGGAACGTCTCAAGGATCCCGGGCAGCGCAAGCAATATATCGAAAGCCTGATTCAGATATTAACCGCCGGAGCGGAAGCTCGCGCCCAGAAGATCGACAAGGAAAAGGAAATCTCCATCCGGATCGACGATATGATCAACTCCATTTTGCTTCAGGAATACATCAACCGCAAAATGAAAGACCTCCCGCCGCCGACAGACCAGGAGATCAAAGCCTTTTTCGATGCCCATCAAAATGAATATGTCACGCCGGTGTTTATCCACGCTCAGCATATCTTGATCGAAGCCAAACCGGATGCTCCGGAAGAAGCGGTTACCGCCGCCCAGGCAAAAGCGACTAAGGTTTATGACGAACTGGCCGCAGGCGGAGATTTCGGCAAGCTTGCCCAACAGTATTCCGACGACCGGGAAACCCGCGACAACGGCGGAGATCTGGGGCTTTTCCGCGCCGACCAGATGGTGCCGGAATTTTCCGGTCCCGTTTTTCTGATGCAAAAAGGCGAGCTGGGCAAGCCGTTTAGAACGCCTTTTGGATTTCATGTTGTAAAAGTCAAGGATGTTCTTCCGGCCACGCAGATGGCGCTCGAAGACGTGAAAGACGATGTGCAAAACAGGCTGGAAAACGAGAAGAAGGAAAAGCTCGTCTATAGCGAACTCGACCGGCTGAAAAAGAAATACAAAGTCGAGATCTATTAAACCCGGCGGCGATCGGGTTTGCCCGGAAATTGCGGCATCGCGGACGATGCCGCAAAAAGGGGAACGGTTCGGACCGTTCCCCTTTTTTTACAGAATCTGTCGCGTCACGATCATGAAACAAGACCGTCAGGCGGACTGAATCCGCCCAGAACCTCTTCCATCTTCATCGCCAGATCAAGCGTTGTGGCGTCTTCCATATACGGCCCCAGAATTTGAAGACCGACGGGAAGTCCATCGCGGGTCTTTCCGACGGGGATGACCGTCGCCGGGCAGCCGGAAAGGGTGGCAGGCGAAATCCATTTGAACGTTTCTGCGTAGTAGCGGGGTTTGTCGGAGGCTTCAACCACACGTCCCCACATATTCCGGTCGTGGCTGTGGGGAAAGGCGGGGATGCAGTTGGCCGGCATCAGGAAGGCGTCGAAGGTTTTGAAATACTCCTGCCAGGCCAGGCGCGATTTCAGCCGTCGGACGCCGAGTGCAAACCAGTCTTTGTGTGAAAGTGTGAGCCCTTCCACAAAAGTTCGCTGCGTTTCGCCATAGGGCATATAGTATAAGAGCTTCAACATGTTGATAATAGCGTCGGTAAAAACCGGCGCCTGAGAAACATAGGCGGCCATCAGCCTGAAATACACATCGAAGACATCGGCGAAGTGAATTCCGTCAGGCCAGCCTTCTTTGACTTTGACGCCTTCGCGTCTGAGGGCTTGAATCGTCGTGACCATTGCATCGCGAATGTCGGGATGAACTGGACAAAACGGATCGTCAAGGATGCAGCCGATTTTGTAGTCTTTCAATGTCGCTTTACGCGGTTTGGTCGATTTCCAATGGAGCGCTTTTGCGTCCTCCGGCGCGGGCCCGGCGAGAATGTCAAAGGCCAGTTTCAAGTCCGCGGATGATCGCGCCAATGGTCCGACCACGGCCAGGTCGTTTAATCCCGCCAGATTGATCGACGGAGGAACCAACGACGGCAACGGAGGAATCGATCCCTGAAACGCAATGGTATTCAGCGAGGATTTGTGACCGCAGACGCCGCAGAAATTTGCGGGTGTGCGGATCGAGCCGGCCAGATCCGCGCCTAGCTCCAGAAAGCCGAATCCCGCCGCCAGAGCCGCCGCGCCGCCGCCGGTGGAGCCGCCGGAGGTCCGGGTCGCATCCCAGGGGTTATTGGTCGTGCCGGCCACCTTATTGTAGGTCTGAATGTCACTGGCTCCGATAGGAGTATTGGTTTTACCGAGGATGATCGCGCCCGCGTCCAAAAGACGCTGAACCGCGACGGCGTTTTGCGTTGGAACGTAATCCGCAAGCTCGGGGAATCCGCACGTGGTGCGCAGACCGGCCGTTGGGAACTGGTCCTTGATGAGAATCGGCAACCCGGCCAGCGGCCCCAGCTTTTTTCCGGCTGCACGGTCACGATCCGCTTTTCCGGCCTGCCGCAGCGCCTGCTCTTCATTGAGCGTCACAAACGCATTGATTTTTTCATTGAGTTTGGCAATGCGGGAAAAAACATGTTTTGTCAGTTCCCGAGACGAGATTGCTCCGGCTTTCATGGCCTTCAGGGCTGATATCGCCGTTGCGAAATCCGGATCAAATTTTACGTGGGGACGTGTTTTGGACGAAGAAATCTTTTTTTTCATAGCGAAAAAAGCCTCCCTTCTCTCAATTGCGCGGATGATGACACGATTCAGAAAACATTTCTACTGAATTTATCGGCTTATCTGTGCTATAGGGCAGCCGATTAACTTGCGAAGGACAAACATGGAAACTCTCAAAGGATCACAGCGTAAATATCTGCGCGCGCAGGCCCACCATCTAAGCCCGGTCGTTCTGATCGGCGCCAAAGGCGTCACGGATACGCTTATCGGTTCCGTCAAGGCGGCGCTGGCCGATCATGAACTCATCAAAATCAAATTCGGAGAATTCAAGGAAGCCAAAAAAGAAATATCTCAGGAGATAGCCGAAGCCACCAAAAGCGAACTGGTCGGCCTGATCGGCAATATCGCCATTTTCTATCGGCAAAATCCCGACCCGGAAAAAAGAAAAATCAAAATCGCTTAACGGCCTTGCGTCTTGATATGCCGCAATGATCTAATCTTATCGGGTTTAAAGCATATTTGCCCGTCCAGCGGACGAGCCGATGCTTAGCGGGCGCCTTCAAAAGCGCTCATTTCGAAAAAACGCGGCCTGATTGTGATTGACAACGGAGCGTTTCTTCATTATTTAAATTCAGTATGGTTTTTCATATTGTTGTTGTCCGAACCCGACTCGGAAGGCGTCTGAAAGCAACATGGAAACAAAGTTTTCTCCCGGCATTTCGTTGATTCGCAACGCTTCCCCCCACAGACATACACCGTGGCTTTTTCAGCATGCCGATTTGCTGGCCACGGAGGATTTCAGCCGGCCGCTGGAAGTGACCCGATTCATCAATAAATTAAACCACATCAGTTTTAATGACGGACATGTGTTTTTAATTTTCTCTCAGCGTGTCACAGGCGCGTTAATCATGATCAAAGCCCATCCGCAGTTTTGCGGAAAAGATGACCTCAGCTTTCGGCTTGCGCCATCCGATGCGGCGATTGATTTGAAAAATTATGTCTTGAATCACCTTTTGATTGATGAGGGTCTGTCGGTGATTCTGGCGACGCTTCAGGCGATCAGCCTTGAAGACGGTCTTCTGAAAACAAATCTTCCGGAGTTCAGTTTTGTTAAAAACCATCGGAAATATAGACGGTATCCGTGCAAGGATGCCGTTTGCAAAATCGTTCAGGGGGATTTCAGCATCCGTGGCTCTTTGATCGATTTCAGCACCGGCGGCCTGGGCGTCAGCCTGGGCGAGCAGCCGGGCATTTTCGGATTTGACCGATCCAAACCGGTTTTCCTCAGTATCAGCCGCAACGACCACTCGATCTACTCGGGGATGTGTCGATGTCTGTGCGACCGATTTGATACTTATGACAGTAAAATGGTTTTTTTGCCGCTTGAAAACCAGTTTTCCATGTATCCAAAACGGGAAGTGCGCAACAGCCGCAGGCAGATCGAATACGCTTTTTCAGCCTGTTTTCAGCATCCTTTTTTCCGCAGCCCCATTGAAAGGGATATTTTTGATATTTCTCCTTCGGGCTTTTCCATTAAGGAGACCCCCGATGAAGATGTTCTTCTGCCGGGCATGTTTCTTCCGGAACTCACTCTTGTGTATGCCGGGATTGTTAAAATGCCGTGTTCCGCGAGGGTTCTCTACCGGGAAGCGGCAGACAAAAACGGCCGGGTCAAATATGGCCTTGCCCTCACGGACATGAGTCTTGAATCCTACACCCACCTGAGTCAGGTCTTGAATGTCACCAGCCACACCCATGCCAGCATCTCCAACGAGGTGGACACGGACGCCCTGTGGGAGTTTTTCTTCGATACCGGATTTATCGACAGCGAAAAACTTGAAAACATCAAGCCTCATCTGCGGGAATTCAAGACGCTCTACCGGAAGCTTTACTCCGATAACCCGGATGTCGCGCGTCATATCGTTTATAAAAGGAACGGCCGGATATACAGCCATGTGGCCATGATTCATGCCTATGAGCCGTCGTGGCTGATTCATCATTTTGCGGCGAGAAAAATGGACAACCGATCGCACGGCATGATGTTTTTAAAGCATGTGATCGACTACCTGGGGCCCTACCAGCGCCTGGGGGCCATGGCCACTTCTCACTATATGACCTATTACCAGCCGAAAAATGACATCGTCGAAAAACTCTTCGACAATTTCAACCGTTATATCAACGACAGCAAAAAATGTTCTGTGGACGCGTTTGCCCACATGCGTTTTCAAAAGAAAGACAGTATCCGCAAGCTGCCGGGTGATTGGGAAATCCGGGAAAGCACCTTGCGGGATCTGTCCAAACTGAAAGACTTTTATGAGTCGGTTTCCGGAGGGCTGATGCTTGGCGCCCTGGGACTGGACCGTCCGTCCGACGATTTGAAAAACGCATTTAACCGCGCCGGCTTCAGGCGGGAGTATCGAACGTATTGTCTGTGCCATCTGGACAAACCCCTGGCTTTCTTCGTCGTGAACCGCTCGGACATCAAACTCAATTTATCCGATTTGATCAACGGCATCAAAGTCATCATCGTCGAGCCGGATATCCTGTCCTGGGCGATGCTCGCGGCCGCGGTCAACGCGCTGGGGGCTCATTTCCCGGAAAAAATGCTATCCCTGCTGATCTATCCCTCCTATTTTCTCTCTTTGCAAAACATTCGCACTGAAAAGCAGTATAATCTGTGGATTCTTCACGC
Organism: uncultured Smithella sp.; assembly: GCA_964443625.1. Classification (GTDB taxonomy): domain Bacteria; phylum Desulfobacterota; class Syntrophia; order Syntrophales; family Smithellaceae; genus UBA8904. Next base: position 12,042 of record CAYUDM010000006.1, on the reverse strand, counting down.
CAAGGCGGGTGACGAATGGCTTGCCTACATGAACAAGGTCATTTCCGTTCCCACGCGCCAGGACCCGGGCCAACCCGGATAATCAAGCGTCTGCGCGGCGAGCGGTTCGCCGAAGGACCCGGTCTGAAGGTCAAATGAACGGATTCCAAACGCTTCGGAAGCGATGCCGTCAGGCGCAGGGCAGACGTCCCGAGAGGGTAAGCAAAGTCCAAAAAGAAAAGGAGAGCCTATGAAATCGCGGGCAAAGAAATTGTCGACGGGGTTGATGGGGCTGATCGTGTTTATTTTTGCGGCATGCGGCGGAGGCGGCGACGGCGGCGGATATTTCGGGGGCGGCGGGGGAAGCGACGCGCCCAGTGAGGTTGTTCAGCCCCTGAGTCTGCCCGGACCCTACGCGGTGGCCTGCAGCAACGTCTCGCAGGATTTCACACGCGTCGGTTTAGGCGAGGAGGTCACGGACTACTGGGAAGGCCTGCCGGACGGCGACCGCACGCGCTATGTCACCGATCTTCTGGATGACTCGGCCAACACGCTCATCGCCACGGTGAGCGCGCCTGCGGATGCTAGCCTGTTCGGTTCGTTTGCCGGGCAGAGCCGGCAGTTTGTCGTGATCGTATGCTACCCCACATCGGCGGACAATCCCCGTCCCGACTATCCGCTTTGGTCCACCGACAGATCGGTGCCGCATATGCAAACCGGAACGGAGGCGCCGATATTCGCGGATGCCTCGGCCCGTTATCCGGTGCTTTTGTTTTCGCACGGCTATATGGGCTCTCCGATTTCTTCCGACGACTATATGCTCGCGCTGACCGTTTGTGCAAGCTACGGCTATGTGGTGGTCGCGCCGTTTCACGGCGATTTGCGCTTTTCCAATCTCAAGCTCGACAACCTCGAGCTCAGCGATATTCTCTCCGCCCTGAATTTGAGTAACTTCACCGCTATGCAGGCCCTGCGGCCGCTTTCGGCCTCGGCGGCTTTGAATCTGGTCTTGAATCATCCGCAGTGGCAAGATCATGTGAATGTCGATCAAATCGGCGGTTTCGGCGCCAGCATGGGGGGCGAAACGATGCTGCTTCTGGCCAACGCGGGGCTGACCACATCCTACCTCGATATCGGGCAGTCCTGGAAGCGGGTGACGCTCGACCCCCGGATTAAGGCGGCAGCGGGCTACGTGCCGTATTTCGGCCACATCGTTTTGCCTGCCTTCGGGCATGATTATGACGGCCTTGCCGGCATCGGCTTGCCGTATCTGGGCATCAGCGGCACGGCGGACACCACCGCGCCAATCACCGAAGTGCGCCGGGGCATGCTTCGCCTTGCCGGACCCCGCATTCTGGTGGGGCTGTCGGGAGTGGAGCACGGATTTGACGATGCCGCGAAAAACGACATCTTCACCTGGACGCTGACGTTTCTTGACGCGTATGTGCGTGGAGATCCGGCAGCAATCGACCGTCTTGCCGTGATGGGCAGCGTGGCGGGCGGCGTCGATGACCGCCTCAGGCTTTACTGAGCGGGGAGGCAGGTTTTCTGCTATAGCGCTGCGAGTTAAAATCCCCTTGGCTTATTGTGTAGGGAACGGTTTTAAACCTCTGCCTACCGTCTGGTCAGCTGCCGGTATTTGATCCGGTGCGGCTGGCTCGCGGCGGAACCGAATCTGCGCTTGTAATCTTCCTCATACTCGGAATAATTGCCGTCGAAGAAAAGCACCTTGCTGTCGCCTTCAAAGGCGAGGATATGCGTGCAGATGCGGTCTAAAAACCAGCGGTCGTGGCTGATGACCACCACGCAGCCGGCGAAGCTCTCGAGGGCGTCTTCCAGAGCGCGCAGCGTATTCACGTCCAGATCGTTGGTCGGCTCATCCAGCAGAAGGACGTTGCCGCCTTCTTTGAGCATGCGCGCCAGATGCACGCGGTTGCGTTCGCCGCCGGACAGCGTGCCGACTTTCTTTTGCTGGTCGGTTCCTGAAAAGTTGAAGCGCGACACGTAGGCCCGCGAGTTGATCTGGCGGCCTCCGATATCGATCACGTCCTTTCCGTCGGAGATCATCTCCCAGATATTTTTATCCGGATCCAGCGAATCGCGGCTTTGGTCGACGTAGGCCAGTTTGACGGTGTCGCCGACGCGGACCGCTCCTGCGTCCGGTTGTTCCTGGCCGGTAATCATCCGGAAGAGCGTGGTTTTCCCCGCGCCGTTGGGGCCGATGACCCCGATAATGCCGCCGGGCGGCAGCTTAAAGGTCATACCATCGACCAGCAGCTTGTCGCCGTACCCTTTGGAGACATTTTCGGTTTCGATGACCAGATCGCCCAGGCGCGGCCCCGGCGCGATATACAGCTCGCGCGTGCCGGATTCGCGCTCGAGATTTTTCCCCAGCAATTCCTCGTAGGCCTTGATGCGCGCCTTGGATTTGGCATGCCGGCCTTTGGGCGACATGCGAATCCATTCCAGCTCGCGCTCGAGCGTTTTGACGCGGTGGCTTTCGGCCTTTTCTTCGTTTTTCAGGCGGTTTTGCTTTTGCTCGAGCCATGACGAATAATTTCCCTGCCAGGGAATCCCCGCTCCGCGGTCGAGCTCGAGAATCCAGCCCGCGACGTTGTCCAGAAAATATCTGTCGTGCGTGACGGCGATGATGGTGCCTTCGTATTTTTGCAGATGATGTTCCAGCCAGGCGACAGATTCGGCGTCCAGATGGTTGGTGGGCTCGTCCAGAAGCAGAATGTCGGGCTTTTGCAAAAGCAGGCGGCACAGGGCCACACGGCGGCGCTCGCCGCCGGAAAGAACTTTCACGGACGTGTCGCCGGACGGGCAGCGCAGCGCGTCCATCGCCATTTCAAGCCGCGAATCGATGTCCCAGGCATCCAGCGCGTCCATTTTATCCTGCAGCTCGGCCTGGCGCTCACAGAGCTTGGCCATCTCGTCATCGGACATTTCTTCGGCGAATTTTTCGTTGATCGCGTTGTACTCATTGACCACCGACATCGTTTCGCCGACGCCTTCCTCGACGATCTGCCGGACGGTCCTTGATTCGTCAAGTTTCGGTTCCTGCTCCAGATAGCCGACGGTGAAGCCGGGGGAGAGAATCGTCTTTCCCTGAAACTCGTCGTCCGTGCCGGCCAGAATTTTCAGAAGCGAGCTTTTTCCCGAGCCGTTGAGGCCGATCACGCCGATTTTCGCCCCGTAAAAATAGGACAGATAGATATCCTTGAGCACGGGTTTTTTGTCGTAAACCTTGCTGACGCCGATCATGGAATAGATCACTTTATTTCCTTCGTTGGCCATAAGCCGCTAATCCTCCAAAGCCGTATTGAAATCGATCCCTAAATGTAGGGGAAAATGTTTTGAATGATAATGTTGAAATTGTCCTGAATCTGGTCATGGCCTTCGATGATGCCCATGTGCCCGGGCAAAAGCAGGTTCATATCCAGATCCGACAGCGTGACGATGCTCTTTTTCAGGTGCGCGCCGTTGCCGCCGGGAAAATCCGTGCGGCCGACATTCTGCTGAAAGACCACGTCGCCGCAGTAAGCGGCTTTCTTTGCAGGCCAATACAGTGCGATGGAACCGGGCGTGTGGCCGGGAATGGAAATAACCCGAAACACTTCATTGCCCAGCTCAAGCCGGCCGTCTTCAAGCTGCATGTTGATCTGCATCTGGGGAACGGAAATGCCGAACAGGCCGTACAGATCGCCGCCGACTCCTTTTAGAAAATCCACTTCCTTGCGGTGCAGAGCGATTTTTACGGTTTCATGATCGAAAAGCTCGGAGCCCTGAAAGTGATCCGGATGCGAATGGGTATTGATCACATAACGGATGTCTTCCTTTTTGATCCCGTCGGCCGCCATCTGATTGAACAGATCCGGCATATAACGCGTGAGCCCCGGATCGATCAGCGCCTGCACACTGCCGCCGATGTAGTAGCTGTTGCAGTTGTTGTCGAAATAGTTGGTCCACTCGTAGATGTAAATGTCGTCTGAATATTTCATTGCTCTTCCTTCCTTTTTGTTCTAATTTCCGCCGGTCCGCGTTGCGCAACCGGATGCCCTCACCCTTCAATATTTTTGATCAGCCATGCGTCAATATCCGACGCGACGGTTTCCCAGCCTGTCTCCAGCATCGGCAAATGAGCCAGATGGCCGTATTCCCTGTAGTCCGCTTCGAGAAACGCCGCGAGCGGCTCCTGCATAACCGGCGGCGCGGTTCTGTCTTTTCCGCAGCCGATGACAAGCTTCGGGCAGACGATCTTCGTCGGATTTACCGGATAGCCCTGGGCAACCTGGTAGCCCACAACCAGCGATTCCGCCACGAACAGTTGAAATATTTCTTTGCGCCGTTCGGGCTCGATATTGTTGAGCAGTGTCTTTTCGGCCAGCGGAAACGTCGGTTTGACCGGTTTCATATTCATCAGGCCCCACAGTGTTTTAATGATCATGCCGGCGTAGGGCGCATCATCGTGAAACGCAAGCGAAATCCCCAGAGGCGGCGCGCTGCACAGGGTGACCAGGGCTGCGACGTCGGGGTGGTTTTCCGCTGTTTTCTGAGCGATCAGGCCGCCCAGGCTGTGCCCGATCAGAACGACGCGCTCGAGTCGGAGTCTTTTTAAGGCCTTTTCCACGTCGTCGAGGTAATCTTCCAGTGTGATCTGCGACAGCCCTTCTTCGCGATCCGACGGCGCATGACCGCGCAAACTGAGCGCGAAAACTTTCCATCCCCGACGGCCGAAAAAGTTCAGATAGTTTTCCCAGTAACGGCTCGTGACGCCCGCGCCGTGAATAAAAAACAGCGGCGAGAGATGCTCCAGGGAATCGGGCACGAAGGTTTCCAGCGCCAGGTTGTCAATTTTAATCGTCTGCAATCAATCGTCAGCCTCTTGAGGGGAATTCTCCTTAAAGACTGCTTTCCGGATCAGCTTCCGCAGTTTGCCGCGGAACAAAAATCCACAAAAGGATATACACCAGTATGGCCGTGCCGAAGAAGAGAGTGAACAGCACAAACAAAACTCGCCAGGACCAGGCGGGCACGGGGGTATGAATTCCCAGGCCGCCGCAAACACCGCCGATCCAGCGGTCCCGGTTCGACAGCTTGAAACGGTGGAGCCAGTTGCTTGATGTCATCGGTTACCCTCCTTTGACACAGTCGCAAATGCGATCTTGCGGAAAGTGCCGGCGTTATTTCCAGGCAAACTGTTTGGGGGCAGTTTGTATACGATGTCTATGATATCGGATATTTCGTATAATGCTAAAATCGTCCGGCTGCAACCGGTTTTCGTATTTTCCGATACCCGGCTTCAGTTTTTGTCATCAAGGATTTCATCCAGCGGAAGATCCGATGAACTGTGCGTAACTTTGACGATCAGGCCGTCTTTGTTGACCAGGACCATCATAGGCACGCCCACGGCGTTGTATGAAGTTCCGACATTTCCTGACTCGTCGAGCAGGACGCGATAACGGATATTGTTGGTCCGGGCGAATCGTTTGACCTTTGTCGCCGGCTCCATGATGTTGATATAAACGACTTGCAGCCCCTTGGGGGAATATTTCTCATTGATCCGGTTGTATTTGGGAATTTCCTTCCGGCAGGCCGGGCACCAGGTCGTGCCGAAGAAAATCAAAACCGGCTTGCCTTTTTGAGCGCTCATGCGAAAAGTTTTGCCATCGAGATCCTTCAGAGTGAAATCCGGTGCCGGCGGATACTGGGGTTTATACGGCGCACCGGGCTGAAACTGGCCGAAAGCCAGCGCGGCCGACACAAAGAAAATGATCAGCGACACGAGCAAGGTGGTTGAAAATTTGTACATAAAGCTCCTTTGTATTAAAAAGATAACGTTCCGGCGACATACAGAAAATACTCAGCGCCGATGATGAGGATCACGCCAAAACCTCGGGTGACCCAGGTCATCCAGGTTCCCGAGCGGGGCAGAGACGACAGAAATCCGGCAAACGTGCCGGCCAGAATCAAAAGGGTGCCCATTCCGAACGCGAAGACAAAAAGCAGCGCCACGCCCATGGCGAGATTGGCCTGAAGCGCCACGAATCCCAGCAGAACACCCAGCGCCGGCGCGGTGCACGGGCCGATGACGAAACCGGACGCCAGCCCGAGAACGAAGCTGGAGGCAAAACCTTTTTTCCCGTCCGCTGTGTACTTCAGGATTCGTTGCGGTATGGGAATGGCAATCTTGAAAACGTCAAACATGGCCAATGCCATAATCAGGCACACATTGGCCATCAGGATATAGGTCAAAGGGGTGGTTTGCATTTGGCCGAAAAGCCTGCCTGACAGCGCCGCCACGGTTCCCAGCGCGGCGTAAGTCGCGGCCATTCCCGCAACGTAGAAAAGCGACAGCAAAAAGCCCCGCGTTTTCGAGGACGTACCCTGAGCGCCGATAAATCCGACCGTGACGGGAATGAGCGGATAGGTGCAGGGCGTGAAACTGATTAAAACGCCGCCCAGATAGGCGGCGGCAAATGCCAGGATCACCGACCCTTCCAAATACTGGGACAAATTCCCGATAAAACCTTCTATCATCTTCACTTGCCTTTGACGGAAAATCGATAGTGCAGACGATAGGGAAATTACCCGTGGGCGTCAAGCAAAAAGTGACAACCCGGTGAGCCCCGGCAAAGTCCCTTGTTCAGATTTACTTTTTTCAAATTTATCTGAGAATCTTGAGCGCGCAGGCAGCTTCATCCGGAGTACTTTGAGGCCAGGTTTTCGAGTTCCTCCCATCTGGAGTAGCCCTCGCTGAGCTTGCCTTCCAGTGCAGCCAGGTCGGCATTGAGAGCGGCGGCGCGGGCGGCATTGGCGGGTTTGTATAAATCCGGCGAATTGAGCGACGCGATCAGGTCGGCTTTTTCTCTTTCCCAGGTTTCGATGTGCTGCGGCAGCGTTTCGAGCTCGCGGACTTCCTTGTAGGAAAGCTTCGTTTTTTCTTTCGGCTGTTTTTCTTTTTTGACTTTTTCCTCTTTTGCCGGAGAGGGTTGATGCCGGCCGGCGCTTTGGCTTTGCCAGTCGTCGTAACCGCCCACATATTCCTCGAGGCGCCCCTCCCCTTCGAACACAAGTGTCGATGTCACCACGTTATTGAGAAACGTCCGGTCGTGGCTGACCAGAAAAATCGTTCCCGCATACTCCGAAAGGCGCTCTTCCAGAAGCTCAAGAGTTTCGGCGTCGAGATCGTTGGTCGGTTCGTCGAGCACCAGAACATTGGACGGCTTGCAAAAAAGCTTTGCCAGCAAAAGCCGGTTTTTTTCACCGCCGGAAAGAGACGCGACCGGCGCGGAAATCTGCGCCGGAGGAAACAAAAAGTCCTGCAAATAGCCCACAACATGCCGGGGGACGTCATTGACGAATACCGTATCGTTACCCTCCGCAACATTGTCACGAATGGATTTTGCTTCGTCAAATTGCAAACGGAGTTGATCGAAGTAGGCGACGGCGATATTTGCGCCCAGACGGATGCTTCCCGCAAGCGGTAGGATCTCTCCCAAAAGAAGCCGAAGCAGGGTGGTTTTTCCCGAGCCGTTGGGTCCGATGATGCCGATGCGGTCGCCCCGCAGGATTCGCGTTGAAAAACGATGGATAATTTTTTTATCGCCGTAGGCAAACGACACATTTTCAGCTTCCACAACCAGTTTGCCGCTTGAGGACGACCGGGATACGGAAAGCTTCACGCTGCCTTCGCGTTGCCGCCGCCTGGCGCGTTCTTCGCGCATGGCCAGAAGCGCCCGGACGCGGCCTTCATTGCGGGTTCGTCGGGCCTTGACGCCCTGACGAATCCAGGTTTCTTCTTTGGCGAGCTTTTTGTCAAACGTCCGCCACTGGCTTTCTTCGGCCTCCAGAAGGGCCTCGCGTCTTTCGAGATAGGTTTTATAGTCGCAGGAAAAAGAAAACAGCTTTCCCCGGTCGATCTCCACAATGCGCGTGGCGATTTTCTGCAGAAAGGTCCGGTCGTGTGTGACGAACAGCAGCGTTTTGCTGAAAGTTCGCAGAAAGTCTTCCAGCCACAAAATGGAATCAATATCCAGATGATTGGTCGGTTCATCCAAAAGAAGGATGTCCGGGTCGCAAGCGAGCGCCCGCGCCAGAAGCACTCGGCGTTTGAGTCCCGCTGAAAGCAGCCCGAATTCGGCGTTTTCATCGAGGCCGACCCGGGAGATGACCGCTTCCACCTGTTGATGAAACTGCCAGGCACCCGTCGTTTCGAGCCGCAACTGAACCTGTTCGAGTTTTTTCAGAACGTCCTCGCCGCCGCCCTCATGCAGTTTCCGGGTCAGCGCATGGTAGGTCTTCAGCAAATCCAGTTGATGTTTGCCGCCTGAGGCGACCACATCATAGACACTTCCGGGAAGATCCGGAACTTCCTGGGGCAGCACAGAGACGCGAACATTTTTATCCCGCACGATCTCCCCCGCATCCGGCGGCAAGTCGCCGTGAAGCAGTTTTATCAGTGTGGATTTTCCCGATCCGTTGCGCCCCAAAAGCCCGATGCGTTCTCCCGGCTCGATTTGCAAAGACGAGCCGTTAAGCAGAAGCGGCCCGCCGAAACTGACTGTCATGTTATTGATCCGGAGTAATGCCATAGAGCCTTTCTTGCCTTGCCGAATTTACGTCTTTGACGCTTGCCTTAACATACTTTTCCCTGAAGTGCATCTTGCAGACCGGCGAAGCGGACTATCCGTTCGATATTATGATTTATTTGTTGGAATTGGGAATCTCCAAGGGTCCGAGTCTGAGATCGCTGAGTGATAAAAAAGATAAGAAAAACGGCATCAAATCCTACAGAAATCCGGCCGGACATCCGATAGTTTTTGCGGATAAGGCCTTTTGACGAAAACTTTTGAAATTCGAGATGAATTTCATGCCGGAATGGCCTGACCGGTTTGGTAAAATCGCCTCGGAGAGGTCATGTCTTGCTAAAAAGGAGAACAAAACGATGAAATTAATCGTTGCAGATGATTCACGCCTGGTGCGTGGCATTGTGGAAAGGATCGTCTCATCCCTGGGCTTCGAAGCTCTTCACGCGGCCAACGGGAAGGAAACGCTCGATATTCTTGAAAATGGCGGAATCAGTCTGGTGCTTTTGGACTGGAATATGCCCATTTTAAACGGCATGGATGTTATCAAAAAGATGCGCAGCGACGACCGTTTCAAGCATATTCCCGTTCTGATGGTATCCACCGAATCCGAAGAGGATAGAATTCAGCAGGTTCTAACCGCCGGGGCCCAGGGGTATCTGCCGAAACCTTTCACGCCCGAGCAATTAACCGAGGCCATTGGACGTGTCTTACCCGGAAAACTCTAGGCCGGGACGTTCCGAACCGCCTGCCGGGCCAGTTGCCTGAAGCCCCATGCGGAATGCCCGCAAAACCTGTGATGCGATGAATATAAAGGGAGGTTCTTTTTTATGAAGAAGATTCTAGGAATTGATTTCAGTCCGAAAGCGGAAGTCGCCCTGCTGAAAATGATGGTCAAGGATGCCTATATCCAATATGAAAAATTTCACGATGATCTGGATATCCGCGACAATGACATGATCATCTTGTGGATGGAGGACTGTCGCGAACCGATCGACCAAAAAATCTGTAAATTGCGCTATGCCTGTAAATTTCAAAATATTCCCATCATTCTGATGCACGAACAGGACCGGGACATTTCCTCTCAGCCTTTCATCATTGCCGGGGCGACGGAAGTGCTTTCCTTTGCCGACTCCGCTTTCGCCTGTCGAAACATTATCAACGGATATCTGATTCCGGGCCGGGAGCCTCTGCCGGAAGAAAAGGAATATCTGGATCCGTTTATCCGGAACACGCGGCATATCCTGAAAACCATGGCGGGCCTTGACGCTGAATTTAAAAAGGTCTATTTTGCCAACACCATTCGAATCTTCGGCGATGTTTCCGGTATTATGGGGCTTTCGGGAAATTCAGAGGGAACGCTTGCCGTAACCTTCTATTGGGATCTGGCCAAGACCATCATCGCCAGGATGATGAACACGGACGAAGACAAAATCGATGCCGAGCTGATTCATGACGGGGTCAGCGAAATTATCAACATGATCAGCGGCACCACGAAAAAAGATTTTGTCGGCAAGCCCTACCATTTTGAAATCACGCTGCCTTCAGTGGTTGTCGGACCCGGTCATCAGATCGGTTATTTCCAAAACACCACCGCCGCCGTCCTGATCTTCGAAGTGGGCGGACAGTCGTTTGCGCTGCATGTCTGCATCAAGCCGAAAACCGCGGCGGCATAACGCCGCTTCTTTTTCAGGAGCGCAGGTCGATGACACATATTTTTAACTCAGGATGCATCATTCCAGCCGGGGCCTATGAACGCTAAAAGTCATCTGCTGTTGGTTAACCGTGAAGCGAGATTCCTCAAAACCGTTTCTTCATCGCTTCTTGAAGCCGGATACCCGGTTCTTACCGCGGATTCGAAAAGCGCCGCGGTGGATCTGCTTTCCGCTTCCGCAATCGCGCTCATTATCTGTGATAGCGAACTATCCGATTGCGATGGCTATGATTTCCTCGCTAATCTTAAAAATAATCCGGCCTCCAGGCATATTCCGTTTATATTTCTTGTGTCGGCCCGTTTTGTGGTTGACAGTCTCGAGGAGGAAGTTTCCAAGATTTTAAAAGCCTTCGATATGGGGGCGATCGACTTCATTATCGACAGCATGGAGGAGGACGTCTCCCGGGCTTTGATCAAACGCATCAACAAAATTCTGCCCGCCGATTTCCGGGAAGAAAGCAAAGGATTGTTGACGCCGTCATCCGATCGATCGGAGGCGAGCCTGCCCGGTCCGGCGGAACGGCGCGACAGTAAGCGAGTTGTTCCCGGTCATGCCGTGAGCGTTGAAATATCGCGCGACGGTGTGTTGTGGATTCCCGGGCAGATCACCAACATCAATGAGCAGGGCTTAATGATGGAAACCTCGCTTCTGGGCAAACTCGGTATGCCGGTCTATATCCGGGTGCCGTTGCCCGGCGCGCAATATGTCCGGGCAAAGTGTACCATTCGCCACATCTCCATCATTCGACATCCGTCTTCCGCGGAGATCGGCGTGGAAGCGGACGACTCGATCGAATGGATTGAAATCTACAACTATATCGCAAAATTGATGGGCATCGTGAAAGCGGCTGAAACAAAACACATCGCGGCGGATGCTCAGGCGCCTTTGCCGAAAGACACCGTCTCCGTCATTGCGGAAATGCCGCAGGAGCGGAAAAAGCAATACGTTTATGTCGATCCCGTGTTGCATTCGGTTCACGACGGCTCTGCGGACAAGGCACTGGAAAATAAGTTCTACCGCAGTCTCATCGGCAAGCAACTGGGCAACTATAAGGCCGTGTCGTTAATTGGCTCGGGCAGCATGGCGGGCGTTTTCAAGGGGTGGGATGTGCTTTTGGAAAGACATGTGGCGCTGAAGGTCATCTCCTACAGGCTGTCGGCCATTGCATCCTTCCGTGAGATGTTCATCCGGGAGGCGAGGCTCGTGTCCCGTCTGACCCATCCCAATATTGCCCAGCTGTACCACATCGATCAGGTGGACGATGTTTTGTACTTCATCATGGAACTCATCAACGGCGGCACCCTTGCGGATATCATTAAAGATCGAAACAAGCTTCATCTGGCCAAATGCCTCGAATACTTCATCACCACCTGCCGCACCCTCGATTTTGTCAGCAAGCAGAATATCGTGCACCTGGACATTAAGCCCTCGAACATTATGATCGATGATCGGGGCGTCTTGAAGATCGTCGATTTCGGCATCGCGATCAAAGACGATGAAACCCGCGAAGAAAGAAAGCCCGATGGATTCGGCTCGCCGCTTTATGCCTCGCCGGAATGCATTCTGGGGCGGCCGCTGGATCTGTGCAGCGACATCTACTCCCTGGGGGCAACCTTCTATCACGTCTTTGCGGGCGTTCCTCCCTTTGAAGGAGAATCCGACGACATCATCACCGCGAAACATCTCAACGAACAGCTCGTTCCCCTGAAAAAAAGAAGCCCCATGGTATTGGATTGAAGCAGACGATGAGGCGTTCG
>CAYUDM010000005.1:78173-92042 GCA_964443625.1 uncultured Smithella sp. | reverse complement strand
GCCGTGGGTTTCAGTTTTTCCGTGTTGAAAAATTCCATCCTGTTTCCGGCCATCGTCATCGGCGTTGTGTGCTTTGCCATGACGGCTGTGGGGATGATCTTCGGCAAGGCGCTTTCCAAACTTTTCGGGCGCAAGGTGGAAATTGTGGGCGGTCTGGTGCTTATCGCCATCGGGGTGAAAATCCTTCTTGAGCATATGGGATAAGGCATGAAGCGTTAGGAGTCAGGCGTGAGGCGTTAGGCGTGAGATGTGAGGGGGTAACGATGGATTATGAAATCATCAGAGTCGGGAATGAGGAAATCGGGCTGGTGTGGGATACAGCATCAGGCCGGGCGCTGATTCGGAGAATCTATTTGCCTGTTGAGGCAGGTGCTGTTCGGGATGTTATTTTCAGGGACTATCCCGATCTTACACTCAAAGCGCGTCGCATGCCGGGAGGTGTTGGCGGTAAAATCGCCCGTTTGTATTCGGGTGACGCTGCGTCTTTCGACCTGTCCCTTCTGGATTGGTCGGGAATGTCGGACTTTTCAAAGCGAGTGTTGAAGCAGACCTGCAAAATCCTCCGCGGCAGGAAGCTATCGTACGGCGCGCTTGCCGCCAGGGTAGGGTCCGGCAAAGCGGCGAGGGCGGTCGGCACAGCGCTTGCGAAGAATCCCTTTCCCCTGGTCGTCCCCTGCCATCGTGTCGTGCGCTCGGACGGCTCCATCGGTAAATTCGGAGGGGGAACTCCGATGAAGCAGGCGCTTCTTAAGCGCGAAGGAGCGCTTTAGAAAGCTCAACCTTTGTATTCGAGTGGACATCCTTAAGGATTGATTTTGCCTTTGCCGGAGTTTATACTTCGCGTCAATCTTCCCGAAAGAATTGCCCGGCGGTCGTCTTTCCGGGGAAGATTAGCGAGGATGAAAAAGTGTCGCCATCGAGATGATAGCGGTTTTTTATTTGCGGCCCGTTGCTTTGACGGTTTTCAAAAAATGTGAAGATGATGGCCTATGATGTGTGATTTCATTCGAAGGTGGCATAATCACTGGACGGAGCGATCCATTGTTGCCGCTTTGATTTTGATTTATCTTTTAATTCCCGTAAACGTCCCGGCCTGCCAGCCGTCCGGATTCCCGACGAAGGACGGATCCCCCCGCGTCGGTCTGGTGTTAAGCGGCGGAGGCGCCCGTGGTGCGGCGCATGTCGGTGTTCTGCGCGTTTTGGAGGAAATGAAAATTCCGATTTCCTTCATCGCGGGAACCAGCATCGGCTCAATCGTGGGAGGCCTTTATTCCGCCGGCCTGTCACCCGATGATATTGAAGACGTGATCACGTCGATCAACTGGAATAATGTCTTTCGCGACGTTCCTCCTCCCAGTGATTTGACTTACCGGCGAAAACAGGACGCGGCGCAGTATCTCATCAATTTTGACCTGGGAATCAAAAACGGGGAATTTGTCATGCCCAAAGGGCTTCTTCAGGGGCAGAATCTCAATCTGCTTTTAAAGTCGCTTCTGATGCACACGGAGGGGCTGCCGGATTTCGATCACCTGCGGATTCCCTTCCGGGCTGTCGCGGCGGATATCGAGACGGGTGAAACAGTGGTCTTTAAAGACGGCGATCTCGTCTCGGCGATCCGTGCGAGCATGTCGATTCCCGGGGTGTTTGCGCCGGTCGAGCGCGACGCCCGGATTTTAGTGGACGGGGGCGTGTCGAACAATCTGCCCGTGGATGTTGCCATTGCCATGGGAGCGGACTGGGTGATCGTTGTGGATATCGGATCGGGTTTGTCCAAACGCGAAGCGTTGACATCGTCGGTCGGGATCACTTCTCAGCTTCTGAGCATCCTGGTTCAGCGCAACACGGAAGAGCAAATTGCCAAAATGCGGCCGTGCGATATTCTGATTCAGCCTGATCTGGGCGACATCGCAACGGGAGACTTTACCCGTGCCATAGAAGCCGTTGCCGCGGGACGGACGGCGGCCGAAGCGGTCAAAGAGGAACTTGCGCGTTTTTCCGTTGATAGTACAAGATATGACGTCTATCTGGCCTCGCAAAGAAAAGTCGAGCAGGCGCCACCCCAAATCGACTATGTGGAGATCGTCAATAACACATCACTTCCCGATCAGGTGATCGGCTCGCAGATCGATCTGGATGTCGGCAAACCGCTCGACATGGAAAAGCTTAAGGAAAACGTTGACCGGATCTACGGGATTGACACGTTTGAGCGCGTTGATTTCCGTCTGAGGAAAAAAGATAAAAGCGCCGGAATCGTCATCGAACCGGTGGAAAAATCCTGGGGGCCCAATTACATTCGGTTCGGGCTGGGGCTGGAGGAAAATTTCAAAGGATCGAGTTCCTACGCGCTCACTGCGCAGTTCACGAAAACGGCGCTCAACCGTCTGGCAGGAGAGTGGCGCGTCGAAGGGCGAATCGGCTCCAGCCCCCGGATTTTTACGGAATGGTATCAGCCGATCGACTATTCCCTGAAATATTTCCTGGCCGCAAGCGGCGAATATTACGTCCGAAACATCAACGACTACAATGACAACGGAAACATCATCACCCAGCATCGCGCCCGGGCGACCCGTGTTTCTCTGGGCGCCGGCCGACAGTTCGGCAACTGGGGCGAGTTTCGTCTGGGTCTGCGCCGCGAGTACGGCAAAGTGAAAGTTCTCATCGGCAGTCCGTCCGAAGACACGCAGTCCTACAATCGGGGCAGTGTGTTTACGTCTTTGGCCTACAGCAAGCTCGACAATTACGTGTTTCCCTTGAGTGGAACGGACGCCAGTCTGATCTGGGAGTATAATCTCAAGCAAATGGGGTCGGATATCGACGTGCAGACGCTCAGTTTTCACTGGATGACGGCGCTGACCTGGGGAAAGTTCACTTTCCTTCCCGGTCTGGATTTCCGCACCACGCTCGACAACGATGATCTGCCTGTCCAGGATACTTATCCGCTGGGCGGGTTTCTGAATCTTTCCGGCTATGCAGCGGAAGAACTCTACGGTCGTCATACGGGACTGGCGCGTCTGATCGTTTATCACGAGCTGGCGTCAGCCGGGCTCGGACCACTCAACATGCCCTTGTATCTGGGTGGTTCGGTGGAAGCCGGCAATGTCTGGGAGAGGCGCTCGGATATCAACTTTTCTTCTTTGGTCCTTGCCGGAAGCGTTTTTCTGGGCACCAAGACATTTTTAGGCCCCATCTACCTGGCCTACGGACAGGCTCGTCGTAACCATTCGTCCTTCTATCTATTTCTGGGGCAAAGGTTTTAATCAGGCGCGACGATTCATCTTCCGGCAAAGGCCTCTGTGCATCGCCTTCTGAAAGCGCCTCCGGGGAGGAAAATATATTCACAAAGACAGCGGAGCTATCCCCGGCAGATCCGGTTGCGGCCGGTGTTCTTGGACGAATACAGAGCCTGATCCGCGCGGAAGATCAGGTGTTCGTAAGATTCATCCACCTGGAGGTCCGCCACGCCGAGGCTGATGGTGAAGCGCAATCGGGTGGGGCCGCCTATCGGAATTTCGCTTTGTTCAATTCCCGCTCTCAAGCGTTCGGCAAGTTGCTGCGCGGTATCGAGATCCGTTTCCGGCACGACGATCAGAAATTCCTCGCCGCCGTAACGGCAAAGAATGTCGGATGTGCGAAGCGTTTTCTTCAACATGCCGGCCAGCCATTTGAGAACTTCGTCGCCGGCCAGGTGTCCGTGCGTGTCATTGATCCTCTTGAAATGATCGATATCGAGCATGATGGCGCAAAGCGGCTTTCCGGTGCGCGACGCTCGCGCGTGTTCCGCTTCAATGCGCTGGTATCCCTCGCGGCGGTTCAAAAGACCGGTCAGATGATCCGTTGCGGCCATCCGAAGCAGCATTTGTTCGGCTGTTTTGATGTCCCTGATAAAGAACACGGAGATAAAGCTGATGATCAGAATGATGATGACAAGAACACCCGAGACGGACAGGGTCAGGTACAGTCTGTTGGCTCGAACTTCGCTGAGGATGTCACCGGCCGGCACGGTTACACTGATGCCTCCTCGAACGTCGCCGACTGCGTATCCCTGGTGAGCGTGACATCGCAAACAAGAAGACTCTGTGGCAAGCGGCGCCATGTATCGAAACACCTGGCCGTCCGGACGATCTTCAAATGTGAACGTTTCTCTTTCACCCCGGGCGAATGAGGCAAGCGCGGATCGTTCGAATTCGTCAGGTTCATTTGCGGGATTGAAGGGTTTGAGGCTGGTGATATGGAATTTAAAAACGCCCCGTAGGCCGGCGAGCTCGGATATCTCTCTGGTGGCCAAAGCCGGATTTTTCAACATATAGCTTTCGCCGTCCGCGTCGCGGATGACGGTTTTCAAACCCTCGATGGTTTTGAGATAGGGGTTGACTTCATCGCCGGGATGCATCTTGACATAAACGCCTCCGTGGTTGGCCATCCACTGGCGGGTGATGACAATCTCCTGAAAGAAAGCACGGCTGTTGTGAACCATTTGCCGCTCAAACAGGCTGTTGGTCCGAAGGTTAAACCCCCAGAAGACTGAAAGCAAAATGAGCGCGATAATCAGGCTGATGCCGATGAGATACTTCTTTACGGACTGAACCGATGAGGAATAGGGCTCATTTTTCGATAATCGATCAATAAACCTTTTCATGTTGCATTCATTGTCATTTTTGCGTTAAAAGTCAACCATTAACTGTTTTTCAGGCAGTCATTACCGGTTGTATCCATGGTGTTTCGGAGGGACCGTGGCGGAAGATTATTTGAAGATGACACGCAGGCGGCTCCTGGAGGTTGCCGGTACGGGTGCAGCGGCTGTCGGGCTGTCCCATGTTGCGGGGTGCTCTTCTTTGCCTCGTTATCGGCCCCTGAGCGTGGCGCCCGGCAAGGCGTTGGTTCTAATAAACGCCCGAATCATCGACGTGGCTGCGGGCGCCGAAATGCCGACCCATACGCTTATCTGCCGTAACGGACGAATCGAGTCGATCAGCGACCGGATGCCGCCTGTGCAGGAGGGTGACCGGGTGATTGATCTGGCGCACGCCTATGTGCTGCCCGGCCTGATCGATGCGCATTGCCACATGACCCTGCCGGGTCAGTCATCCCTGTCCGTGTTTGATATTTTTACCACACTTCGTCAGATTGAAAGAAACTTTGTGCAACAGATCCGGCAGGGCGTTACGACGGTTCGGGATATGGGCGCGATGCCGGAGGTGCTGCATGACCGCCTGGGCGATATTGAAAGAGGCGATCTCATCGGGCCACGCGTGTTGTATTGCAATACTTTTACAAACGTTGCCGGCGGCCATCCGGACATTGATCCCGCCAAAGTGAGTGTGCTGGGTGAACTGGCCGAGCCGTTTATCGGCCGGTCGAATGCCTGGTTTAAAAACACAGAAGAGCTCCTGGCTGCGATGCGGGAAAACGTCCGGCGCGGCGCGTCCTTCATCAAACTGACGATGGACCGGATTTCCGTTTTATGCGGTAAAGGCGGTATTCCCGCTTACACCGATGAGCATTTGCGTCTCATTTCCGATTTTTCACGCAAACATGCCTTTCCCACCGCCGGTCATGTTCACACGCGGTTCGGGTTTGACCGGGCGCTTGGGATGGGCCTTTCTTCCATGGAGCATTCGCTGTCCGGCGTCACCCTGAGCGACAACGACGTTCAGGCCATGGCCGGAAAGTCGATTGCCTGCGTGCCCACATTGGTGATCGGTCAGCTGCTTTCAGCACCGGAAGCGTTTGACATGCTGCCGCAACAATACCGGACGGAATTTATCGAACATGAAATGGAGGTTCGCCGCCGGTATATTTATGAAGCGGATTTGCACCACTACACGCAGGCTTCCATTCACCGGGGCAATATCGCGCATCTGGAAAACTACCGCCGTTACGGATGCGCCGACCTTTATGCACGAGGCATTTACATGGCCGATCCGGAACTCTATTTTAAGATCCTTCTTTCGGGCGCCGCGAATCTTCGCGCGATGAACAATGCGGGCGTGCTGATCGGCTGCGGAACGGATGCCGGCGTGCCTTTCGCGTATCACGGCACGCTGTGGCGCGAGATGGAAATGCTGGGACGTTGCGGTCTGTCCAACGCGGAAGTCCTGCGCGCGGCCACGACTCACAACGCAAAAATACTGGGGATGGCAGATCGTATCGGCTCGATTGAGACGGGAAAGTTCGCCGATTTGGCGGTCTTTGAACAAAACCCCCTCGAAACGCTTGCGGCCTGCCGGACGCCCCACCTGATCGTCAAAGACGGCAGCGTCTATGAGGTTGAAAAGATACAATTGACGCGGTCCTGAAGGGAAAGGCTACGGAGCCGGAACCTGTTTGACGACGGGGCGATATAAAAAAAGATGCCGCGCGATGAAACTGTCAGGATCGGTCGGATCTTCGGAGGAGTTGCACACGTAAGTCACAATAAGCGATTGCGCCGATGAAAACCGAGCGTGCTCCTTTCCCGCATAGCAAAATGTTTTCTGATGATATCGCGGACTTTCAGGATCGACTTCTGCAACCGGGTCCAGAAGCGTCTCCGGAGCGCTCCAAGGGCCGGCAAGGTGAGGCGCCTTCCGGAATAAAATTCTGCTGCCCTTGTTTTGGGGGTCGAGATAGACGGCAAGCCAATAAGCGTTTTCGGGAACATAGCGTACGCTCAGCTCTGACAGGCCTTCGGAAAACAGAATTTTCACCGTTTCAGAATCGATTCGGTTATGCCAGTTTCCGTCTTCGTGAAGATACTCCAGGGCGCCTTCGGGCGTATCCAGGCTCGCCGTGGAAAGTCTGGCGAGAATATTTCCCGTCTTTGTTCCCGCGCGATAGAGGGGATAGAAATAGACAAAGCCTCCATAAACGGCGGATGTGGTCGCCAGCGCTTCAATGCCGGGTGGAATTGCTCCCGACCAGTCGATGTCGTCCACGTGCCACTTTCGGGGATCATCGCTATCGAAATGATCGATGCGGGCGACGCGATGGCCGGAGATGCGGAAATTAAACGGGGGCGATGCCTCCGCAAGGAATTCGACCACCAGCAGCGGGATATAAAGTGTGTTGTTGACGATGAATGGGGCCTGCGGCCAGAGGACGGCATCTTCTCCGAAAAACGAAATAAAACGGCTCTGCCGTTTTTTCAGATAATAGCGGATGTCAAAACCATGAACGGGATCGCAGGTGGAGATGGCCAGTGTATTGCCTGAGATGATGTCCATGCCGGCGCGGTTGGTCTTTTCCGTGCCGGTTGAGGCAAATGTATCGCCGAAAAGCCACAGTGTGCGTTGGTCGTCCAGCGCGATGGAATAGGCGCCGTCGCCGCCGTACCAGCCGTCCTTGTCCGGGAAGGCGGGAAGGCACTGCGGAGGGGGGCGCCACAGCGTTTGGGGCGTCGCGCAGGAGGTGAACAGGAGGCATAAAATGAGCAGTAGCGTTTTGAGTTTCATTTCAATTTGAATTCCACCCGGCTGCTTGTGATGCTTGGTTTTTCAGACGGTGCAAGCGTGTTGGGCTTAATGAGAAAAATCCGCGCCGGCTCGATATCGGCCGCCTGAAGCAGGGCCTCGTGCACAGTCCGGGCGCGCGAGGCGGCCAGCGTCGCAAGATCGCTGTCGGTGATCGAAATGTGATCCCGAAGCAGTTTTTCCATCTCTGTCGCCGGCAGATCTTTGAGCAGTCCGATCATATTACGCGGCTTGGAAAATTTCGCCGCCTTGTATGCAAGAGTCAGGTATTTCTCATAGTCTTCAGGCGTCATCGAAAGATCATCCAGCAAAACGGCAGCCTGTCCCCGGTCGATCATTTCCTTAAGTTTCTGCGCTTTGAGCAGACGCTCGAATTCGATGGTTTTCAGGCTTTTCCGGTCCAGATCCGGGTCAACGTAGGCTTCGATGTCGAGTTTCAGTTTGGGGCGGTCGTAGAGCGCCTTGGCAAGCGTTTCGATTTTCTTCTCTCCGTCGGAAGACAGACGGGAACGGCCCGGTTCAAACTCCAGAAAACTCAATTCCGCGCCGCCTGAAAGGGACGATAGCAGGGAGAAGGGCGATGTGACCGCCCGGGTGATCAGGTTGGTTAAGACCTGCCATAAAAGTGGCAGGATTCGGAAATCGGGATCATCGAGACTGCCCGACAGCGGAACGTCGAGATTGATTCTGCCGTGACGGTCGGTCAACAGCGAGACGGCCGTTGTGACCGGTGCCGAGATCGCGTCCGGGGAACCTGTTTTTTCACCGAAAGTCAACTGATCAAAATAGATTTTATTTTCCGCGCGGAGCTTTCGTTGATCAATCAGATAGTGAACGCCCAGATTGAGTTTTCCTTTCGTGATGGGGTAGCCCAGATACTTTCCGGTATAGGGAGAAAAGGCGCTCATCTCAATGTCTGTGAAATTGATTTGCATATCCACGAACAGGTCTTTGGCAAGCGGGTTGATCGTTCCGGAAATATCAACGGGCGAGCCCATGCCCAGATTTCCTTTGAGATCAACCGGGGCGCGGGCGATGTTCTGCGACGACAGTCCGGTGAGTCCGCCCGACAGGTTCAGCATCGTTACCGCATAGTTCGGCTGGATGTGGTGGTCGGCGAAATCGACCGTGCCGCCTGAAAAACGTATCTGTCCGATCTGAATATCCGGCGTCGCAGCAGTCTCTTCTATACCGGTGTCCGGTTCAGCAGCTTGGGTTTCGGTCGCGAGAGGTTCTTTTTCTCGTGTTGTCGTGTGATCGTCGAAAATATCCTGAAGGTTGGTCGATCCATCCTCGTTGATCACAATCTTGGCGAAGAATTGCTCAAGCCCGATTTTCCCGATTTTTAAAAACACCGGCTTATTTCCGGCCGACAGGTCATGCAATGCCAATTGCCGGAATTTGAGAAAGTCATGGGATTTCACCCGGTCGATGGCGGCGAAGTTGTTGATGGAGGCATCTGCGGCAATGCGGAGGAGTGGCGCGTCTTCAGGATCGACAGATAACGAAAGAGTCCCTTTTGCAAAGACGGATCCCCCGGTGACGTCGATTTTCAGGAAATCCGCGAAATACGGCTCGAAGGGACGGATGGCCAACTGCCTGAGATCCACCGCCAGTTGAGCCGACAATGGGTCGATGCCGAAATCCCCGTTTGCGGTCAGTTGACTTTGCCCGTTTACGGTAAACGCCAGATTAAGCTTTGCCGAATTTCCCTGTTGGGTGGAGAAGTTCTTCACTTGAAGAGCTAAGGGAGCGACGACAAGACGGACCGGACGGACCGGTTGCGAGTCGATAAACGTCACAGCGCCCTGTTCAACGTTGAGTGCATCGATGAGCAACTCGAAACGCTTATGGGGTTCCTGCGGGGCGTTTTCCGATTTTTTTTGCCCGGTGGATCCGTCGTTTTCCAAAACAGCTAGATTGATCAGATTGATCTGTCCCCGGTTGTCACGGCGACAAATGACTTCAGGGTTTACAAGCGTTATCTGCTCCAGGTGAACAAACCGGACCAGCGGTTTGATTCTTGCGATACCCACCCGCAACGCATCAAGCCGGAGGAGCTTTCTTTTCTGCGGATCGTCAAGTGCCACATGCTTGAGTGCCGCATTTCCGGTGATGGACAGTTCGGGGGGACGATCCGGATGCATCAGGAAATGAATATCCAGATCGGCGTCAAAAAGCGCCGAGGGTAAGGAGAAGTTCAATTTTAAAGGAACATACTCAAGATAATGTGCAACATCAATATCCTGCAGGGAGATGGTGAGACTCGTTTCACGAGAATCTGCAAAAGGACGGGTCTGTCCCGTCGCTTTGACGGATTTTCCGTTGATGGAGGCGGAAAACGCCGGCTCGACGTACTCCTTTAAATAATAGTCAATGTTGGATAGAAAGGGGATCGATAGATTCAGCGACCGGATGACATGATCCGTCCGATTCGGGGTATCGGAAAAAATAATCCCCCCGTCTTCGATGAGAATGTTGTTTAACGAAAATTGGACGGGTTTGGATGGGGCTGTCTCGGGAGGCTTTTGAACGGGAATCAGATCGGAAATGTTATAGGTGCCGTCTGCGTGGCGGATAAGATGGACCTCCGGGTGAACCAGACGGATTTCTTCCAAAATCACGGCTTGCCGGAAAATCGATGAAAGCCCGTCGATATTGACGTGGAGTTCATCAAAAGCCGCAGTCGATGTCTGACGTTGGGGATCCGCGACCCGAAGGCCGGAAATTGTAACACTTAGCCTGAAAGGGTTGACGGAAACCCGCCCAAGGGTCGTTTCCCTGTGGAGAAAATCCGTCAGTTTTCGTTCTCCGACGGACTTGATGACGAAAGGTAGAACGAAAAAACCGGCCGTTACGAAAATCAGCGCAACCGCCACGGCTGTGCACAGGAGAAGATATCTTTTCTTCATAGGCGGGCTCCTTTCTGCCGCCTTTTTGTTTACGGCTGTCTTAGTATTTCCGCAAGCAGAAAATTGTGACGACGGACGTCCGGATTGAGACAGAAGGCGTCTTGTCCGGTTTGCTCCTGTGTGGTGTCAGTATAAGCTTCTATCGAAAGGATCACTTCGTCAATCTGCTTAATGAAGCGATCCGGGGAAAGGTAGCCGCGTAAGGGGGAATAGACGCACAGGTGATCTGAAATCAGTTTTTCCGCGTCCAGCCTGGCCGTCTGTAACAGATGCAATACCTTTTCCACAGCCGGACGAGGCGTTTGTGGAAAAAAATCCAGGATCATCAATGCGAAAAGATATTTTATACTCGGTGTGTAGCTGCGTCCCAACACGGTGCTTTCATAACGGCTGAAAACCTTTTCGGATAGGAGAATCAGGCGTTTGAGGTCATCGTTTGTGTCGGCTTCCAGAGGGCTGGTCTGCCTGAACCAGCCCCTGACGCTAAGGAGCCCGGCGGTGACCGTATGAAAAACGTCCGGCCAGTCCGGCCGGTGGACGTCGCGTGTGTGAATCAGGAAGGCGGGATCGTTCGAATGCAACATGATCAGCGCTTCAACGCACAAAAGACCGTATAAACAAGGGAGAGCCTGGCCGGTGGCGGATGCGGCAATCCCTCGGCGAAGATCGGAGCGCGTATGATTCAGATGAGCTAGGAGCCCGGTGTTTCGATCCTGCGGTCGTCGGTGGGGCACGCGGGGCTTTCGCCGCATCAGTATTGTCGCTTGACCCAGGTGCAACATGGCCATGGCGAACCGGATTTCGCCGTCGTGGGTCAAATGGTTCAGGATATGACGCCCTTCGGCCAGGCCCCGTTCAAAGGCCAATGCAGAGCGTTCTTCACAGGGTGCTGTCTGGGCCTGCCCGCACCAAATCAGAATTCGAAGATAACGTGCGGCGGCGCTGTCCGGATGGGATAAAAGCAGTAAGGAGATCACCGCGTCTGCTTCCACCGGCATATTTCTTGCGCATAGAACCCGCGCAATTTCCAAAAGCAGGGTTAAGCTGCGAGGATAGCGGTGGATCATCGTGATGGCGCCGAACGTGGTCCGCAATCGCTGCTCGGGATACTGCAGGGCAAGCTGAAATTCGGTGTATGCCGGATCGTTTCGATACAGGGGCAGCATGCCCGGCTTCAAGAGTGCCGGGATGAAGTCATGGGCATGGTTGGGCCAAAACGCACAGATGAACCATAACGGTTCTTCCTGCGGAATGTCGGCAAACGCCTGCGCTGAAAGAGGCAAGAGGTCCGCCTTGACTCCTGCGGTTCTTGCGCAAAGACAGGCAAAACCGGTCAGATAGATGCCGGAGTCGCACAATGTGGAAAGAGGCAGGCGAACGAGAAGACGTTGGGGTAAAATACCGGAAAACGAACCTGCGGTGATGATCATAATCAGCTTTTTTTCGGGATTGCTCAAGGGGCACAGAAGCCATCTTACGGCCATTTGATGGGAGACGGCTAAGAGATTCCGGATGGAGCGGTTGTACAGACCGGGTTCCTCCGCAGGACCGATTCTTTTAGGCGATTTCAGGTTGAAGGCCGTCGCGCCGATGGGTTCAATCGTCTTTTTCCCCAGATGACCCGCCATCCGCAAGTCGTTGAGACACAAGACGAGTTCGTCATGGAGCCAAGCTACATCTTCGGGTGTTATGGCATTGCCCGGAGCGTGCAGATGCAGGGTAATCATGGCGCCTGCCGACGTATCGTGCCGGTGCGCCGGCTCCATCGGTGCGCGTGAAAGGCCGGCGAGCCTTTCGTAGTGCCAGTTGAGGTCGGGCCGCTTGAGGGCGAGCATAAAAGCCATCAAGCGGATCAGGGACCTTTTTTTAGAGGTGTTCAAGACAAAGTTTTTTTTAAGCCGGGTCACCATCGGAGCGGAGACGGCGGGCAGACAGAGGCGTCGGGCAAGGCGATTGGCTTGATCTAGGAGACTATTGACCGATTGCCCTTCCCGCAAAATATCCAGGATATCGGAGAAGGTCATTCCGGCGGGCCAGGGCGATGATGGCGTACCGGAGGCATCTTTTTTCAGGATATCCACAAAGGCGGACGGGTTTTTTTTGTCGATCAGTTTCCTGTCAAAAGCCAGACCAATGAGTGTTTCCACGGCGGACTCGGAGACGTCCCGATCCTGGTTGACAAAATCATTGAAGCTTTCAGGTCCCGGAAAAATGGACCACAGTGCCTTGTGCAGCAACCCCGCTTCGGTGGGGATGTCAAAGTTTATTTCACCTTTTTTCATTAAAACCACCTCCGTTTCAGTGAAATGAATTATTCATTTCACTGAATTTGCTTCCGGGTCCGGATGTTTCCGCTATGCGTAAAACAAACAATTACACATCTTACAGCGGACAGCGCGCGCCATTCAAGATCTCGGTCGATTGTGAAATGTGGAATCAATTTCATCCTGAAATAGTATTTCGTTTCATCTTATCCCTTCGTATTGACAGGATTTTTTACGTAGACTACAAGTAACACTAAATTGTACAAAGAAGCAAACGGAAAAGTTCGACGGTCTGTAGGACGTTTTTTTCGAACGAAAAAAAAGGGGCCATACGACCGACGGCGACCCATAAATGTAAGGCAGATTCTATGAATGAAGAAATGATTGAGCAGTTTCAGAGTATCCAGAAAGCCTCCTTTGCCGGAATCGTGATCCATGAAGACGGAGTGATTCGGGAAGTCAATGACAGAATCAGCCGTATCTGCGGATATGAACCCGATGAACTTATCGGTATGGATTGCCTTCGTCTCATTGCTCCTCAATCGAGGGATTTTGCCGGGAAAAAGATCTTCAGCGACGCCTACACCATTCACGGCCTTGTTGGAATCAAAAAGGACGGGGGCGCCTTTCCGTTGAAAATTGAAGGCA
Organism: uncultured Smithella sp.; assembly: GCA_964443625.1. GTDB lineage: Bacteria > Desulfobacterota > Syntrophia > Syntrophales > Smithellaceae > UBA8904. The sequence continues at coordinate 78,770 of CAYUDM010000005.1, read as the reverse complement.
AAACGCTGGCGACCGACGGGCGGACTGTAAAAGTCATGGAATGGTATCCGCTCGATGAGGAAAAACAGAACTTCGCGCAGGTCTGGGATCAGACCGAAGCGATGAAGTTTTTTGTGGAGAATATTTCAGACGCGGTTACCTTTTTAGACCATGATTTTACCGTTCGGTTTGTAAACGCCGCTTTTGAAAGAATATCGGGCGGTTTTAGGCGTGACGAGGTGCTCGGCCGGCCGATTTTCGAGTTTCTCGACAGCGCAGCGATAGAAAAAATCAGTCAAACCAACCGGATGCGGTTGGCGGCGGAAGCAGCGGGCGTGCTGACCGGCCCTGTGCGCTATGAAGTCCTCGCCAGACGAAAGACCGCAGGCGAGTATTATCGGGCGGAAGCCATCGTTAATCCGAGCCGGGACGGTCAAATGAAATTGTCCGGCTATTCCTGCATCATTCGTGATCTGGACCGGGACAACCGTCAGGCTCATAAGCACAAGCAAGCAGACGAGGCGATCACAAAAGAGCTGAAAATGGCTCGCGTTGGAAGTGTCACCGGCGCCGTTGCGCATAATCGATCAGGAACAAGTGCGCTTTCGGGTTCTCGCT
>CAYUDM010000005.1:0-78163 GCA_964443625.1 uncultured Smithella sp. | reverse complement strand
ACATATTGACCGGCATCCTGGGATATTCGGAACTGCTGGCCCTTGAAGCGGAGGGAGAAGAGATGCTGACCCGCCAGGTGAATAATATCATTGATTCCACGGAGCGCGCGGCGGCACTCGTGCGGGATTTGGCGGTTCTGAGTCGCACCGAAAATGCACCCGGTCGGATGGTCCTGCTCAACGATCTGGTGACGTCATGCTTAAACAAGACCGAATTTCGAAATATTTCTCAGCTCTATTCCGGGATTGCTCTGCACGTTGATCTCGAACCGGGCCTGCCCGCCATCAAGGGATTCTTGTCCAATCTGGAAAAGTCCTTCATGCATCTGTTGTGTCTGGCACTGGATGCCGCCGCGCAAGGAAAGCAGGGAAAGGTCCGCATTGACACGCGGACCCTGTATCTGGGCCGTCCGGTCAACGATGACGCAGCGGTTGCGGAAGGTGAATACGTTGTTTTGTCCGTTTACGATACCGGATCCGGCATTGCCGCGCACGATCTGGCGCATATTTTCGATCCTTTTTACGCCAAGAAAATGCTCCGCCGCGGGTCTACGGGGCTGGAGTTGTCTGTTGTTCGACAAACCATAGAGGAATGCGGTGGGTACATTGATGTTTACAGCGATGAACAGTTCGGCACGACGTTTACAGCTTATTTTCCGGTTTTTTCCGACAAGCCGGAAAAAATCACTTCACCTGAGGCCGTGACCCGTTGCTGATATGAATCCATCCGTCATCGGTAATCCTTGCGTCTTCGAACCGATTCCGGACAATTTGAGGGGGACGCGGGAAGTATCAAGATAGTCCCTTCCTTCTATCGCGACGGCCTGCCTGCCGCCGCAATACTTCCTGTGCCCTCATTTACTGATTAATCGTTTCATGATTCTTTTTTCACGTGTGTCATTCCGGCGGAAGCCGGAATATGTAAACTGCTTCCCGGCTTTCGTAACCTAAAGGTCACCAGACCGGGAAGACTCCAGAGTGCTGCATGGGCCTTGATGTGCATACGATGAAGACCGGCCATACGTGGTTATTGCCGATGCTTCAGAACCGGTCTTCCTTCCAAAATCCAATCCGCTTGTAAACCAGACCATTCCGTGCAAAAGGGTTTTACGGACCTTTGATTTCATGTGAAATGATCCGGCCGGTTGTGATATGGTGGTGCATCCGGGTGGGTGGAGGATACAGACGATGGCGTGGCTCCGGAATCGCTTTTGGCCCCGGCATGATGATTGATCGGATTGGAAAGCGGGATGATGTCAGAAAATTCGACAGTGGCTATCAAGGATTTAATCTTTGCCTTTGGCGCCTGGTCGTCTGCTGTTCAAAACACCGCGTTGTTTCTGGTCGGGGCGCTCATTTTCACACTGAGCGTCATGGTGATTTCCGCTGCCTTTTTTTGGATTCGCAGCCGAAATAAAATGAGTGCGGCCTTTTCCGAGAAGGATCGCCGTTATCATGACGTCATTGAAAACATGATCGACGGGTATTTCGAGGCGGATGTGACGGGACGATTTGCCGAAGTCAACGCTGCCGTCTGTCGCCGCTTGGGCTATACGCGCCAAGAGCTTTTGTCCATGTCCTTTCGGGATATTCAGGATCCGGAGAAAGCGAATAAAACCAATCGGATCTTCGCGCGGATCCTTCAAACCGGCCGCCAGTCCGAGCCTTTTGAATATGACTATCTGGGCAAGGACGGCATTCGCGGCACGGTGGAAATGTCCGTCGCCCCGCTTCTGGATGCGGCGGGCGAGACGATCGGTTTTCGGGGTGTATCAAAAGACATAACCCCGAAAAAAGTCGCTCAAGAGGAGTTACTGCTCAATAAACTGCTGTTTCAGGAGGCCAATCGGCAGTTGGAAGCCGCCAAGCGCCACGCCGACGAAATGGCCGCGGAGGCCGAACGCGCCAATCAGGCCAAAAGCCAGTTTCTGGCCACAATCAGTCATGAAATCCGGACACCGATGAACGGTGTGATCGGCATGATCGGCCTGCTTTTGGACACGAATCTGACTCCCGAGCAGAGAAGATATGCGGAAATTGTTCGTTCCAGCGGCGAAAATCTCCTGTCCATGATCAACAACATCCTTGATTTTTCAAAAATTGAAGCCCGCAAAATGGAACTGGAAATTCTGGATTTCGATCTGCTCGACACCCTGGAGAGCGCCATAGAGATGTTCAGTCTCAAGGCAGAGGGCGACGGTTTGGAGTTGATCCACCTTGTGGAATCCAACGTGCCGTCATTGCTCCGGGGCGATTCGGGGCGACTTCGTCAGATCCTCCTGAACCTGGTCGGCAATGCCGTCAAATATACGCACACCGGCGGGATATTCGTTCGGGTGTCGCTTTTGGATGCGGATGAGTCGTCCGTCAATCTGCGGTTTAGTGTGATGGATACGGGCATCGGTATCGCCTCTGACAAGATACCGTCTCTTTTTTCGCCGTTCGTTCAGGCCGATGGTTCCGTCACGCGAAAATACGGCGGCACGGGTCTGGGTCTGGCCATCTGTCGTGAGCTCGTTGCGTTGATGGGAGGGCAGGTCGGCTGTGAAAGCGAAGAGGGCAAAGGGGCGACGTTTTGGTTCAACTTGCGCTTCCAGCGTCAGTCCGACGAACAAGAGAAAGGCATTTTGTCCGGATGGTGGCCGCCCGCGTCCTACGTTCTGGTGGTCGGCAACAACATGATGAACCGACTGATGCTGAATTCCCTTCTGGGCCGTTTGGGATATCGCTCTGAAGAAGCGGTGGATCTGTCAACGGCACTGATACGATTGCGAGAGGGGGCGTCAGGCGGTTCGTCTTTTGCCACAATGATCGTCGACCTGGAAGTTCTTTCCAGCGCCGGTCTGGGGTCGCTGGAGAGAATCATGTCCGATGTCCAGTGGTCCCGCCTGAAGCTTATCTTCGTCTCTCCTTTGCGTGAAAGCAGCCGGGCGGCGGGACTGGCGGCTCGCTATCAGGGCGCGTATCTGACAAAACCCGTTCGTCAGTCCAGCCTTAAGCATGCCCTGCAGCGGCTTTTCGACGCCGCCGGGGATCATGAAGACAAGACCGAGTCATCTCGCGCCGAAGGGGAGGAACGTTTTACGCCGAATGGAGACCCTGTGCGGATTCTGGTTGTTGAGGACAATCCGGCAAACCAGGAGGTAGCAGTCGGCATTTTAAAAAAACTGGGCCTTCGGGCCGATGCGGTCGCCAATGGCCGTGAAGCCCTCGATAGCCTGTCGGAGATCGCCTATGATCTGGTGTTCATGGATTGCTCCATGCCCGTGATGGATGGATATGAAGCCACCCGAGCGATCCGGGCAGGGGCCGATGCGCGGGGGCATCAACTGCCGATCATCGCCATGACGGCTGATGTTTTCGAGGCGACAAAAGAACGTTGTCTGGCCTCTGGGATGAATGATGTCATCACGAAGCCCATCGATGTGGAAACCGTGGCCGCCATGCTGGTCAGATGGCTTGGTGAAAAGGTATCACAGCCCGCTTATCAAAGCGGGTATTTTCTGGTAGACAAGGATATCGTTTTCGACGAGAAGGGATTACTCGAAAGACTTCAGGGTGACCGCGAGATTGCCGGACGCCTGATGGATGTCTTTCTGGCGCAACTGCCGGGAGAGGTATCCTCTCTTAGTCAGTCGATTGATCTGCTCGATGCTTCAGAGGTTCGCCTTCGCGCCCATCGGATTAAAGGCGCCGCGGCCAATGCTTCGGCCTACGCTGTGCAAAAACGGGCAAGAGACTTGGAAATGGCGGCGCAAACCGGGGACTGGCAAGACATTACGGCAAAAAGCGAAGCGCTTTGCGTCCAGGCTGAAGCGTTTATCCGTGCGATAGAAGAAATTGTATGGATCAAACACAGAACAAAGACAGGAGGACTATCATGCGCACCCTGATTGTGGAAGATGACTACACCAGCCGTTTTCTTTTGGAGCAGATCCTTTCGCCTTATGGTCCGTGTGACTTTGCCGTCAACGGCAGGGAGGCAATTGAAGCCTATGTCCGGGCCGGGAAGGACGGCGACCAATATGATCTGATCTGCCTGGACATCATGATGCCTGAGATGGACGGGCAAGCCGTGATCAAAACCATCCGCGAGATGGAGGAGAAACAGGGGCTTTCATCATCGGAGGGAGTGAGAGTCATCATGACCACCGCGCTGGAAGATCCGCGCAATGTCGTGCAAGCTTTCAAATCGCTGTGCGACTACTATCTGATCAAACCCATCAACAAGGGAAAACTTTTGGGATGCATCCGTAACATGGGCCTGATCAAGTGAGACCCTGCGGCTTTTCGCGTCATCATCGGGTCGGGCGGAAAAAAATGCGCGCGTCCACCAGCGACACGCCCTGTCCGGTCGGGTGGACAATCACCGGATTGAGATCAATTTCGTCGATGGCCGGGCAGGCGCAAAGCAGCGCCGAAACGCGGCAGATCACGTCGATCAGCGCCTGAGCGTCGGCGGTGGCGTGTCCGCGCGCGCCGGCCAGAAGCGGCCAGGCCGCAAGATCGCGCAACATGCCTTCGGCCTCTTTCGGTGTGACAGGTGCCAGGCGGATGGCGGTGTCCTTGAAAATTTCCACGAAGATACCCCCCAGTCCAGCCACGATCACCGGTCCGAAGGCGGGGTCACGCCGGCCGCCCACAAAACATTCAATGCCGTCTTGCGCCATTTCCTGAATCAAAAAACCGTCGATCGACGGAGGTTTTGGCAGACGTCCGATCCGATTTTTCATCGCCGTGATCGTCTGCGTCAGCTGTTTGCGATTACGGACATTCACCGTGACGCCGCCGATGTCGGATTTGTGTGACGCGTCTTTGGACAGCAGTTTCACGGCAACCGGGTAGCCGACCGAAATTTTGTTTTTCGTGTTTTCGTCTTTAATCACCATGCTTTTGACCGGCTGAAGACCGGTCGCCGCGCAGAGTGCGAGCGCCTCGTCGGTGAGCGCGACGCGCCCCTGGGCCAGCACGCGCTGCCGGAGGGTTTCGACCGCGTCCGTCTCCATCGCGTAATCGGGAAGCGGGCCCCGGGTGTCGCGGGCGCAAATCCGCTCGTAATAGGTCGCGGAAATATTGAGCGCTGCGGCCGCCTCCAAAGGCGACGTGAAGACCGGGTAAGGCTGCGTTTTCTGCACGTCGAGAATTTCTTCACGGTCTGAGATCATCGTCAGGGCCACCGGCTTTTGATACTGTCGGACGAGTTTTTCCACGCCCGAAAGAAAGGTTCGGGACATCGCGCCTTCGAAATCCGACGAGTACAGGTGGTTGAACAGCACGCCGTCGTAGCCGTCGAGCTTCAGCGCTTCTTCCAGGATTGTCGTGAAGATCGTGTAGTCGAAGATTTCACCGAGATCCAACGGGTTTTGATGCGCGATCACGCGCGTGTTGTAAATGGTTTTGAGCTTTTTAATGTAGGAGGGCGGAAAGGGGCTCATCTCAAAGCCATATTTGGCGCAGGCATCTGCCGAGAGTACCGCGTGTCCGCCCGAGCGGGACAGCACCGCGACCCGGCGGCCCTTCATCAACGGCAGACCGACCACGCGGATGGCGTTGATGAATTCCAGTTCGTCATTGACGCGGATGATCGCGGCCTGCGCAAGGGCCCCGTCCACCACGGCGTCGTCGCCGGAAAGAGCGGTCGTATGGGATTGGGCGATTTTCGCGCTTTCGGCGGCGCGGTTGGATTTCTGGACAATGATCGGTTTTTGGCTTCCGCGCGCCAGATCGAAAAAAGTCCGACCGCGCTTGAAGCCTTCCAGATACAAGGCGACGACGTCCGTTTTCGGGTCGCTGATGAAGTACTCAAGAAAATCCGCCTCGTCGAGTTGAAGTTTATTGCCCGTGGCGGCAAACTTACCGGGCTTGACGCCGTAGCCAGCCACACCGCGCAGATACGACCCGCCCACACCGCCGCTTTGTGAAATCAGGCTCAGTCTTCCGCCCTGGGGGATGTCCTTGAAGAAGGCAAACGGCATCATCATTTTGTGATCGAAATGCACCGTTCCCACGCAATTGGGACCGATCACCTTCATGCCGTATTTTCGGGCGACCGAAAGCACGTCGTCTTCAAGCGTGTGATCGCCGTGCGAATACTCACTGAAGCCGCCGGATTCGATGACGATGTGCGTGATGCCCTTTCGGCCGCATTCTTCCATCAGCGCCGGGACGGTTTTGGCCGGCGTGAGAAAAATGGCCACATCCGGTATTTCCGGGATGTCTGCGACTTTCGAGTAGACATGGATGCCGTTTAGGTCGCCCGCCTGCGATCCCACGCCGTAAAGGCGGCCGGTATAACCGATTTGTTGATTGTTGAGCAGGACAATCTGGCCCAGATTCATTTTGGTGACGGATGCGCCGAAAACCACGAGACTGTCGGGAGTGAAGAATTTTTCCATGGTGAGCACGCTCCTTTCGCCCGGCGGTCCGGAAGTAAAAAAGGCGGGGCGAATCAGCAAATCGGCCGCCGGAGGCGAGAGTTTATAAAATAACCCGCGACGGGCTGTCAAGCGCAAAGACAAAAGCGGGTCAAGGCATAGGCGTTGCGCGCGGCGTCACACCGTCTTTGTTGCAACTCGGCAGAAAGGCCGCAGGGCCTCAAGAATCGAGACATGGCTTGATTTTCAAGGGAGGATCGGGCATAGTAAAGACGTTTGTGGTATTCGATGTCGTCGGGGTCGCAGACGAAGGCTCCGGCCGGACCGTCGGCGTTTCCGATTCAATGGTTTTTCGCAATAACAAAACCAGTCCAGAAAAATAGGGAGGCGTGTGATGGCAAAGATTCTTGTTGTTTACTACAGCATGTACGGTCACGTTGAGGCTCTGGCGTCCGCGGTGGCTCAAGGCGCGGCCGGCATTTCAGGGTCGAAGGTCGATATCCGGCGTGTCGCTGAACTGGTTCCCGAGGACATATTGAAAAAATCTGGGGCGAAACTCCAACAGGATGCGCCGCTGGTTTCGGTGGGAGACCTTCCGGGATACGACGCGATGATCTTCGGCACACCGACGCGATTTGGAAACATGTGCGCGCAGATGCGCAACTTCCTTGATCAAACCGGCGGGCTATGGGCCAAAGGCGAGCTGGTGGGCAAAATCGGCAGTGTGTTTACATCGACCGCGACGCAGCATGGCGGTCAGGAAACGACCATCACCTCTTTTCACTCGACGCTTCTGCATCACGGGATGATGGTGGTCGGGGTTCCGTATACCTGCGAAGCGTTGCTTGTCATGAGCGAGGTGTCGGGTGGATCGCCCTATGGAGCCGGAACGCTGGCCGGCAATGACGGAAGCCGCAAGCCGACGCCAAACGAACTTGCTATTGCCCGTTACCAGGGCGCCCATGTGGCCGGGATCGCCCGGAAGCTTTTCGGCTGATTCAAAAGACATTTATAGATCTCGAAAACATCAGCCATGCGAAATGGATAGCATGCCGCCCATTGACGGACGGACCTGCTTACGTGGCGATATAGCGTTTTTTCTTTTACCTTGACAGATTATCTTTGGCCTTCTATCGTTTCGCCGCCTGGAAGAATGTCAGGCCCATAAATTCAATTTGACCGCCGGAGTCGTCGCCAACGGCGGCAGTGGGAGCAAAAAACATGACTCGTATATCGTCCGGAAAAAACATCCTGCAATATCGCAATATCATCCTGTCGGGGATCTTATCCCTCCTGTTGACGCTCGGTGTGGCGGCGGCGCTTTTGTTCCCGGATCGCGCGCATGCCGGCGATCTGACCTGCAGCCACCTGCCTTCCGTCATGGAAGCGTTCCACCAGCATCATTACGCGATGAAGACCACGACCGGCGCAATCCGGACGCAGGCGGTCGATCAGATGATCAAACGCCTGGACCCGTCCAAAACACTTTTTTACGAGGCCGATCTCGGCAAGATTCGACCGCTCCTGATGGACGTGTTTGTCGGAATGAAAAACGGCAGTTGCGCGTCGCTCGCCCCCGTTTACGATTTGCTGGTCGCGCGTGCGCGGGAAAACGAAGCTCTGGTGAGAAAAATTATAGGGCCGGATTTTCGGGTGGATAGGAGCCTGGAGCTCGTCATCAGCGCCGATAAAAGGCCTTACGCAAAGACGCAGGCGGAAAAAAGAGACATTCTGGAGAAAATGTTGCATTTCCAGATCGAGAACGCCCTGCTGTCCGGCATCGATCCCGCCGAGGCCAGAAAGCGTCAGATTCATCGCTACGAATTACAGACCCGGCGGATTGTTGAGCAGACCCCCGATGCGCTGATCACCCGCTTTGCGGAGGCTTTCGCGCAGTCGCTCGATCCGCACACCGCGTATCTGCCACCGAAAGATCTTGAGGATCTCAAAATTAATATGCAGCTTTCACTGGAAGGAATTGGAGCGGTTCTGTCCAGCGACAACGGGTTTACCATCATTGAAGAGCTGATTCCCGGCGGTGGTGCGGAAAAATCAGGTCTGCTTCAGCCGAAAGACCGGATCATCGCCGTGGCGCAGGAGGGCGAAAAACCCGTGGATGTGATCGATATGGATCTGCGCGATGTCGTCAGCATGATCCGCGGCAAAAAGGGTACGGAAGTGACGCTGACGATTCTGCGCCAGGGGGATCGCAAGGAGCGCTTCAATGTCGCCATTGTGCGCGACAAGATCGACATGACCGAGCAGGAGGCTAAAATCACCTATGAAACCCGGACGGTGAACGGCAAGTCCTATCGGTTCGGCATCCTCGATCTTCCCTCCTTTTACGGAGGCGAGACGGGCGGCAAGTCCAGCTCCGCGGATGTGAAGAAGCTTCTTGCCCAGGCCTCCAAACAAAAGGTTGACGGCATGGTTCTCAATCTTTCAAGAAACAACGGCGGTCTGCTCGACGAAGCGGTGCGCGTGGCCGGCCTGTTTCTCGGAAAAGGATCGGTTGTCGCGGTGAAAGACAGCCGGGGACGGACGACAACGCTTGCCAACGGATCCGTTGCGACGGGATTACAGCGGTTCCGCACGGACATCGTTCAATATTCCGAAGAAGAGCCCGACGCGCTTTATCTCGGGCCGCTGGTCGTTCTGACCAGCCGCTTGAGCGCCTCGGCCAGTGAGATTGTCGCGGGCGCTCTGCAGGATTACCGCCGTGCGATGATTGTCGGGGCGGATCACACATTCGGAAAGGGTTCCGTACAGACGCTGATGCAGCTTCCCTGGGAATTGGGCGCCATGAAAGTGACGACTGGCCTGTACTTCCTGCCCGGCGGCAAATCGACACAGAAGACGGGCGTGGCGGCAGACATTGTTTTACCGGGCTGGTCCGGGTTTGACGATATGGGCGAAGCGGCGCTGGACTATCCGCTGCCGGCACAGACAATTGCTCCTTTTCTAACCGCGCCGGACAAAAATAGGCCGCGCTATCGTCCTCTCGATGAAAACCTGATTGCCGCGCTGGCGGCGAAGTCGCGGACGCGCGTGGACAAGGACGAAAAATTCGCCGAGATTATCCGCAACAGCAAAGAGGCGGCGGATATGAAGGGTCTCGTGCGGATCACGGATTTGCGAAAGCCCGGCAATCGTGAAAACGAGTCCGCAGAAACCAAGACGCGCGCCGAGCAAAGACAAAAGGCCATCGAACAATACGCGCCTTTTATTGAGGAAAGTGTCAATGTTCTTCTCGATATGGTAAAAACCCTCCCGCGCGAGGGGCGGGCGGAATCTGAAAACGGCCGGGCCGTGAACATGAACCCGTGCTGAGTGCAAAACAACTCTGGATTCATCCGTGACGGATCTGACAGGTATAGACAGCAAAGGAGGATACTGAAAATGTTTTCACTGGATATGACGGAAAAGGTGACGCTGATTACCGGAGCGGGCGGCGGCATCGGTGGAGGAATTGCCAATGTGTTCGCGCAGGCCGGCGCGAAAGTTTACGTGGCGGATCTGGAATTTTCAGACGCCGAAGACAAAGCGGATCAGTTAGTCAAGCAGGGCTTTGCGGCCGAGGCCGTTAAGCTCGATGTTACCCGGAAGGACGAGATCGACGCGCTGGTGGAGCGCATCGTCAAAGACAACGGCAAGATCGACCACCTGATCAACTGCGCGGGCATCGCCTTTAGCAAACCCTATATGGAATCGACCGACGACGAGTTCAGAAAAATTCTGGAGGTCAATCTGATCAGCGTCCACGCCTGTTGTCAAACCGTGCTCAAGCAGATGATTCCCCGCCGGGAAGGCAAGATCGTGAATATTTTGTCGGCATCGTCGAGAATGGGGAGCGACTTTTACTCACACTATTCAGCGTCCAAATTCGGCCTGCTGGGTTTGACGCAGAGCATCGGGCTTGCGGCCGCGCGCCATAATATCAACGTTAACGGCATTTGTCCGGGGCTCATTGAGACAAGGCTGGGGGAGAAACAGGGCGGCGGCCTGGTGCAGCAAATGGCCAGATATTCCGGCAAACCCGAAGAACTCCTCCGGGAAAATTTGAGAAAGTCGGTTCCGCTCAGACGCTTTCAAAGCGGTGAGGATATCGGCTACACGGCGCTTTTCCTGTGTTCCGATCTTGCGGCAAACATTACCTGCCAGGCGATTAACGTCTGCGGCGGCATGCGGATGAATTGAAGAAGGGTCGTTCGGCGCAAGGGACGATCTTGCATTTATAAAAACGATCAAACAGGCGCTTTCAACAAGGAAATGGAGACCGATCAGTGAAGAATCGAATTGTAGTGCTTGCGGCGCTCTTTATGGCGGCAACGGCTTTTGGCGCTTTTGCCTCCGAGCGTTATCAGTGGAAGGACGCAGGCGTTGAAGACGGATGCCGGATTTACACCAGCGAGATTGCCGGCCGATCCTATATCGCGGCTAAAGCTGAATGCGTTTTTCCCGCCGGGATGGATGTTTTGGGCGTCATCCTGCGAGACATCGCCGGGTATCCGCAATGGATGCACGACTGCACGGAAACCGCAGTATTGAAGACTGTCGATGACGGAAACGATGTTTTCATTTTCTGGTTTCGCCAGCGCATCAAGATTTTTTCCGACCGCGATATGGTGCTGAAAAGCAAAACCGTAAGCGTTCCGGAAAAAGGTCAGTATTTTGTTTATGCGGATTCGACCAACGACACATCCTTCGATGCGGGCAAAGGTTATGTCCGGATGCCTTCCTTTCATTCGCTTTTTATCCTGGAATGGGTGGACCGCAACCAAACCAGAATCACGTTGATGATCGATCCGGACCTTGGAAAAGGCGTTCCGGCCGGCCCCGCAAACAAGACCATTGCGAGGATGCCGCTGAAAACATTGAAAAACATGGAGAAACTGTCAAAATTGCCCGTGTACACCCAGACGGCGAAAACCTCTAAATACGGCAGGCTGATTGAAGAATACGCGAAAGCCGCCGGGAAGTGACCGAAAAACCCGACCGTCTTTAGTTTCCGAGGATTTGCACGACGATGCGACGGTGTCTCTCCCGATTGTCGAAATCAATAAAAACGATTTGCTGCCAGGTTCCCAGGGTCAGTTCTCCGTCGACAACCGGAATCGACAAAGACGGCTTCAGAAGCGCCGCGCGGACGTGGGAAAAGCCGTTGCCGTCTCCCCATCGTTTGTCGTGATGATACGTCCGATTGGACGGCGCGATTTTTTCCAGCGCTTCTTTCAAATCCTGAAGCACGCCGGATTCATATTCGATCGTCGTGATTGTTCCGGTGGAGCCGGGACAGAAAATCGTGACAAGCCCGCTTGAAATCTGTGTTTGCTGGAGAAGGGAAAGCACACGGGGCGTGATGTCGAGGATGTCGCAATAGCCCTTAGTGGATAGTGAAAGCGTGTCCGTAAAAATCATGCCATGTCCTCCTTTTGGAATTTTTTTATGTCATCCAAGTCACGAAGTCAACAGGAGGGGCGAAACGGATCGATTTTTGGTGCGCCTGAAAATCGGCGCTATAAGTCATTTGATGGAAAGGGGATTTTCGATGACGCTCAAAAACGATGAGTCTTCCAATTGCGTTGTCTGCTTCGCGCTGGGCCTGTCCGGCGAAGACATCGAAAACGGCAGGAATGCCTTTGGTGTTCGCTCTCAGGGAACAGCTATTCTGGAGGTCGTTTCGGTCACACCGGCTATGCTGGATTGGCCGGTGGGCGAGGCGCTTACAGCCGTCCAAGAGAGCTCCGGCTTCGGGGTCGAATCCGCTAGCCCGGAAGACGCGGATGACGCTTCTGCGATAACCGGGTCCTGCAGGGCGCTGATGATCGCCGCTATGGATCGCGATCTGGTTATCCAGATCATGAGGAGCTTTAAGGCCGTTTTGTCCGAGCCTCAGGAAATGATTTTTGCGGTGATCACCGATACGGCGCGAACCTGGACATTCAGGGACTACATTGGGCATCTTATAGCGGAGCATGAAACTATGAAGAACCGCAATTGCTAAAGCGATTCGGACATAGAACGGTTTCGAACGACCTTGTGCTGCGGTTTCACGGGCGGATATTATTGCTTGACCCCGAAAGCCCGTCTCATTATGCTCTGGCAAAATGTCTCAGGAGGTTTGCGGTATGTCGATTATGAACTGGACGAACAAAGACGGTGTGGCGATTCTCACGATGACCAACGGCGAAAACAGGCAGAACCTGAATTTCTGCAGAACGTTCAATGCCATGCTCGATGAAGCGATGGCGGACAAGACGGTCAACGCCGTGATTGTCACTTCAAACGATGAAAAAAATTTTTCCCAGGGAATTGATGTGGAATGGATTTTGATGAATCTGCAGAACAAGACGCTTGATCCGATCACGGATTTCGTCAAGGAAATGAATGAAATGTTCAAACGATTGCTGACCGTCCCCGTGCCGACGATTGCGGCCATCAACGGCCATGCTTTCGGCAACGGCTCAATTTTGTCCTGCGCCTGCGATTTTCGCTTTATGCGGTCCGACCGGGGATTTTTCAGCTTTCCGGAAGTCAACCTGGGCATTCCTTTTCGTTTCGGAATGAACGCATTTCTGAAAAAAGCCGTTCCCATGTATAAACTGGTTGAAATGCAGCTTACCGGCAACCGCTATGCCGCGCCGGAACTCGAGACGCATCACGTGATCGTCAAAGCCTGTGCCGGCAACGACGAACTCATGGCGGATGCCGTCGCCTTTGCCAAAACATTCCAGAAGAAGCGCGGCATTTTCGGAGAAATCAAAAGACGGCTCAACAAGGACATTGTCGAGACGATCGACAAGGGCGATCCCGTTGAGGTGACCGGAAGCGGTTCTCTGATGATCGCGGATTGATAAAGGGCTGGACATCAAGGCGACCGTCCGGACGATGGCATGCGGTTCATCCATTTGCGACGAGCCCGATTGCTTCGGGACTTAAGGCGCTTGGGAATAGATTTGTGAAACGGAATCGGCGCCGTATTTTCTTTCCAGCGCCCGAATGATGAAGTGCCCTTTGGCCATGGTTTGAAAATGGTCCATGAAAATCGAGTTGATGAACGCGCCGCCTGCCGCGCCGATGATCGGTACCGCGGAGGCAGCCGCTTTTTGCGACACCGTGACGCCGAATCGTGATGCGACGGTGGCCAGAAGCCTCACCAAGGCGGGGGTTCCTTCTTCGACAAGACCCCGTTGAAGAATATATTTGGCGGCTTCGGACACTTCCCTGGCCAGAAGAATTTTCACCGCGTAATAACCGCTTTCCGTGCCGTCGTCGCGGCTCGATGCGCCCCCCAGGGCAAAAACCGTCAGACAAGCCAGCCGCGTTTCGATGTCCGCAAGGTCTTCTCCCTCACTTCGGGCGATATCGGCAATAGATCGGAACATGATGACGGTTGTGGCGGGCAATTCGATGGCCAGCGCGGGAAGTCCGAATGCTCCGCCCACACCTCCCGAAGCGACAGCCAGAAATTTATGAAGCATATCCCTGGAGGAACTCCGGTCATGTTGATCGATGGTTCTGACGGCGGCATTGAGCGCCTGGTGCAGGGATTTCCGGACAATCGTCTGAACCGCGTCGGACCATTTGGCGGGCAGATAATCGAAGGCTTTTTCGAAAGGCATTCCAATCAGATTGGTGAGCCTGGCCGCCAAACCGGGATTTTCCAGAAGCGATTTGGCATAGCACAGTCGCTCGTAATCCCGGTTTGTCATCGTCATGGGCTGCCTCTTTTCCCGCTTCATTCAGATTCCGGCCAAAGGTATCACGCGCCGGACGCTTTGCGAATGTGTTGGTCAAGTGCGTCGATTATTTGCGGCCAGGCGCCGCCGTGGGGCAGATCGTGTCCCATGCCTTCTATGAGGATCAGGTTCGCCCCGGGAATGGCTGCCGCCGTTTCCTTGCCCCCTTCAACCGGCATAAGCGGATCAGCCGTTCCGTGAATCACGAGAGTCGGAATCTTGATGGCGGAAAGTTTTTCTTTACGGTTTTCCTGCGCCAAAATGGCGATCAATTGACGGGTTTCTCCCTGGGGATAGAAGGACCGGTCGAACGCGGTGCCCATCATGGCGCGCGTCCAGGCTTCGTCGGGGGGATAGGCTGGCCCGGCAAGAGTTTTAAAAACGCCCAGCATATGCTCGACATAAGAGGTACGCTGCGGCGGTGGAGGCGTCATCAAGACGCCCAGAATTTCCGGTTTGGGCTGAGGCAGTTCAGGGTTGCCGGTGCTCGAATAGATGGAAGTCAGGCTCAAGACCCGTTCGGGATGCCGGAGGGCAAGAGACTGCGCGATCATGCCTCCCATGGACATGCCGCAAACATGCGCGGCGCTAATGTCGAGCGCGGCAAGCAGGCCCGCTGCGTCGTCAGCCATGTCTTCCACCGTGTAGGCCACGGCGCTTTTATCCCCCTGCAGAATTTTACCCAACGTTTCGGCGACATCCGGTTCTCCCGCCTGGTCGAATTTGGTGGATAAACCGACATCACGATTGTCGTAACGGATGACGTAATAACCGCGCGAGGCCAGATCTCTGCACAGCGGTTCATCCCAGAAAATCAATTGTCCGCCCAGGCCGATGATGAGCAACAGGGGTTTATCCTTGGGGTTTCCGAACGTTTCATACTCGAGTGAAATTCCATTGGTGGTGATGTGCGACATATTTGAGCTCCTTGGTTAAGATTGGGGGCGCATCCCTGCAATGCCTGATCACCTATAAGAAGAAAGGCCGGCCTGTCAAGTCCTTTGCTGTTGAATCTTCCAATCCATGATGCTGCAGCGACTGAACCGGAATTTCAATCCACCTGTGCGATCAGACGAGAGCCTGGCCCAGTTGGCGGGACAATTGATTCATTTCATCCCGGGTGAGCTCGATTGAAACGGTGCCGCCGCCCGGATGCGCAAACGAGATGGCCCCGCCCGCCTGCGTTTTTTTGACCTCCCATTTCGTATTTGCCGGGAATTTGATGGTGTCCGACAGCCAGTCATCCGGTCGAAACTCGGCAATTTGAAGCAGCACGCCCATGGCGTGGCGCGGATGGATGAAAATCTCCTTCCAGATGCCCTGTCCGTAATCATGATGTCCGAAAAAAGGGACGTTGTGACGTTTAAGATGCGACATGACTTTTTCGAGGTCGGGCGTCTGCAAGGTGATGTGATGGACCCCGGCATCCCGCGATGCGAGAAATCCGTCCAGAAAACTTCCTGCCGCCGTAGGCGAGATGATTTCCAGACGCGACAGATCGCCCAGCGAAAACAGCTGCCAGCAATAGTGCATGGCGGAGTCTTCCGCGCCGGCTCCTTCGACGGCGCCCAGAATATCGCGGAAAAAATGTTCAGCTTTTTTCTTGTCCCGAACGGCGATGGATACGTGGTCGATGCGTGAAATCATGATGGCTGCTCCTTATTATTTTAATCTGAAAAAAAATCAATTCATGCGTTTTTCATTGCCCTTGGAAATCCTGTTATTTTTTAAGCATAATCGGTTGTGACTTGTCAAAGTGTTGAAGGCCGACGTCACAATTGATTTCTTTATTGCGTCCGGAGTGAAAGAATTGTTTGACATCTCTTTTCCGGCCACTATAATGACCAGCAAGAGACATTTCCCGCACGAGCCAATTTTCGACCTGACCTGATTTGCCGCGTTAACCCATTTCTTGCTGTTTTGAACCGACAACGCAGGATGGAACCATGAAGGCAAGGCCCCCCGAAGACAAAAATCTGAATGACGAAATTCGTGAGTTGCGCCGTAAGCTCAAAGTGTTCAAGCAATCCGAGGTCAAGAAAAAGCGGGCTGAAACAGCGCTCAAAGAAAGCGAGCAGCGACTCCATAGCATCTTCGGCGGGTCTCCCATTCCGGCGTTTGTCATCGGGCGCGATCACCGGATCATGTACTGGAACAAGGCCCTTGAGGAGCTTTCGCGCATCAAGGCCACAGAGGTCATCGGCACAACCCAGCAGTGGCGTGCGTTTTATGCCAGCAAGCGACCCTGCATGGCCGACCTGCTCGTCGATTCGGCCATCGACCATATTCCCAAATGGTATACGGGGAAGTATACCAAATCCCAGCTCCTCGATGAAGCCTATGAAGCAACGGATTTTTTTCCGGAGCTCGGCGACGGTGGAAAATGGCTGAGGTTTACGGCTGCGATTATCCGCAACGCCCAGGGCGATCTTGTCGGCGCGCTGGAGACGCTTGAGGACATTACCAAGCGAAAGCTCGCAGAAGACGAGCTTTTGGCTGCGCATGAGGAGCTCGAACGCCGCGTGGAGAAACGCACCGCAGAGCTGGCGCGTGCCAATGAAGCGCTGCTTACGGAACTGATGGAGCGTCACGAGACGCAAAAAGCCCTCAAACAGACCACCGATCATCTTTCGCTTCTGCTGGAATCGTTGCCGATCATTTCATACACACGCCGGTCGTCAGGCGATTTCGGCATCACGTTTGTGAGCAACGGCATTGAAGAGATCACCGGTTTTGCACCGCAGTGTTTTGTCGCTGATGAGCATTTCTGGGTCGAGCATGTGCATCCGGACGACCGAGAACGTGTCACGGCTGATCTGGCTCAGGAACGCTCGGTGGGCATGCACCGGATCAGCTATCGCTTTCGCGTGATGGACGATTCCTATCGCTGGTTTTCCGATTACCGGCGCGTCGTCCAGATGCCCGGTCTTGCCGCCGGTTATATCGTCGGGGCCTGGCAGGATGTGACCGAAGACAAGCGTATTCGCCAGGAGGGGGAACTGCGCCTCCAGCAGATGATCCAGACGCACAAGCTTACCGCGTTGGGCGAGGTCGTGGCCGGCGTGGCCCACGAGATCAACAACCCCGTAAGTTTCATTGCCTATAACGTGCCGGTGCTCGAAGAGATCTGGGACACGGTGGAGACGATTCTTTCACGTGAAAGCGCCCACCATCCGGATTGGGAAAAACGGGGCCTGTCCTACGACGAGGTATGCCGCAATATGCGGGAAATCATCGACGCATTCAAGATCGGCGCCAACCGGATCAGCCGGGTGGTGACCAGCCTGAAGGAATTTTCCCGCTCCGATGAAGCGACGCAGAAAAAGCCGGTCATCCTTCAAGAGGTCATCAACGGTGCGTTGACCATCGTAGGCGCTCAAGTGCGCACAACCGTTTCCAGCATCGCTTTGGAAATTGATCCGACGCTTCCTGCCGTCGCCGGCCATTTTCAGAAACTTGAGCAAGTTATCGCGAATCTGCTGATCAACGCGCATCAGGCGATTCCCGCCGGACGCAAAGGGACGATCCGGATTTCAGCCCGCCATCTCGAATCGAGCCGGGCTGTGGTCGTGGAAATCGAAGATGACGGCAAGGGAATTGACAGGGAGGTGATGGACCATATTTTCGATCCTTTCTTTACCACACGTCGGGATCGAGACGGAACGGGACTGGGGCTTTCCATTTCCTACGGCCTGGTCAAGGAACATTCCGGGTTGATCGGTGTTTTGTCGCGTCCGGGACGGGGCAGCCGTTTTTCCGTTTATCTGCCGATCGATGGAAAGACGAATCTAGAGCTGTTTCCGGCCACCCTGTGCGTCGATTCCAATGTAAAATATCTCAAGGAACTTAAGGCGAACTTTGTGGATGCCGTGATCTGGCGCTCCGAACCCCAGGACCGGATCGAGGATATTTTGCAGTTTCTTACGGATCATCCGGAGGTGGATATCGTTGTTTCCGAGATTCGTCTGCGCAGCTTTGACGGCTGGCGGTTGATGGAACGGATCCGGGCCGTTCATCCGCTCATTCCCGTCATCCTTTACAGCGCAGATCAAAAGGCGCTCAAGAAACCGGCGGATCTGTCGGTCGAGCCGGAATTTATTTTGCAAAGGCCGTTTCCGATTGATCAACTGCAGCGCATCATCCATGAACTCGGGAGGCAGCAGCTATGAGAATTCTGATTGTCGATGATGAGGCCGTTTCTTTGTCCTCGGTCCGGCGAATTCTGAAGTGGCGAGGGATCAAGGATGTCGAGTTGTGCGACAACGGCCGCGACGCCGTTTCCCGCATCCGGAATGATCATTTCGATGTCGTGCTTCTGGATCTCTTAATGCCGGAAGTGGACGGCATGCAAGTGCTTGAGGCCACCAAACCGTTTTGTCCGGCGACGGAGTTCATCATTCTGACCGCTGTGGACGACATTCCCACGACTGTGCGCGCCATGCGCCAGGGCGCCTATGACTACCTGGTGAAACCGGTGGACAACGAACTGCTCTTTTTATCCATCGAGCGTGCCTATGAGCGAAAAGGGCTTCTGGCCGGGTTGGCCGTCAAGACCGGATGCCGGGAGGCCGGCATTCCGCCTGCGTTTGCCGATATCATCACCAATGACAATCAGATGAAGGCGCTTTTATCCTACGCGCAGGTGATGGCCCGAAGCGGAAATCCGGTTTTGATCACCGGCGAATCAGGCACTGGGAAGGAACTGATGGCGCGCGGCATCCATCGGGCAGGACCCGCTCCTGACGGACCTTTCGTGGCGGTCAACGTCTCGGCCATTCCGGCCACGATGTTTGAAAGCCAGTTTTTCGGACATGCCAAAGGCGCTTTTACCGGCGCGGAAGGATCGCATGCGGGGTTTTTTGAACAGGCCGACGGCGGAACGCTTTTCCTCGATGAAATCGGAGAGCTGCCAGTCGGATTGCAATCGAAACTCCTGCGCACCTTGGAAGACAAAACCTTCACGCCGCTTGGGGCAAGCCAATCCCTGCGCGTTGAGGTGCGTCTTGTTTCCGCGACCAATGCGAATCTGGACATCGCCTGCCAGGAAGGCAAGTTCCGTCTGGATTTATTCTACCGGCTCAAATCCGCATCGATCTGTCTGCCGCCGCTTCGCGAAAGAAGAGGCGACATACCGCTTCTGGCGTCTCATTTTCTGAAAAGTGCCTGCGACCGGCACGAAAAGACCCTAAACGGTTTCAGCCCAGAAGCGATGCAATGCCTGACCGGGGCGGACTATCCCGGCAATATCCGCGAACTGGCCCAGGTGGTGGAAAATGCGGTATTGCTCGCCGACGGTTCCGTCATCATGCCGGCGCATTTGGGCGGGAGCGCTGTTTTAGAAAACCGGATATCTCCGTCCAGTCGCACCCTGTGCACGCTCAAGGAAAATGACATATCGCATGTCCAATATGTTCTGGACGCCACCGGTGGCGATCGTCGTGAGGCCGCGCGTATCTTGGGCATAACCCTGCGCCAGTTACAGCGTAAACTGGCCGACCGGAAAGCGCGGGACGAATGACAATCTCAACAACAACGAAAACGATCACCCGTCGCGCTGTTTTCTTTCCGTTTGCGCAGGCCAAAGCCCGCGCAGGAGGATCGTGATCCCTTCTTGGTCCTGCCTGACGTTGCTCGATCCTCTCCGATCTTCATAGGACGACGTTTGTGTCACCGGGGAGCGACAAAAACGTCGTCCGTTTCCAAGCCTCATACAGTATGGATTTCGAGCTTTTTGTCGAAATGATCCGCTGCGTCCGGCGCGACATAAACGTCGCCAAACCGGTTGTGCTGATTTTTGTCCATCAGGACCATTCTTCTGTAATTACGTGGTTTTAGTTAGCTCGATGCGTTTTCGGCATGCCGCTTGCTTTTCCAATGCATCCAAAGACGTTCCAGCAGGCGCAAGATTCCGAAACCTTATAGACTGTGACAGGTCGGCCCAAGGCCGGTCTGACGCGGCCAAAGAAAGGATCAGGGGGAATGCTGGCACCACTGAAATTACTCGATCTGATGACGAACAAGTCCGAAGCGATGGCGGCGATGTGGGCCAGGGATGTCATTCGAAATCATAAAACTCTTTTTTATCACCGATACAAAGAAGATGAGGTTATTCTGCAGGCGGCCGATTTCTACAAAGAACTCAGCGGGGGTTATCCTTTGAAAAATCCTTACCCGAAAAGCTACACTTTCATGCCCAGTTATGCCCAGAAACGCTTTGAAGAAGGGGTTCCACTGCACGAGGTCCTCTACGCGATTATCCTGATGCGATGCCACATCTGGTTGTACGCGGAGTTTCAGGCCATCTTCATCACGATTACCGAACAGCATCAGGCCCTTGACAAACAGACGCGGACGATTCTGATCTTCGACTATATCGCCTACGCGCTGGCCGTGAACTATGGAGTTCTGATGGGAGAGCATCCCACGAAAAATAAAACGAGGTGAATGACCGTGACGGAACAAACAAATCAAGGCAGAGTATTATCGGTCCGCAGCAGCGTGGTCGACGTTCGGTTCCCGTCGGCGCCGTCCATCCGAAACGTGCTGACGGCGGGTGATCAAGGCGAATTCATCATCGAGGTTTTCACGCAGCTCGATCAGAACACGATTCGGGGCGTGGCGCTGACACCCACTCAGGGACTGGCGCGCGGCGCGATTGTCACCGACACGGGAAAGCCATTTGAAGTTCCGGTAGGCCGCGAGCTTCTGGGGCGCGTGTTCAACGTCTTCGGCAACACGATCGACAAGAAAGGCGATGTGGCAGGTTCCGAGAGACGCTCGATCCACCGCGAGCCGATTCCCCTTCGCGATCAGTCCACGGTTTCGGAAATATTCGAAACCGGCATCAAGGCCATCGATGTCCTGGCGCCTCTGGAGCGCGGCGGAAAGGCGGGGCTCTTCGGCGGCGCGGGCGTGGGCAAAACGGTTTTGATCACCGAGATGATTCACAACACTGTCAGCGCGCATGAAGGCATGAGCATCTTCTGCGGGATCGGCGAGCGCTGCCGCGAAGGCGAGGAACTCTACCGCGAGATGGAGGAAAGCGGCGTGCTGGGCAATACCGTCATGGTCTTCGGTCAGATGAACGAGCCGCCTGGCGCGCGCTTTCGCGTGGGACATTCGGCGCTCACCATGGCCGAGTATTTCCGCGACGACGCCAAGCAGGACGTGCTTTTGATGATCGACAATATCTTCCGGTTTATTCAGGCGGGGATGGAAGTGTCGGGTCTTTTAGGTCAGTTACCGTCGCGACTCGGCTATCAGCCGACGCTGGCCACGGAGCTGGCAGAACTCGAAGAGCGTATTTGCAATACCAAAACCGGCGCCATCACATCAATTCAGGCGGTCTATGTTCCAGCCGATGATTTCACCGATCCTTCAGCCGTTCACACGTTCGGTCATTTATCCGCCACCATCGCGCTTTCGCGAAAGCGCGCCTCGGAAGGGTTGTATCCGGCTATCGATCTTTTGCAGTCCGGATCTAAAATGCTGATGCCGAACATCGCCGGAGAGCGCCATTACCGGATCGCGCAGGAGATCAAAAAGACGCTCGCGATCTACGAAGATCTGAAAGACATTATCGCCATGCTGGGAATTTCGGAGCTTTCCCGCGAAGATCAGCGGACCGTCTTCCGGGCCAGACGGCTCGAACGGTTTTTCACACAGCCGTTTTTCGTCACGGAGCAGTTTACCGGAACGGCCGGCAAGATGGTGTCGCGCGAAGAGACGCTTGACGGATGTGAACGGATTCTCAACGACGAGTTCGCCGAATATCCGGAAAGAGCGCTGTACATGATCGGATCAATCGACGAGGCGAAGATTCATCATGAGGCTTAAAATCTTACTGCCGGCGGAAATCCTGGTCGTCCAGGATGTGAGGAAGATCGTCGCGGAAGCGGAGAACGGCTCTTTCTGCCTGATGCCCAATCATATTGATTTCGTCGCGACCCTGGCGCCGGGGCTGTTCACGTTTGAGCCGGCCGCGGGAGGCCAAGAGCTCTATGCGATGGATGTCGGGACACTGATCAAAAAAGGGCAAGACGTTTGGGTTTCCACGCGCAATGCCGTGCGCGCGCCCGACCTCGGCCAGGTCAAGCAGACAGTGGTGCAACAGTATGAAGCGCTTGATGAACGGGAAAAAATGGTGCGTGCCGCCTCGGCTAAGCTCGAAGCGAGCATGATTCGCCGGTTCATGGAACTGAAGTAGAAAACGTTATGAAGCCGTTTACTGCAAGTAAACACGGGAGAAAAAGAAATGGTTGAAATTCGAAGAACGCCGCGACGCCGGAAAATCGTCGATCATTTCACCCAAGAGGTGGCTCGCAAAGAGGCCTTGAAAATGCGGGGACTTCGGCACAAGGACGAAACGGTCTGGTTCGGCCTGGGCATGTTCGGCATCGTCGGTTGGGCGGTGGCAATTCCCACCCTCATCGGCATCGCTTTGGGGTTGTGGATCGACCGGACCTGGCCGAGTCAGTACTCCTGGGCGTTGATGTTTTTGATTGTCGGGGTGGTGGTGGGCTGTGTGAATGCCGCTTACTGGGTTCGGAAGATCCGCCGGGGTATTATCGAAGAGGATGGTGAAGATGATGATGACGTGGATGCAAAGTCTTGATCCTGGAATCCTGGCGGCGGCCTTTGCCGCCGGTGTGGGTCTGGGCGGGTTCTATTTCATCGCGCTGTGGCGCACGGTGAAGCGCCTTGCCGTCACGAGGCATCCGGCGCGTCTGATGCTTTTGAGCTTTGTTGTCCGTTTGGCGGTGTTGCTCGCCGGTTTATATATCGTGATGGACGGACACTGGGAAAGGCTGGCCGCGGCCATGGTGGGATTTCTGCTCATTCGAAAGATTCTGACGGTCCGGCTGGGGCCGCCTGCGCAAGAACCGGCCGTGTAAAATACAATCGGCGGCGATGCGGCCGGATGATCTGCCTTAAAAGGAGTCAATATGGAAATCGTAGCGCTCAATCAGATCAGTCCCGATCAGGTCATTGTCTGGACCT
Organism: uncultured Smithella sp.; assembly: GCA_964443625.1. Lineage (GTDB taxonomy): Bacteria > Desulfobacterota > Syntrophia > Syntrophales > Smithellaceae > UBA8904. The sequence continues at coordinate 55,050 of CAYUDM010000005.1, read as the reverse complement.
GGAAGTTCATCACGCTCAACGTCACGATTCTCTATACATGGCTGGTGATGGCGATTCTGATCTTCATCTCATGGCTGGCAACGCGTAATCTGTCTTCTGAAATGAACGTTTCGCGCTGGCAGCATTTTCTTGAAGTGATCATTTCCGTGATTCGAGGCGAAATATCCGAAATGACCAAAAAGGGCGCGGATAACTTCGTTCCTCTGATCGGCACACTGTTTTTGTTCATCTGTACGTCGAATATCTTGGTCGTTGTTCCCGGATTTATTGCGCCGACGTCGTCGATTACGACGACGGCGGCTCTGGCCTTTTGCGTCTTTATCGCCGTTCCCTATTACGGGATCACCCGAAACGGAGTGCTGCACTACCTAAGGGAGTATTTTCAGCCGAATTTCATCTTTTTCCCTTTTCACGTCATGGGTGAAATATCCAGGACGCTCGCGCTCACCGTTCGTCTTTTCGGCAATATCATGAGCCATGAAAAAGTGGTGGGAATTCTGCTCGCGGTTACACCGCTTTTATTTCCGATCGTCATGCAGGCGCTCGGACTGCTCATCGGTGTGATTCAGGCATACATCTTCGCGATTCTCTCCATGGTGTATATCGCTTCGGCGCTTTCTGCCGAGGATGAGGGCCACGCGCATGCCCAAACCAGGAAGGAAGGCTAGAAAACGAAAGCCCGGAAATAATAACTTTTAATCAAGGAGGAGTATTATGGACAGCATCAGTATCGTCGCTCTGGCATCAATCTTCGCCGCCGGTCTGGCAATGGGAATCGGATCAATCGGCCCCGCTCTCGGCATGGGACAGGCCATCGCGCAGGCACTGGCGGCCATCGCTCAGCAGCCGGATGAAAGGAACTCTTTAACCCGCACGCTCTTTGTCGGTCTGGCCATGATCGAATCCATTGCGATCTACTGCTTTGTGATCTCGATGATTCTGATCTTTGCCAATCCGTTTTGGGGTCACATCATCAAGTGAGGGGGATGAACCATGCATATTGACTGGTTTGTTTTTGCCGCGCAGATTTTCAACTTCCTGCTTCTGATGTATCTGCTCAAGCGCTTTCTCTTCGGTCGGATTCTCAAGGCGATGGATGACCGGGAAGCCAAGATCGTCGCGCGTTTCGCGGAGGCCGACACGCTCAACGAAAGGGCGAGAGAAGCCGCCGAGCTCTATGAGACCCGCAACCGCCAGGTCAATGAAAAAATCGAGCAGATGCTCAACGAGGCGACCCTGGCCGCTGAGACGCGCCGCAAGGAGCTGATGGACCAGGTTCGTGTGGATATTGAAAGCGTCAAGGCGCGGTGGCAGGACATGCTCAAACGCGAGCAGGAGGCGTTCTTCTTTGATCTGCGTCGCCGTGCGGCCAATTCATTGTACGCCACGGCACGAAAGGCGCTTTCGGATCTGGCAGACGCCGAGCTGGAAGAAAGAATACTTGATGAATTCTTAAGAAGACTCGGGTCGCTCGAGCGTGAGAAGATCGAGCAGATCCGAAAGGCCGTGGCCGCAGGTGGCAAGCAGATCGTGGTTCAGAGCGCCTTTGAAATTCCGGCCGCTAAACGCGCCGGTCTGGAAGACGCGGTGAGGCAGCAGTTTGCTCAAGACCTGAGAGTTCGTTACCTGTTGGAGCCGGATGTGGTTTCCGGGATCGAGTTGCGGGTCAACGGCCATAAGATCGCCTGGAGTCTTAACGAGTATCTCGAGACGCTGGTCGAAAATCTGACGGAAACGCTCCAGCGTGAAGCTCACGCGGCCTAAAGTCCGAAGCTGGCGGGGCAAAGAGGATAACCGGGAGATTGTCGGGAGGGTGCACATGAGTGAAAAGCGAAATACAACGGAAAGCAAAGAGCTGAGCGACTTTCTGGACGATACGTTCGATACGATGGAAAAGGTCTTAGATGAGCAAAACGCAGAACTGCGACAATACGAAGTCGGAACGGTGCAGTTTGTCGGGCGGGATATCGCCCGGGTGAGCGGTCTTCCCAATATCCGCGCGGAAGAACTGGTGCGCTTTTCCGGAAACTTAATGGGGCTGGTCTTCAATATCGACCCTAAAGAAATCGGTGTCGTTCTTTTAGATCCCAGTGAGAACGTCCAGGTCGGAACCGAAGTCCACCGGACCAAACGCGTTTTGGACGTGCCGGTGGGTGAGGGGCTCTTAGGAAGAGTGGTGGACCCGATCGGTCGGCCGCTTGACGGTTTGGGGGAGGTGAGCACCGTTATGCGTCTGCCGGTGGAAAGACCCGCTCCCGCGGTGATGGATCGCGCGCCGGTGACGGTTCCGCTCCAGACGGGCGTCAAAGTGATCGACTCGCTGATTCCGATCGGCCGGGGTCAGCGCGAGCTGATTCTGGGGGATCGACAAACCGGAAAAACGGCGATCGCGGTCGATACGATCATCAATCAGAAAGAGACGGGGCTTATCTCGATATACTGCGCCATCGGTAAGAAGAGCGCCGATGTAGCGAAAGTGATCGCAGAGCTGCGCGACCATGGCGTGATGGAGCAGTGTATTGTCGTTGTGGCCACCGGCGAGGATACGCCGGGGCTGCAGTTCATCGCGCCTTATGCCGCCACCAGCATGGGAGAATATTTCACGGAGCAGGGGCGCGATGTGCTGATCGTCTATGACGATCTGACGTCACATGCGCGCGCCTACCGCGAAGTGTCACTGCTTTTGCGCCGCCCGCCGGGACGCGAGGCGTTTCCGGGCGATATCTTCTACATCCATTCTCGTCTGCTGGAGCGCTCGACGCATTTGCGGGCGGACCTGGGCGGCGGGTCGCTCACCTCTTTGCCGATTGTCGAGACGGAAGCGCAGGATATGTCCTCCTACATTCCCACCAATCTGATATCCATTACCGACGGGCAGATCTATTTGTCGCCGGTGCTTTTCAACAAGGGCATTTTGCCGGCGGTGGATGTCGGCAAATCCGTTTCCCGCGTGGGCGGCAAGACGCAGCTTCCGGCCTACCGGTCGGTGGCGGGCGACCTGCGCCTGTCCTATTCGCAGTTTGAAGAACTGGAGTCCTTCTCGCGTTTCGGCACACGTCTGGATGACAGTACGCGCCGGACACTCGAGCGGGGCTGGCGCGTGCGTGAAGTGCTCAAACAGGGTCAGTATAAACCGCTTCGCGCCTCCGAGCAGATCGCCTGTCTGCTGTCGGTCACCGGCGGCACGCTCGATTTAGTTCCGACTGAAAAGGTTCGCGAAGTGGAGGATCATGTGCTTGAGGCGGTAAACCATGATCTGAGGGATTTGTGCGGTCGGATCGAATCGGGCGGCAAACTCGAGATATCCGATCGGGATCTGATCATGGATGAGATTCGCAGGACCGTAAAACCCTATGAAGTGACTGAGGACGCCGATGCAAACAACTGAATCTCTTAAAAGGAGAATGAAAAGCGCGGGCGATCTGCTGTCGGTCGTCAAAACGATGAAGGCGCTCGCCGCGGTCAGTATCCGCCAGTATCAGAAGGCGGTGGAGTCGCTTACCGACTACAACCGGGCCGTGGAGATGGGCTTGCAGATTGTGCTTAAAGAACGGCTGAGATCGTCGCTGAAACGCAGGGCTTCAGGGCAACGCAAGGTCGGTGTGATTGTGTTCGGGTCCGATCAGGGGCTTTGCGGCCCGCTCAATGAACAGATCTCCGTGTTCATGCTCGACGAAATAAAAGCAATGGGCGTGAAAAAGGAAAACCGGCGCGTTCTCGCGATTGGCGCTCGTGTGGCCGATTATGTCGAGGACGCGGGCCAGCCCGTTGACGAACTTCTGTCCACACCCGGGTCGACGGCCGGCATTACCCCGCTGGTGCAGGAGATTATCATGGTCATCGACGAATGGCATTTTAAACATGCCGTCGATACCTTTGTCATCTTTTACAACCGGTATCTAAGCGGCGCGAATTATCAGCCCCACCAGTTCCAACTCCTTCCGGTCAGTTCCGATTGGCTCAAAGAGATTGCCGCCAAGAAATGGGAATCCAAATCTCTGCCCATTTTCCGGATGGATGGGGACCGGATCTTTTCCTCTCTGATTCGGGAGTATCTTTTTGTTTCTTTGTATCGGGCTTTTGCGGAATCACTAGCCAGTGAAAATGCGAGTCGTTTGGCGTCCATGCAAAACGCGGAGAAAAATATCGAAGAGCAATTGACGGATCTGCACGTGCAGTTCCATCGGACCCGGCAGATGACGATTACCGAGGAGCTGCTTGATATTGTCGCCGGGTTCGAGGCATTGCAGGAAGAGGCATCCTGAAGATCAGGAAAGGAGGGACTAGGCCATGTCAACAGCATCGGATAAGAGAATATGCGTGATCTGCGCGTGGCGGGAGAACTGCACAAAACGGTATCGGGTGAAAACCAACGCTCTGTTTGACGTCAACTGTCCCGACTACACCCGGGATATCAAGCTCAAAGACAGGGATGTCGATAAGCTCGTTGAAGACCAGGTCAGCCGCTGGCAGAAAGAAAAAAAGGTAAAGCCGGGGCAAGTCATTACTCTGTCTTCCGAAGCGGGCGCAAGCGGCGGCTGGGTCGCCCGGATTCTGGCGACCGAACTGCAGATGAATATCGTCGGCAGCGAACTGATTCACAAAGTTGCTGAAAGCGCGCACATGAGCGATAAGGTCATCAAATCGCTGGATGAAAAGAGCATCTCATTTTTTGACAGCCTGATCAGCTCGTTTTTCGAGTCGCGTCACATCTGGCCCAATGAATACATCCGCCATCTGTCGATGGTTATGCACACCAACGCGCAGCACGGCAATATTATCATCATTGGGCGGGGCGGCAGTTTTATTCTGAAGGATAAAGCTTTCCGCGCGCGCATCATCGCGCCGCTCGACTATCGCGTCAACAAGGTCATGACCGACCGTCGGATGTCGCAAAAGGAGGCGACCGATTATGTCAGGCAGTTCGATTCGGATCAGATCGCTTTTGTGAAACGCTATTTCAATGAGGACATCAATGATCCGAAGCATTACGACATTATGATCAATACGGGGAACGTCAGCATTGAAAGCGCGGCGGAATCGGTAAAGAAAGCGTTTCTGTCGTGGAAATCGTCCCGTGAATAAACGGAGTTTCCCTGACTCCATCAATTCCCAAGGCGGTGACCGGCATGACCAGGCAGGAACGCGCGCTGCTTCTGGGCGTGGCCCACGAAATTGTTTTGCAGCTTCGCGCGAGGCTTTCAGAAATTGAAACGCTGCATCCGCATGAATCGGCGCTGGCCGTGGCGACTTTCCGTGAGCGGATGCGCCATCTTGAGGAGTTGATCTTAGCAGTGCAAAAGGAGACCTCCGGGCTCGAAGGCTGAAAGCGTCTAGAAACAGCCGGGTGGCGCGCAGGCAGGAGGTTTGGAGACGGTGACCCACAGAAACGTTTCGCCGGCAATAGTGCGGTTGGATTCGGATTCGACGCAAAAGCCCGCGGCGGTAAGATCCTCGTGCAGCGCTTCGGGCGTTTTGTGGCTGTAAAACAATTCCTCTCCGAGGAACTCTTTGTAGCCTTCAAATTCGTCTCGGCCTGTGTAGTCGCGTGTCGCGTAGGTGAAAAGCATTTTACCGCCGTCGACCAGCCAGGAAAAACAGCGCCCCAAAAGCGCCGCGTGATCCTCGCGCGGCACATGGAAAAGACAATAGATCGCTGCGATGGCGTCGAACCTTTCGCGACCGAACGATACCTGTCGCATGTCTGCATGGAGTGTTTTCATCTCCGGGACATATCGATTGGCCAGCGCGAGCATCCTGCCGGAGAAATCCACTCCTGTGACCTGCCAGCCGCGATCCACAAAAAAACGCGCAAACGGTTCGCCCGCGCCGCAGCCCAGATCCAGCAGGTGTCCGGGACGAACGGGCAGGCGCGAGGTAAAATCGGTCATCACATCGGATATGTCAAAAAGCCCTCGGCTTTCGTCATAGGTCGTTGCGAAATGGTCGTAGATTTGTTCCAGAGATTTTACAGCCAAAGGTCACTCCTGACAACTTCCCTCGGCGGTTAGTGGCCGTTTTTCACGGCGGCCGCCAGGTAAATGAAGAAAGAGGCGCCTTGCCCGGCGGTGGATTCAACCGAGATTAAGCCATTGTGGTATTTGATGATGGAATCACAGATGGCCAGACCTAGACCGATGCCTCCGCGTTCCCGTTTTTCCTTGGTGGTGAAGTACGGATCAAAAATACGGGAGAGATTTTCCCTGGAAATCCCCACCCCGTAGTCTTTCACGATAATCCTAACATAGTTGCCTTCGCCGAGCGCCCGGATGTTGGTGCCGGTGGTGACATTTTGAGCCGTGACATCAATGGCGCCGCCCGACGGCATAGCTTCCCGGGCATTGGTGAGCAGATTCTCGATGACCTGGCGGATCTGCATCGCATCGACTTCGGCCGGCCAGAGATCGGCGGCGAGAGACAGGTTGGCCGTGACGTTGCCGTCTTTCAGCGCCCGATCCGCGGCCTCACGGATAATGGCGTCGATCTTTTCGATTTTTTTGACCGGAAAGCCGCCTTGGGCGAAGGTGATCAGCCGGTGGGCTAGTTCCTTTGCCTGGAGGCTTGCGCGCTCGGCGATCGCCAGGCCGTTTTCCAGAATCTTGTCTTCCTCGCTGGCGGATATTTTTGCCAAAAAGACATTGCGCAGAATCGCGGTGAGCAGGCTGTCGAAATCCTTGGCCACGCCGTCGGCGAATGTGCCTAACGATTCAAGCTTCGTTTGCTTGAGAAGCTCCTCTTCGGCGGTTTTCTGTTCCGTGAGGTCCTCAAGCGTTTCCATGGCCCCGAAAATGTTTCCGCGCGAGTCGTGAACGCCTGCCGCCGTGATGCGAAACCACCTTCCTTTCTCACCCATGTCGGGAAAAAATTCGGTCACTTCATAGGCGTCCTCCAGGAGCTTCGACTTCGTCACTTCTCCGGTGTAGAGACTTGCCGCGTTGCCGATGTTGTGTTTGAGGATGAGGTCCGACAGACAGGAACGAGGCGCTTTATAGAAGGCCCGCCACTGTTCGTCTTTCCCGATAACCTGAGATGCCTTGATGCCGCTTAATTCCTCAAGCGCTTTGTTCCAGTAAAGAATTTTATGTTCCGTGGAGATGACAAACGTGGGGATCGGCGAACTTTGTATGATACTTCGAAGTTTTTGTTCGTCGTTTCGGCCTCGCCAGATGGCATAGAGAAAACTGATAATGGCCGTGATTGCCAAAATGAGAATGAAGAGAAAAAAATGGTCCTTCAAATGCCACTCCTTGTCTTCCGTATCGCGTCAAAAAAGACGAGCTCTGAGATAGCAAGATTAAGCTCAAAAAGCAAGGCGCGAAAAAAGATCGAAACCGTAGAAATGCTTTTTGGAAGCAGGGGAATCGCGAGAATTGACAAAGCCTTGGGAGCTTGCTAAGACAAGGCATCAATCCGGGGTGGCAGACCTTAGGGATCTGTCTGAGATGATACCCGCTAAACCTGATCTGGATAATGCCAGCGAAGGGAGATGACAAGGTGGCATCAAAACCCTTTCTCCCCCGGGCGGAAGGGTTTTTTATTGACTTTGAGAACAGGGAGAAAAAAATGACGTATTCGACAAAAGAAATTTACAAAGCCCTGGAGGCAATCCGCGCCCAGACGCCGCTCATTCACAACATCACCAATTACGTGGTCATGAATAGCACGGCCAATGCACTTCTGGCCTGTGGCGCCTCGCCGGTAATGATTCACGCGGAAGAAGAGGTGGCCGACATGGCCGCCATCGCGTCGGCGCTGGTGATCAATATCGGCACGATCAGCGCGCCGTGGGTCAGAGGGATGTTTGCGGCTTTTGACGCCGCTGAAAAAAACAATGTTCCCGTCGTGATCGATCCGGTCGGCGCCGGAGCGACGCCCTATCGGACAAAAGTGATTCGGGATCTGATCCGGGCCGGGCGGCCCGCCATCATTCGCGGCAACGCCTCGGAAATCCTGGCGCTTGCCGATGAGCGGTTAAAAACCAAAGGCGTGGACAGCACTGCCACATCCAATGACGCCCTTTTTGCCGCCCGCGACATCGCCCGCGAAAGACGCTGCACGGTCTGCATCAGCGGCCGGACGGATTATATCGTCGACGGGGACCGGACGATCGGCGTCAAAAACGGTCACGCGATGATGACGAAAGTGACGGGGCTGGGCTGCACGGCGACCGCCCTGTGCGGCGCGTTTGCCGCCGTGGATAAGGATTATTGGCAAGCGGCTACGGCGGCCATGGCCGTCATGGGGCTGTCCGGAGAAATGGCCGCGGAAAAAGCGATCGGACCCGGCTCGCTGCAAATGCATTTTCTGGATGTGTTGTACAATCTGTCGGAGGCCGATATTCAGGCTCGGCTGAAAATCGAGGTTATCTCATGAAGGGGGTCTATCTGGTAACGGACCGGTCGTTGTGCCTGGGTCGGCCGCTGACCGATGTGATCGCGCGGGCGGTCGCAGGCGGCATCTGCTGCGTGCAACTTCGGGAGAAGGGCCTTTCCACGCGCGAATTCGTGCGGGAGGCCAAAGCCGTCAGAGAGCTGCTTTGCCCCTTTTCCGTGCCGCTGATCATCAACGACCGCGTTGATGTGGCGCTGGCTTGCGGCGCCGAGGGTGTTCATCTGGGGCAAAACGACATGCCGTACGCCGACGCGCGAAAACTGATGGGCGAAAAAGCGATAATCGGCCTGTCCGTTGAAACCTGGGACGAGGTCAAAGAGGCGCAGGACCTGGAGGTGGCGTATATCGCCGCAAGCCCCGTCTTTGCCACGCCGACCAAGACAGACACGAAAGAGCCCTGGGGACTCGACGGCCTGAAACGGATTCGGGCCGCAAGCCGTCATCCGGTGGTGGCCATCGGCGGGATCAATGTGGCAAACGCCCCTGCGGTGATACGGGCAGGCGCTGATTGCCTGGCGGTGGTTTCCGCCATCTGCTCGGCTCCGGATCCTGCGGCGGCTGCCGCTGAGCTTGGCGGTCTGATCCAGCGAGAGTTTCTCATAAAGCGGACATGAAAGCCGTCAGCGGGAGTCGCCGGATTCGGCGAGCTTCCGTCGCAGGCTCGCCAGAGCAACCGCCGCCCCGGCTCTGACCCGGTCAGGATAGGGGTGAAGCCCCAGAAAAGATTTTTTGGTTTCCGCGATTTCCGAAAGAGCGGGAATCGCCTCGGGCGAGCCGATGCTGTCGAGCGCCGCGCAGATTTTTTCTTCCAGCGTTGTTCTCGATAGAGGCGCTTTCGGCGGCCGGTCCTTGAGAAGGGCCAGAAGCGGCAAAACCGCCTCTTCAGCCTTAGCCGCGCCTAAAGCCTCAACAAGCGCCGGTTTAAAGGAATCCTCCGCGTCGCGTAAAACAGGAAGAATCATCGCCGCCCGCCGGGGACCGCCCGTTTTCTGAATGCATTTGAGCGCCTCGGCGCGCAGACGTTCATTTTCATGGCGCAACAGCGGCTGGACGAGACCGGCCGTTTCCACGTTGCCCAAAAAACCCAGCATGTATGTCAGATTTCTCAGATAATACCACGGCTGATCGGATGATGTGATCCGCCGCTTGATTAAATCCAGCGCTTTGGGACCGGCACTGATGATCAGATGCATCATCCGGACCCGCTCATCGCTGTCGGTCTGGTTTCGCAGCATATCGAGCAGACGATTGAGCGCCGTATTGCCCAGAGCGGCGAAGATGTCCCCCGCCGCGGTATGGCGATCGCTTTCCTTGTCGGCGAATTGTTCCACCAGCATTCGGACATTGTCTTCCGAGGCCAGATAGGTGATCATTTCAAGTCCCGCTCCACCGGTCGGGTCACCGCTGCGGGTGGCGGCAACGGCCTGAAAGATGACGATCACGGGCAGGGCTTCACTCAGTCGCTGCTGATCCATCAGATGCTGCGCCGCGTCTTTCTCGATCAGGCAGATCCGTCGGTAGCCGACGGAAAGCGACGTTTCACTTTCAATCCAGGCAAGCAGGCGATCCTGCGTTTTTTCCAGGAGGGCGGCTTTCGCCGCGTCGGCCAGGGGGTCGAAAATATCGGCCAGCGCTTTGGCGGCGTTTCCGCGCACAGAAGGGTCTTCGCTTTTCAGATTAGCCAAAAGCCTTTCGATGAGAGCGTCCACCGATTGTTGCTCTTTTTCCGCTAGAAGCTGCTCAATAATCTTCGGCAGGACGGACATCAACGTGTCATCTTTCAGAGTCCGGTCGTCATGCAGGCGGCTGATCAGTTTTTGAGTTACCTGCATCAGTCTGCCTTTGCCCGAGGCCCGGCTGTCGGCATCGGCATTTCCTGTTTCCGATCCGTCTGCCTCCAGGCCCGCGCGGCCCAACGCAAGTTCGGCGGTCAGATACTGCAGAAGCAGTCCGCCCAGAATATGTTCCATTTTCTGCGTCGTCAATTCCTGCGCGATTTCAGGGTCGGCCTCAAGAAGCGAGCGGCTGACGTGTTTGGAGAGGTGTTCTTTTTTGTCGCCTTCCAGCGATGTGCTGATGCGGTCTAAAAGCCCCAGCATGCTTTGTAGATTGTCCGTCAGCTGGACGCGTGAGAGATTGTCTTTTTGCCCCATTATCTTAGAAAGGCCGGCCTCGAAGGCTTTGGACAGCGCCTCGGGGTCTTGGGCCATTTTCCGGAATGTGTCTGATCGCACGTCAAGGTCCGGGTGCGTCAGCATAAAGAACCGGCTGATCTGATCGTCGGTAATGTCGAGGGAGGAGAGAATTTTCCGGTCCTTATCCACCGCGACGAAAATTTTCTCATCCGGAAGAATATGGACGATTCCGGCCTCGGTCATCAGGTGCGACAGCCCGCCCTCGTCTCGAATATTTTCGGGGGAGCGTGCGATCAGCTCGACAAAACGGGCAAGCTCAGCCGGTCCGAGTCCCCGGATAAACGTGATGCTTTTGAGATCGAGCGCCAGAAGAATATTCAATAAAGAAAGTGCGTGGGGTTTTTCCCGATCTTTTGGATTCAGGGGGGTTCCGCTGATCAGAAGCGTTTTTTCCGACTCAGCAAAGACAATCCGTTCCTCGCCGGCGAGCAGGTCTGAAAGCACCGCATGCAGTCTGTCGAGTGAACCTGCGACTAGAGGGTTTGACGGCGGGTACAGACGAATGTTTTTGATGGATGTGTTGAAAATGAAGAGGGCGTCGAGAACTTTTTTTGTCAGGTCTGCCTCGGTCATGGTTTCTCCGATATGCCGCATCAAGATTTGTCATGTCGGACTCGCGGTAAAGGGTGTGTCCGGCGCAAGTGCATGATATGAAAAAGAGACCCGATGTGTCAAGGCATATGTCGCAAGGGATAGCGATGCAGTTGCAGTCGCAGGTCAGGATGCGATGCAACCGGCTTGCACGATGTCTATTAACAAAAAAGTTCCTGCTTGGAACCTTGATCTTCCGCCCGCCGCATTTGAGCGAATATTCCACGCATGCGACGGATCATCACTTTGGCTCCAGTCGGGGCGTATTGTTCGGTTGCGCGTTTACCACCTCCCGGGCCAGAAGGCCTGTGGTGGAAATGCGGATTTCGTAGGTGGCGGGCCGATCGGAGGGAATGAACGTCGCCGAGCCGTATTCCGCATCGAGAAGCCATTTTAAGAAAGAGTATTTCTGACGGAGATTTAAAAGATCGATAGTCTTGGGTTTGGACAGCTGATAGAAGGTTCGGGGCTGACTTTGTTCGTCTTCGAGTGTGAGGTAACGACCGCCGATGCGGTCGAGTTCGTAGACGGTGTGCAGACCGAGAATATTGACGACCGGTTTCCACTTTAGAATGTAGGCGTCCATATAGAGTTGATCACCGGACAATTCGAACAAAGCGCGGCGTTTGTCGGGAAAGTCCACCTGCGCGGTGAAATTTTTCAGAATCCGGGGTTCAACGCGGACCACGGCGGCCACTTCTTCGTGAATCAGAGCCTGATAGCCTCTGACGGCAACCGTCAATGTTGAAAAAAGCGCCGCAAGCGACAGGGCCAGCCCGGCGGCCAAAAGCGCCGTCAGCGAACGAAGGACGGCTTTTTTCCGCAAGGCGCCAATGGCGGCGGCAAGAAACAAAAAGCCCAGGATGCCGCAGACGGCGATTAAAATCATCAGGGCATTTTGCATGGGTGTCATCCTTTCCGTGTGGATCATTCGGGGGGCTCTTGCAAACGACCCCTGTAGCCTAGCTTAAATCGCCCTTCCTTATATCATAAAAGCCGGTCTGGGAAAAATGATTATCCGGGCCGTCTGGCAAAGCGCGGCGCGCCCGCCGGTTTTTGCGTTTTATAGGTTACCGACTTTGCTGATGTTTTTCGTTGACATTGCCTGTTGATCCTGTTACAGACCAAACCACATCCCAAAGCGAGGGTTGCCCATGACGACGCTCAACAGCTTGACGAAGATTCATAAGCGGATCCTGGTGGTGGATGATGATCCGGCCATTCTGGATGTCTTAGGCCAGTACATGAAGCTCATCGGTCTTGAGCCGGTATGCGCCGCAAGCGGTGAAGAGGCGCTGGCGGCCTTCAAGAAGAATCATTTCGATATTGTGGTCTCCGATATAAAAATGGCCAATATGGACGGCCTGACGCTTCTTGGCGAGATCAAGCGCCTTGATCCGGATGTCATCTTCATTGTGATTACCGGGTATCCGTCCATTGAAACCGTCCTTGAAGCAATGAAGAAAGGAGCGGTGGACTATATCGTCAAGCCGTTCCAGTTCGATGAAATCAAACTCAAAATCGAGCGGGCGCTGGTGGAAAAGGATATGAACAAGCAGCTGCGCAGCAACCAGGGAATCATCTGGTCGCTGATTATTTCCATTCCCGTGTGGCTCATTCTCGGAATTATTCTGGCTAAAATCCTCATGGACTGAAAAAATGAGGATAAAAAAATTCTTGACAAGGACGCGATCCTCTTCTATAGGGGACGCCATTACACGAGAGGACAGCTTTTTTCAGTGAACAGGAACAAAAACGCATACAGCACTTTTTTTGGCTACTGGTTTTATACCTATTATGCGTCGGTCTGCCTGTCGCTGAAGGGGATGTTTTAAAACAAACTAAACCAAAACAGCCATGGGTGGATCGAAAGCCAAGCCGCCCATGGCTTTTCTGTTTCCGAAAAGGCCATGGCGGCAAAAAAGCCATGGCCTTTTTTCATTACAGGAGGATGTTATGATTATTGTCATGAAGAGTCAGGCGACGGAAAAACAGATTGACGAGGTGATCAAGTGGATCGAGTCGGTGGGCTACAAGGCTCATCCCTCAAGCGGCGTGGAGCGGACCATCATCGGCGCCGTGGGTGACAACCGTGACAAGGCGGTGCTCAAATACGCCGAATCGCTGCCGGGTGTCGAAAAGACCATGCCCATTTTGAAGCCTTATAAACTGGCCAGCCGGGAATCACACCAGGGGGATACGATCATTCCGGTAGGCGCCCTTCAGATCGGCGGTCCGGAATTCATCGTCATGGCCGGGCCGTGCGCGATCGAAGGCGAAGAGCAGTTGCTGGAAAGCGCCTATATCGTGAAAAAGGGCGGCGGGCATATGCTGCGCGGCGGCGCCTACAAACCCCGCACGTCGCCCTACAGCTTCCAGGGCATGGAGGAAGAAGGGCTCAAGCTGCTTGATGCGGCACGGACAAAAACCGGCCTGCCGACGGTGACCGAAGTGGTCAATCCGGCGGATGTGGATCTGGTGGAAAGCTACGCCGACATGCTTCAGATCGGCGCGCGAAACGTTCAGAATTTTGCGCTGCTCAAAAAGGTCGGCCAGGCCCGCAAGCCGGTGCTGCTCAAACGCGGCATGATGACAACCATCGAAGAACTGCTCATGTCGGCCGAATACATTCTGTCGTCGGGAAACCCCCATGTCATTTTATGCGAGCGGGGCATCCGGACATTTGAAACCGCCACGCGCAACACACTCGACATCAGCGCCGTGCCGGTTTTGAAGAATCTGACGCATTTGCCGGTTGTTGTCGATCCCAGTCATGCCGCCGGCAACTACAAATACGTCATACCGCTGGCAAAGGCGGCCGTGGCCGTCGGCGCGGATGGAATCATCGTGGAGGTGCATCCCGAACCGGAAAAGGCTGTCTCCGACGGCGCGCAGTCCCTCAAGCCGGAAAAGTTCTATCAGATGATGGACGACATCCGGGCATTATCGCGCGCGCTGCGACCTGAAACGAGGTAACCCCGACGATGAGATCGCTAAAGGTCAACCTGGATAAGAAAACGGCATCGTCCTACGACATCCGCATCGGGACCGGTATCCTCGATAGAATTGTGTTGCTCATCGCCAAGAACTTCAAGGCGTCTCGCTACGCGGTCATTGCCGACGCAAATGTGAAAGCGCTCCATGGGGACGCCCTGATCGCGGCCATGAAAGAAGCGGGACTTCACGTGTCGCTTCTCGACATTTCGGCGGGTGAGGCGCATAAGAATATCGACACGGCCGTCGATATCGCCCAAAGGCTTCTGGCTTGGGGTGCGGACCGGGGCACAGTACTCATCGCGCTGGGGGGCGGCGTGGTGGGCGACTTGACGGGCTTTGTCGCCTCCGTATATATGCGCTCCGTACCGTATCTTCAAATTCCGACCACGCTGGTGGGGCAGGTCGATAGCGCGATCGGCGGGAAAACCGCCGTGGATCTGCCACAGGGCAAAAATCTGCTGGGCACGTTTTATCAACCCCGCGCGGTTTTTATCGATTTGAACTATCTGGCGACGCTCCCTGACGCGGAATTTCGCAACGGTCTGGCCGAAATCATCAAATACGGCATCATCGAAGATACGACACTCATGGGAAAGCTGGAAGCGCGCATGGATGATATCCGCGCAAAGGATCCGGCGTTGCTTGTTCCGATTGTGGAGACCTGCTGCCGGATCAAGAAATCGGTTATCGAAATCGACGAACATGAGCAGGGGCTGCGCAGAATTCTGAATTACGGCCACACGGTGGGCCACGCGCTGGAAGCCGTATCGGATTACCGTCTGTCGCACGGCGAAGGCGTGGCATTGGGAATGATCGCCGCCGCCAGGCTGTCCCAAAAACTGAAGTATCTGCCTGCGTCGGATGCGGCGCGCGTCGAAGCGCTCATTGAACGTGCCGGGCTTCCGGTTCGGATTCCGGCCGGTTTTGCCGCTGCGGATATTATCGCGCGTCTGAAGATGGATAAGAAAAAAAAGGACGACGCCGTTCGCTTCGTCTTGCTGAAAAAAATCGGGATGCCGTTTGTCAACGGCGGCGTGCCGGATGAAATCATAACGGACGTGATCGAGGGGATGAAGGCATGAAGGCGACGCTTGCAGCTTTAAGAGAAAAAATGCGGGACAAGGACCGGGAGATTGTTCTCCTGCTCAACGAGCGCGCGAACCTTTCCGTGAAGATCGGGCAGGTTAAGGGGCAGCGAGGTCTAGAGATTTACAATCCGGCGCAGGAGGCCAGAGTCTTTGATTATCTCGATGGGCTAAACGGCGGGCCGCTTTCCCAGCACCAGATGACGTCGATCTTCCGTGAGATTATTTCCGCGTCGCGGGATCTGCAAAAGCCGATGCACATCGCCTATCTGGGTCCGGAGGCGTCATTTTCTCACCTGGCGGCCCGTCTGCATTTCGGTGTATCGAGCCGCTTTTTCCCGCAGTCGGGCATTGGTCGCGTTTTCGATGAAGTGGAAAAACGAGCCATTGACTGGGGCGTGGTGCCGGTTGAAAATTCTCTGGAGGGGTCGGTGAATGTGACGCTGGACCGTTTGATTCTCACAGGCTTGAAAATTCAGGCGGAAATGTATCTGCGCGTCAGTCAGTGCCTGATTTCATCCGGGACGACGATCAAGGGTGTGAAGCACGTGTATTCCCACCCCCAGGCGTTGGCGCAGTGCCAGGCCTGGATTCGGACCAACCTGCCCAATGCTGTGGTGGGTGAGGCGGAAAGCACCGCCGCCGCCGCGCAGATGGTGAAAGGCAAAAAGAACGCCGCGGCCATCGGCAGTTCGCTTGCGGCCTCAACCTACGGATTGAATCTGCTGGCTGAAGGCATTGAGGACAATCCCAACAACACCACGCGTTTTTTAGTGATCGGACGCGGCGAGGGCGAAGTGACCGGCAGTGATAAGACGTCGCTGATTTTTGCCACGCCGGATCTGCCCGGCGCTTTGCATCGGGCGCTCGCGTCGTTTGCCCGCAGGAAGATCAATCTTGCGAAAATCGAATCCCACCCGGTCAAGGGGCGGATGTGGGAGTATCTCTTTTTTGTCGATCTGATCGGCCACCAGCGCGACGCGTCGGTAAAAGGCTGTCTGTCGGAACTCAAGGAAAAGACCTCCCTTCTGAAAATACTCGGATCCTATCCGAAAGCCAAGGATGGACTATGATCTGTATTCCGATTACATCGTCTCCTCAGGAAGAAGCCCTCAAGGACATCCAGCGCTGCTGTCCGTTTGCCGACGCCGTTGAGTTGAGAATGGATTGCATCGCCGGCGCCGATCTGGGGCGCCTGATCCCCGCCGTGCGCGCGGCAAATTCTGTGGTCAAAGTGATTGTGACCTGCCGCAGCCCGGAGGAATCGATTTTGCCGGCCGGGCCGGTGGAGCGACCGAGGATAGCCTATTCGCCCGCGGCCAGACGGAAGCTCTTTCGGCAGGCCGCCGAACTGGGCGCGGATTTCATTGATATCGAGCTTGCCGCAGGCAGGGACGCGATATCGGATTTGCAGGCTTTTTGCCGCCGGAAAAAAAGTGTCTCGAAACTTATCGTCTCCTGGCACGACATTTCGGCAACACCATCGGAGGCGAAATTAAAGCAGATCTTCCGGGACTGTGCCGCCTTCAATCCGTCCATCGTCAAGATCGTTACGATGGCGCAAAGCCCGGGCGACAACGTCAAAGTGCTGTCGCTTTTGCCTTACGGAAAAAAAACCGGTCAGGCCGTTGCCGCCATGTGCATGGGCGAACAAGGCAGACCCAGCCGTGTTCTGGCGCCGCTTCTGGGTAGTGCGCTGGCGTTTGCGGTACTGCCGGGCATCGGTCCGTCCGCGCCGGGACAACTCACGGCGGGCGCGATGCGGGAACTGATGCGCAAGATATCAGGTGTCTCAGACGGACCGTCTGCCGAACCTTGTTGTGAAGAAGGGCAAAGCCTGATCCTTCTGGGGAATCCCGTACGGCATTCGCTCTCGCCGATCATGCATAACGCGGCGCTGGCGGCCCTGGCTGTAAAAGGTCATTACAGCGCCTTTTGCGTGAGCGATATCGGCGCCGCCGTATCGGGAATTCGCGGCATGAATATCCGCGGCGCGTCCGTGACGATACCGTTTAAACGGACCGTGATGGAATACCTCGATGCGATCGATCCCGACGCGTTTGCGTTGGGCGCCGTCAACACCATTGTGAACGACGAAGGTCATCTGACCGGTTATAATACCGACTGGTCCGGGCTTGTTCAGGCGCTGAAAACAGAGACCTCCATTGCCGGTAAAACCTTCGTGATTCTGGGGGCCGGCGGGACGGCGCGTGCCGCAGCCTACGGCATTCGAAAAGAAGGCGGCGACGTCATGATCGCCAATCGATCGGCGGTAACCGGCGTGGCGTTGGCCGAGGAAATCGGCTGTCCGTTTTATTCGCTTAAGATGCTCAAGAAGGTCCGGGCCGACGGCCTGATCCATACGACACCCGCGGGCATGCATCCGAACGTAGAGGCGTCCATCGTGGAGGCCTCGTGGCTGAAACGTTTTGAGATCGTTATGGACGTCATCTACAATCCGCTTCAAACGAAACTCCTTGCGGACGCCGCCGCACAGGGATGCCGGACGGTTTCCGGCCTGGAAATGTTCGTGCATCAGGGCGCGGCGCAATTTCAATTATGGACGGGGCTGGACGCGCCCGTGGCGCTGATGAAAAAAATCGTCCGGGAAAGGTTGGAACAAAGTGAATCCTGATGGAAAACCGGGGCAGCCGGACGCGATGGTGCGCGTTCCCGGTTCAAAAAGCCTCACACAAAGAGCGCTGGTGACAGCCGCGCTGGCTTCGGGCGTCTCCACCATCCGCAATCCGCTTGTGTCCGAAGACACAAGCTATCTTGCAGACGGTCTTCAAGCACTGGGGGCAGACATTTTGCGGAGCGAGGACAAGTTTGTCGTGACCGGCACGGGGGGAATCCTCCAGCGCGCCGACAGGGAAATATATTTAGGCAATAACGGCACGGCGCTCAGATTTCTGACCGCAGTGGCGACACTGGGCAGCGGAACGTATCGTCTGACGGGGTCGAAGCGTCTGTGTGAAAGACCGGTCGGGCTGCTGGTCGAGGCGTTGGCGTCGATGGGCGTTGACATTCGCTGCCGCGGCAACTGTCCGCCCGTGGAAATATTTGCCAATGGCCTCAAAGGCGGCGACATCGCGCTTTCAGACATTGAAAGCTCGCAGTATGTTTCCGCGCTGCTTTTGTGCGGTCCCTACACGGCCGGGGGGATTGATCTGCGCCTGCAGGGATCCGTTGTTTCGGCGCCGTATATCGATCTGACGCTCAAGGTCATGGAGCATTTCGGCGCGAAGGTATTGCGGCCGGGCGCGCGTCGTTATCAGGTCGGTACGCAGAATCTCTACGCTGCGCGCGACTATGCCGTCGAAGGAGACGCCTCGAGCGCATCCTACTTTTATCTGGCGGCCGCTCTGACCGGGAAAAAAATTCGCGTCTCCGGTCTTTCCCGGCACAGCGCCCAGGGGGACGTTCGTCTTCTTGATTTGTTTGAAAAGCTCGGATGCCGGATTGAAGGCGGTCATGACTGGGTGGACGTTTCGGGCGGAAGGCTCGTCGAGGGGGATCGGACTTTCAATTTGGGAGACATGCCGGATATGGTTCCGACGGTGGGAGTTCTGTCCGCTTTCCGGAGGGGCCGTACGAAGCTGAGCCATGTCGCGCATCTGCGCATCAAAGAAAGCAACCGACTGGCCGCGATGGTCAGCGAGCTGAATCGCACAGGCATCGTCGCCAGGGAACTGCCCGACGGACTGGAAGTGGAAGGCGGCATCATGAAACCGGCACTTATAGAAACTTACAACGATCACCGTATCGCGATGAGCTTCGCCATGGCCTCTTTAGTCGTTCCGGGGATGGATATCGCCGACCGCGGATGTGTGGATAAATCCTTCCCGGGTTTCTGGCGGGAGCTGGAGAAACTATGAAAGTGATTCTGACCGGCTATCGGGCGACGGGCAAAACCGTTGTCGGCATGCTGCTTGCAAAAAAATTGAAACTGCCTTTCGTGGATACGGACCGGCTGATCGAAAAGGCGGCAGGTTTGCCGATCCGCGACATTGTTGCGCAATTCGGATGGGATGACTTTCGCCTGCGCGAAAGCCGGACGGTGGCGGCATTGCCCGCCATGCCGCCATGCGTCGTTTCCACCGGCGGCGGCATCGTCCTTTCAGCCGCTAATCGTGACGCGCTCAAAAACGCTGGCAAGGTGGTGTGGCTCAAAGCTCCGATGGTCGATATTGTCGAACGCTTGAAGCGCGACGCCCAAAACGCACAGATCCGCCCTGCGTTTACGTCGGACGATCTGGAGACGGAAACGGAAACGATGCTCCGCAAGCGGATGCCGCTTTACGAACAGAGCGCCGATTTTACGGTGGACACGCGGGGAAATAGTATTGTACGGGTGGCCGACGACATCTATCAGTGTCTCATTGAAGCGGGTGTCGTGTCGGAATTAAATAAACTCAGAAAAAGAAGCAAGACGAAATAGGACGGAGGCATTTCATGGGAGGCAATAGTTCCGGCAGGCTGTTTCGCGTGACCACCTGGGGGGAATCCCACGGTCCGGCCACAGGCTGCGTGATCGACGGTTGCCCGCCGGGGATTCCGCTCGGCAGCGACGATATTCAAGAAGCGCTCGACCGCCGCGCGCCGTCGTCCGGCCCCGCGTCAACTGCGCGCCGAGAAGCGGACCGGG
This sequence comes from uncultured Smithella sp., assembly GCA_964443625.1. Taxonomy (GTDB): domain Bacteria; phylum Desulfobacterota; class Syntrophia; order Syntrophales; family Smithellaceae; genus UBA8904. The sequence continues at coordinate 35,143 of CAYUDM010000005.1, read as the reverse complement.
TGGAGATTCTCTCCGGAGTGTTTGAAGGCAAAACCACCGGCACGCCGATTGCGCTGGTCATTGCGAACCGCGATGCCCATTCGACAAGCTACGACAACCTCAAGGATGTCTTCCGTCCCGGCCACGGAGATTATTCCTATTTCATGAAGTACGGTCTGCGCGACTGGCGCGGCGGCGGCCGCGCGTCGGGAAGGGAAACCGCCGCGCGGGTTGCTGCCGGCGCCGTGGCGCAGAAAGTGATTGCAGCCGCCGGCATGGAGGTTTTTGCCTATACGCGCGCTGTCGGCGGAATCAACATCAATTCCGCCTGTCTCGATCCCATGGAAACACTGAAGGATCGCGCCCGCACCGACAATCTGTGCTGTCCCGATCCCGAGGCGGCCGTCCGGATCCGGGAAAGGCTTGACGACGTGCGAAAGCAAGGCGACACGCTCGGCGGCGTGGTGGAAATTATCGTCCGGGGCTGCCCGGCGGGGCTGGGTGAACCCGTGTTTGATAAGCTCGACGCGGCGCTTGCAGCGGCGCTCATGAGCATCGGAACGATCAAAGCGGTGGAGATCGGCGACGGCATCGAGGTGGCTGCCAAAAAAGGATCTCAAATCAACGATCCGATCGGCGAGTCGGGCTTTCAAAAAAATTCGGCAGGTGGTGTCCTGGCCGGCATTTCCACAGGACAGGATTTGGTTGCCAGAGTGTATTGCAAGCCGATTCCGTCAGTTTCCCTGCCACAGCAAACGGTCGATACGAAAAGCCGAAGCCGGACACTGGCCATTGAAGGCCGTCATGATATCTGTGTGATTCCCAGGATCGTGCCGGTTTGCGAGGCGATGGTGTGCCTGGTCCTGGCTGATTTCCTGCTCGCGCAAAAGGCGGTGCGGCCGTGAACGCCCCGTCGGTGGCCATTATCGGCGGGACCAACGGCATGGGGCGCTGGCTTGCGGATCTGCTTTTGTCCGAGGGTTGCTGCGTGCACGTCACCGGGCGGAAAACACAGATGACCGCCGCGGAGGCAGTAAGAATCTGCAAGGTCGTGGTTGTTTCCGTTCCCATCGCCGCGACGGCCGAGGTCATCCGGCAAGTCGGGCCGCTTTTGTCGGAAGATCAGATTTTTATGGATCTGACGTCTTTGAAAAAAGAGCCGGTTGACCTGATGCTGCGTTTTTCGCAGGCCGAAGTCGTGGGCTGTCATCCGCTTTTCGGACCGGCAATATCCAGTCCGGCGGGGCACAACATTGTTTTATGCGCGGGACGCGGAACGGTCGGATTCCAATGGATCAAGGAGATTTTCGAGAGGGCCGGTTTTTCGCTTTGGGAGCGCACGCCGGAGGAGCATGACCGGATGATGGCGGTTGTGCAGGGCCTCAATCACCTCAATACCGTCACCCTGGGTCTGGCCCTATCGCGAAGCGGCATGGTTATAGAGGATATTCATCAATTCGCAACGCCGGTTTTAAAGGCAAAACTCGACATGGCCAGAAAAGTGTTCACCGACAATCCGGATCTTTATGCCGACATTATCGCGCGCAATCCCGATATCGTCGACATGCTCGATCTCTATGCGCAGGCGCTTTCGGAGATCACAGACGCGCTCGGAAAAGGCGGCAGCGACAGCCTCAAACGCCTGATTGAAGGGTCGGCCCCGAAACTGTTTCCGTTTTAACAGGAAGCTTCCGCCGAATGACGCCGTCGGATGTCCGTTTTTCGCAAGAACGCTTCGATTTTTTTTGGACAGTTCCTCCATGCAGAAGGGCTCCCTGGCGAAAAGCTCCAATCCTCCCTTGCCTGAGTCAGGTGCAGGCGAATATCTTTGCCTTTTTGCGGAGTCGCTTCCACGTTGTCGCATAACCGTTTGTTGATCTCCAGCACCCCGACAGTCCATTTTTCGTTTGGTTTTTTAACTAAATGGTGTATCTAAACAAGGCATGTAGACCTGATTAAGCAAAAGCAAAGGGGCCTTGCAGAGATGGAAAATGAGATTCGGCAGGTGGCGGACTTGATCGCCGGGACATCCCGTGTGACGGTGTTTACCGGGGCGGGCATCAGCACCGAATCCGGCATTCCCGATTTTCGAGGCCCCGGGGGGCTGTGGACGAAGTATGATCCCGATGACTTTACCATCGAGAAATTTCTGGGATCATCCGCGACGAGAAAAAAAATCTGGCGGGGATTGCGCGAAGGCGGATTGATGGACGACGTCCAGCCCAATGCCGCGCACTACGCGATCGTCGAGCTCGAAAAGATGGGAAAGCTAATTTCCATCATCACCCAGAACATCGACAATCTGCATCAGAAGGCGGGCAGCAATCCCACTTTAATCCGTGAACTTCACGGCAACATGCAGATGCTGGTATGCCTCAACTGCCGCGAACATTATCCGATTTCAGTCGTCCGGGAAAAATACGCCCATTCGGATGATCCGCCGTCGTGTGAATACTGTCGGGGCATCCTCAAACCCGATGTGGTATTTTTCGGCGAAGCGCTGCCGCAGAAGACCCTGGCCCAGGCTATGCGTGAAGCCGAAGACACGGACGTCATGATTGTGATCGGCTCGTCGCTCGTTGTCTATCCGGCGGCCTATATCCCCATTCAGGCCCAGCGGGCGGGTGCAAAGCTGGTGATCGTGAACCGTGGCGAGACGGAGCAAGATGCGATGGCCGACGTTCGCCTCGACGCGGCCGCGGGCGTGACCATGACGAAGATACTAGAAAGGATCAAGGCTTAAGCTCCAAGGTCCAAGGGCAGAGGCTTATTAAACCCGTAAAACTTAAAACGTTAAACCTTAAACTTTATGTGTCTGATTCTTTTTGCCTACAAAGTTCATCCGTCGTATGAGTTGATTCTGGCGGCCAATCGCGACGAATTCTACGACCGGCCGTCCCAGCCTGCCGATTTCTGGAGCAGCAATCCGCGGGTGCTGGCCGGAATCGATCTTCAGGAAAAGGGGACGTGGCTGGGTGTGACGAAAGACGGCTGTTTTGCCGCTGTCACCAATTACCGGGATCCGGCCTCATGGCGTTACGACGCACCCTCACGCGGCCAACTGGTGAGCCGGTTTTTGACCGGGGCTTCCACTCCCGGCAAGTACATCGAAAAAATTGCCGGACGGGCCGCGGACTACAATGGGTTCAATCTTCTGGCGGGTGATCGCCGGGAGCTTTATGCGTATTCGAACCGCGGCGGCGCCCGGAAACTCGATCCGGGCATCTACGGACTTTCCAATCACCTGCTCGATTCGCCCTGGCCGAAAGTGAAGCGGGGCAAAAAGCTTCTCAAGGCCGTGCTTGCCAAAACAGGCCGGTCGCTCGATGACGCGCTTTTTGCGATGCTTGCCGACCGGCATATTCCGCCGGATAGTCAGCTGCCGCAAACCGGCGTGACGCTGGAATGGGAAAGACTGCTGGCTTCCATGTTCATCAAAAGTCCCGCCTACGGCACACGGGCTTCGACGATCCTGCTTGTCGCAAAAAACGGCAGGATTCGATTTGTGGAAAAAGTCTTCAACGGGGGTGACGAAGAACCTTGGATGACCGGCCGGTTTTCTTTTCTCCGGGAGCCTGCCGCATGACTCCGTCCAATAAAAACGCGTATCCGGAAACTCCACGGATCGGTGTCGGCGCGATCGTCATTCATGAGGGGAAAATTCTGTTGGTCCGTCGCGGTATCGATCCCGGCCGCGGCCTGTGGGCGATTCCGGGAGGGACGCTGCAACTGGGAGAAACGATGCGGCAGTGCGCCGCGCGGGAGGTGCTTGAAGAAACCGGCGTTTCGATAGCCGTGGGGGATTGTCTCTATGTTTTTGATCTGATCCAGCGCGATGAAAATAATCGTATTGAATTTCACTTTGTCGTCGTCGATTTTGCCGGCGTTTATGTGTCGGGTCAAGCCCAAGGTGCCGACGATGCCGATGAGGCCCGTTGGTTTGCCGCAGAAGAGCTCAGCGGATTTCCGGTGTCGCAAAATACGTTGAAGGCTCTTCATTCAATAGGTTTTCTAACCTGAAAGGAGGCTGGAATGAAGGTCGTGTATAGTGAAGAGTTCAAGCAGGTTTATTCATACGATCCTGCGTCGAATCCCGGACGGATCGAGTCCATCGAGTTCGCGCTTGCGGGAAAAGTCGACTATGTCGAGCCAAAGCCTGCCGATCTTGAAGACATTGCCGCCGTGCATACGGAGCGGCACATTGCGTCCGTCCGCAAGGAAGGGGTTTATGACATTGCCGCGCTGGCTGCGGGCGGGGCCATCAAAGCGGCGCAGATCGCTCTTTCCGAACCCGCCTTTGCCGTAATCCGGCCGCCCGGCCATCACGCGTCGGCCGACAGCGCCTGGGGTTTCTGCTACTTCAACAATATGGCTATCGCCGTTTTAAAACTCAAGCGGGAGGGCAAAATTCAAAAGGTCTTTCTTCTGGATTTTGATCTGCATGTGGGTGACGGCAATATCAATCTTCTGGGGCAGCGGGCATCAGTGGAGATCCTCAACCCTGGGGGAACCGACCGCAATGAGTATCTGCGGACGGTTGAGAACGCTTTGGCCAAAACGGAGGCGGATCTGATCGCCGTATCCGCCGGCTTTGACAATCACGAAAACGACTGGGGCGGACTTTTGAAAACGGAAGATTACCGCCTCATGGGGCGTCTGGTTCGCGAGGCGGCCCGACGCAACGGGGGCGGGTGCTTCGGGATTCTGGAAGGCGGCTACAACCATGCCGTCCTGGGGTTCAACGTGTTGGCCTTCATTGAAGGGCTCGACGGAAAAAAAGTCTAGCGGGTGTCGAGCTGCTCGCGAAGTTTTTCCCGGTTTAGAATCGCGTCGCCCGTGCGGCGAAGCGCCTTCGTAATGTCGTCGTGAGGTTTGCCCAGACGTTGATCCGCCTGGCGATACAGCAAAAGCGCCGCGTCGAGGTCGCCCCGGCTTTCGGCGCAAACACCCAGATTGTATAAAAGCGCGTAGGATGAAGGCGAGAGATTGCGCGCCTGTCCCCACAGTTCACAGGCGGCGTCAAGTCTTCCCCGGTCGGCATAGTCCAGACCGCGCTTGAGACGGTCTTTGGCGTCGGTCGAATCGATGCCCTCCGGATCGTCTATCAGTCGGATTTCACGCGTCACATAGTAAGGCGCGATATCGCGCCGGAAGTCTGCCTTTACCGATTCCCTGGCGCGGGCCAAGAGCGTCAAAGAGCTTTCCACTGGACGGGTATCCTCGCAGCCGGCCGATTCCGTCGTTGCGGAAAGATTGCGGGAATACAGAACGCGGCCGGTTTCGACATCAACCAGGCGGGGCGAAACGGAAAAAACAGCCGCGCGCCGGACACACGCGACCTGATACTGACGCCATCGCACGCAGCGTCCCTGAAAGACCCGACCCTGTCGATCCCGTCTTTCTTCATACTGGATACAGGCCTGTCGCCGCTCCCAGAACGGATTGTCCGAGGCGGCGTTCTGTGTGACAATGCCTGTGTATATGCCTTGGGCGCCGATGAGATTGCCCAGTTTTGCGGCGGTCGATTCGTCCACCAGCCCGCTTTGCGACAATTTCATTTCACTGATTACTTTGTCGATTGTGGAACGATCTACCAGGGTGAAATACGGCTTATCGTCAATGCCGATGCCGGACAGAATGCTTTCAAATTCAGAGGAAAACTCCCGGCCGCCGGGACCGTTAAACGGCAATACGGCGACGGTTTTTGTCAAAGAGGCTTCGTGGTATTGGGCGGGCTGAAGCATGTTGACGCGTACGGTCTGCGCGCAGCCCGCGAAAAGCGCCAAGGCTGAAAACCAAAGCACCATCAACCCGTCTCGGAATTTCAAAGATGTGGACTTATTGTTCATGTTCATCCTCGTGCGGTTGCTCGTCTTCGGAGAGAGCATCCATCTGCGGCGGTCCCAGATAATTGACGGCCAGGGAATAGGCGGAGAAATGCTTGACGGTGAATAGTCCATGCTGTTGAAGTGAGTTGGCCAGGTAAAGCGGGTTTTCCGGATAGCTTACGATGAATGTTGACAGGCTCATTGCTTCCACCTGGGACACCCACACGAGATTTTGCAAAATCGATTTTACGTCGAGCATGGTCTGAAGATCGGCGATGCCTTGGATCTCCAGCGTGACTTTCCTGGTGCTGCCCTGGATATGGCGTCCGACCGCCTCCAAAAAAGAAGGAGAAACTTTGTCCGCCAGCGTCTTCATGGCGCGCGCGGTCGCGTCTTCAACGGAATTGGCCAGCCCTTTGGCCTCTTGGGCGCCGGCGGCCAGGATCTCCAGCTTTCCTGTTTTTTTGTTTTGAGCCAGCATGCGGTACGTCAAGCGAACGGTCACGGTGTTAAACGGCATGGAAATTCCATACCCGATGTTTTCGCCTTTGGCGGTGGATATGGAATAGTCCACAGCGCCGATGATCATCAGATTGGACAGGTATCCGGCCATCAGGCTGCGCACGGTCAGCGTCGCGCCGGACCGGACCGCCTTTTCGATGTCCGCCGCGTCGGCCGGATGAGACGGGGCTGCGTCAATGACGGTGAATCCCTGATGAATCAAGTGGCCCAGAAGCGTTTCGGACAGGATGTTCGTTTCGAGGTATTCGTCGCCGCTTCGTCCGGGTTTGCGGGCCGGAATGAACACCGTGACGGCGTTATTGAGGGCCAGATCGGAGATCGCCTGCTTTGCGCCCTGGGGGTCCACGCAGACCCGGGCATCAACGGTCAGCATGCCGTCTTGCAGTCGTTCGCCCAGAATTTTGTAACTTTTGACGCCGCCTTTTGTTGTCGTGATGACGGCGTCTTCCACCAGTCTGAAGTTCTGAACAAAACTGTGAACTTTTACCGTGGTCCCCGCCACCTGCTCAACCGCCGACCATTTGGCGCGGGCGACGGCTTCGAGGCGGGCGGATGCCGAATCGCCCTTCAAAACGGCGGCCTCGCCGGATGTCCGGACGCACTGCACTGAATCGGACGCGTCTACGGCGGTGCAGGTTAGAAAAAGGATCAAACACAAAAAAGCGGCGATACGTTTCATGACGACATCCTTGCAGCAGGAAAAGGATTGTTGAAGCCCGACGGCCCCGTGTCGGCATCGTAGCACACCCTCTGGGCGCATTTCAATTACTTGCCGATGCAGAAACCGGAAAAGATGCGATGCAGAACATCATCGCCGATTCGCCGGCCCGTTATGGCGTCGAGACATCCGACGGCTTCGCGAAGGTCAAAGGCGGCCAGTTCCGGCGAGACATTGCAATCCAAGTGATGCCGCGCGGCGGCAAGCGCCGTCAGGGCGTCTTCAAGAAGTCCTTTGTGACGCAGATTCAAAACGGCTGCATCGGCTTTGGCGTCGGGAGAGATCGATTCCGTCAACCGTCCGGTCAGCGTGTTTTTCAGTCGGTCCAGTCCGGCCCCGGTCTTGGCCGATATGCGGATGACGGGGGTGTTTGCGGGAAGACGGTCTTGCAAATGCTCTTCCTGCCAGACAGGCGGGAGGTCGGATTTGTTGACGGCAATGACAACACAGGGGCAGGGGATTTCTGACAGGATACGGATATCGTCATCGGTAAGCGGGCGGCTGCCGTCGAGCACGACCACAGCGGCGTCGGCCGTTTCGAGCTCGCGCCGGACCAACGCGATGCCTTCTTTTTCAATAATGTCGCGGGGAGGGCGGATGCCGGCTGTGTCGGTCAGTCGCAAAAAAAGCCCGTCGAGCTCCATCTCATGTGTGATTAAATCACGGGTGGTTCCCGGGATGTCCGTGACAATGGCCTTGGGCGAGCCGGTCAGCGCGTTTAACAGACTGGATTTGCCGACGTTGGGTCTGCCCGCGATGATGACGTTTGCGCCGTCGGTGAGGAGGCGGGCCGTCCCATAGGTTGCAATAAGCCCGGTCATCAAACGTGCGGCTTCGTCAACCTGCGGTGTGGCAACGGGCGCGGGATCGGAAACAATATCGACGTCGAAATCAATGGAAACTTCCAGTTGCGCCAGCGCATCGATAAGCAATCGGCGAATGGAATCAATCGCCTGCCTAAGCGATCCTTGATGCTGGGCCAGGCTGGCACTGTATGCGGCCGCGGACCGTGCCGAAATCATCGATGCGAGCGCTTCGGCCTGCGAAAGATCAATCCGGCCGGACTCAAACGCCCGGCGTGAAAATTCGCCGGGAGCCGCCAGGCGGCAACCGGCTTTGACAAGTTCGGTCAGGAGCTTTTGCAGGATAACGGGATTTCCATGGGCATGGATTTCGAAGACATCTTCGCCGGTGAAGGAACGCGGTTTGCGCATCAAAACGGCCAGCCCTTCATCGAGGACGCTCTGGCCGCAGGCCGTGAGAAAATTTCCGTGGTAGAGGCGGTGGCTCTCCCATTTGCATCCGGCACCGGGACGGAAAATCCTGCGGGCGATTGATTCCGCCTGCGGGCCACTGACGCGGATGATGCCGACGCCGGAGGCGCCCCCGGGTGTGGCGATGGCTGCAATGGTATCCGGATCGCGCACGGGTGTTTCGGCTGTCCTTTCCGCCCTACGGCCTGCTTCTGGCGGGGCGGCCGCCGGTGTTTGCCGCTTTTCGAGCCGGCAAGACAATGATTTTTCGGTATTCGCCTTCGCCCCGGCTTTTGGTGATGAGGGTATCATCCTCCTGCAAAGCCAGATGAATAATGCGCCGGTCGTGAGCATTCATGTGGGCCAACGACAGCGGTTTTTGCGTTTTTTTGACTTTCTCACGGATGCGCTCGGCCATGCCCAGAAGCGATGCTTCGCGCCGCTGACGGTAATCTTCGGAATCCACGACAATCATCTTGCGTTCGGCGTCAGGCCGGTTGATCGCCTTGCTCAGAAGGTATTGCAGCGCGTCGAGATTCTGTCCTCGCCGTCCGATGAGCAGACCGCTTTCGTCGCCCGCGATTGTCAGAAAAATTGTGTCGGCCGTTTCGGTTGCCGTGACGGCGCAGGAAAAGGTCATCCTCTCCAGAATACCGCCAAGCAGTTCAGCGGCCTGTAAGGCGGCAGGCGATGCGGCCGCCGTGCCCTTGTCCAGCGACAGGGGGCGCAGAGGAGCCGCGGCAGTTTCTTTTTCCTGAATGGAACGAGCCGGGGCCGCCTGTGAAACTGCGGTGGGCGGAACCGACGGACGAGTCGATCGAATTTCTTTGGGAGGCGTTGCTGGCTTCGGCTCAGGCCGGGGCTGCGGTCTTGCTTCACGCCGGACGTCCGGCCTGGATGGCGGCGCGGTCTGGAGTTTTCTTTCCGCTGGTTCCGTCATGGAAAAGCCCATGTCGAGATCCAGAAGCGATGCGCGAATTTTGGCTTTTTTGGCCATAAAACCCAGAAAGCCGCCGGAGCCTTCGGAAATGATTTCGATGTTCAATTTTTCGCGCGGCACGCCGAACTTGCGGCACGCCGTGCCGATCGCTTCGTCGATGGTTTTTTCTTCAATGTCTATCGTTTTTGTTGACTGCATGGGAATTGAGCTCCATTTACGGCCATCAGACAGTGATTCTTTTGTTGATGTACACCTGCTGTCCGATGCTGAAGATATTGTTAAACAGCCAGTAGATCACCAGTCCCGAAGGAAAATTCAGGAAGAAGAAAGTGAAAATCACCGGCATCAGCAACATGATTTTCTGTTGCATCGGGTCGCCCATTGAAGGTGTCATTTTTTGCTGAACGAACTGGGTTGCGCCCATGATGATCGGGGTGATGTAGTAGGGGTCCTTGGCCGACAGATCCATAATCCAGAAGAAGAACGGCGAGTGCCTGAGTTCGATGGAATACATCAGCGCCTTGTACAGACCGAAAAATACCGGGATCTGGATCAGGATGGGCAGACAGCCGGAAAACGGATTGACCTTGTTTTCCCGGTAGAGCGCCATCGTTTCCTGACCGATTTTCGACTGATCGTTTTTATGTTTTTCGCGAAGCGCGGTGATCTTCGGCTGAAGCGCCTGCATTTTCTTCATAGACTTATAACTGAGCGTGCCCAGCGGCCAGAACAGAATCTTGACCATCAGCGTCAGGATGATGATCGCCACGCCATAATTATGAACGAATCCGGCCAGGAAATTCAAAATGAACAAAAATGGAATGGCCAGCCACCAGAACCAGCCGTAATCAATAGCATCGTTGAGGCCGACGCCCAGCGCCTTGAGCAGGTCATGCTGTTTGGGCCCCAGATAAAGGTTGTAGGTAAAGGCGCCGTACTGGCCGCCGGGAATCACTTCCTTGGCGCCTTTCATGCCGATGGCAACCATCTGATCATTGTCGCGGTTGAGAGACACCTGGGTCAGCGCGGGATTTTCAGGAATGAACGCGGCAATGAAATACTTGCTTTCAAAAGCGGCCCACAAAACATTCGGTCCTAAGACGTTTTCGGTGTTGAGCTTCTTGACGGATTGCCGGTCGATACTGCCGCCCACGGACGTGACGGGGCCTTCGTGCCCGAACGTGTCATCCTTTTTTTGCGGATCGACATATTGGAACCACGAGATTTCCGGCGTCTGCGTCATGGGCGCGCCGGTCAGATTATGCACTTTAACTTCCAGGGTGAGGGTGTAGCTTTCCGGATCGACGATGTAGGTCTTTTCGATTTTTACATCATCAAATGTTTTGGTGAAGACAAGCGTTCGCTTGTCGCTTTGTCCGGTCAGATCGAGTTTCTCGGTGGCGGCTTCAAAAATGGATGTCGGCGCTAGATCGGCGCTGGATTCGGGGAACGTGACGGCCAGCGGAAAGGGCATATCGTCCCGCAGATCGACCAAATCTATCAGATCCTGTGTTTTGGCCTGGGGCTGAAACCCGCCGCCGGTGAACAGGCTTTTGAGTCTCGGAAAGATATCATCGGGACATTCATAGCAGTCCTGATTGTAGTGTTTGAGCTGAAGCGATTTGAGAGCCGCCCCGCGTGTTGAAAAAACGGCTTTGTAGTTATCCGTTTCGACGACGATATCTTTAGGCGGCGCTTCGGGCTTTGCGGCCTGTGCCTTCCGGGGGGCAACAACAGGTGATGTCGCGGCAGAGGTCGGCGCGGGGGCGGTTTGAGGTGTTTTAACCTCATCGGCCGCGGTTTGGGCCTCGGGGGCCTGCGGGGGAGTGTTCGACTTGACAAAAAAAGTTTGGTAGATGAACAGCACTGCCAGCGATAACACGACCGCCAGAATGGTCCTTTTGTCCATTGAAAGTACCTCCAGGTTCAGTTTTTACTTGACGGGGTCGTAGCCGCCGGGATGGAACGGATGACAACGCAGTATTCTTTTGACGCCGAGAAACGTTCCTTTAAACGGTCCATGCATGGTAATGGCATCAATGGCATACTGTGAGCAGGACGGATAAAAACGGCAGGCCGGCGCGAAAAAAAATGGGGAGCGACAAGCCTGGTAAAACCGAATCAAGAAAATCAATATCGCCGACGTTGTTTTTTTGAGCATGCCTTATCTGCCGGTGTTCCGTTGGAGGAGTTGTGTTAATTCTTTACAGGTTTCCAGATAGGTGAGAGGCGGCATGTTTTTTTTTGCCATGACCACGATGTCATGGTTCTCGGGAAACAAATCCTTGTTAAGACGGAAAAATTCCCGGATCAGACGTTTGATCCGGTTTCTTTTGACCGCGTTTCCCGCTTTTTTTGTCACGGTGATTCCCAGGCGCCTTCGCCCGTAAACATTGCCGCAGATGATCATTGTAAAGAATTTGGAACTCTTCCAGACCCCCTGTTCGTAAATCTTCGAATAGTTGCTTCTCTTGGTGACCCTCTCCACTCGACGGTAAGATTCTGTTTTCATGAAACAAAAACCATCTCTTCCCGCAGGACGCAGAAAAACATGTCCGGTGTTATACAGCTAATCGTTTTCTGCCCTTGGCGCGCCGCCGGCTCAAGACATTGCGACCGTTTTTAGTCGCCATGCGGACCAGAAAACCGTGGGTTCTCTTTCTTTTGAGATTGGATTTATTCGTCAATGTCTTTTTCATTAGTAAAAAACCTCTCTAAGTAATAAGGAGCAACTTCAACCATAAACGTATGGCTTTGTCAAGATTAAACTGCCTCAATATTCGTTGTGTCAAAAAGGACTTCCGTGATCCGTCCGATCCGCCAAATACGCGCAATGATCGGTTTTTTTCATGTGTTGCGGGTTAAAGATATCGGGAAATTCTGCCGATCTTATGTGCTGTAGCAGGCGGTCATGGGTTAACGGGTTGGACAATGGTTGTGCCGCTTCGTTTCTGAGGCCGTTTGATGAGGGTCGTTGAACATGCAGCTTCCTTTTTACAACACTAAAATACATAAAGATAACGGGAACTATTCAGGCATCATCCTGAAGGGATGGACGGTTTTTGTCTGTCTGCTTGCTGTAAACTCCGCAGTCTGCGCGCAGGTTTCGCCGGTCTCCGGGGCGGCTGATAAACCAGCGGTCGTCGTTTTGAATTCCTATCATCCGGGGTATACCTGGTCGGACGCGGAGCAGGAAGGTATTTTGGAGATGCTTCATGCCGACTTCCGTGTCGGACGAATCGCAGTCGAATATCTCGACAGTAAAAACCATAATGGAAAAGATTATCTGGAAACGTTCCGGCGTCTTTTAGCCCATAAATATCTTGCGAGCCCTCCGCAAGTGGTGATTGCGATGGATAACGCGGCGTTGGACTTTGCCTTACAACATCGAAAGGCACTGTTTAGCGAATCCGCGGTTGTATTTTGCGGAATCAATGACTACAGCCCGGAAATTCACGCAGGTCAGCGCAACATCACCGGCGTCGCCCAGAATATCGATCCGGAAGGCACGATCGATATTATGCTGGGGTTGCATCCGGAGACAAAAGAGATTTTCGTCGTCAATGACTATACTCTGACGGGATTATCTTTGCGCAAGGAAATAGAAGCCATTGCGCCGAACTATGCCGGACGCGTCAAGATCCTCCATAATGATAACGTTCCTTTTGCGGATCTTAAAAAGCAACTGGCGTCGTTTCCGTCAACCACGCTGGTGCTTTTGCAAAGCTATGCCAAAGACGCCCACGCAACGGTCTTCGATTGGCAGGATGTGACGGTTCAGATGACACAGGAAAGCCGGGTGCCTGTTTACGGGGTCCATGCCGAAAGGCTGGGCCTGGGCATTGTGGGGGGGAAGCTGCTCGACGGCCGGCAGCACGGCCGCGAGGCGGCTGCCTTGGCGCTGCGAATTGTCGCGGGAGAAAAAGCCGATGAGATTCCGATCGTCACAAAAAGCAACGCACAAGCCATGTTCGATCATTCTGCGTTGGTTCGCTTCGGCATTTCTCCTGTGGCCCTGCCGTCAGGGGCCGCCGTCATCAACAAGCCGGTCAGATTTCTGGACAGACACTGGGAAGTCATCGTCACGGCGTCGGTGATCATTCTGTATTTGCTGATCGTCATCATTTTTCTGAGCATTTATATCTTCCAGCGAAAGCGGGCGGCTCGGGCACTTGCGCAAAGCGAAGAACGCTTCCGGTCGATCATTGAGAATGCGGACGCGGGGTATTTTTTTGTTGAGATAAACGGCAGAATCGGGGCGGTCAATCGTGCCTGGGCCAGACTCTACGGCTACGATCGCCCCGAGGATGTCATCGGCCGCAATTTCGTCGATTTGCAAAAAGACGACGATATTGAACAGCTCAAGAAGATCCTTCGCGGAGTTTTGCACAACGACGCCCGCTTTCTATCCGGCCTGTTCAGCCGCAAGATGAAAGACGGCACGATCGGTTATCACACCTACTCGGCGCGTGCTGTGTGGTTGGATGGAAAAGCCGTCGGCATGGAAGGGTTTATCATCGATACGACGGCCCTCGAGCGGACGCAAAATGCGTTGGCCGAAAGCGAGCGCAGATTCCGGTCTTTGTTTGATGCCATGACCGAGGGTGTGGCGCTGCATGAACTGATTTATGATGAGCATGGGATTGCCCGCGACTATCGGATTATTGATGTGAACCCGGCCTACGAAAAGCATACCGGCATTCCCGTCGATCAAGCCAGAGGTCGAACCTCCGGCCTGTTGTACTTGGACCAGTCTTCTCCCTACCTCGATGTTTTCAGCCGTGTCGCGGTTTCGGGGGAACCGGCCTTTCTGGAGACATACTTTCAGCCGATGAACCGGTTTTTCAGCGTCTCCGTCTTTTCTCCGGGCCCCGGTCAGTTCGCTACCGTTTTTCAGGACATCACCGAGCGCAAACACATGGAAGCGGCGCTGGCCGCCGAAAAGGAGCGTCTGTCCGTGACGTTGCGCAGCATCGGCGACGGCGTGATCGCCACGGATACCGAAGGCCGCGTGACGCTGATGAACGAAGTGGCCGAATCGCTGACCGGCTGGACGATTTCAGAGGCCCGCGGAAAGCCGCTTGCGGATGTTTTTCGGATTATCCACGAAGAAACCCGACAGCGTTGTGAAGACCCCGTTCAGAAAGTGCTTAAGTCAGGCCACATTGTCGGGCTGGCCAATCATACGGTGCTGATTGCGAAAGACGGGAAGGAAATCATCATTGCAGACAGCGCTGCGCCGATTCGTGATACGGACAATCGCACGATCGGCATTGTGCTGGTCTTTCGTGACACGACGGACACGAAAAAGATGGAAGAGGCGCTGCGCAATGCCCAAAAGCTTGAAGCAATCGGTATTTTAGCCGGCGGTATCGCGCACGATTTCAACAATCTTTTGTCGGGACTCTACGGATATCTGGAACTGATCCGCACGGAAGCCGCAGCGGGCGACTGCTCAAAGGTGTCCGCAGGCGTTGAAAAGGCCTTCTCCACCTACGAACGCGCCAAGGGCCTGACTTTGCAGCTTCTGACCTTTGCCAAGGGAGGGACGCCGATCCGAAAGATCCAATCGCTTGATCGCATCGTTCGAGACGGTGTGATGTTTATGCTGTCCGGGTCGAATATCGTTGCGGAATTCGACATTCCCCAAGGGGGCTGGTTTTGCAACTGTGATGAAAACCAGATTGCTCAGGTCATCGATAATATTACGATTAACGCGCGACAGGCCATGCCTGACGGAGGAAGATTCTATGTCGTATTCAAACGCCTTTCCCCTAAGGAGGCGCCCCCGGACATGCAGCAGGGGCCATGCATCGCAATTTCAATGCGCGATACAGGCGAAGGGATAGCCGCTCAGCATATTGCAAATATCTTCGATCCTTTTTTTACAACGCGCGCCCAGGGCAGCGGATTGGGATTGGCAACCAGCTATTCGATTATCAAACGGCATGGCGGGCACATTTCAGTTCAATCCCGTCCGGGCGGGGGAAGCGAGTTTTTCATCTATTTGCCGCAGGCGGAGGGAGAACCAGCTTCCGTCATTTCCGAAAAAATGCCGGCTATCCAACAGGCGACCGGAAACATCCTGGTGATGGATGACGAAGAATTTATCCTGGATGTGGCCCAAGCCATGCTTGTGGCAAAAGGTTTTGACGTGACGACCGCGTTAAACGGCGACGAGGCTGTCGATCAGGTTCGCGAGGCGATTGTCGCGGGCCGGCCCTTCATTGCCACGATCCTGGATTTAACCATTCCGGGAGGAAAAGGCGGCAGGGAGATTACGGCGGTGTTGCGCGACATTGATCCAAAGCTGAAAATCGTCGCCTCGAGCGGCTACTCGGAAGATCCGGTGATGTCCAATCCTTCGGCGTTTGGTTTTGATGCCCGCCTGGTGAAACCTTATCGTCTGGACGATCTGATATCGCTTTTAGGCGACCTTTTATCCTAGGCCGCATGCTTTAGTCTTTCCTGTCTGCAAGTTTCGAATGTGATGTTTTTATTGAATATTTATTGACGGAAAAAATCCAGACAAATGATGACTTTTAGTCGGAATTGTGCTAGATACTTCGCCTCTGTGTAATTCAGACAGCATATTTGCCTTTAGTGACGCGGCAAAATCGCGGGCATGGCCTGCAAAAAAATATCTAAACGAGGAGTGAAATTATGGCATTAAATCCGTTATTAGATTCAAGAGATCTGAGATTTGTTCTATTTGAGGCGCTCGAGGCGGACAAACTCAACCGTTATGCACAGTTTGCTGATTTTGATAAAGACACCTATGAGGCGACCCTGGATCTGGCCGAGCAGATTGCGGTTGAGCAGGTCTATCCGGCCAATGCCGAAGCCGACAAAACTGGCGCCAAATACGATCCCGAAACGAAGTCCGTGAAGGTGCCCGAAGGCTTCCACACGGCCATGGCGACTTACCGGGAATCGGGTTTTTCGGGCTTGAGCAACGGCGCTGAATACGGCGGAACCGGCATGCCTGAAACCATTTACCGCGCCGTGATGGAATACTTCTGCGCGGCCGGCGTGGCCTTCAGCTCCTACGACACGCTGAAAGTCGGCGCCTGCAACCTGATCATCAACCACGGCTCCGACGAACTCAAAAAAATCTATGTGGAGAAAATGGTATCCGGCCAGTGGGGCGGCACGATGTGTCTGACCGAGCCGGGCGCGGGCTCCGACGTGGGCGCGCTCAAAACCAAGGCCGTCAAACAGGCCGACGGCACCTATAAAATCACCGGCCAGAAGATTTTCATCACCGCCGGTGATAATGACCTCTACGAAAATATTATTCATCCGGTTTTGGCCCGCATCGAAGGCGATCCTCCCGGAACCCCCGGCATTTCCATTTTCATCGTTCCCAAGATTCATGTGAATCCCGACGGAAGCTTGGGCAAACCCAATGATATGGTTACCAGCGGCATCGAACACAAAATGGGCATCAAGGGATCGGCCACCTGCTCCTTGTCGTTCGGTGACAACGATCAGTGCATCGGCTGGCTTTTGGGTCAGGAACGTCAGGGCATGAAGATCATGTTCCAGATGATGAACGAAGCGCGCCTGGATGTTTCCCAGCAGGCTTTAGGTACGGCGAGCTCAGCCTATATGCATGCCGTGACCTACGCGAAAAACCGCCTCCAGGGCGCGGATCCCGCCAAGAAGGGCGATTTTACCTCCGTGCCGATCATCAAACACCCGGATGTCAAAAGAATGCTCATCTGGATGAAAGCTCAGGTGGAAGCCATGCGCATGCTGACGCTGCTGGCCGCCTACAGCGCGGATGTGGCCCATGCCGATTCGGGCGACGTCGCCAAAGAATCGCAGGCGCTCGTTGAATTCCTTATTCCGCTTTGCAAGGCCGGAAACTCCGATCTGGCCTGGCTGGTCACCTCTGAAGCCATGCAGGTGTTCGGCGGATACGGCTACTGCTCCGAATATCCGGTCGAACAGCTCGCTCGCGACTGCAAGATTCTGGCGATTTATGAAGGCACCAACGGCATCCAGTCGATGGATCTGGCCATGAGAAAACTTTTGATGAACCCCGGCATGTTCAACTTCACCGTATTCAAAAAGAGAATTGCCGAAGCCTGCGAAAAGGCCAAAGGCATTGTCGATGATAAATATATTGCCGCCGTGAAAACCGCGGTTGAAAAAATGGATGCCACCGTTCAGACGCTGGCTGGCTGGCGCGATGGCAAAAAGACGCTCGACATTCTGGCGATTGCTCAGCCGCTGCAGCAGGCCATGAGGATGGTAGCGCATGCCTGGATGCATCTGTGGTCGATGACCATTGCGGTTCCGAAGCTCAAAGCCATCGCGGGCGACATCGCAGGCGAAAAAGTTGTGGCGACAGCCAAAGACAACGCCGAGGCGGCCTACTATCTGGGCAAGATTCAGTCCGATAAGTTCTACCTGGGGACGGAACTCAAGCATCTTTATGGTTACCTGGATTATATCGAAAGCGGAGAACCCGCTGCGGTCAATGACTGCTTCGAAGACATCTTCACCGGCGCGCTGCTGCAATAAGCTCGTCGGTTCCTGACAGGACAAAAAGCCCCTGAAGAAATTTCTTCAGGGGCTTTTTTTAATGTGCCTCGTTTTTTGTCTGTTGCGCCTTAATCGTTTCGCAATAAAATTTCCTTCACACCGGGATCATCCAGCAGGGCGATAACGGTTTGATCAATCATGCCGAAGGCTCGGTCAGATAGCTCCGCGGCATGGCGTGAGTCCGTCGGATCCAGGGCGATAGCCAGTTCTTTTTCATAAAGCGTCCTGGCATTTTTAAGAACGACGGCCCTAATTTGAATGTTGTTTTCATCAAGGGCAAGCAAGGTTATCCAAAGTTCCGTCATATCCGACGCGCATCCAAAGACGGCTTCAAGGCCGACCCAATTCAGGGCCTTCTGATAGGCATACCACAGGAAACTGGGAATCGGCTGGATGGGCGAGTTGGCTTTGGGGGCGAGCGTATAGCGCACCTGTCTGTCTTTGCTGAAGTAAAAGAAAGTGGTGGTGTCGGCGGCCGCGTTGGTGATGTTGGACAGACAGATTTTTTTATCCCGGTAATACTCGTAACGGCCGGGATTGATCCCGGGACTATAATCTTTCAAATACAAATTGATCACGCGTGTTGGAGCCTCGGGGCTTATGATCGTGACGGGCTGTGTTTTACCGGCGCACGCAGGCAATAGCATTGCCGCGAGAATAAGCCACAAAATACGACATTGCACGTTCATGCCGCGTTCCTCCGGAAATCTATTTTTCGAATTGCCGACAATCAAATATTCACTGTCTCATCATGGAATGCCCATTCGTCATGCCGGCGGAAGCCGGCATCCAGGACTGAATTGAGCTGGTTTCCGGCTTTCGTAACCTAAAGGTCACAAGGTCGGGAAGACGACCAGAGATTACAATAGTTTAATCAAAAATACTATTATGGGACCGTTAATAACTCATCCATCGTCATCTACTGCGACAGAAACGGCAGCGGTTTGTCGAGTCGGTACACGAGCGCCTGGCAGGCGGCCAGAAGCTTTCCCGAATCATCCTCGGCCCGGATGTCGTAAGTGGCTGTCCGTTTTGTTTTGTTGATTTCTTTTGCTTTGGCGGTGAGCGTAGCCCCTTTGGCCGGTGAGGCCAGATAGTTGATATTCATATTCAAAGCGACGGCCATCGTGCCGTGCGAGTTGGAGGCGACTTCAAAGGCCGCGTCCATTAGCGAAAAAATCGCACCGCCGTGCGCCATGCCGAACATGTTTTCCATGTCTTCTGTAAATCGCATTTCGACGCTGGCAGCCCCCGGCTGAAGATCAACGAGCTTTATGCCGAATTTCCGGCCGAAAGGTTCTTGGTCCATTCGTCGGAAGATGGCCTGTCTTATTTTTTCATCCATGAGAGGCTCCTGTGAAAGAAGATTACAAGTAAACTGATCATATATGATGAAAACGGTTTGTGTCAAAAAGAAAAGGGGCTCCCGAAGGGAGCCCCTAAAGTGAAGGGCAGGTTTATGGACAGCCGGTTTTGATGGCAGATCCGGCGCCTGAGATTTCTTTACGCTTCGAGATACCGAGCGCGCAGGTCATGATTGTCCCGGACTTCCGCGGCGGCGGCTTGACAGCCGATGCAGGCCTTTGACATCAGGTAAACCCGGCTGGCTAAAGATAAGGCGACTTTCAGATTGTGTTCCACCAGTAAAACGGAAACGCCCGCCCGGTTGATATCGGCAAGCACATTACGCACCTCTTGAACCATGATGGGGGAGAGACCTTCCGAAGGTTCATCGACCAGGAGAAGCCGAGGATTGCCCATCAATGACCGGCCGATCGACAGCATTTGCTGTTCGCCGCCGGAGAGCAGTCCGCCTTGCTGATGCGTCCGCTCCTTGAGCTTCGGAAAGTGATGGAAGATGCGCTCCACCGTCCAGACATTCGGATCATTCGGATTTGCAATCCTGCCCCCTTTGATGCCCAAAAGCAGATTATCCAGCACAGAAAGGCCCGGGAAGATTCTTCGTTCTTCGGGAACATAACCGATGCCGGCTCTCGCCACTTTGTAGGGGGGAAGTCCCGCGATCTCCCGGCCGTCAAGTTTGATCGAGCCTGCTGTGGGTTTGACCAGTCCCATGATGCTTTTGAGTGTGGTGCTTTTTCCCATGCCGTTTCGGCCCAGAAGCGCCACCAGCTCTCCTTCGGCTATTTCCAGATGAACCCCTTGCAGGACATGGCTGGGGCCGTAGTGGGTATTGAGATCTTTCACTTCCAGTAGCATAGAATTCACCTTCAAATGGTTTTTAGACGGCTTCGCAAAAAGAGCCAGAGGCAAGGCGTGCAAACTCCGGGGAATGAGGCGTACTTTCACGTACGCCGCAATGACTCGGAGTGAAGCGCAACGCAGTATATGGCCTTTTTCCGAAGACGTGTCATCTTATACCTCCAGATCGCCCAGATAGGCGTCCTTCACGTCCTGATTGTTTCGAATGTCCCCGGGCGTGCCGGTGGCCAGAATCTTTCCGTAGTGTAAAACCGTAATCCGGTCCGCCAGCGAAAACACCACGTCCATATCATGCTCAATGATCACCACCGTCTTGCCTTCCGTCAGCCTGTGAATCAGCGCGACAGCGTCCTGGGTTTCCTCTTTGGACATGCCCGCGGCGAATTCATCAAGCAGCACCAGTTCCGGGTCGGTGGCGAGCGCCATGCTGATTTCGAGCGCCCGCGATTTACCATAGGACAGAGCGCTCGCCTTCGTGTGCCGGTCAGCGTAAAGATTGATTCTTTGCAGCATCGCATCCGTCTCTTGTGTTATCTGTGGCATCTTATCCACCTTTCGAAACAGGTTGAAGCGGATGCCCTCTTTGGCGAGAATCGCCAGGCGGATGTTCTGAAAAGCGGTCAGGTTCGCAAAGGTGCTGGTGATCTGAAAAGACCGTCCAACGCCGATGCGGGCAAGACGGTACGGCGGAAAACCGGTAATTTTTTTTCCTTTGAAAAAGACCTCTCCTGAGGTGGGCCGGTAGGTTCCCGTGATGGTATTAAACAGGGTTGTTTTGCCGGCTCCGTTGGGGCCGATCACGGCGTGTCGTTCTCCTTCGGCGATCTGCAGGTCCACGCCGAAGAGCACCTTCAGCGGACCGAAACTATGCTGCAAATTTTTTGTTTCCAGGATGTTCATGACGCCTTCTCCAGTTAAGATTGATTGCTGCGGGACCGGTTCTTGAACCTGAGCATCTGCGAAGAAATGAATCCCATCAGGCCTGCCGGCAGGAACAGGACGACGAGAATGAGAATCACGCCCATGACCAGTTCCGTGCTTTCGGTATAGCGCAGAATCAGCTCATCGATGCCCTGGAAGATGGCTACGCCCAAAATAGGTCCGAAGAAACTGCCGACACCGCCGATCATGGTGGCGATAATCGGGTAGAAAGACATCCACAGCCCCAGCGATCCATCCGCCGATACGAGATTATGCGACAGGCCATAGAGCGATCCGGCGACTCCCGCGAAGAGGGCCGACAAGACGTACACGACAGCTTTGGTTTGCGGCACCTGGTAGCCCAGATAGTCGATGCGTTTGGCATTGTCGCGGAGGCCCACCTGGATCTGTCCGAAAGGTGTTTTCGTGATAAACCACATCAGCCAGGTGCAAAGCCCCAGGATGATCATGGCCAGGTAGTAAAAATGAACCGGTGATGTGTTTAAGCTTTCCGTGAAAAGTCCGGGCATGGGAAAATTGCCGATCCCGTCTTCTCCGCCGGTGATTTTATAGAGTTTAAGCGCGAGGACAAACATCAACTGGCCGAAAGCCAGATGCAGCATGGCAAAGGCCGTTCCGCTCAACCGGACGACGAGCGGGGACAGAATCAATGCCAGTAAAACGGCCGTTACCGCACCGATGCCGATGGCCGGGATGACGGCCAGATCCTGGATGTGCTTTAACGCCAGAGCCGTTCCGTAGCCGCCCATGCCGAAAAACATGGCATGTCCGAAGCTCAGCAGTCCTGTAAACCCCAGAAGCATGTTCAAAGACAGGGCATACACCGAGAAAATCGCGAAGGCGACGACCATGTTCGTGTAGTAAATTCCGATCACGTTGGGCAGGCCGATCAAAAGGATGAGGCCTGCGATCCAGAGGATGATTTTGATGGATAAGTTTTTTTTCATCGATCTTTTGCTCCGAATAACCCGTGAGGACGAAACGCCAGGACCAGCGCCATAAACGCAACCATCAAGACCGGGGCGAATTGCGAGACGAACTGCACGCCGAATGAGTTCAAAAGTCCGAAGATGATTGCGACGATAAAGGCGCCGGCAAGCGACCCCAGGCCGCCTGTGACGACGACGATGAACGCGTCCATCCCGACCTGATCAGCAAGGCCGGGGAAAACGGTCAAAAGAGGAGCGATGACAACGCCGGCTAAACCCGCCATCCAGGTGCCCACGCCGAAGACGAACATGAAAACCAAGTTGATATTGATGCCGAGCGCGTTGACCATATCCCGGTCGGACACCGCCGCCCGGACGATCTTACCCAGACGCGTCCGGTACAAAAGCAGCATCATGAGCGCCAAAACCCCAAGCGCCAGACCGATGACGAACAGCCGGTATATCGGATAGTTCATGCCCGCGATGCTCACCATGCCTTGCAGAATTTCCGGAACGCGCAAGGGGAGGCTTTCCGTTCCCCATATCTTCTTGACGAGCGCCACAATGACGGAGGCCACGCCCATCGTCAGGATCAACTCTCCGAAATGGCCCGCGGCATGGGAGCGGCGAATCAAGAGCCGCTCCATCAAAACGCCTAAGCCTGCGGTCAAAACCGGCGCGATCAACAGGCCCATCCAGAAACTCCCGGTGATGCCCACGACGGAATAGCAAAAGTAGCCCGCCAGCATGAAAAACGCCGCATGCGCCATATTGAGAATGCCCATCATGCCGAAGATGATGTTGAGCCCCGACGCGATCAGAAACAGGATCATTCCGTAGGCGATGCCATGCATGGCCTGGGAAATATACATTGATACCGTTGGATCCATTTTCTTCCCTTTCAAGTCCGGTTAGCCGGAGCCGATTGCGGCTCCGGCTAACCGGATCATTTCGGATGCTTATTCACCCCAGTCGTTCTTGCCCTTGCAACGATCCAGATTCTGGTCCATCTGGGGGAGAACCTTGTCCGCGGGAACCTTATAGACCGGACCCGTGTAAGAGGCGTTTTTGAACCAGTAGTAGGGTTCAATGTTCATGGAAATTTTCTGCTGCTCCGGCGGCACGTATTCGGTGACGCCCAAATCCATAATGGCCTTGTGGTCGCAGGACCGCATTTTCACGACTTTACCGTTGACGTATTCAAAGCTGTCGTTTTCCCAGACTTTAATGATTTTATCCGGATCGGTGCTTCCCGCCCGCTCCAGAACGCTCATCGCCCAGTAGGTGGTCATCACCCAGGCCGCGGCGTTGGCCGTGAAATGCTGAAAGGCAATACTGCTGTAAGGCATGGTCTTCCATTTCTTCTGCTGTTCCTTCCACGTGGTGTACATCTTGATATGATCCGGGGTTTTGAAAAAAGGTGTGGTGTCATAGTAGGCGCTGATGTTGGTCAGGCCTTTGGTTCCTTCAATACCGGTCTCGTTGAGGTAGTTGGGTTCATCCACATACACGTTGGCGAAAGGCAGCATGATGCCCATCTGGCGGGCCTGTTTCAAGAGGTTGCCTGCGTCGGGAAGCCAGTCACCCGTGAAGATGACTTCGGCGCCGGAGGCCTGAATCTTGGTGAGATAGGGCGCATAGTCCGTCAAGAACAATTTGTGGAAGTCCTCCCCGACTATCTGGGCGCTTGGATAGTATTCCTTCAGGCCTTTTTTGAAATCTTCCGCGAACTGGCGGCCGAAGGCATAATCCTGGTTGAGAATATAGAACTTTTTTTCTTTCTTGCGAATCTGGCCATAATAGTAGGCGAGCCCGCGCGCGACGGAAGCCGTGGAGAACGTAGCGTGGAAGGAGTAGGGTGAGAAATTAACGGCGTCCTGAAGGTCGTCGGACATACAGGTGGCGTTGATGGAGATGATTTTGTATTTCCGTGCGGTCTCGTTGATGATTTTCATGAAGTGGCTGCCGTCGGTCCCCCAGAAGAAATGAACTTTTTCCTGCAGGGCCATGCGTTCGGTGACCTTTTTACACTGATCCACTTTGGACTGGTGATCGGCCTTGATGACTTCGATGAGCTTTTTCTTGCCGTCGACCATAATGCCGCCGCGCTTGTTGATGTCGTGGGCCACCCACTGCACCATCGCATAGTAAATCTGGCCGTTGTAGGCGCTGGGACCGGAGAAAGCCGCGACGACGGCAATTTTAATCGTGTCGCCCGACGGCGTCACGGGAGTGCTCGGGTCAAAATCCGACATATCCGCCATTTTTTTTACGTCAAATGAGGCAACCGGTTTGATCGTTTTTGCGTCTTTGTCCGGTTTTGCCGCGAAAACCGCCGCCGGATTCAACATAACGACAGACCATACGACGAATGCAAAAAATACAACAGAAAAACAATAACTTATCCGCTTCATTTTACTCTCCTCCTGGTTCCAAGGTTGATGGATTCCGCAAGATATCGGGTTTTCTTATGATGGGAAGGTGGCGCAATCGGGCGTATGGTTTTACTTCATATCCTGAGAGGGCCTGGCCCGGCATTGAACTCCGAGGTCAATCTTGCGACTTCATGTTTTTCCCTCCGGCTAAATCCGCCGATCGGCCGTTTTATAAATGACGGCCGGACTTGACGGCATTTCATAGGCAGTTAAAGGATTGACGTTTGTACCATGATTTCGGATTTATGGTTTTACGGAAGACATCTGTGGAGCCTGCGGCGCATCCGATATCGGGGGCGCCATAAAAAAGCAGATCGACTTTGTTTTGATATCTTCCGATGTCCAAATATCCGATCCTCCCCGGCATCGTTTTTCATTGCAGCAGATAAAACGAGCGTTTTATTTTTCCTATACAAAGTCGGGCTGTCTGTCAATAATTATTAACATGAATATTTGCAATAAAAAGATATAAACTTCATAATATGTTGTATTAATTAATAAATAATGATCAATAAATAAGATGAAAAAATGAACGTATGTTTTATTTACGGGATGTGATAAAAGACATGCAAAATAATCACAAAACTCAAAGGAGGTATTTCATGATTCAATCAAGACTGTGTCAGTTAATCGGGACGAAATATCCGATCATCCAGGCGGGCATGGGCCCGTTTTCGAACAACAACCTGGCTGTTGCGGCCGCCAATGCCGGCGTCCTGGGGCTTTTGTCAACCAGCGGTTTGACCGGCCGGGACATGCAGCCGTTTGTCTACGACGCCTGGATCAAAACCGCCGAGGCCAATCCGGACGACGACATGGAAACCGCGATGGAAAAGGTGCTCAAGCGCACCTATCGTCTGACGAAAGACAAAGCCGGTGTCTTCGGCATCAACGTGATGGTTTCGGCAGAAATGGCCCAGGAAGCCGAAATCATCATCAATAAAGCCATTGAGGTTCGGGAAAAAAATCCGGACATGAAAAATCATTTCAAGGTGATCTTCACGTCGGCGGGCGATCCCGTTCCCTGGCGAGACAAGATCAAGGGCGCGGGATTTACTTGGATGCATGTGGTTCCGTCCGTCAAAGGCGCCCAGCGCTGCAAGAAAGCCGGTGTGGATGTGATTGTCGCCTCCGGTCATGAAGGCGGATTTCACACCTCCTGGGAACCGGTGCATTCCATGATTCTGCTGCCGGCGGTGGTCGAGGCCGTATCCGATGCCAAAACGCTGGTGTGCGGCGCAGGCGGATTTTGCGACGGAAAGACTCTGGCGGCGGCGCTCGTTTTGGGCGCAGACGGAGTTCAAATGGGAACGCGGTTTCTGGCCACTCAGGAAAGCGATTTTCATCAGATCTGGAAAGAGGGCGTGGTCGCGGCCGGAGATCGCGGAACCCTGGTGGCGCGCGGATTTGTGGGGCCGGCCCGCTGGGTTAAAAACCAGCGCAGTCAGGAGCACGCCGCCAATACGCTTGCAAAGTCTCCCGGCGTGTATCTGGGAACGCCCGATGACTTTACCACGATCGACATGAATCTGATTAATTATGAACTTGAATCCATCAAGGCCGTTTATGACGGCGACCG
Organism: uncultured Smithella sp.; assembly: GCA_964443625.1. Classification (GTDB taxonomy): domain Bacteria; phylum Desulfobacterota; class Syntrophia; order Syntrophales; family Smithellaceae; genus UBA8904. The sequence goes on along the minus strand of CAYUDM010000005.1, from coordinate 9,242 downwards.
CGAAAAGGCCATGATGGCGGCCGGAGAATGCGCCCAGAGAATTAACGACATGCCGAAGGTTGCCGATATGGTGCAGACGATCGTTAAGGAAGCGGAAGAAATCCTGCGCGGCGTGCAGAAGAAATATCTGGGGTAAAACATCTTTTGGATGATGATGTGCAGGAGGGGCTGGAAGATCGATTCTTTCCGCCCCTTTTTATTGAGAATGATCATGACGGAAGCCCCCTGACGGAGGCGTCATCACCCCTCCCTTGACGGGAGGGGCGGGGGGAGGGTGAATGAAATCAAATCTCCCAGGCCGCTCGGGCGCCTTCTTCCGTGGCTTCGATAATTCGTCTGACGATGCGCGCGTCGCCGACGGTTTTAAACGGGATGGCCAGTTTTTCCAGAACGCTTTCGAGTTGGTTGACCGGTTTCATGCCGGCGGCGACCACCACCTGATCAACGCCGGACAAGACGGAGGTCTGCCCGTCTATGCTGATTTCGACGGCGCCGTCCCCGATGACTTGGACTTGAGCGCCGAACATCAGTTGGCAGCGGTTTTCACGCAGGCGCTTGTGCAGCATGTAGCCGTGAGATGTAATCATCAGAACCGGCGAACGCTTGAGCATTTCTACGATCGTGACGGTCTTTCCTTTCTGCGTTAGAAAATCCGCCACTTCCATGCCGATGAGCGCGCCGCCGATCACAAGGATGTTGTCTTTCGGCGCCACCCGGCCGTCGAGAATCTGCCAGGCGTCGCAAACAAAAGCTTTGTCGATTCCGGGAATGGGCGGAACCAGTTTTTCTCCGCCGGTGGCCAGAATGACGAAATCAGGTTTCCCTTCACGAAGGAGCGCTTCAACGACTTGCGTTTCCTCCCGAATCAAAATGCCGTCCTTTTTCACTTGTCCAATTTGCCAGTCGATCCACTGGCCGTAAATTTCTTTATGCGGCGGAATCTGAGCATAGCGGATCTGTCCACCCAGGATCTTTTTCTTTTCATAAAGCGTGACGCGGTGTCCGAGCCGATGAGCCTCGGAGGCTGCCGTCAGCCCCGCCGGGCCGGACCCCACCACCCAGACATTTTTAGGTTGCGATGACTTTTTCGTCGGATAAATGGTTTCCTGTCCCGTTTCGGGATTGATGGAACAGCGGATATTGCCTTCTCCCAGCATTTCCCGCTCGATGCATCCCTGATTGCAGGCAATGCATTGACGGATATCTTCCGTGCGCCGGGCTTGAGCTTTGATCAAAAAGTCCGGATCGGCCAAAAATTGTCTGCCGAACGCGACTAGGTCCGCATCGCCGCGGGCCAGCGCGGCTTCAGCATCCGCGGGATCGGTAAAGCGTCCGACGCCGATCACGGAGATGGTCACGACGTCTTTCATTTTCCGCGCGAGCCACGTGTTAAAGCCCGGCGCATACTCTCCGGGGGCCTGCGTGATGCCGCCGGGGCTGCCGTGAGTGCCGAAAGAAGCGTGAAGGAGATCGATGCCGGCTGTCACAAAATCCGGTGCGATGACCTGCATATCGGAGGCGGTGTAGCCGCCCTTGATAAATTCCTCTGCTGAAATGCGAAGGGAAACGGGAAAGTCCGGGCCGACCTGGCGGCGGATTTCGCGGATAACCTCCAGCACGAACCGCGACCGCTCTTTCAGTGTTTGTCCGCCGTATTCATCGGTGCGCTGGTTGGACAGGGCCGATAAAAACTGCGTCAGCAGATACCCGTGGGCGCAGTGAATTTCCACTGCGTCAAAACCGGCTTCACGGGCTCGCCTTGCGGCCGATCCGAAACAGGTGATGACTTCTTCGATATCCGCTTTCGTCATTTCCCTGGGCGTTGCTTTGAAAACGATGCTCGGAATCGCAGAAGGCCCGAGGGCGCGTCCCTTTTTCAACAGGTAGAGGCTTTCCCGTCCGCTGTGGTGAATCTGCAAGGCGATTTTACAGCCTTCCTGATGAGCGACGTCCGCCATCCGGCGAAGACCGGGCACAAACCGGTCGTCATAGGCGGCAAGCTCATGGGGAGTCACCATGCCGTCGGGATGAACGCCTGTGATTTCAGTGATAATGAGCCCCGGCCGACCTTTGGCCCTTCGCTTCAGATAGGCGAGATTTTCTTCGCTCACCGTGCCGTCGCCGTTGCCGAGATTCGTCCCCATGGGGGGCATGACAACGCGATTAGGCAGTTCCAGGGATTTGATGGTGAGCGGCGATAAAAGATGTGTGAGGTTGTTCATGATGATCTCCTCGGAATGCTAGGGGTAATTCGTTATAATGGCTTTGAGAATCGTTTCCTCCGACAGGGCCAAAAATTCCTCGCGGCTGTAGCGCTTCAGATTCCAGCGCCTTAGCGGATACAAGGAAAGTTGAAAGACCAGCATATTGGCGGCAAAAAACGGATCGCGCACATTGAAGACTTTCTTTTCCACGCCACGGGCGATGATGGTTTCAAAAAGCGTGACGAGATCGCCTTCTTTTTTTAAAACGATCTTCAGGAATTTGGGGGGTAAAACCCTTGTTTCACGATACATCATCAGGATGTCGTTCATGACATCATGGATCATGATGAGCATCTGATGCAGCGCTTTTTGCAGCTGCTCTTTCGGGTCTTCAATATCCAGAATGCCCTCGTGCTGAAACCAGTCGATGGCGGGATCGTGGTATGTTTCAAAAGAAAGGCACAGGATGTCTTCCTTGCTGCTGATATAATTGTACAAGTTGCCGAGATTGATGCCCGTCGCCTTCGAGATATCGCGCATAGTGGTTTGGGCATAACCTTTTTTTATGAACAGTCGGGTCGCCTTTTTAATGATTTTCGCCCTTTTGTCATGGATCGCTTCCTGGCGGACCGGGTCCGATGCGTTTTTCTGGTTCTGGTCGTTGTCGTTGCGCTGGTCGTAGTCGCTCATAAGTCTCCTTTCCCGAGAGAGGGCCTCTTGTGTCATGCAAGAGGTCCTGTGTGCGTCGATATCGGAACGGTTTGCAGGGTCGAACATAAGGAACTCTCCGGCAGGATCAATCCTCATGCCTGTCGCGTATGCAATAATCCGAAAGGTATGGACGTCCTTAGCAGACCTCTTTGCTAAAAGCAAGTTCCTTTAAAAAACATACGTCTGTTTAACATAATTATGTAAATACATGCAATAACAAAGTAATTAATAAGATGAAATATATTGATCATTAATTAATTATCGTGTATGAAGAAAACCATCGTTGATGGCGCCGGGCTTTTTTAATACCGGCGGAAAGGTTTTTCAGGCTTTCCGGAGATGTGACGTGTTTTTAAAATTCTTTTTCTTCCCCTCAACCGAATCGTTTAAAATTTTGAGTATTCCGCGTCCGATCTGCGCCTTCACGGGAAGTGGATCAGGGCTGAACCGTCCACGACGCCTTTGGTCAAAATCAGAGTCGTAAAAATCCGAGTCTTGATACTCGAATTCATTTTCTAGGAGGTCTTCTATGTACGAACAAAAACCCTGGCAGAAGTGTTACGATTACAATGTTCCGAAAACGATCCAGTATGCAAGGATTCCCGTGCAGAATTTTGTGCACCTTGCCGCCGCCACCTATCCGCACAAGGCGGCGACGAATATTTATGGATCCCAGATGACGTTTCGTCAAATCCGATCGCAAATGCTGCGCATGGCCAACGCGCTTTCCAAATTCGGCGTCAAGAAGGGAGACCGCGTCGGCCTGGCCCTTCCCAACTGCCCGCAGTATCTCATCGCTTATTACGCGACGATGTCCGTGGGCGCGATTGTCGTGAATATGAATCCGATGTACACGCATGATGAATTGAAATTCATGATGGCAAACTCCGGTCTGGAGACGCTCTTTACCTTTGACATGGTGTTGCCCGTCATGCGCCCCCTGGTGAAAGAACTGGGTCTGAAAAATGTCATCATCACCAAAGTAACGGACTACATTCAGGGCTTCGGGGTGAGCACGGCCAAAAGCCTGGAACTCGAAGAGGGCTGGCATCATTTCTCCGAGCTTCTGGAGAGCATGACCAGTGAAAGTCTGCCCCGGGTTGACGTAACGTCCGAAGATCCCGCCCTGATTCAGTTTACGGGAGGGACGACAGGGCTGCCGAAAGGCGCTTTGCTGACGCATGGGAATGTTGTTAACGCAACCTTTCAGGGCACCTTCTGGGGAAATCCGATTACCGCCTTCACACCGCATGCCAACCGGGCCGTCATTGCCGCGATTCCCTATTTCCACATCTATGCCAATACATTTGCCATGAACTGGGGCATGTTCAACGCCGCAACCCAGGTCATGTTCCCGAGATTTGATTTGGAAGAATTCATGGCAGTCATGGCTTCCTTGGATGAAATCACCTATTTCCCGACTGTGCCGACGATGGTCACGGCGATTGTCAACCATCCCAAAGCGGAAGAACTGGATCTGGGCAGCCGCATCCGTCTTCTGAGTACGGGCGGCGCGCCCATGCCGGTGGAACTGATACAGCAGGTCAAGGACATCGGCATCTTTTTCAATGAGGGCTGGGGAATGAGCGAGACGGCTTCCGTTGGGATCAGCATTCCCATTTTGCGACACAAACCGGGCTCTATCGGGTGTCCGTATCCCGACAATTCCGTCCGCCTGGTCGATCTCGAAACAGGGGAAAATGATGTCAAGCAGGGCGAACCCGGAGAGATCCTGATTAAAGGGCCTTCCGTGATGCAGGGGTACTGGAATAATCCGGAAGAAACAGCTATCCAGCTCAAAGACGGCTGGCTGTCCACAGGAGACATCGCCCAGATGGACGAAGACGGTTATTTCTACATTGTAGATCGCAAGAAAGACATGATCATCGCCGGTGGATTCAATATTTATCCCCGCGAGGTGGATGAAGTCCTGTATCAGCATCCCAAAATTGCCGAGGCGGTGTCCGCCGGTGTGCCGGACGCCTATCGCGGTGAAACGGTAAAGGCTTTCGTCGTGCTGCATCCCGGCGTGGAAGCAACCGACAAAGAAATTATCGATTTCTGCAAGGAAAAACTGGCGCCCTACAAGGTGCCCAAACAGGTTGAATTCCGCAAAGAGCTTCCGAAATCCGCTGTCGGCAAGATTCTGCGCAAGATTCTGCGCGACGAGGAAATCGCCAAAAGCAAGAAGTAGCCCTTCATATAATGATGTTGAGTGTGCACCCCCTCTCCCATCGAAATCGGGGAAGGGGGTGCATGAAATCTGTTTATTTCAAGCCGTATTCGCAGCACAAATGAAATGGAGGAACAACGAAATGAAGGACCTGAAAAAGTTTATCTGTTTGGTTGCTCTCGTTTTTGTTTTCCAGGCGCAAGGCATCAAGGCTGAAGAGATTGTTTTAGGTTTTAGCGGACCTTTAAGCGGACCTGCTGCGGAATATGGTCAGGATATTGTCAACGGCATTGACATGGCCGTGAAGGATATCAACGAGGCCGGGGGCATCACCGTCGCCGGAAAGAAATACACCTTCAAGCTGGAACGGCTCGATGACCGTATTGATCCGACACAGGCTGTGAATAATGCGCGCCGCTTCAAGGCGAGCAAAGCCATCGCCGTTTATAACGGCGTTTTCAATACGATGGCGCCCATCATGAAAATCAATGAGGAAAAAGGCAATGAATTTATCATGATGGCTTTTACCAGCACGCCGAAGGCCACAGAGATGGGCAATAAACTGCTGGTTGCCACAACGGTCGATTTTGCCACTTATGTAAAAGTGTTCGCCGACTGGGCGCTTAGAAAGAATATGAAGAAATGTGCGATGATCGTCACGTTGGGCGCCTATGGCGACGAATGGAGAAGCGAGTTCAAAAATTACTGGATAAGTAAAGGCGGCGTGATCACGGCGGACAAGCCAGCGAACTTCTATACGGAAACCGATTTTTCCTCTCCCATTACCGCGGCGCTGGCCACCAATCCGGAGGTCATGCTGATCGGCGGCCCTTCGGCAACCACCGCTTTGCTCATCGAGCAGGCCCGCGGCATGGGGTATAAAGGCGCTTTCATGCTGATCGATCAGGCCAAACAGGATGTCATCGCCAAGCTGCTGGGCGGCACCAAGATCATGGGCAATCTGATTTCAACCAGCGGCGTCGTCAGCATTCCCTTTCCGGGCGCTTTAAGCTTCGAAAAACGCTACACGCAGCAGTATAAGAGAATGGTGACCTGGGAGTGCGCTCTGAATTATACGGCCACGTTCGCCCTGGCGCGCCATCGAAACGGCGGGGACGGTTTCGGATGTCTACAGAATTCGTGAAGCGTTTCCCAAGGCCCTCGAAAAAGGATTGATGGGGGATAAGTTTCCGACCGAGCTGACGGGTCTTGAAAACAACGGGCGCCTGCATGTCGCCGCCTCGGTCCAGACGATTACCGAGGGGAAGACCGATCCGACGGTCCTTTATCTGTGGTGGCCGCGTACTCAGAATGAATTTGAAGAAGTAAAAAATCGTTCCGCCATCAAGCAAAATGAGTTTGTGTGGCAGAAAAATTAGACTGCATCAGCGGCCGGCGGCAACCGTCAAGACGCATCGCGTCTGATCGGTTGCCTGCCTGCACGGCACGGTGGGCGTTTTTTCTCGGGACGTGAATTCAACTTAAGGAGTGAGGTTATGATTAAAACAGTAGAACAATATCTGGAAAGTTTGAACGACGGCCGGGAAGTCTGGTGCCTGGGAGAGCGGGTGAAAGATGTCCGCACACACCCGACCGTCAGCACGATCGTGCGGATGGCGGCAATGGACTACGTACTGCCCAACCATCCGGATTACCGCGATATTTTTGTCACCAAAGACAAAGACGGTGAGGATATTAATTTTTTGTTAACGTCTCCGAAAACGCCCGAGGACATGCTGCGCCGGCGCGAGTGCTACATGACCGGCATGCGGTCCGGCGGCGGCGTTTTGGTGCACTGCATGGGCGCCGACGCGCTGGCGGCCTTCAGCGTGGCCGCGGAAGTGATGGACAAGAAAACAGGCACCCACTACGTGGAACGTGTGGAAAACTACCGCCGCTATCTGCAGAAAAACGACCTGGCGCTCACGGGAGCGATCACCGATGTGAAAGGCGACCGCAGCCTGCATCCGTCGCAGCAGAAACAGCATCAGGATTTCTACTTAAGAATTGTGGATCGTCAAAAAGACGGCATCGTGGTGCGCGGCGCCAAGGTCCATATCAGCGCATCGCCCTGCGCCAACGAGCTTCTGTGTCTGCCCTGCCGGACGCACGGCGAAGCCGACAAGGACTACGCGCTGGGCTTTGCCATTCCCGTTGCGACCAAGGGAGTGAAGCTTCTCGCGGTTGAACCGAATGTGCGCCTCTACGGCGAAGAATGCGAATTTGATTATCCGGCGTCGGACCATCTCCAGCCGTCGGAATCGCTCATCATCTTCGACGATGTGTTTGTTCCGTGGGATCGCGTTTTCATGTGCGGGGAATGGCAGTACTCCCAGACGCTGGCGTATGCGTTTGCGAGCTATCACCGCCTGTTCGGTACCTGCAAGATGACCTGGACGCTGGAGCTCATGACCGGCGCGGCGAGCCTCATTGCCGAATACAACGGCGTTCAGAATATTCCGCATGTGCGCAAGAAACTGGCCTGGATGGCCTATATTACGGAGACGGTGCAGATGCTGGCCAAACAAGCCTGCCTTGATCCGATCACCGAATTCGGCATGGATGTCATGATGCCCAACCGGATGGCGATCAACGCCTCCAAATGGACCTATGCGAGCAACTTCCACACGATGTGCCAGCACATGCAGGATATCGGCGGAGGTCTCACCACCACCGTGCCGGCGTTTCGCGACTGGAACAATCCGGAGATTCAGCCGTTTATCGACAAATATCTGGCGGCCAAAGACGGCGTTTCCACGGAAGACCGTCTGCGTGTCCTGCGCCTCATCAAGGACATCACCGGCAATCACTGGCAGGTCGATACCATCCACGGCGAAGGGTCGATGGCCGCACAGGAGATGTTCCTCTACGGCAGCGCCGACTGGAAGAAACTTCAGGCGGCGGCCAGGCGCGCAGCCAACATGGATGGCTGGCAGAAGGATGCCACATACGGCAAACTTCCGACCATCGCCCAGTGCGTGAAAATGCCGCCGGTGGATGAATCCTATAATAGCTTTGCGCCGAAAGTGAAATAACACAGCCGGAGTCGGCGGATATAAAATAAATATGGATAAGGAGTCGCAGTCTATGAGTAACGGTTTAGTCAATACAAGGGATCAGCAGTTTGTTTTGTTTGAACAATTGGGCATTGAAAAGCTCTTTGAGTACGATGCGTACAAGGATTTTTCCCGCGATGATTTGCAGATGATCTTAAACGAAGCCGAGAAACTGGCCGTCAACGTTCTTGCTCCCTGCAACAAAGAGGGAGATGAGGAAGGCTGCCATATTAAAGACGGCGTGGTCACGGTGCCCAAATGCTTCCGTGATCCGTTCAAAAAATACGCCGAAGGCGGCTGGATCAATCCCATGGATTCGCCCGAGGTCGGCGGGCAGGGCATTCCCGCCTCCGTGGGGTTTGCCGCCCTGGAGTATTTCGGCGCGGCCAACTATGCTTTTTCGATGTATCCGGGGCTGACCCACGGCGCGGCCATGCTGATCAACGAATCCGGCACGCCCCAGCAGAAAAAGAAATACATGGAAAAACTCTTTGCCGGCGAGTGGACCGGCACCATGTGTCTGACCGAACCGGGCGCGGGCAGTGATGTCGGCGCGCTCAAAACCACCGCCAAGAGGCTTCCGGACGGCAAATATCTGATCACCGGCACGAAGTGCTTCATCTCGGCGGGCGATCATGATCTGACCCCCAACATCATTCACCCGGTTCTGGCGCGCATCGAAGGCGATCCGCCCGGCACCAGGGGCATTTCTATTTTCATCGTTCCCAAGATCCGCGTCAACGACGACGGGTCTTTGGGCGAACCCAATGACGTCAAAACCGGCGGCATCGAGCACAAAATGGGCATCAAGGGATCGGCTACTGCCACGCTCAATTTCGGCGAAGACGGCCAGTGCATCGGCGAACTTCTGGGCAATGAGCGCGAAGGCATCAAGATCATGTTCATGATGATGAACGAAGCGAGGCTGGGAACCGGCATGCAGGGCCTGGTGCTGTCTTCGGCGGCGCTTGAGCATGCCGTCGCCTACGCCAAGGAACGCGTTCAGGGAACGGCCATCTGGGAGATGAAAAATCCCGAGGCCAAACCCGTGACCATCATCAACCATCCCGACGTCCGCCGGAAGCTGCTGTGGATCAA
>CAYUDM010000004.1:112509-116962 GCA_964443625.1 uncultured Smithella sp. | reverse complement strand
TTACGAAAACGAAGTTTACACTCACTTTGAAGTCGGTTTGTCAATTGTCTCTGGTGAGGCAAATGTCGGTATTGCCTCGGCTGCCATTGCCTCGTTGATGGATCTGCATTTTCTACCTCTTTCGCAGGAGCGATTCGACATGGTTCTGTCCAAAGAGACATTTTTTCAGCCTCCGGTTCAGGCGTTCATCGAAACAATTCAATCTGATGCCTTTAAAAAACGTGTCGAAAAAATCGGCCATTATAATTTCAAAGACTCGGGAAGAATTCTGCATTCATAAGCGGGAAAACAATAAAAATCAGTATGGTTTTTTTGAAGAAGAAAAATGGGGCGCAGGGCCGGCCAATAGGTCTTTCTTTCAGTGTGTTTAAGCTGATATTTTGCTTGCTGGGCGGGTTGATATTAGCTTTTATCGCTGTTCCCATTGCAAAAATGATTTATGCGTCCAATCCCGCCATTCTTCTCGAATCGCTCAGAGATTCGGAAATCACGGCATCAATTGCTTTGACGATCTATGCGGCCCTCATTGCCACGATTATCGGCTTTATCCTCGGGGTTCCGCTTGCCTATCTTCTGGCCAAGAACAGCTTTCCGGGAAAACGATTAATTGAAGGGCTCATTGATCTGCCTTTAGTCATTCCTCACTCTGCAGCGGGCATTGCACTTTTGTTTGTTTTCGGACGAAATTATTTTATGGGTCAGGCGTTTGACTCTGTCGGCATCCGGTTTTTGGATTCACTGGCGGGTATTGTGATTGCCATGTTGTTTGTCAGCGTGCCTTTTTTGATTGATTCCGCCAAAGAGGGTTTTCAAAAGGTTGATCCACGCTTGGAAAAAGTGGCGCGCACATTAGGCGCTACGCACTGGCAGACCTTTACCCGTATTTCGTTTCCGCTGGCCTGGCGCAGCATCATGGCCGGAAACATCATGATGTGGGCCAGAGGGATGAGCGAGTTCGGAGCGGTCATCATCATTGCCTATCATCCCATGATCGCTCCCGTGCTGGTGTACGAAAAATTTGAAACCTACGGGCTCAATTACGCGCGGCCGATTGCCGTCATCTTGATTCTTATTTCGCTTTTCGTTTTCGTGTTGTTGCGCTTTTTGCTCTACCGGAGGGAAAAGGCATGATTTCCATCCGCAATCTTTTTGTAGAGCTTGGCGACTTTACCCTCAAAAACGCCAGCCTGGATGTGGAAGACGGTGAATACATGGTTGTGGTGGGCCCATCCGGCGCAGGCAAAACCGTGCTTCTGGAATCGATTGCCGGTCTGTTTCCACTGAAGCAAGGCGAGATTTGGCTTCGGGGCAAAGAGGCAACTTATTTAAAACCGGAAAAGCGGCAGGTGAGTATTGTCTATCAGGATCATGCGTTGTTTCCGCACCTGAGTGTTCGGGAAAATATTGTCTTCGGTCAAAAAATGCACAAAGCAACGTCCGAACAGTCCCAAAAGGCCCTTTCAACCGTTGTGGATTTGTTCGGAATATCCGCTCTGCTTAACCGAAAACCGGATACGCTTTCCGGAGGTGAGCGGCAGAAAGTCGCTTTGGCCAGAGCGCTTTGCGTATCGCCGGATGTTCTGCTTTTGGATGAACCGCTTTCCTCTTTAGATCCTAAAACCCGCGAAGAGATTGAATCCGAGCTCAGACATCTGCATCAAACACTGGGGATCACCACGCTGCACGTCACGCATAACTTTGAGGAGGCCGTCGCGCTGGGCGACCGTATCGCTGTGATCGGCGAGGGCGAGGTCAAACAGGTAGGCACGCCGGAAGCCATCTTCCGTCAGCCGAATTCCGAATTTGTCGCACGCTTTGCCCTGTCGCGAAATATCTTTCAGGGGAATCTGGAAAAAGGTCAGGACGGAACATACACCTTCAGAACTTCCCAGACGGTTTTTGTGGTTGAAAGGGGCATGCCAGGCGCCAATCGCGCGACGGTAAGGCCGGAAGACGTGATGTTGTCGTCGAATGGCCATGCAACCAACGCCGGCAATGCGTTTGTGGGAGAAATTACGTCCATTACGGACAGAGGGTCAATGATTTACATTGATGTGGATTTGCCGCCGGTCGTTACGGCGCTTGCGACCCGTCACGCGTTTCGTCAAGTGGGCTTGAATATTGGTATGCGCGTCAACGTCAGTTTTGACGCGTCGTCGGTTCATGTATTTCAGGAAAATTAAAGGAGGGTATAAAAATGAAAGCAGGATGGAAAAACAGGATATTAACAGTTGCCGTCATCGGTTTGCTTTTGGCCGGACTGACAGGTTGGAGCGGCACAGCATTGGCTGATGAAGTTGAAGGCAAGTTGCCCGTGTTTATCGCGGGCAGTTTGACGGTTCCGTTTAAGGCGGTCACGAAAGAATACAACAAACTCTACCCCAAGGTGGACGTGCTCATTGAAGGCGCCGGCAGTGCCACGACCATTCGCAAAGTCACCGAACTCAAACGCGAAGGCGGTGTCATAGGGTCGGCAGACTATAAGATTGTCCCGAAGCTGATGTTCCCCGATTACGCCGACTGGTACATCATCTTTGCGTCCAATCAGATGGTGCTGTGCTACACGGAAAAATCCAAGTATGGCAAGGAAGTGAACGCCGGCAACTGGTATCAGCTTTTGCAGAAAGAGGGTGTGACCTATGGGCGCAGTGATCCCGATCAGGATCCCTGCGGTTACCGCACGCTGATGGTCTGGCAGCTGGCTGAAAAACACTACGGTGTTCCCGGAATTTACGAAAAACTTTACGGCGCCAAGGGCGATATCATGAGAGCAAAATCAGTGGACCTGATTGCGCTTTTGCAGTCAGGAGATTTGGACTATGCCTTTGAATACAGTTCCGTAGCCCGGCAGCATGGCTTGAAATTCGTGCAACTGCCGGAGCAGATCAATCTCTCCAGCGCAAAACATGAGGCCTTCTACGCTCAGGCCAAAGTCAGCATCAAGGGGAAGAAACCGGGTGAAAAAATCGATCTGACGGGTGAACCGATTCTGTATGCTGTGACGATTCCCAAAAATTATCCGGATCAGAAAAAGGCGCTCAGTTTTGTTGAGCTTCTCCTGAACGAAAAGGGTGTTGCCGCTCTGCAAGCCACAGGACAGGATGCTGTCCGTCCGGCGGTGGCCAGCGACAAAGGCAAACTGCCCGAAGCGCTGAAAAAATATGTGCAGTAAATATGAATCTTTTCATGAATGTGAAGAAAGAAAGGATAAGAGATGCGAACATCAGCATCTGAAATGCCATAAGGATTGGGTGAATGTACGATGAGTTTTTAGTAGGATTCGTGAGCTAGAATTATTTTTCCCAGATTAAGCAAAAGGAGCATAAAGATGAAAAAAGTAACGCAAAAGATTATCGTTTTGGTGTTCGTTCTGTGGGCATCGCTGGCCGTTGCCGCTGACGGGGGGAAGTTTGTATTTCTCTCCAGTACGATCGGACCGATCGATTCGGGCGTGGTAGCAGCCCTCGAAGATGCTTTTGAAAAAGAGACAGGCATCCGCGTGCGGCATGTCGGCGCGGGAACTTCTGCGGCGCTCAAGATTGCCACGAAAGGTCAGATCGATCTGGTCATGGCTCATGCTAAATCGGTTGAAGAAAAATTTGTCGCTGACGGTTTCGGCACGGAAAGAATTCCGCTGATGTATAACGATTTCGTCATCGTGGGACCGGCCGACGATCCGGCGGGCATCAAAGGGGAAAAATCCGTTGCTGTCGCCCTCAAAAAAATTATGGACAAGCAAGTGAAATTCATCAGCCGGGGAGACAAGTCCGGAACCAATGTGTCGGAGATGCTTCTGTGGGAACAGGCAGGATTGAAACCCCAGGGCGACTGGTACGTCATTTATGAGAAAGGCTCGGAAGGCAATGTAGCGACACTGAAGTTTACCGACTCACAAAATGCCTATACCTTCATCGATCGGGCGACCTATCTGTCATTAAAGGATTCGCTTAAAGTCGGCATTGTGGTTGAAGGCGATGAAGCGATGCTTAATTTCATTTCGCTCATTCCCGTCAATCCCGCTAAATTCCCCAACGTCAATCATAGCGATACGATGAAGTTTGTCAATTGGCTGACATCGCCCGAAAAAGGACAGCTGATTATCAGAGATTTCGGAAAGGATAAGTATGAATCGCCGCTATTTTTCCCCAATTCTGTTGAGTGGCAGAAAAAAAATAAAAAATAAATCTAAAGGAGAACACATATGAAAATAAAAAGTTATTTTAAGATTGTGCTGTCGATGGCGGCAGCCGTAATGCTTTTGGCATCGGGTGCGACGATGACTTGGGCGGCCAATCAAGCGCCGGCTCAGAAAAACATTATTCTGACGACAACCACCAGTACGCAAGACAGCGGCCTTTTGGATGTGCTGATTCCGATATTTGAAAAAAAGACAGGCTACTTTGTCAAAACGATTGCCGTCGGTTCCGGACAGGCGATGGCGATGGGCAAAAAG